>CAVPNO010000148.1:0-170406 GCA_963706455.1 uncultured Acidobacteriota bacterium | reverse complement strand
TTGGTAAAGCGCGCTCAGCCCTGGGGTGTTTGATTTCGTGATTGCCGGCCTGGCGCGCGGGGGAAAGATCGAGATGCAGGGCGAACACATCTCGCTCGCGGGGATCCCGGCCGCAAGCTCGGGTGAATCCGAACATCTGAAGGCCATCTCAATGGCTTATGAAACCGCCGGGCTGGGCGCGCCATCGGTGTCGGAGTTGGCAGAGCGATTGAGGCTGGGCGAAGCGGAGATGCGCCGGCTCATCACGCTTCTGCAGCGGCAGAGGACCATCATACGGATGGGCAGCGACGATCTGTTCATGCATTCCGGCGCGCTCGACAAGCTGGCCGGGCAGTTGGCTGCGCTCCGCGGCACAGTCATGGATGTGGCGGGATTCAAACAACTCACCGGGCTTTCGCGGAAATATGCTATCCCCCTGCTCGAATACCTCGATCGCGCGCGCATCACGCGCAAGCAGGGCGACAAGCGCCTCGTCCTCTAGCGGCCTGTCTCGATGAGGACCGTGAGATTGGAACGCTTCAAGCCTTCCCTCAGCGGCTAAAGCCGGGCTCCGTTTGGATGATTTTCGGCGCGGCTAAAGTCGTGCCCTTTCAAGAGGGGAGCAGCGGTGGTAACGAACTCTGTGCGACAGGCTACTGGTCCGATCCCCACCTTTTGGTCGATTTTGTGCGGGATGGCGGTCATGGTATAGTGCCGATACCTCGCGGTGTTGGCTTCCCGAAACATGGCCGAAAACAAAACCAAGATCAAGCTCATCGAGGACCAGGACGCCGCCGGCGAGGTCGCCAAGGTCTACGACGAATGGCGCGCCAAATCGGGCCGCCAGACGATGCCCGGCATCCTCAAGTGCTTCAGCCATCGGCCGGATTTTCTGCGGGAAGTGATGCGCTTCAGCGATACGGTGCACTTCTCCGAAGGCCACCTGAATCGCAAGACCAAGGAAGCCATCGCCAGCTGGGTGTCGTATCTGAACCGCTGTCCGTATTGACTGGACTCGCATGCCTACTTCCTGCGTGTTCAGGGAGCCGAAGAACAAACGGTGCAGGCGATCGCCCAGGGGAACCTGGACCAGTGCGGACTGACGGCCGCCGAACATGCGCTGCTGGAGTACGCGAGCAAGGTGACCGAGGCGGCCTATCGGACCACGGAGGAAGACGTGCAAAAATTGCGCGACCATGGGTGGACCGAGCCGCAGATTGCCGAGGCGGTTTACATCATCGCCATGTTTGCCTTCTTCAACCGCGTCGCGGACGCTTTCGGAATCGCCCCCCAGGGCTATCTCGAGATGAATGGATTGACGAAGTAATGAGCGACCCGACCCCCGTGGTTCCTGCCCCGAAGAAGAAGAGGAGACTGCGCCGGTGGCTGCTGCCAGTCGGGGCCGTCCTTATCGCCGCATGGCTCTTCTTCCTCAGCTACATCAACTGGGCGATGCACCAGTCGCCCGAGGTTTTCGGCCACGTGATGGCGCGGATGCCCATGCCCGCCTATTTCGTGATCCCGTTCGAGACGCTGTGGTCGCGGGCGCGCCACGGCCATGTCGAGCCCGGCGACGCCGCGCCGAGCTTCGCGGTGAAAAGGCTGGATGACAAGGCTCCGGTTGATCTCGGATCGCTTTGGGCGGACAAGCCGGTCGTCCTGGTCTTCGGGAGCTATACCTGACCGCCATTTCGGCGGGAGGTTCCCGCCCTGAACAAGCTGGCCGAGCAATACAAGGACAAGGTGGGCTTTTACGCCCTGTATATTCTCGAAGCGCATCCCACCGACGTGTGGCAGATGCAGTCGAACGTGCGCGACAACGTGTTGTTCCGCAGCCCGCGCGACGAGGGGGAACGTGAGTCAGTGGCCGGGGCCTGCGTGCGCAAGCTGGGCATCAAGTTTCCGGCGCTGATTGATGACTTCGATAACCGCGCGGAGAGCGCCTACACCGCATGGCCGGATCGGCTGTACCTGATCGCGCCGGGGGGCCGGGTGGTCTATAAGAGCAAGCCGGGACCGTTCGGGTTCCATCCCGACGATCTGGCGGCCTCGATCAAGGCGGTGGTCGCAGGGCAATGATCTCGAGTAAGCCCCCACCCAGGGTAGTGAATGAGCTTCGCGGTCATCCACTCTCGCGACAGCAAAAGTCGCGAGGATGGGGTACGGAGCTTCCCGATCCTGCTACCAGCCCACGGTCATGTTCATGCAGTGGCCGTGCCCGGTCTCGCACTGGAGCATGTCGAGTGCGAGCAGGTTCCAGCCCACGAAGCCGGCGAACTTCCCGGCCGGGCTTTGCTCTGGCGTAGGAGCAAGGCCGTCTCCGGTTTCGGCGCTGTAGTCCTCGTGCATCGAGCCCCACTTCACGATGTCGCGATGCAATTCGCCAGCCAGTGTCAGGGCGAGCCAGTGTGCGTCCTTCGGGAAACCGTATCGCCGCAGGATCAGCCAGTCAAGGAAATTGGCATTGATCCAGATGGGGCCGCGCCAGTTGGAATAGGGATTGATGATGGCGTCGTTGTTGTAGGCGGGATCGCTTTTGGCCAGGCTGCGAAAGCCATACTCGGAGCGCAACTCGGCGGGATTGAGAAGGTGCCGCCGGATCATGCGCATGGCGGGCTCGACGTCCATGAGCCCGTCGATCAGGGGCAGGAAACTGGTCCAGCTGATGACGTGGATCCACGCGCCGGTGTCGCGGCGGCGGTTGAGGAAGATGCCGTCGTCGGCCGACCACAGCTTTTCCTGGATGGCCTTGCGGGTGGCTTCGGCTTCCTTTCGATAGCGTGCGGCGGCGGCGTTGTCGCCCATCCGTTCGGCGAGCTCGGACATGGCAAGATATTCGCGCATGGCCCACACCGATGCGTCCACGGCGAGAATGGCGCTGCGGTCGTTGGGTTCGGTGGTCAAGGCGGGATTGTTGTCGGCGCCCGACTGCATGGCGTTATCCCAGAACCACAGGCCCCATTTGGAATCGAATTGCGTTTTTTTGCGGTACTCGAGAATGCGCTGCATGGCCGGCCAGACGGGCCGCATCCACTCCCAGTCCCCGTGGCGATTTCCGGCGAGAAATGCGCCCTGGGCGAGGAATGGTTTCATAGCAAATTTGCCGAACGCGGTTCGCGGACCCTCGGGCGTGATGCACCCCGCGACGTATCCGTCGGCATCGGCCGCCGAGGCAAAACTGATCACCCAGTCGCGCAGATACTTCGCATCGGCCGGGTCCTGGTTGGCCCAATGCAGGCCGATGAAGAATCCGTCCCAGTCCCACATCTGGGGGTAAAAGCCGGCCGGAATCAAATAGGGGTACTTGATCGCGCCTTCCGCGGGATGGATGGTCTGCGGAGCGAGCTTTGCGAAGTCGGCCGTGAGGGCGGCGTAGAGGGCTTCTTCTGACGATTGCGCGGCGCTGCGCATGGTGGACAGAGTGAGAAGCGCGAATGCAGCGATACAACAGGATCGGCGATTCCTACTGAAAGCCGGCACGCTCGAATCATAACGCCGGGTCTCGCTTTTGAGACCCGGGTTTTATTCATCCCGCGTTGCCGGGTCTGCCTCGATGTAATCCAGGGCCGAAGGATCGTTTCCGTCCGGCGTTCCTTCGACGCGGATCACATCGCCCGGCTTGAGGGTCACGCCGCGCGCCGTGTAGCGGGTGGAGTTGTCGCCGTTTGGCCGTCGCGAGGGAAGGTTGGCGTCCGCGGTCCATGTCGCCACGCTCTTGCCACTGACGAGGAGAGAGAACTTTGCCGCGCCGCCCTGCAGGTCGAAATACTGCACCGCGAGATTGAATGTGCCGGGCTGGCCGGAGTATGTCCACTCTGCCGAACAGACGGGTGGTCCCTCAGGGGCTAAAGCCCAGGTTGTATTCAGGGGCAGTGCGGCACGGCTGAAGCCGTGCCCTTTCAAGGCATGGGCGCCTGGCGCATCCTCTGACAGCGTGCTTCGACACGACACCGCTTTGCCGCGCGAGGCGTCTTCCCAGGGCTGTACGTCGATGACCTTGTACCCGCTCAGGCGCGCATCTTCGGCTTCAAGGCGGCCGGGGAAGTCTCCGGCGCGCCCGTGTTCGTCGGGAATGCCGCTGAGCTTTAAGAAATACTGCACGATCGCGTCGCGCCACACGATCGCGTGACCGGCCTGATACTCGAGCCGCGCGCGCACATCGTCGTACAGCTTCGGATCGACGCGGCCTTTCAGTGTGGACCAGTCCCTGCCCAGATCCGCTGCCTCTTGCGCGCCCTGGTAGTGGCTGTCGTAGATGTACTGAATCACCGTCTTGCCGTCGTGCAGCTTGTAGGTATACGGCAGGTGATGGAAGAACAGCAGGAGGTCGTCGGGCGTGGAGGCGGCCTTCTCATACACCTTCGCCACCTCCGACGGGTACTGGCCCGCAAAGCCAGTGCCGGCGGCGACGCTGCGATCCATCCCCACGCCCTCATGATCGGCGCGATGCCACTGGCCCCAGCCGTTGTTTTCGCTGGCCTCAATGTTGGGTCCGTAGTGGCTGCCGGTAATGTCGGTGAGGGTCTGCAGGCCGAGCGGGCCGGTGTAGTGTTCATACGCGGGCCAGCTCTGCATCAGCATTTTCTCGACCGTCGCGACGACCTCCGGGTCGGTACCGATGGTCTGGCGGATCCATTCGCCGGCAATCTGCTCCGGCGTCAGATTCGGGTCCCACGCGAGGCGGCCGAAGGCATACAGGTTGGCCATCGCCAGCGTCGAACCCAGCCATCCGTCGCGGCCGACGCAGGATACCCCGACCATTCCTCCAATGGGCCGGTGGAAGCTTTTGCCCGAGAGGATTTCTTTCACGGGCGTGGAACGGTTGCCGGCTCGCAGATCGAAGTCGAGCACCTCTTTCCACATCGGCGCGATGTAGACAAGGTGCCGCTGCTGGCCTAGGTATTCCTGCGTGATCTGCACTTCCATGGCAGCGTTGGTTTTCTCCAGGCCGGCGAATAATGGCGACACCGGCTCGCGCACCTGGAAGTCGATGGGCCCGTACTTGATCTGCACGATCACGTTAGGCGCGAATCTGCCGTCGAGTGGATGAAAGATGTCGTACGCCGCGCGCGCGCGGTCGGCCTTGGGATCGTTCCAGTCGAGATGGTGGTTGTAGACGAAGGCGCGGTAGAGCACCACGCCGCCGTGGGGCTGAAGCGCATTCGCCAGCAGGTTGGCCGCATCGGCGGGCGTGCGTCCGTAACTGGCCGGGCCGGGCTGGCCTTCAGAGTCGGCCTTCACGGTGAATCCGGCGAGGTCGGGAATGAGCTTGTAGATCTCGTCGACCTTCGCGGCCCACCACGCTTTCACGGCGGGATCGAGCGGGTCGTAGGTCGCGAGGCCGCCGATCTTCTGCGGGCTCGCGATGTCGACGCTCATCGCCAGGCGCACGCCCCAGGGGCGCATGGCCTCGGCGATGCGCGCCAGGCCTTTGAGCATTTCCGGCTGGAGAAACGGAGCTGCGTTATTCACGTTGTTCACGTTGCAGCCGTTGATGCCGACCGAAGCCAGCAGGCGTGCGTATTCGCTGACCGGCGCAAGGTCGTCGCGCACTTTGCCGCCTTCGAAAAAGATGCTGCGGCCGGCATACCCGCGTTCGATGGTGCCGTCGGCGTTGTCCCATTCGTTGGTCCAGCGGATCGGCATCGCGGGGTTGGCGCGCTCCTCGATATGAGTTACGTCCTCCTTCATCGAGAGGCGCCGTAACACCTCAAAGACCCCGTACAGGATCCCGCGCTCGTCGCCGCCAGCGATCACGACAAAGACATGGTTCTGCCGATGCCCCCAATGGAGCCAATAACCATCCGGACCAATATCTCTCGGAATTACGATTTCAGGGAATGACGAGCGCAGCTCGCGAATTGTGCCGACGACCGTATGTCCGTCAAGTACGCTCTCCGGAATGTTCGACCAGATCCTTCCGATTTCAGAAAGCCCGCGCCCCAGTTCTCCAGCCGCAGCACGCTCGAGTGGACCGTTTCCCAGCCGCTGAATGTGCCGCGGCACAGTCGGTGGCCCAACGAGGGGATACTTGAGCCACGCCTGATCCGCTGTCTGTGCGCAGGCCAGCGATGCCAGTCCGGCACAAAGAGAAATAGCGATTTTTCTCAGCATGGATTGAAACCTTCGTCAGGCTCGCGGCGCACGTCAACGTTGTATCACGCGCGAGGCCGCTGCAGGCACTAACGCGACAACCGCAGTCGGAGATGCCGCGGTCCGGCACCTTGAAAAACATGTAAATGGGCCCGTTTCTTACGTCCCTACGGGACTGGCATTCATCGCGGGCGCTACCCCAGGGTTTCGCTGCGCTGACCCTGGGCTAACATCTTGCGTTCCCTCCGGGAACTTCCCCGTACAGCTCCGCCGTTTCATCCATTGCCTCCGGGAGGGCCTGGACGCTTGGGCGCGTGGTTCATCATTCCATGGCTTGCGCAGCGCCAATTCCCAGGGCTGTCGGGCATGGAGCGTTTCCGGCACCCGAAACAATGAAAATGCAACCGCGGATCCTTCGTCCGCCGCGGCGGACTCAGGATGACAGTGCCGGGGGTGGATCACGGCGCCGGGGGTGGATGACAGGAAAGGGGAACGTCAATACCGTTTAGTGAGCGCGGGCGGAGCAGGGCCGGAGTTGCCGTCCAGCAGCCAGTCCACCGCTTTGCGCACGTCCTCTTCGCGCGCTTCGCCCATGATGCGGGCCACGACTTCGCCCTTTTCGTCGAGAATCGCGGTGCCGGGAACGATATTGCCCAGGCCGAAGCGGTCCATGGTGTCGGTATCGGCGTCGTCCCAGCTTTCCAGGCCGACGTGGAGGCGCTCGAGTACCGCGGGAATTTTCGGCCGGTTCTTCGGCTCGTCGATGGAGATCAGGACAAATCGCACCGGCTTGCCGGAATAGCTTTCGGCGATTTTCGAGAGCCGGGGCAGCTCCTCCTGGCACGGACCGCACCATGTGGCCCAGAAGTTCACCACTACCACCTGCCCGCGTAATGCCGAGAGCCTGCGCGCCTGGCCGTTCAGCGCTTTGAAGGCCGGGTCAGGGGCGCGCCTGGCGGCGCCCTGCGAGAAGATGCACAGCATCGAGAAAGAGAGAAGCGCCGTGGCCCGGGCTTTGTACATACTTTCCTGAAAATACAGTTCGCGGGTCTGTTGATCCTCCATCGAAAGGTCGAGGCCCCTCTCCATCTCGCGCATCAAGACGGGGCTCCCCTTAACTGCTAACTTTCGGCCAGCAGTTTTTATTCCTGCTCCGGGCCCTGCACGCGCCTCGAGCCATTTCAGGCCAGTCACTTCCTCACTGGAGAACAATATGACAAGCTCCCCAAAGGCCGGTTCGGTCCTTGCCGGCGCCGTGCTTGCCTGCCTTTTCGTTTCGCATCCCGCCGTGGCGCACGGCCAGGGATGCGTCGCCGCCCACTCTCCGCAGCCCATCATCTCGGGCCTCAACCCCTCCTCGGAATTCGGTTGGCACAGCTTTGCCCATGGAGAATGGGTGCACAACCTGACGCTGACCACGGGCTATCGCGTATACAACTCCTACAAGCACTACGTCGGCACCGTTTACCAAGTACAGCGGCAGATCAATCACAACGCGGTGGTAAACCACGTTGATCTTTTTGAGCTGGATGTGAATTACCAGGTGACCCCGCGCCTGAGCTTTGTCGCCACCGTGCCGGGCATGGAAGCCACCCGCCATGGCCAGGCCAGCCCGACAAATTTCTATCGCTCGGGCGGCATCGGCGACGTGACCATGGGCGTGCAGTCGTGGGTGTGGCGGCCGCCGACGGAGAGCCACGGGAACATCAACTTCTCGGCGCAGCTGAAGCTGCCCACGGGCATCAACGACGCCAAGGGAACCACAGTAAAGAACGGCGTGGCCCAGACGGAGCCGTTTGACGAGTCGATCCAGCCCGGCGATGGAACCTGGGGATTCTCGCTGGCCACCGAGGCCTATCGCGAATTCTGGCTGCACACCACCGGGTATTTCACCGGCTCCTGGCTGTTCAGCCCGCAGGACACGACGGGGGTGCAGACATTCCGCTCGGCTCCGGGTGAAAACGTCGTCTCGGCGACCGATCAGTACTTGTGGCGCGGCGGCTTCTCGCATCCGGCGCCGAACTTCAAGGTGCTTCGGGGCCTGTCGCTGAGCGTGGGCGGACGGATGGAAGGCGTGCCGGTCCGTGACGCTTTCGGCTCCAGTAATGGTTTCCGCCGGCCCGGATACGTGATCTCGATCGAACCCGGAATGATGTATGTGCACGGGCGCTACATGCTGAACGTGAGCGGCCCCTGGGCCATGGAACGCAACCGCAAGATCAGCGTGACCGACATCGAGAACCACGCCCACGGCGATGCGGCATTCGCCGATTACACCATCATCGCGGGGCTGTCGCGCACGTTCTGAGAAAGGCAGGGAACACGGAGCAGGGAACAGGGAATAGAAAACCAGAATTACCCTGTTCCGCCCCAATGAAACGAGGCCACGACCGGCGGTCGTGGCCTCGTTTTGTTGGTCCGTTTCCGGCTTACTTCACGGTCAGACCGAAGGTAGTGCTATGCGTGGTGGCGGTGATGCCATTGCTCGACTGAGCGGTGATCTGGAGCGTGTAGGAACCGGCGGGCGTGGGCAGGTTATAGGGCGGCCCGTGGTTGTAGTAGTTGTAGCGCGGCGCGCAGGCGGCAGCGCCGAGTACGGTGACCAGGCCGACCAACGCCAATAAAGAAAGCCGGCTCAACCAGCGCCTGCGGCGCGCGGAAAAGGCCAGTCCGCCCAAGACCAGGGCGCCGGGAAGCAGCACTGCCCAGGCAACGGAGTTGTGATCCGGCCGGCGAAGCCCGGCGGTACGGTTGCGACTCTGCGTGGTCAGGATCATGGAACTGGTGACCGCGGCGGTCGTGTTGGGCAGGATCTCCACGTTCTCCGGAGTAAAGTTGCAGGAGGATTGATCAGGAAAACCCGAGCAGGCGAGCGTGACAAACATGGGCCCTGACAGCGAGGCGGCGTTGACGGGCGTGAGCGAGACGACGGCATCGCCCGATTGGCCGGCGGTGAGCGAAGCTGAAGCCGGAGCGACGGAAAGCTGAAAATCGGGAGTGGAGGAAGTGGCCTGTGCCCGGACGCCGGCCGCAGCCGAGACGGAGCCCTCGTGAGTGGCATCGCCGCTATAGATGGCCGTCAGGCTGTGATCTCCGGCGGGGAGCGTGAATTCCAGCCGCGCCTGGCCTTCGCCGCTGAGCGCCGCTCCGCCAAGATGGCGGCCTTCCTCCGCGATCACGACCGTACCCGAGGCGGGGGCTCCGTCGCGGCCCTTGACGACGACCGCAAAGCTGGCCAGCGTGCGGCCGTTCTGGATGCGCGTCTCAGCCGATAACGTGGTTGCCGTGCTTTCGATGACAGCCTGCGGGCCTGCCGCCCATGCCGGCCCGGCGAGCGCCGCGCCCAGTGCTGCAACCAACTCCAGCCGCACACCGCGGCAGCTCAAACCTCTCACGTGCGCCAAGCTCCAAATTCCGAAAAGAGAATTGCGAATCGCCAGATTATCAGCGTATGGCTATTGTATCCGGCGGGGCCCGGGGCGGGCTAACGCCCGCCAGGGATCAGGGGTCAGGGGTCAGTTCCCGACGAAATGCGACTTTACCCTTCGAGTGCAGCATCCGGATAGTCTTTGGACGCGGAACCAAGGCAATTGTCGCTGCATGGAACGGTTGCCGACGGCGTGGTGCTGTCTCTGTTCCCTGATCCCCTGATCCCTGTCTCACTCTTCCCGCAGCAGCTGCGCCGGGTTTACGCGCGCGGCGCGGGCGGCGGGGATCCATGTAGCCAGCACGCCGATCAGCGTCATGGTCAGGAGGGCGCCGGCGAGCACCAGCGGATCGCGCGGAGTGGCGTCGTAGACAAGGGAAGAGAGCAGGCGGCTGGCGACCACGCCGCCGGCCAGGCCCAGGCCCGAGCCCGCCAGGAGCAGAATCACAGGCCTGCCCAGAGCAGAGCGGACCAACTCCGAACGCTGAGCACCCATGGCCATGCGGATGCCGAGCTCCCGCATCCGCTTGGAGACGGAATACGCCGCCATGCCGAAGACGCCGGTCACGGCCAGCAGGCCGGCGAGCAATCCCATGACGCTGAGCGCGGCGGTGGCGACGCGGGCCGGGAAGAGAACCAGGGCGAGCGCATCCGGCCAGGATTGAATGGTGACCGGCAGGCTGGCATCGACGCTCCGGAAAACCCGGTTCAGCGCGGGCGCGACCTGGGCCGCCGGCAATAGGGAACGGACCACCAGGGTGGTGTCGGCTTCGTTCTCCTGGGCCAGCGGGAAGAACATCGCTGCCTGGGGCGCCTCGGTAATGGCGTCGTACTTACCGTCCTCGACGACGCCGACGATCTCGATGGACGTTCCGTCGCCCCAGAGATAGTGGCGGCCGATGGCCGGGACATCGCCGAACATGCGATGCGCAAAGTACTGATTGACGAGGGCGACTTTGGGCGCGTCCGGACTGTCGGCCCAGGTAAGGTCGCGGCCTGCGAGCAGCCTGGTTTCGGCCGCCGCCAGATACCCCGGCGAAATGGAATAGAACTTCGGGGTCATGACGCTGTTCGAAACCTTCAGGTCTTTTGTGCCTTCGCGATATACGGGCGAGCTGCTGCCTCCGGTGCTCAGGGGCGCATCGTCCACGGTACCCACAGCGGTGACGCCGGGGATCCGCGCAGCTTCCTCGATCATGCGGCGCTGCAGGGGAAGGGCGGATTTATCCGAGTACCCACCCATATGCATGTCGGTACCGGCGACGATGGCGCCCTGGGGCACAAAGCCGGTGGAAGCATGCAGCGAGCGCGCCATGCCGCGCACCGAAACCAGTGCGGCGGTGACCAGCAGGGCGCATACCGCGATCTGCACGCCGAGCAGCACATCGCGCAGGGTGAGGCGGCGGAGGACGGCGGTGGCGGCAGCTCCGCTGCGCATGGCCTGCATGGCGTCGGTTCGCCAGATCTGCCGCGCCGGCAGCAGTCCCGGCAGGAGCCCGCCGGCCACGGTCAACACCAGGGCGATGGCGTATACGCGCAGGTCGGGAACGACGGCGACGTGAATGGGAAACGCGGAGATGGGCTGCCAGCGGGTGAGCACCCCAAAGAGCGCGGCGGCAACCAAGGTTCCGGCGACTCCGCCGGCCAGCGAGATCAGCGCGGCTTCGGTGAGTACGCGCCGCAGCAGGCGCCAGCGCGTCGATCCGATGGAGATGCAGATGGCCAGCTCCCGGGTGCGGTCGGCGGCGCGTGCCGCAAAGATGCCGGCCAGGTTCACGCAGGCGGCCACTAGAACCAGCAGGGCGATGATCATGATGGCGGTGAGGAAGGGCCGGGCCGGACCGCCCAGCACGTCGCCCATCAGTCCCGGCTTGACCAGCCGCGCGGTCAGCCCATCATCTTCCGCGGGATGTTCGCGTGTCATCTGGTGCGCCACCGACATGAGGTTGTCGGTGGCTTGCGGAGGCGTCACACCGGGGTTGAGACCCCCGATGACGTTGGTCCCATGATTGAAGCGCTTGGTGAGGAAGCTGAAGCCTTCCACCTGCTCCTGGTTGATGATCGGCATCCAGAAGTCTGGCCAGAGGAAGAGCTCGGTTCCGTTAAAGCTGCGGGGGGCCACTCCGATGATGGTGAACGGGTGCTTGTTGAGGTCGACCGCCATGCCGATGACGCGCGGATCGGCGTTGAACCGCCTGCGCCAGAAGCCGTCGCTGAGGACGATGTAGGGCGCGGAGTTGGCGCCGTGGTCATCGCTTTCATGGAAGAGGCGGCCCAGCGCCGGCTGTACTCCGAGCATGTCGAAATAGCTGCTTGATGCCTCGTACATCCAGCATTGCTGTGCCGATCCGCCGGTGCTGAGCCCCACGCTGCCGATCCGGAACGCGGCCATGTCGCTGAAGGTGGAGTTGCGCGCGCGGTAATCAAGAAAGTCGGGATAGGATTGCGAGAGGCTGCCCCCCTGGCTCTGCTCGATCTGGAAGAGGCGCTCGGCGCCGGCCACGCGCAGGGGCTGCAACAGGAGCGCATCGAGCACGCCGAAGACCACCACGTTGGCGCCGATGCCCACCGCCAGCGTCAGGATCGCGGTGAGGGCGAATCCCGGCGAGCGGCGCAACTGGCGGGCGGCGTAGCGTAGGTCGCGCACAACGTTATCGAGGCCCAGGCTGGTATCGGCGGCGGTGACGCGTTCCCGGGTCGCGGTGGGATTTCCAAACAGCAGCCGCGCCTCGCGCCGCGCCTCTTCCGCGGACAGTCCGCGCGCCAGGTTGTCGTCGGTACGCATGGCGATGTGCGCCTCCAGCTCGGCGGCGATGTCGCCGTCCATGCGATTGCGGCGGAATAGATTGCTTACACGGCGAAACAGGGCCATGACTTACCTCTGAAAACCGGGTGCACCAGGTCTCGATTCTGAGACCTCGGAAAAAATTACGCGTAGCGCAACACCGCCCGCACGCCTTTTACCAGCTGGTCGAAACTCTCTTCGGCCTGGGCAAGCTGGCGGCGCCCGGCGGCCGTGAGCTTGTAGTACTTTGCTTTGCGGTTGGTCTCGGTGAGCGCCCATTCGGAGGCAATCCAGCCGGACTGTTCCATGCGGTGAAGGGCGGGGTACAACGAGCCCTCTTCCACCCGCAGCAGCTCGTCGGAGGCGCGTTGAATGTGCAGTACGATGCCATATCCGTGCAGCGCGCGGGCGCCGGCGAGGGTTTTCAGGACCAGCAGATCCAGGGTTCCCTGGAGATCGTTTTTCGGCATGAACCTCATCCCTTGAATCTTTGTACCAAGCAGTCTAGGCATAGAGGACTATGGATGTCAAGGCAGGGATCAGGGGTCAGGGGTCAGGGATCAGGGGTCAGGGGTCAGGGGTCAGGGATCAGGGGTCAGGGATCAGGAGCCCGGCGCAGCAAGCCCATCTGCCAAGGATTAAAAAGCCTGCGCTCAACCGGCACTCATCAACATCGCTACCCCGGATTGAGCCGACGGGCAAACTCACGCCTGATCCCTGATCCCTGATCCCTGACCCCTGATCCCTGTTCTATCCTTTTCCTTTGAGGTGCTCACCATGACGCAGACTGCTACCCGCCCGCAACTTGCCTACCTGACCGCCGCAATGGACGAACTTCGCGCCAAAGGGACGCACTTCCGGTTGCGCATCCTTGACGACCAGCAGGCGCCGGTCTGCCACTACGACGGGCGGGAAGTGATCAACCTGGCCAGCAACAACTACCTGGGCCTGTGCAACCACCCCAGGCTGATCGAGGCGGCGCTGAAAGCCACCCGCGAACTGGGAGTGGGCTCGGGCGCGGTGCGCACCATTGCCGGCACCATGCGCATTCACATGGAGCTGGAGGAAAAGATCGCGCGCTTCAAGAATGTGGAAGCCTGCGTGGTGTTCCAGAGCGGATTCGCGGCCAACGCGGGTACGGTGAGCGCGATTCTGGGCAAGGAGGATTTTATTCTCTCCGACGAGCTGAACCACGCCAGCATTATCGATGGCGCGCGCCTGTCGCGGGCCAAGATCAAGGTGTTCCGGCATAAAGACGCCGCGCACTGCGAGGAACTGCTGAAGGAAGTGGCGAATGAGCCGGGCCACAAGCTGGTGATCACCGACGGCGTGTTCTCGATGGACGGCGACATCGGGCCGGTGGACAAGCTGGCGGTGCTGGCGGAGAAATACGGGGCCATCATGATGGTGGACGATGCGCACGCGTCGGGCGTGCTGGGGCGCAACGGCCGCGGCTCGGTCGACCATTTCCATATGCACGGACGGGTGGATGTGCAGGTGGGCACGTTGTCGAAGGCCATCGGGGCGCTGGGCGGGTACGTTTGCGGGTCGAAGGACCTGATCGACTATCTTTACCATCGCGCGCGCCCGTTCCTGTTTTCCACGTCGCATCCGCCGTCGGTGGCGGCCACGTGCATCGCCGCGTTCGACATGCTGGAGCAGGAGCCGGAGCGGATCGAGCGGCTGTGGTCGAATACGCGCTATTTCCAGGGCGAGTTGCGCCGCGCCGGTTTCAATGTGGGCGGCATCAACACGCCTGCGACGGAAACGCCGATTACGCCGGTCATTCTTGGGGAAGGCCGCACCGCGATGGACTTTTCGCGGGCGCTGTTCGAGGAAGGCGTGATGGGCACGGGCATCGCGTTTCCCACGGTGCCCGAAGGCAAGGCGCGCATCCGCCTGATGGTGACCAGCGAGCACACCCGGGCACAGCTCGACCAGGCGCTGGAGACGCTGGAGCGGGTGGCGAAGCGGATGGGAATACTACAATAGCGGCAAATGATCGCTCATCTTCGGGGGAAGCTCATCTACAAGCAGCCGGGGCAGGCCATCATCGAGGCCGGGGGCGTGGGGTACGACGTCACCATCTCCGTGCCCACCTTTACCGCGCTGCCCGTGGCCGGCGCCGAGACTTCGCTGCACATCTACACGCAGGTGAGCGAAGACCAGATCGCGCTGTTCGGATTTCAGGACCGCGAAGAGAAGCGCCTGTTCGAGCGGCTGATCACGGTGAGCGGCGTGGGACCAAAGCTGGCGATCAAGATGCTGAGCGGGCTATCGCCGGAGCGCACCGTGCAGGCCATCCGCGGGCAGGATCATGCGCAGCTGACGCGCATTCCGGGAGTGGGCAAAAAGCTGGCCGAGCGGCTGGTGGTGGAGCTGAAGGACAAGCTGGATGACTTTGCCGTGGCGCCCGCGCAGCCGGGGGCGCGCGGGCCGGCCGTCGATGACGTGCTCTCGGCGCTGGCCAATCTTGGTTACCAGCGTCCGGCGGCGGAGAAAGCTGTCGAGAATGCGATTGCAAAAGACAAGTCGCTGGCCGCGGACTTCGATGCGCTGTTCAGAGGAGCGCTGAAAGTGATCCGCTAGGCCTACTGGGCCGCGCCCGAAACGGGCTGAGCCGAGGCTTTGGCGGCGTAGAGCTTCTTGAGCGCGCGGTTGACTCGCGATCGGAATGCTGCTTCGTCGTCGGCGCCGGTGAAGCCAAATCTGAGCCGCAAATCACATCCACTCGCGGTTGGCTTCAACTGAACCAGGTTCATCGCCGAGAACAGGCCGCCGACCACGACGAAATTGGACTTCATCCCTTCGTTATCGAGCACCACAACGTTATAGTTGCGGGCATCTCCCAGCGTCTCGCTGACCGCGGTCCATAGTTCGCTGCAACGAATGGGCTGCTTCTGGTTGTGGGGCTTGGCGAAGGCCGGAACGGTGAGGGCGAGGAGCAGAGTCAAGCAGCAAAATCGAGCCATGTCGTGCCTTGTGGTGCAAAAATGACTCGCCAGATCGGTCCTCCAAAAGGGACGGGTCTGCGCGATTCGGATGGGATCATACGCCTGGACGTTGGAGCTGTTCTGTGATGACGTTCACTCAGCGAAAAGGCAATGCGGGCGGTCGCGGTACACTTCTGATGGAATGGCGACAAAGAAGACTCCGGCACCCGCCGCATCGCAACCGTATCTCCGCGCCGAAGGCCTCGCCTTTCTGCGAAACCTGGCTCGCCATAACGATCGCGCGTGGTTCCAGCCGCGCAAGGAGGTGTTCGAGGCCGAGCTGCGGCAGCCCATGCTGGCGATCGTGCGCAAAATTACCGACGCGATGATGGACTTTGCGCCCGACCATGTGCGGCCCGCGGAAAAGAGCCTGTTCCGGATTTACCGCGACACGCGCTTCGCTTCCGACAAGCGGCCCTACAAAACGCATGTGGCGGCATGGTGGTCGCACCAGGGACTGGAGAAGACTTCGGGGGCGGGCTACTACTTCCACATCAGCGCGAAGGAAGTGATCGTGGCGGCCGGCGCCTACATGCCGGAGAAAGAGCAGCTGGCGGCCATCCGCCACTGGCTGCTCGACCACCACGACGAGTTCCGAAAGCTGCTGAAGAAGCCCTCGGTGCGGAAGACCTTCACGGAATTTGAAGGCAACGCGCTGACGCGGCCTCCGAAGGGCTTTCCTTGCGATCATCCGGCGCTCGACCTGATCCAGTGCCGGCAATGGGGACTGGCGGCGACGCTGCCCGCGGAAACGGCGCTCAAGACGGACCTGGCGGCGGTGATCGTCCGCCACTTCAAGCTGGCGGCGCCGATGGTGGACGCGCTGAATACGCCCATTGCGGCGGCTCTGGCGCCCAAGAGGAAGGTGCTTTTCGGGCTGCACTGATGCGGCTGCCGAGTGCGGCGGATCGCAGGTTTGGCGGGCTTTATCGGACGAAAACCGATAAAAAGTAGCTAAAAATAGGCAAAAACCTAAAAAAAAGGCATAAAACCTGTGGAAATCGGGCTTTTTTCGTTGACTTTCCCCCGCCGGAAGCCGCATTGTAAGCAACGACAGGGTTCTCGAAACACGCATGAATACAGGGTTTTATGCATGAATGCCCTCCATGCGCCTCCGCTTCCGGGCCGCTTCCAACGGGGAGTTTCTCGAGCGGCGGGGAAACCCGGGCAACTACAAGCCTGCCCCCGACGGGCGGCCCCATAAGGAGAAAACTACATGGCAACTGGCTTGACCAAGACCGCTCTTACGCGGAATCTGGCGGAGAAACTCGAACTGACCAACAAGCAATCGGCAGCTTTTCTTGACCTGCTGGCGGAGACCGCGATCAAGGAAACCAAGAAGAACGGCGTCTTCGTAATACCCGGCATCGGACGGCTGGTGAAGGCCGAGCGCAAGGCGCGCATGGGGCGCAATCCCCAGACCGGCGAGGCCATCAAGATCAAGGCCAAGACCGTGGTGAAGTTCCGCGTGGCCAAGGCCGCCAAGGACATGATCGCCCCACCCAAGAAGTAGCTCATCCCATTGGTTCGCGGGCGAACCCGAGCTGCTTTGGGAAAATTTGCGGACTGGCGAAAAGGGGAAAAGCGGAAAGCTTCTCCCCTTTATCGTGTCGAACGACTCTTCCCTCCCCCAGGAAAAGCACACCGAACCGCCGGCGCGGCCGGGACAGCGCCAAATAATCCTGACTCCGCGACCGTTCTGACCCATCCAAGAGACATGGCAACCGTGCCGGATATTCGCTCCCAGTCGATGGCGCCCGCGCAGATACCCTCCCCCGTTCGCTACCTTTTGCGCATCGAAGGGCTGGCGATCGCGGTGATGGCGGCGGTTCTTTATGGCCGTACGGGGACGAGCTGGTGGCTGTTTGCGGCCCTGTGGCTGGCGCCCGACCTCTCGATGCTCGGCTACCTGATCAGCCCTTGCCGCGGCGCGCGCATTTACAACGCGTTCCATACCTATACGCTGCCCATTGTGCTCGGCCTCTCGGCATGGCTGCTGCACGCGGGCGGGCTGGTCGCATTTGCGCTGATCTGGATGAACCACATCGGGGTGGATCGCGTGCTGGGTTACGGCCTGAAATACTCCAACGGCTTCGGCTGGACGCACCTGGGTATCAAAGGGAAGGCAAACGCAAACGTATAATGAGCGCCGATGACGCTCTTCGGCACACTGGCGTTGTTGTCCTGGATCGCCTTCTTTGGGTCGGTGCTTTGGGGATTGACCATCCAATTCAAGATCGTCGAAGCGGTAAACAGCAAACGGCCGGGAGAAGAATCGCTGGACATGTTCAGCAATCTCTTCCGCGGAATCACTCACTATAAGGTTTTCTCTCTGTATCGGGCGTACTTTCCCGAAGGAAAGCTTCTGCGGAAATACTGGCTGATTACCTTTGTTGGTGTGTTTTGGTTCGGTCTTGCTGCAGCATTCCTGTTTCAGGCGATCAATCACACCGCGCGCTGATGCGGGTCTGCATTGGCCGGCATGAACGCCCGCACCACCAGCGACGCGCCGAAGAAAATGAGAATAGCTCTTGCCATGAGCCGGCTGTCGTAGCTCCACGACAGGAACGCCAGGGTCACAAACACGCCAACCGGCGTGAGTTCGGCGAACACCGCACGCAACCAGTGCGGCCTGCTTTCAACAGGTGGCAGAGGGGTCCGCAAGCGGGGCAGGATCCGCGGCACGGCGCGCGTGTAGAGCGTATAGGGTTCGCCGATGCGGGCGGAAAGAAACGCCTCCTCGGCCAGGATCAGCCGCATCAGGAACACGCTGATAAGCACCATGGCAAACAGGGCGCCGGTGACCGGCATGATGAACGACATAGCCGCCGCCATGCACCACAAGCCGAGGTAGAGCGGGTTGCGCAGGTAGCGAAAGGGTCCGTCCGCGACCACGGCACCGGCCTTCATATCGAGGCTGGTGACGGTGTCGGTTCCCAGGCAGGCCGTGCCCCATATGCGCAGGGCCGCGCCCAGAGCGGCGATTGCCGCGGCGACGGCGATCCAGATGGGAACCGCGACGGTGAATCGCACCCATCCCGTGCGGCCCAATTCGAGGGACAGCCACTCCAGGAGCGTCATCCGCCGGCCGATCCCCCATGGCTCGATCCACGGCGCCCAGAAGCCGAGAAAAATAATGGCCGCATTGATCGCCATGCGCAGGCGAAACTCGATGGCACTGGCACGCATGTTCATTCCACCTCGTACAGTGTACGAGGCGGAAGAGTGGTGAGTGATCAGCGGTGTCGGTTCACCAGCGCTTTAAAGCATTTTAACTTTTACTGTAGACTGCATTGCAGAGCCTGAACCACGCTCTGGCATTGTCTGCGGTGATATTAAAGAGAGCCTCGGTGATGGCCTGGTCGAGGGTTTCGGTAGAGCGGGCCTTGATCGCACGGAGGATTTGCTTGATCTTGGACCAGGCCTTTTCGATTGGGTTCAGATCGGGGGAGTAGGGCGGTAGATAGAGCAGCCTTGCTCCCGTGGCTTCGATCAGTTGACGGACTCCATCGACCTTATGAGCGCTGAGGTTGTCCATGACGACCACGTCTTCGGGTCGCAGTTCGGGACAAAGAAAATGTTCCACGTAGGCCAGGAAGATCTCTCCATCGGTGGCCGCCTCGACGGTCATGGGAGCTACCATGCCGGATACCCGTAGAGCGCCGATCAGGGTCACCACCGTCCAGTGCGACTGGGGCGTAGCTTCATGCACACGCTGGCCCGCGGCCGCGCGTCCGTAGAGGCGGGTCATGGTCGTGGTGATGCCGCTTTCATCGAGAAAAAGCAGCCGCTCCAAGTCGATGGTAGCGATTAACTGGAGGAATTCCCGGCGTCGCTCGAGGTTCGCTTCCGTGTCTCGCTCCCGGGCGTGGAGTGACTTTTTTTGAGACGCAAACCAAGCTGCTTCAACCAGCGCCAGATGGCTACCTGGCTCACAGCTACCCCGGCTTGATGGTCGAGCCTGTGCTGCAACTGCGCCAGGGTCAAATCGGGTTCCGTGGCAATCCAGGACAACAACAGCTTCCGTTGTCCTTCGTCCACCGCCGGCTTCCGACCGGGTCGATGCACCGCTCGTTCCATCAACCCCGTCCGCCTGTGCGCTGCCGAGATCTTCTTGGCCCAACCCACACTCACATGGAAATCTTCAGCCAGCTCTTCCAGGGTTCCGCCACCGTCCTCATAGGCGGTCAAGAATTTTCGGCGCAAATCATCCTCGTATGCCTTTGCCATACGCGCTTGGGTCACGGAGAATCGCCAAATACAGTCTACACTATTTATTAAAATGCTCTAGTCGACGCGGAGAGCGGCCATGGGATCGGTCTTCATGGCCGTGCGCGCGGGCAACAAGGCAGCGGCCAGCGCCACGCCGCCCAGGACCAACATCACGGCCACAAAACTGAGCGGGTCATGCGGGCCGACGTGGAACAACAGGCTCTTGAGAACGCGCGAAATGGCCAGGGCCGCCGCCAATCCCACCAGGCTGCCGAGCGCGACGAGGCGCATGCCTTCGGAAAGAATCAGGCGCAGAATGTCGCGCCGGCCGGCCCCCAGCGCCATGCGCACGCCGATTTCCCGGGCGCGCTGCACCGTCATGTAAGCCATGACTCCGTACAGGCCGATGACCGCCATCACCAAGCCCGTGAAGGCGAAGAAGCCGAGCAGCGCGGTTTCGAACCGGGGCCGGTCCGCCAGCCGGCTGACGCGTTCGTCGAGGGTTTCCACATCGACAGGAACGGTCGAGTCGATGCCGCCGATCTGGGCGCGGATCCATTGCGCAAGAGCCTGCGGCGGCAGGCTGGTCCGGATCACGAGCGCCGCAGAGGGCGCCTGCTGCCAGTCTTCGATGTTGTTGCGGCGGAGTTGATAGTATTCCGGTTCTTCTTCGGCGGCCAGGCCGGAGTTTTTTACGTTCTCCGCCACGCCCGTCACCGTGTACCAGGGGCCTTCCGGCGTGGGCTTCACGTGTTGTCCAACGGGATCCTGTCCGGGGAACAATCGCGCGGACAGCAGCCTGCTGACGATCATGAAATGCCCGCTCGATGTGCGCTGTTCCTGGGTGAAACCGCGGCCGCGCACGATGGGAATGTCGAGAGCCTGGAGATAATCCGGCGTCACCCACCGCCAGGCCACCATCCCCTGGGTTGCGCCGGTCATTGGCGGCCGCCCCTCGACGGCCATGATGCTGTAGATGTGATCGCGTCGAAAGCCGCCCGGCGGGACCGTGTCGGTGACCGCCACCGTGCCGACACCGGGCAGCGCGCGGACCGCCGCTTCGGCCTGAAGAAAGAACTGCATCTGCGCCTGCGGCGTGGTGTAGCGATGACGGTTGAGCGTGATTGCGGCGGTGACGACGCCCTGGCTGCGCAGACCAAGGGGCTGCGTGGCCAGGCCGGCGAAACTACGCACCAGGAGCGCCGCACCCGCCAGCAGAACCATGCTGGCCGCGATCTGGCCGGCAACAATGATTTTCCGCAGCCAGGCCCGCCCACCGGCCGGCGGGGTGCGCGCCGCCAGGGCGATGGAGCGCGGCCTGTACAAAGCCGGAGCCAGTCCAAACGCGATTGCGCTCCCCAATGCCATTGCCGCGGCGACCAGGGCCATTCGCAGGTCTAAACGTGCGTCATGGAGAAAGGGAAGGCCCGATGGCGCAATGGCGAGGAATGCGCGCAACAACAGTGCTGCCACACCCCACCCGCACACCGCGCCCACCAACGACAACAGCAACGATTCCGTGAGTCCCTGGCGGATAAGCCGCTTCCTACCGGCACCGAGAGCGGCACGCACGGCGAGCTCCCGTTCGCGCGCCGACGCCCGCGTGAGCAACAGGCTGGCGACGTTGGCGCAAGCGATCAGGAGCACCGCGAGAACGGCGCCCAGCAGCACCCACGCGGCCTGGGTCGCATCCTGCATCTGGCGGTCGCGCACCGAGCGGACGCGCAGGCGCACTTCACTGCGAAAACGGGGGGGCGCGAGGCTCAGCGAATAGTTGAAGACAGGTTGCAGCTGGTCGGCGGCCTGGCGGATGGTGATTCCCGGCTTCAGGCGTGCGAACGCATACATCACGCGCCCGGGTTCCGCCTTGCGCTGCTCCGCTTCGTCCAGCGCCTGCGGGACGATGATGTCGGTTTGCTCCATGGCCGGCATTTCAAAATCTTCCGGCAACACGCCGACGATGCGCACTTGTATGCCATCGATATCGATGACATGGTTCACGATGGCGGGGTCGCGGTTGTAATGGCCCTTCCACAGGCCGTAGGAGATCAGCGCCACCTTGGGGCCGTTGGGCCGGTCTTCTTCGGGAAGAAAATTGCGGCCCAGGATCGGCGATACTCCCAGGGTGGGAAGAAAGTTCGCCTCCACACTCGCGCAAACCAGGTGAGCGGGATTGTTCTCCGTCAGGTCGCAGGGATTCACGCCGGTTTCTGACGTAAACGCGGAAAACGGCTTCTGATTGTCGCGCCATGCGAAGTACGAACCGCCCAGCATGAACTCCTGAGGAACGATGGGCGCGGTCAGACCGACCGACACAAGTTGATCGGGATGCGCATAAGGCAAAGGACGGAACAGAATGCGATCGACCACGCTGAAAACCGCAGTGCTGGCGCCGATGCCGAGAGCCAGGGTGAGAATGGCGGTCACGGCAAATACGGGATTGCGCCGGAGGCCGCGCAGGGCGTACCGCAGGTCCTGGAACACGGTCTCGAGGAACGGCAGGCCGGCGCGCTCGCGATAAGCCTGGCGGACCTGCTCCGCGCCACCCAGCCGGATAACCGCCTGGCGCCGTGCTTGCTCGGCGCTGAGCCCCGCGCTCATGGCTTCGTCATTGTGCATGGCGAGGTGGGACTCGAGTTCGTCGTCGAACGCGCGGCGATTCCGCGCGGCGTGGATGAGACGCATCCACAGCGCTCGCATTTTGCGCATCGTGACCTCCCGGCTTTCCGGTTCCCCTGGTCCCTGTCGTTCTTACTCCACCCGCAGAGCTTCAGTGGGATTGATGGATGCCGCGCGACGGGCGGGAATCCAGCACGCCGCCAGTGCAATCAGCGCCAGCAAGAGCGGCGTCGCGGCAAAGGTGAGCGGATCGTGGGGCTGAATCCCGTAGAGAAAACTGGACACGAGCTTCGACAGCATCCATGCAGCCGGCCATCCCAGCGCCAGCGAGATGCAGGCGAGAATCATGCCCTGGCGAACGATGAGCCGCTCCACCGCCCCGGGTCGCGCTCCTATGGCCATGCGAATGCCGATCTCGCGGGTGCGCCGGCTTACCCCGTAGCTCATCACTCCATAGAGGCCCACCGCCGCCAGCACCAGGCCGATGCCGCCGAATGCCCCGAACAGGATGGCGGCGGCGCGCGGAAGAGAATAGGCCGTGCGGATGTGCTCGTCCATGGTTTCCTGGTTATAGACCGCCATGGCCGGGTCGAGCGCGTAAACCAGGCGACGCAGCGGCTCGGCCAGCGCCGCAGGGTTGCCGGGCGTGTGCGCCACCAGCGTGTATCCCATCTCCGAGGGATCGTCGACGATGCTTTGATCGAGGGAGCGGTACAGAACGGGCCGAGGGTCCTCACCCAACGAGCGAGACTTCGCATTGCCGGCGACGCCGATAATCTCGTAGGTCCAGTGGCCGCCGCTGACGCGCTGGCCGATGGGATTCTGGTTGCCGAATAATCGCTCGGCGAACGCCTTGTTGATGACCGCAGTCCGTGGGCCGCCGGCGACCTCGCCGTGGAAATCGTGGCCCGCCAGAAGCGGCGTACCCAGCGCTTGAAAATATCCGGGCGTGACCATGTACAACTCTGCATTGGCGAACAGCGCATCTTTGTCCGTGTGGCCGGTGACGGTGAATCCGTCGCTACGGTTACCCCCGGAGAGCAGCGGCACGTCGATCGAGACAGCGGCGTCGATTCCCGGCAGGGCCGCCGCGCGCCGGCGAAGCTGCTCCAGAAATCTGCTGATCTGTTCAGCGGTGTAGCCGTTCAATCGGGGATCGACGGAAAGCATCATGAGCCCCTGTGACCGAAATCCGATGTCGATCTTGGCGGCAGTTTCCAGGCTGCGCAAAAACAGGATGGTCACGCTGAGCAGGACCACGGACATGGCCATCTGGCCGACTACGAGCAGGTCGCGCATGGTCCATCGGCGCCCGGGCCGCGCCAGGGCGTCTTCGCCTTTCAGGGCGTTCACCAACTGGGGGCGCGAGGCCGCCCATGCCGGGCCGACGCCAAGCGCAAATCCGCAAAGTACGCTGAGCACGAACGAAAACAGCATCACGCGCCAGTCCGCGTTCACCGCCAAATCGAGGGGGATGGGCGCCGGCACACGGAAGGCCGAGAAGCCGTGCGTGGCCGCCATCGACAGCGCAACACCGAGGACTCCGCCTCCCAGCGCGATCATGAGACTTTCCAGCAGGAATTGTTTCCGAAGGCGCGCGCGCGTCGCTCCAAGGGCGAGACGCACGGCCATTTCCCGCTGCCGGGTGACCGCCTGGGCAAACATGAGATTGGCAACGTTGGCCCCGGCAATCGAGAGCACCAGCAGAACCACCACGCTCAACGCGGAAAGGAAAAGCAGAACCGCGGTCTTCATTCTGTCGGGCAGGGATCCTGCCTGGGTTACGGCGAACGTGACGTCCTTATCGGTAGCCGGGTAACTCTGGGAAAAGCGGCCTGACAGGGTGTTCAGTTCCGCTTCAACTTCGTGGCGCGTTACGCCGGCACGCATCCTTCCCACTACCGAGAGCCAGTGATAATCGCGCGCATGATCCGGAGGGAGATTTGCAACCAGTTGCCGGGTCAAGCCAAGCGGCACCCAGAAACGAGTATCGAGGATCTGATCGAGGCTGCGAAACGCGGCCGGCGCGATGCCCACCACCGTGAACGTTCGACCGGAAAGCAGAATGGGTTTGCCGATGATCTGGGGATCGGCGCCGAAACGGCTCTTCCACAGAGTCTCGCTGAGGACGATGAGCGGCGCGGAATCCTCTCCGCTGGTAAAGCCGCGGCCCAGCACCATGGGAAGCTCGAGGACGTCGAAGAAATTCGTCGTAACCCCCTGGCCCCAGACTCTCTCCGGTTGGCCACGGCCTCCGATCGAGGCCGGAACCAGTTCGTAATATGCCGCCAGGCCGGAGAACGAATGCGCCTGTTCGCGCACGTCCTCAAAGACCGGCATCGGAAAATGATTGCAGCAGCGGTCGCCCTTGGCGAGCGTGGAAATGGACAGCAGCGTCGAAGGATCGCCCACCGGCGCAGGCCGGAGAACGAATCGATTGACGAGGGAGAAGATGGTCGCATTGGCGCCGATTCCCAGGCCGATGGAGAGAATCGCCACCGCCGTCACGGCCTTGTGCCTGGCCAAAGTGCGCAGGCCGTAGCGCAGATCGCGAAGCAGCGCTTCCAGCCATGGCAGGCCGCTGCGTTCGCGCCAGGCCTGGCGCGCCTGTTCCACCCCGCCCAGCCGGATCAGCGCGCGGCGGCGCGCTTCGGCCTCGCTCAGGCCGGAATGCATGCCGTCTTCGATGTCGAGAGCGAGATGGGCGTCAAGCTCGGCGGAGAATTCCTGGTCGCGCCGCAAAAGCCGCAGCCAGCCGAGAAAGCGCAGACCCTGTGCCCGAAGTTTTCGCATTCATCCTCCCACTGTTCCCATTGGCGACGCTCACTCCGTTCGCAGGGCCTGCATCGGATCGGTCGACGCGGCTCGACGCGCGGGTAAAAGCGCCGCCGTGAATCCGCATAGCATGAGCAATCCGCACACCGCGACGGTCGTGAGCGGATCGTGCGCTCCAACGCCGAAAAGAAACGAGCGGATGGCTCGCATGGCGACCCAGGCGGATACAAGGCCGGCCGCCAATCCGCAGCCCAATAACGTCCCCGCATTTTTCAACACGAGCAGCAGTACATCGCTGCGCTGCGCACCCAGCGCCATGCGGATTCCTACTTCGCGCGTGCGGCGGTTCACGGAGTAGGCCATGAGCCCGTAGAGGCCCACGAGCGCCAATACCAGCGCAATCCCTGCAAACGCCGTCAACAGCGAAGTCTGAAATCTGCGCCGCGCGCTGGCCTGCGAGACGAGATCGCCCATCGTCTCAAGGTCGGTCACCGCAAGACTCGGGTCGATGGACTTGAGTGTGGATCGGATCTCCGCGGCCACTGCCCGCGGCGGTTGGGTGGAACGAACTGCAATATACCCCTCACCGAAATCATAGGCCGCGTTGTAGATCTGCGGTTGGGGTTCTTCTTCCAGGCTGGTGTAGCGAACATCGGAAACGACTCCAACGATCGTTGCCCACTGCGCATGCTTGTCATCGGTACTGATTCGCCGCCCAATGGGATTGCCATTCCGAAAGTAGGTATCCGCGAACTTCTGATTGATGATGGTGGGCCGGTTGCCTGTCGTGTCGGCATCCGTAAAAGAACGCCCGGCAATCAGCGGAATGTTCATGGCTGAGAAATACTGCGGGGTTACGGTTCGGCCTTCCGACTGCTGAAAATCCTTATTCGGATATCCGTCAATCCACAGCATCGTGATGCTTTCAGAGTTGCTGAGCGGCAGATAATTCACGGCGCCGGCTGCCTGTGCGCCCGGGAGCGCACTCAGCCTGGCGATGAAGTTCTGAAAGAAGGCGGTCTGCGGCGGACCCGGCTTATAACGCTGGTCGAGAGCGAGATGGAACGTCACGGCCGCCTGCGAGAACCCTGTGTTTACGCTGACGACATTGATATAGCTTCGGAGGAGCAATCCGGCAACCGCAAGAAGGACGACGACCATCGCAGTCTGCACGATGATCAGGCCGCTCTGCAAGCGGCTGTGCCCTGCCCGCCGCTGCACGCCCTGTGCCTTCAGCGACTCAGCAAGTTGCAGTCGCGAAGCGCCTATCGCCGGAAACACGCCGGTAATTACGCTCGTGAGCAGGGACGCAACCAGCGCAAACGACAGGACACGCCAATCAAGCGATGCCTCATTCATCCGCGGAATATTGCCGGGATCGAGCCGGGACAAAGTGCCCAGGAACAGGAACGCGAGACCAATGCCTATGACTCCCGCGCCAATGCAGATCAGCAGCGACTCCGTCAACAGTTGCCGGAGCATCCGACTTCGCCCCGCCCCCAGCGCCGCGCGGACACCCAGCTCGCGTTCGCGGGCCGCAGCGCGCGCGAGCAGCAGGTTGGCCGCATTTCCGCATGCAATCAGCAGCACCAGCCCCACACTCGCCAGCAGCAGCTGCATGAGCGGCCGTACCGGCCCAACAGATAAGTCGGTAAAGCTCTCCACCAGCGCTCCCCAGTCCCCAAGGCCCTTGAAGTCCTCGCTCATGCTCGGATATTCCTTGTCCAGGCGCGCCATCATCGCACCCATCTCCAACTGCGCCTCGCGGATTTTGACGCCGGGCCTTAACCGCGCTATCGACACGTTATTATCCGGATCGCGCCCTGCGATCTTCTTTGCATCCAGCACCAGCGGCATCCAGATCTGCGTTGACTTGATATGGGAATCCCCGTAGGGCAGGTCAGTCTTGAATGGATATTCGAATTCCGGCGGCATCACCCCGATGATCTGGTAATGGGCGTCGTTCAGTTGCAGGTCTCGCCCCAGCACATCCGCTTTTGCCCCGAACATGGACGTCCACAGGGCGTGACTGATAACGGCGACCTTTTCATGCCCCGGCTGGTTGTCGTCAGCCCTGATAGCACGCCCCAACTGTGGCTCCGACTCAAGCGTGGCAAAGAAATCAGCGTCGACTCGCGCTGCCCCTATGCGTTTCTCAGTCCCTGCGATCTCCAGGCTGAACATTGCCTGCTCGAAGTTCGACATGGTCTCGTACGAACGGCTCTCGCGCTTGATGTCATAAAAATCCCCGTAGCTTGGGCAGATCACCTCCGCCGGAATCCTGAGATTCGGATTGGGGGTGAACAGATAGACCAGTCGTTCCGGATCGCCATAGGGCAGAGACCGGATCAGCACCGCGTTGACGAGGCTGAAAACTGCGGTGCAGGCGCCGATCCCGAGTCCGACCGTGAGCACGGAGGTGAGCGTGAATCCGGGCGACCGGCGCAGCGTGCGCATCCCGTAGCGCAAATCCTGAACAAGATTCTCGATCCACAACAGGCTGCGGCCGTCGCGATGCGCCTGCCGGGCCTGGTCCACCCCGCCCAGCCGGGTGAGAGCGCGGCGCCGGGCTTCGCTCTCAGTCAGTCCAGAACGAACACCGTCTTCGATATCGTGGGCCAGGTGGGATTCCATCTCAGCGGAAAAGTCGGCATCGCAAGGGCGGCGGCGCACCACGCCGGCAGCGCGGATCATGAGCCCGCGCAGTTTACGGATCATGCTTCCTCCGCCGTCGAAAGAAACCGCGCCAGGATCTCGGTGGTCTGTTCCCATTCCGCGGCCGCCTTGCGCACCTGCCGGTGACCGGCCTTGGTGAGCTCGTAGAACTTGGCTTTGCGGTTGTTCTCCGATGCACCCCAGTGGGAGCGGACATAGCCTTCCTGTTCGAGTTTGAGCAGGGCCGGGTAAAGCGTGCCGTAGTTCAACTGCAGCCGGTCGCCGCTGGTCTGCTCGATGCGCCGGGCCAGCCCGTAGCCGTGTTGCGGTCCCATCGTTTCCAGCGTCCGCAGCACCATCAGCGCCAGCGTTCCCTGCCACACATCGTTTTTTTCGCCCATGCGGGATCCTCCTATGGAGAACCAATAGGAGGGAAGCATACACCTCGCCTGTATGGGAAGACAATAGGAGAGCGGGGATTAGGGATCAGGGGTCAGGGATCAGGGACGAGGCGCCGTGTTAGGCTCCTGCCATGTCCTTTCGTCGAGAGACACGAATTGTGTTTTGCGTCTTTGCATTCGCGGTTGCCGCTTATGCGCAAAGCCCGAGTGGATTATCAAGCTCCGTGCAGGGGCAACTACCCGCCCTCACGGAAACCTACAAGCACTTTCATCGCAACCCGGAGCTGTCCCATCACGAAGAGAAGACTTCCGCACTCCTGGCAGCCGAATTGCGCAAGGCCGGCTACACGGTCACGGAGCATGTGGGCAAATACCCGGACGGATCGCAGGCGTGGGGGATTGTGGCGGTGCTGGAGAATGGATCCGGCCCGCGGCTGCTGATCCGCTCCGACATGGACGCGCTTCCGGTGGAAGAGAAGACCGGACTCGAGTACGCCTCCACGGTGCGTACTACCAATCCGCAGGGGCAGGAGGTGGGCGTGATGCACGCCTGCGGACATGACATTCACATGACCGTTCTGCTGGGCACGGCGCGGGAGATGGCGGCGCGCAAAGCGCAGTGGCACGGCACGCTGATGCTGATCGGGCAGCCGTCGGAAGAGATGGTGGATGGCGCGAGGGCGATGCTGGCGGACGGATTGTACGAGCGCTTCGGGCGGCCGGACTTTGTGCTCTCAGAGCACGACGATCCGGTGACGCCGACGGGTTCGATCGCGATCAAGGGCGGGGCGCTGCTGGCCAGCTCGACGGGCATCGAGCTGACGATCCGCGGCGTTGGCGGGCACGGCTCGGCACCCCAGGCGGGCAAGGATCCGATTGTGCTGGCGGCGGAATTCATTCTGGTTGCGCAGACCATCGTGAGCCGGCAAATCGATCCGCAGCAGCCGGCGGTGCTGACGGTGGGCACAATCCATGGCGGGACGAAGAACAACATCATTCCCGATGAAGTGACGCTGGGGCTGACGCTGCGCACCTATTCGAAGCCGTTGCGCGATGAGATCCTGGCCGATATCCGGCGCACGGCCGAAGGACTGGCGCGGACCTACGGCGTGCCCGAGGATCGCATGCCGGTGATGAAGGTGGACGAGGGCACGGAGGCGACATTCAACGATCCGGGGCTGGCCGAACGTGTGCGCAAGACGGCGGCGGCCGAGCTGGGGCAGGATCGCGTGCTGCAGGCGGATTCGGTAATGGGCAGCGAGGATGTGGGTTATTTCTCGCTGGAAAACAAGATTCCGGCGGTGATGTTCCGGCTGGGAGCATCGGCGCCGGAGAAGCTGGCAGAGAGCAAGCAGACGGGAGTGCCGCTGCCGGGCCTGCATTCGGCGCGATTCGTGCCGGTCTACGAGCCGACCATCACGACGGGCGTGAGGGCGATGACGGCCATGGCGATGGATTTGTTGAAGTAAAAGCAGGTCTCAAAATCGAGACCTGGGGCACCGATAAAGTACCTCATCACTGAAAACTTTATTTTGCCGGGTCGATCAGCGCCTGGTAGACCAGGGCGCGGCTCTCGAATTCCACGTTGGGGCTGCCCCGGCCCAGCTGGCGCTGGATCATGCCGACAAAGACAATGTCGTTCGCCGGATCGACCCAGAACCAGGTGCCGGCGGCGCCGTCCCACAAGAACGTGCCTTTGCCGTCAGGCAGATTGGCGGTGGGCGGATCGTACTCCACAGCGCAATTGTATCCGTAGCCGAAGCCGCGCCGCATCTGCATCAAACCTATGCCGAATTGTCCGGTGAGCAGCTCCGGGGCGAGATGGTTGGAGGTCATCAGCTTGACTGTGGCAGGGGCGAGAATCCGCTTGCCGTCCAGTTCGCCGCCGTTGGACAGCATCGACGCGAAGCGGTAATAATCCTCGGCTGTCGAAACCATGCCTCCGCCGCCGGACGGCATACCGGGCTGCTCGGAAAATGTGCCGCCAAACGGATGATCGCCGGCCGGAACCATGTTGCCCTTGTCGTCGGTGATGTAGAGCGTGGCGAACCTCCCGCGCTTATCGGCGGGAACATAAAATCCCGCATCCTTCATACCCAGCGGGTTGTAGATGTGGTCGCGCATGAAGTCCGGAAGAGATTGGCCGGAGAGCTTTTCGACGATGTAGCCCTCGATATCCATGGACACGCTGTAGGTCCAGCCCTTGCCCGGCTCGTAGGTGAGCGGAATGTTTGCCAGCTTGTCGATGAATTCCTTCAGGTTTTTTGACTCAAAGATCTTGGCGTCGCGATACATCTGATCCACGGGCGTGTTTCCGAAGAATCCGTAGGTGAATCCGGCGCTGTGCGACATCAGTTCGCTGATGGTGGGCAGATGATCCGGATCTTCGAGGATCACTCTGCCGGCAGAATCCACGCCCTTGTAGACCTTCAGGTGCGCAAACTCGGGAATGAACTTGGCAATCGGATCGCTGGGCAGCCACTTGCCCTGTTCGTAAAGGATCATCATGGCCACGCCGGTGACCGGCTTGGTCATGGAGAAGTCGCGGAAGATGGTGTCTTTGTTCATGGGCGCGCCGGACGCCATGTCGCGCTGCCCGTAATTCCAGTAGTCCACCACCTTCCCATGGCGAGCCAGGATGGTGACCATCCCGGAGAGCTCCTTGTCGTCGATGACCTGCTTCATATAGGTGTGCAGGCGATCGATCCGCTCCGCGGAGAATCCGACACTCTCGGGACTGACCACGGCCATGTCGAGGGTGTGGCGCGACCCGTCCTGTGCCCCGGCCGGGGCCACAAAAACGATCATGCTGGTCACAATGGCACAACTGAAGATCGCAATTCGACGGGCTTTCATCATCCCTCCGGCGGCATAGCCAATCCGAGCGCAGAATTGCTGCGTCTTCGCAAAAGCTTGCGTGAATCGCAATCTTTATAGCAGATGGTGGAGGATTTTGCTGAGGAGGCGAGGGATTAAGACCGCCGACGTGGAGTCGCCTGGCGGGTTTCCCACCCTCGCGACAGTAACCAGTCGCGAGGATGGGCACGGAATGTTCCAGAGAAACCGGGAAGCCGAAACCTGCGATTACGGCCCGAGGTACTCGACGTGCACATAGGTGCCGAGGCGCATGTTATACGCCAGGTACCAGCCGGGATGGTCCGGATCGTCGTAGACGATTATGTCGTCCGAGTCCCAGAGCCAGCTGTCCACATAACCCAATTCCCATGGGGCTATGCTCCAATACCAATCGCCAAAGCGGAACCGGCGCGCATCGCCGCCGCCCAGGCGCCAGTGGTGCGAGGGACCGAAGCCGCCCTCGAAATGTCCGTGCTCAAAGGGACGATCCTGATGAAAGCGCGGATCGTCACGGCCCTGGTCGTGCCCGACCCAGCGCCTACCGTTATCGACGTGGGGCGCGTTGGGATGGCCGGGCCTGTCGCTGTAGTTGCGATTCTGCTCGGGCGGGTGCGGCGTGCCATGATACGGCGCAGGGCTGCTCCTCGGCGGACTGGGCGGCCGGCCTCCCCCGCGTTCTCCGCGCTCCTGGGCCCACAGCGGAACCGTGACCGCCAGAAATGCCGCCACTGCAAGGTGGATGGGTTTCATCGTCTTTCCTCCCGCGCCCGCTGGGTACGCAGCAAGCCTGCTGTGGATCCGGGCGCATCTTCCAGACTCTCTTCGGTTAGATGCAACCCTGAATCCGCGGACGAGTTGTGGCGCAAACCAAAATGCAGCGCGCAAACACGGTGTCGATCCGGGCGCTCCGTAATGCTAACGCACGACCCTTCTGATCGCCGGCTCCGGTCGTGACTTTCTCTACGCGTGAACCGCCGCTGGAGCGCGCCGCCACGCATAGAGCGGAAACTGGCCGGCCAGCTCCGCCACTTCGCCGCGAATTTTTTCGAGGATCCCGTCGTTGGCGCGATGTTCAAGAGCCTCGGCAATCCATAGCGCGATCTGCCGCATCTCAGGCTCCCGCATGCCGCGGGTGGTCAGCGCCGGGGTCCCGATGCGGATCCCGCTCGGCTTCAGCGGAGGATTGGTGTCGTAGGGAATGGCATTCTTGTTCACGGTAATGCCGGCCTTGCCCAGCGCCGCCTCCGCCTCGGAGCCCAGCATGCCTTTCTCGAACACATCCACCAGCATCAGGTGGTTGTCGGTTCCGCCGGATACGATGCGGAACCCGGCTTCCTGCAGAGCGTCGGCCAGGGCCTTGGCATTGGCCACGATCTGGGCCGCGTAGGCGCGGAACTCCGGCCGCAGCACTTCGCCGAACGCCACCGCCTTGGCGGCGATGATGTGCACCAGCGGTCCGCCCTGCTGGCCGGGAAACACGGCTTTGTCGATAGCCGCGCCGATGGTTTGATCCGGCTTTTCGCCGACCTTGTAATTGGTGCCGCACACAATGACTCCCGCACGCGGCCCGCGCAGCGTCTTGTGGGTGGTGGATGTGGAAATATGCGCATGCGGCACCGGCGAAGGATGCACGCCGCCGGCAACCAGGCCGGCAATGTGCGCCATGTCGAAGATGTAAACCGCACCCACCTTGTCGGCGATCTGCCGCATGCGCTCGAAGTCCCACAGTCGGGGATAGGCGCTGCCGCCGCCGATGATGGCCTTGGGCTTCTCGCGGAGGGCGATGGCTTCGAGCTCGTCGTAGTCAATGACCTCGGTGTCGCGGCGGACGGTATAGAACGTGGGGCGATAGAGCTTGCCGCTGAAGCTGAGCTTGTGGCCGTGGGTGAGGTGGCCGCCGTGAGCCAGGTCGAGGCCGAGAATGGTGTCACCGGGCTGCAGTACCGCCGCATAGGCGGAGGAGTTGGCCTGGGAGCCGGAGTGGGGCTGCACGTTAGCGTATTCGGCGCCGAAGATCCGCCTGGCGCGATCGCGCGCCAGGTTCTCGACCACGTCGGTGAATTCGCAGCCGCCATAGTAGCGCCGGCCCGGGTAGCCTTCGGCGTACTTGTTGGTGAACACCGAGCCGGCGGCTTCGAGCACGGCTTCGGAAACGAAGTTCTCGCTGGCAATCATCTCCAGCCCTTCATGCTGGCGGAGAGTCTCGTGATCCACGGCGGCGGCGACGTCAGGGTCGGCCTGGGCAAGCGGCAGCGACATGCGGTTTTCCATAAGAAGAATTTTAGGGCATGCGGCTCCGTGGTAGTCAGGCGCACCCGGCTGCCGTTATGCTCGTGGGGCTCAAGAATTCGGGCGCGGCGGCCGGCCCCGCCCTCCGGAGGTCACCGTATGCGGCACTCGCGAAGAGATTTCCTGAAGACATCCGCCTGCGCGGCGGGCGCTTCATTGCTGGCAGGGAGGGAAGCCATGGCTCTCAACCGCCCGATCGGGCTGGAGATATACACCGTCGGCGCGGATTTCGACAAGGATCCGCTGGGCACATTGCAGAAGGTGGCGGCCGTGGGCTACCAGATTGTGGAGCTTTCGCCCCAGGGCCCCACCAGCAAGGTGCCGGTCGCGGATATTAAAAAAGGGCTGGCGGAGACGGGGCTGAAGAACCCTTCGGGGCATTACCTGCTTCCGGATCTCGAGGTGCACCTGGACGAGCGGATCAACACGGCCAGGGATTTGGGCGAACAGTACATGATCCTGTCGGTGCCGTGGGTTGCCGACACTTCGCGATTCCAGGGCAGCTCAGGGAACCAGATGGATATGTTCCGGAACATGCTCAACGGGCTTACGCTCGACGACTGGAAATGGAATGCAGAACACTTCAACAAGGTCGGCGAACAGGTGAAGAAGGCGGGATTGCGGCTGGGATACCACAATCACAATTTCGAGTTCCGCCCGATTGGCGACACCACAGGGTATGAGGAACTCCTGCGGCTCACCGATCCGGAGCTGGTGGTTTTGCAGATGGACGTGGGGTGGGTGACGGTGGCCGGGCACGATCCGATCGCTCATTTGAAGAAGTACCCCGGGCGCTACCGGTTGCTGCACATCAAGGACTTCAAAAAGGGCTTTGCGCCGACGACGACCCTGATGGGCGATACGGCGCCGGTGCCGACCGAGCTTGGACGCGGCGGCATTGACTACAGCAAGATTCTGGACGCGGCGCCGAAGGACGCGATCATCTACGTGGAGCAGGAGCCGCCGTTCAAGGAGATGCCGGCGCTGGAGGCGATGAAAGTGGACTTCGACTACCTGCACAACCTGAAGGTGTAGGGCCAATCGACATGCAAGGAGTTGTCCTCAGGAGAAGACCGCGCGCGGGCGACGAAGGACCTGCTTTTACGCTTCAGGGTTCGCGTTGCCGCGTGTTGCTCCAGATGACCTGGCAAACGCCGATGACCAGCACGATGGCGCCGTACACGGCCCAGTGCTGGTCTCCCTGCATGAAGCTTTTGGCCAGCGCTCCCCAGGCAAGGTTGAGCCCCTGCAGGATCCAGATGCCGCCCATGAGAACCAGAAGCAGCCCGAGGAGGGTGCTGACGACCCGCATGACTGCGTTGAATGTTCGACGCATGTTTCCTCCGCGTGTTTTTCAGCGGGAGAGGTTCTGTTCGGCGACCGAGGTTACGTGTCCCGACTTCTTTTCGACCAGGAAGACCACCAGCCGAACGGGCGAAGGAGTGGCCTGTTTGGCAAGGCTTCCGCCTGAGAGCTTGAGCACCCGGCCGTCCACGGCGCCGGCATTGAATTCCTTGATGGTGCGCACCACCGCAACATGATGCAGGGTGCGCCCCTGGTTTTCGCCGGCCGTGACTTTGGGGCCAGTGGCATCGGCAGCCAGCGCGGCCACGAGTCTCGATCCGGATTGCGGCGCGGCATGGACTGAAAAACTCACGTTGCCATTGTCCCAATGCGCATCGGCAATCGTGAGCGGCTGCTTGGGCGTCGCGGCCGCGTGCTCGATGGCTTTCGCCAGGTCGGGGCCGCGGCTGCCGACCATTTGCGCGGAGCCGTCAACGACGGCCTGCGGCGTGTAGACCGATTCGAGTTTGAACTCATCGCCGTAATCCTTCTGGCGCATATCGATGTCATCCAGCGAAAACGGATCGGTCCAGCCCTGGTGGTTCCAGTAGGTAACGTGCTCGCTCAGCACGATGGCCTGCACGCCGGGGATGGGCTGCTTGGTGTCGATTTCTTCGAGAAGGCGGTCGGCCGGAGGGCAGTCGGAGCAGCCTTCGGAGGTGAACAGTTCAATCAGCACCGGCACGCGCCCGTTCTCGGCGGCCGGCGGTGGCGTTTGCGCAGTACAGGCCGCTACTGCAAACAGTGCGAGGAATACCAACGTTCTGCCACAGGCGTGATGTCGTTTCAGCGAAGCCATACAGACCTGAGACGAATTTAAACCCGCGGGGGTTACAAGACAATTGTCACGAAACGGCCTGGCGGCATTACCGAAGGTCGAGGGCGCGGAACGAAATTTGGCAACCCCGGAGAACTTCGCGCGCACTCCCGGGTTTCGAGTGAACGTGGGCCGGCAGCGAAGCAGGGCCCTTGGAGGAATCGATGACCAGGACACTCGCGATGTTCGCCGTTGCCGGACTGATGGCGTGCGGCACAGCGTTTGCACAGCAGACTCAACCACCCGCGCCGTCCACGAATGCCGCTCCGAAGGAAGGCTCGGTGAACGACCGGCGCCAGGACCAGCAGCAGCGCATTGCCAACGGCGTGCAGTCGGGCCAGCTCACCGCCGGCGAAACCAAGAACCTCGAATCGCGCGAAGCCAATTTGAACCGCGAGATCAAGGACGACCGCACCGCCGACGGCGGGAAGCTGACCGCGCAAGAGCACAAGCAGATCAACGGGCAGCAGAACAACCTGAGCCGCTCGATCTATAACGACAAGCACAACGCGGCGCAGGCGCACTACGGCAACAACGAAGTGGGCCAGAGGCGCGAGAATCAGCAGGACCGCATCGCGCAGGGCATCCGCAACGGATCGATGACGGCGGGCGAAGCGGCGCGCACCGAGAACCGCGAGCAGGGCATCAACCAGCAGATTCACGCCGATCGCGCGGCCAACGGCGGCCGGCTCACGGGGCAGGAGAAGCGGCAGATCAATCGCCAGCAGAACGGCGCCAGCCGGCAGATCTACCGGCAGAAGCACAATGGAGTGAATGCGCCGAAATAAACGTAGTTCAATAGAAGGTCTTTCTTCTGTCGCCGCGGCGATCTCCTCAGGAGGACAGCCCGTTAGCGACGAAGCGCGAGCCGGTATGCTGAACGCATGACCGGCTCGCGTTTTTTATTGTTTTTTCTTTTAGCGATCCTTGGGGCTCCCTGCGCGTTGGCCACGGAGATGGTTCGCGAGCTCGTTACGCTTACCCCGGCTGTCGTGATTGCGGGTTCGCCGGAGCTGATTCGCGTGCGCGCTCCTGACGCGAAATCCGTCGACGGCGAATGGATGGGGCGCAAGATTCTTTTCTTTGCCGATCGCGGCTCGTGGATCGCGCTGGCGGGGGTGGATGTGGAAGCGCCGGTTGGCGCGGCTCCGCTGCACATCATTGCGCACACGGAAGGCAAGGACGAAGACCTGAGCCGCACCATCGAGATTCATCCCGCGCATTATCGCACCGGGTCGCTGACCGTGGCGCCGCAGTTTGTCGAGCCGCCGCCGGAGGCGCTCAAGGAGATAGAAGAAGAAGGCAAGGTCAAAGCGAAGGTGTACGCGGCCAGCGCGCCGGAGCCGCTGTGGCGCGGAAGCTTTCATGCGCCGGTGGCGAGCGCACCCACGGACAGCTTCGGCACGCGGCGCATGTTCAACGGCAAGCTGGCCAGCATTCACAAGGGCGCGGATTTTCGCGCGGCGATGGGGACGCCGGTGCACGCGAGCAACAGCGGCACGGTGGTGCTGGCGCGCAAGCTCTACTACGAAGGCAACTGCGTGATCATCGATCACGGGATGGGGTTGTTCACGCTGTCGATGCACTTCAGCCGCATCGATGTGCGCGAAGGGCAGCGGGTGAAGGCCGGCGACCGGCTGGGGTTGAGCGGAGCGACGGGGCGCGTAACGGGGCCGCACCTGCACTGGGCCGTGCGCTGGCAGGGCGCGATGCTCGATCCGGCGAAGCTGCTGCGGCTGAATCTGGACGCGGTGCGGTGATGGAAGCGAGTTTTCAGTTCTCAGTTTTCAGTTCTCAGTTACGATATGCCAGCCGTCGTGGTCTCCCACCCTCGCGACAGTAAAAAGTCGCGAGGGTGGGGCACGGGAGAGTTGTTCGGATCAGGCGAAGAACAACCGCAGATCCTTCGACTGCGTTGATCGCTTCGCGATCAACTCCGCTCAGGATGACAAATATTTTTTAACCCAGCGATCACCAGGTGAGGGTGACGGTGATGGTTTTCCAGCCTTCGCCGGGGGGAAAGTGGAACGTCAGGAGCATTGGTTCATTGGGATCACTCAGTGCTGTGTCGATGAACCCAACTCCACCATAAGATGTGCCTGTATCTGAAGCACCTTCGAGTTGCCATCTCGGATGCGGGACGATCAGTGCATGGCGTACGAGGTCTACGGCTCCGGCAGATCCAGATCGGCCTTCGATTGTGAGCACAAGTTTGTGGGCGAAGTAGTCCTCTCGAAGGATTCGGAAACGGCTGGTCTCGTCGCCTGGCAGTGGAGCCTGGTTTGGAAGCGGGATGCCCACCCTCCCACGCTCTTTAGTGAGCAGTTGATCGATTTCGAGGGTGGGCAGTGGGATTCGAAGGCCTCGTCCTGCAGGAATGAGAAACTTCTTCGCTTCTTCTTCATTTAGGGGTCCAAGCGATGCTCCCTTGGCGTCGCTGCGGATTTGCCACTGTTCGGCTTTAATCGGGCTCATGGATATCTCCACTTGGCCTTCACGCCGATCGAAATAGAGGGATATTTTGCCACCGGGAACTTGCAAGTTAAGCAACTTCGCGCGGTCCCAACTGGCCGGCAGATGCGGATTCACCGTGATCGTCTTCGTCTGCGCGTCGATGTCGATGCCGAAGAGGCCGCGCAGCGTGGGGGTGATGACCATGGCGCTGGACCATAACTGGTGGCTCGTGCTTCGTCCAAAAGGAATGAAAAAATCGCCGCTGAGCAACTCGGTGTCGGCGCCGAGGTCCTGGGCCCAGGTGAGGTTGGCGTTTTCCATCAGCATCTGGTAGCCGGCCAGGGGCTGGTTGCCGCGGTACTCGGCCAGCGCGGCCCAGCCGGTGAAGAGCGGCCATACCGAACCCTGGTGATAGCTCATGCCGTCGTAGATTTTTTCTTCGTTGGAGATATCGCGCAGGCCCCAGTCGGTGTTGAGCGTGTGCGCGGCGAATTGCCTCAGGCAGCCTTCGGGGTGGGCGAGATACGCGGCGTTCCTGGTGACCGAGGGGCTGCTCCACCAGGCGAGCGCGGGATAGACGGTGCCGGTATGGTCGAGCGAGCCGTCGGCGTTGCGGCTAAAGGCATAGCAGTCCTTCTGTGCGTCATAAAACTGCTCTTCGATGGTCTTGGCAACGGCGGCGGCGCGGGCCTGGGCCGCGTCCGACTTGGCCTTGTCGCCGAGAAGGCTTTCGATCTGCGCCATCGCGCCGGAGGCTTGCTGATCGAGCGCGGCAAGATAGATTTCCTGGTGGGGCAGGCCGCCGGGCCAGCTTTCCACCCAGCCGGTGCCCTGGGTGTTTTCGTAAATGCCGTTGCCGCCGTGGGCGGAATCGGGCGCGTGGCTGGTTTCGAAGGCCCAGGCCTTCTCGATGGCGTCGCGATGCGCGGTGAGGAAGGCCACATCGCCGCTCGAGCGCACGTAGTCGAGCGTGGCGAGGAGGAAGAGCGGCGTGGAGTCGGCGGCGGCGTACATGTAGGGGAAGGAGCGCCAGTCGATGGCGGCGGCGGTCTGCGACCACTCGTGCATGATCTTGCCGTCGTCGCGCTGGCGATGAATCAGAAACTCAAGCTCCGATCGGGCGAGCGCGAAATCGCCGTAACCGTTGACGGCGTAGAGGGTGTAGAGGGCGTCGCGGCCGAAAAACCAGCCGAAGCCGGGGCGGGCCGAGTCGCCTGAGGCGTAGTAGCCGGCAATGAGCGCGGTTTCCTCGGGCGTTGTGGATTCGACACTCTGGCCCGGAATGGTTTTCGTTTTGAGCTGCTCGATGGAAATAACCGCCCACTGAAAAGCTTCATTGAGAGCTTTGTCGGGCGTGTCGATGGAGACCGAATCTGCAAGTGTCTTTTTCCAGTGCTCGGCGTGGGCCTTGTAGAGATCGGGGATGGCGGCGTTGAGTTTTTGGAGCGAAGAGGCGAGGCTGGCGGTGTTGGCCGCGCTCACGCCGGCACCGTAGGCCATCAGCAGCGGATACAGTTTTCCGTGGTCGCGGGAAGGATCGATGTGCAGCGTCAGTTCGACGGGATGGACCTGGGGACGCTCCTGGTAGGGCGCCAGGATGCCGGGGCGCGCGCCGGGGATGGTAACGGCGGCGCCGATGTCGGGATAGTCGCCGTGGAGGACATAGAAGCCGCCGGCGACTTCGTGGGGGTCTCGACCGGGCGCAACCCATTCCACGCCGGGAACGCCTTCATTGCGCTCGGGCCACATCCAGCGCAGCTCGGGGGTGAAGCGGAGGGTGAAGTCGGTGGGATGGAGGCAATCGAACTCGAAAAGGACGACGGGGCCGGTGCCGGTTGGAGAGCCGGCGGGCGAGAACATGATCTGGCGGACGGTGAAGGCGAGGTGGGCGTAGGTGATGGTGGTCCGGTCCGGACGGACCTCGATCTCCGACGACTGCTGGTTTACGTCGATGGGGACGGTGTAGCCGTCGACGTCGGCCTCGATGGTGAGGTGGCTCAAAAGCTTCATGGGCAGGAGCCAGGCTTCGAGGGTGCCATCCTGCTGGCCGACGAGGACGCCGCGCTCGCCGGCCACCGTGAAGGGCTTGAGCGCCTCGGTGTGGGCGCGGATGACGGGGCCGGAAGCGTCGAAAGCGATGGGTGGGATGGGATTGAAGACGGGGGCGTGAGGCTGGGAGAAGACACCGAGGGGCAAGGCGAGAAGCCAGACAAGACAGCACGCACGGCGCATGATGATGGTCCTCCTCCCAGGTCTCCAACACCACGAGACCTGCGGCACCCAGGTGGCGGGGGCCCGGCTGCTGCTCAAAGCCAACAGTCTACGGCATGCGGGTTGTGGGCAACAGGAGGTGGATCGCGCTGGGTGCGATCCACTCCGCCCCCGATGACAGTCCTGTCTGGGCCGGGAGACGGCAACGCAGGCTCCGATTGGATGGGGAGCAAATGCGAAGGCCGCGGCGAGCGCCGCGGCCTTCGGAAGGAGTTCCCAACCGGCTTAGAAAGCGAAGTGGAGGGAAAGCTCGGTGTTGCGGTTGCCGCTTTTGTAGGCGAGAACGTCGGTGAAGCTGGACACGTCGCTGGCGCTGCCGAGATTCAGGTAGGTGTTGGCGTGGTTCAGAAGATTGATGAACTCGCCTTTCAGCTGAATGTCATAGCGCTCATGGATTTTGATGTCCTTCACAACGCCCAGGTTCTGGTGCCAGGAGCCGGGTGCGCGGAACAGATTGCGGCCGTCCATGCCGGAAACGAACTGACAACCACCGCCATGGATGCTGCTGCAGACGGGGGTGTCGCTGGTGCCGGTGCTGGGGTTGATTTGCTCCCGGTAATTGGCGGTGTTGACATTCCCCTGATTGTCGTAAAAGTCAGGCAGCTTCATATACGAGAACGTGTTGGCCCCGTAGATGGAGCTGATATCGGTCTCGTTTGCTGTCCGGTTGCGGGAGGGCTTGTTCACGAAGCTGGCGCGCGGGTACACGTTGTAGCAGGCATAGCAGTCGTATTCGGTGAACGGCGTGCCGGTCTGGGCATCAAACGTGGCCGAAAGGGTCCAGTTGTCGAGCAGCGACTTCGAGGCGCCCGTCATGTGGCTGGCGAACGGAAGGTTCCACACGAGGGCTGCGGCTACGCGATGCTTCTGGTCGAAGTCGGAATTGCCGCGATCCAACGCATGATTGAACGGATCGAGGTAGCCGAGAACCAGGCCGCCGCCGGCTTCGTTGGCGCTGTCGTTGAATGTCGAACTGTCGTTATCGATGGAGTGCGAGTAAGTGTAATCGCCGCGGACATTCAGACCGGTGCGCAGCAGGTTGGCGCTGCGGATCTCGGTGGTGAGGCCTTCATAATAGCTGTCGCCATCGGCGCCGCGGAAATTGATGTTACCGAATTGATAGTTGGTGCGGTTGGCCACGCGCGCGTCGCCCAGGTATGTTGACCCGTCGAACGTGCGGTTGATGTTCGCGATCGAGTAATTGTGAATTCCGCGGGAACCTACGTAGGAGGCGCTCACCGTGGTGCTGTCCATCTGGTGTTCGACCGAAAGGCTCCAGTTTTCGGTGTAGGCCGGCTTGATATTGGGATCGACCGCGCGCAGGGTTACATTGGGCAGGTATTTCAGGCCGGTGCCCGTCCCGAAGGTGGAGAAGTTGTTGGTGTCCACCGGGATGAGGGCGCCATTGTTATCCGCCTTGGTGAACGAAACCACGGCGTAGTTAGGCGGATTCTGGATGACGTTGAAGGTCACGTTGTTAAAGTTGCGCTCGTAGCTGATGCCGAAGCCGCCGCGAATACTGTTCTTGCCGTTGCCGATCGGGTCCCAGGCAAAGCCGATCTTGGGGCCGAACTGCTTCAGGTTCAGATTCCACAGGCGTCCGTTCGGCGAGGTTTCGCGGGTCTTCAGTCCGCCGTTACGAACCCGGTCCCAGATGGTGTCGCCGGCGCCGAAGAAGAAGTTCGAGTCGTAGGCGGGATTTTGCGAATGCTGCGGACCGTACACTTCCCAGCGGAGGCCGAGGTTAGCGGTGAACTTGGGGGTGAGTTTCCAGGAATCGTTCACATACGCGTCACCGTCGTGATAGCGATTCGACCGGGAGAAATTGGGTGAGGTTGCCGGAAGCTGGATTTCGCAGTTCGGATTGATTTGATACTGACCGCTGGAATCCCTGGAGCAGGGGTATACACCCTTGGGGTTGATGGCCACGTTCAGGTATCCGAGGCCGCCCCCGATGAAATTGATGAGAGCCCCGTCGTTCCCGCTCTGCACCAGGGCATCGATGGCGTTCTCGTAGGCGCCAAACACGCGGTTGTCCTTGATGTAAAGGAAGTTGCCGCCGAAGGTGAACTGGTGTCTGCCCTTGGACCAGGCAAGATCTTCGCCGAGCTGGATGAAGTTCTGCGGACCGCCGAAGGGGATGGCATTGCCGGGCGAGGTCGCCAGGTAGCCGGGATAGGTGATGTACCCACCGCCCAGCGATACCGCGCCGCCACTGTTGGGGTAGAGGGTGGGACTTACCGGAACTTTACCGAGAGGCTGCGACTGGTTGAATCGCGCGGCGAGAACCTTGGTCGCCGAGGCAAGCTGCGGGGTGAAGGCCCTGGTCAGCGAGAGTTCCAGGTTGTGGTTGAACACCGTGTAGCCGGTATCGTAACCATCGTACGGACTATAGTTGTTTGTTCCTGCGGGATAAACCGAACTCTGCTGGATGTAGCGAACGAACATCTGGGTCGTGGGGCTGATGGTCCAGTCGCCGCGATTGAAGCTGATCCATTGATTGACGGGGGTGCCGCCACCGGAGTCCGCGGGCACCTCGTAAATGGATTGTCCGAAAATGTTCTTGGTGCAGATGGGGGCCGCGGAGATCCGGGAATCGCTGCAGGCCGTGACGGGATTGTTGGGGTCGGGCGTCACTTGCATCTGCGACTGGGCGATGGACAGAACGTCGGCGCCGTAGACACTGGTCAACGCCGTGGATGCGCCCGCGTAGCTCTGGCCGTTGACGGGCTTTGTCAGCTTACCGTAGGTGCTGAAAAAGCTCTGCATGTTCGCAGCGGACATGGAGATCAGGTCGGGAGTGGGCACGATCGACACTTCGTTCTGAGCGCTGCGAATGCGGGTCCATTCCGTCGAGGAGAAGAAGAAAAGCTTGTCTGTCTTCACCGGGCCGCCGACGGAGTAGCCGAACTGGTTGTGCGTGTAGCGCGGCTTGGCCTGGGTGCCATACATGTCGTGCAGATAGTTGTTATTGAATCCGTCGGAGGCCAGCGTCGAAACGCGGTTGAATTCGTATATCGAGCCGTGCAACTGGTTGGAGCCCGACTTGGTGGAAACATTCACCGCGCCGGCTCCGCGACCATACTCGGCGCCGGAATTCGAAGTCACGATGCGGATTTCCGAAGTCGCGTCCATGGGAACGGTCTGGCCGATGGCCACCGCGTACAGGTCGGTATTCTCGGTGCCGTCCAGCAGGATGTCGACGGAAGCCGAGCGGGCGCCGGAGATATTAAAACCGACGCCGCGCGCAGTGGCCGTTGGATCGGACGATAAATTGCCAGAGAATTGGACCAGGTTGTAGGGGTTGCGGTCGAGAGTGGGCAGAGATTGAATCTGCTCGGTTTCGATGACCGAGGAGATTTCCGACTTGTCGAGCTGGACGCCGGCAAAGTCATCGGCGGACACAACGATTTCCGTTTTTCCTCCGGCCACGGCCAGGCGGACGTTCACCGAATTGGACGATCCGACGGTAACATTCACCTTTTGCGAAGCGGTCTCAAACCCGGTACCGGAGATGGCTACGATATAGGTAGCGGGCGTGAGTTGGGTGACGGAGTAATCACCATTTGAGCCGGTCACCGTCGAGCGTTCCGCGCCGGTCGCGGTGTTGGTCACTTTCACTGTGGCATTGGCTACCACAGCGCCGCTGGCGTCGATAACCGTGCCCGAGACCGAGCCGAGGTCAGCCTGCGCCAATACGGGGCGCGGAGCGATGGTGGTGGCCACCAGCCCCAAAATAACCGCCAAGCCTAACAGCATGGCTCCGAGGTGCTTTCGCGTAGGGATCATGTGTGTCGTCCTTCTTTGTGGGTCAGTTTGTTCATTTCGAAGCAAAACGGCAGACTTCCGCGGCGACCTGAATAGGCCGGGAGGGCGAAAATTCGAGCGTCCTGACTAAATCGGGATTGCCCAGATGAGTTGCATTTGCTAGACCATATGCGCAAGGAAGAAAGTCAACCGTGATGGCCATCACAATCGGGCTGCACACTGCGGGACGGGACGGACCCCGGAGCCAGTAGCAGCTAGGCGCCACGGACCACTTTTCCGCGCTTGTCCGGGGTCCATCCTGCTGAAATCACGGCTTCAATCTTTCACGCAAGGCCTGCGATCGCCGGGGCGCGGCAAGGACCACCGGCCTTTGGGGGCCAAACCGGCGATTGCCCTCCAAAATTCAACAAGATCCCCCTGCAAATACTGTTTTCTGGAGCGCGCCACAACAAACCATAGAAACGTTTTCATTTTCGTCACGCAATATAGCTGATTCGTCACTAAGCCCATGAATGCCCGTGGGGCTTGTAAATGTCCGTACGGCCCGGATCTGGTAAGCGAATTGCTCTGGGAAAGGCATTACCTATCTTTTCCCCAAAGAGGAAAAACTGATGCGAAGGCTGGTTGCAGTAGCTGGCATGGTGTTGATTGCCTTTTGTGGGCTGACCGCGAAGGCCCAGAGTGTGGCCTCCATGACGGGAATCGTCACGGACTCCACCGGCGCCGTGATCGAAGGCGTGAAGGTCGAGCTTTCGAACCCCACCACGGGGGTTACATACAAGGCGGTCACCAACGGTGTGGGGTCCTACACCATCCCCGCAGTGCAGCCCGGGCCGGGATATACGGCGAGGTTCACTCGCGAAGGTTTCAAGACCGCGGTGGTCAGCGGGATTTATCTCAACGTGGACGCCGTGCGCACCCAGGATGCGCAAATGGCGGTGGGCGTGGTAACAGAGTCGGTTTCGGTGTCGGCGACGAACGAAACCGTCACTCTGGACACGGTGGATGCCACGGTGGGCAACAACTTCGAAGTGCAGTTCCTGAACGAACTGCCGGTCGAAAACCGCGACAGTCCGGCGGCCTTGTTTTACCAGCAGCCGGGGGTTACGCTGGACGGCTCGGTCACCGGGGCGCGCACCGACCAGACCAATGTCACCCTGGACGGGCTGGAGATGAACGACAACGCGACCGGGCAGTTTGGCGCCATCGTCGGCAATGCTCCGGTGGATTCGGTGCAGGAGTTCCGGGGAGTGACCGCCGGGCCGCTTTCGAGCGCAGGCGAGGGCGGCGGCGGGCAATTTGAACTGGTAACCCGGGGAGGCAGCAACGACTTTCATGGCGCGTTGGTGGAGTACCATCGCGACACCGACCTAGAGGCCAACGACTGGTTCAACAACAACAACTCGCCGGCCACCCCGCGGCCGCCGCTGATTCGCAACCAGTTCGGAGGCAATGTCGGCGGTCCAATCCTGCGGCAGAAGGCCTTCTTCTTCTTCGACTACAACGGCCGCCGCGATACGCTGACCAACCTCGAGGACCGCACGGTGCCTCTGGACAGCTACCGGAACGGCAACGTTTCCTACTGCAACAGCCAGAGCACCAGCAGCCAGTGCGTTACTTCCACGCTGAGCCCGGCCCAGGTGCAGGCTCTCGACCCGGCCAACATCGGCTTTAACGCGCCTCTTCTGAGTATCATCAGCAGCCGGTATCCGCATGCGAACGATCTCACCGGCGACGTGGGTGACCTGGTGAATACGGGAGGCTATCGCTTCAACGCCCCGTTCCCCTATGTCGAGGATGACTACGTGCAGCGGGTGGATTTCACGCTCAACGAAAAGTTCAAGTTCTACGGCGTGGGCCACATCACGCGCACCACCGGCACCCAGGACGCGATCCAGTTCCCGGGCGATCCGCCGACGTACCTTTTCAAGGATCAGAGCTATGCCTGGGTAGGCGGAATGAACTGGACGATCAGCTCCAACAAGGTGAACCAGGTCGCCTACGGAGAGACGTTTGAGAATTACCGGTTCGACAAGACCTACAATCCGCAGGGCGTGAACGTATTCGGGTTCTCGGGACTGACCGCTCCCTACCAGGGCGGCAACAATTCCCAGGATCGGACCTACAAGATTCCTGTGGTGCGCGACGATTTCACCTGGCAAAAGGGGAAGCACGACATCGCGTTTGGCGGAACTTTCAAATGGGAGACCCCCAACGACTTCGCCGCCGAGAATTTCAACTTTCCTTCGGTGGGCGTGACGGGGAATACGTTGATGACCGCCCTGACCCCTGGGCAGCGTCCCGGCGACATCAGCGGCGACTACACGACGATCTATGACAGTCTGTACTCCACGGCGCTGGGAGTGGTTCCCGTGGTGAGCTCCAATTTCAACTACAACAACAAGGCGGTGGTTCAGCCGCAGGGAACGGGCCTGGACCTGAATTATCGCTACTACGAGACGGAAGTGTATTTCGGCGATACGTGGAAGCTGACGCCGCAATTCACCATTTCCTACGGGGTGCGTTACCAGAACTACACGGTGCCCTACGAAACCCACGGCGAGCAATCCCATTCCAATCTCACGTTCGACGAGTACTGGGCGGACCGGGTGAAGCAGAGCGAGGCCGGACTGCAGGGCAACAACGTGCTGCCGTTCTGGCAATACACGCTGGGCGGAAAAGCCAACGGTGCTCCGGGCTACTATCAGGACGCCAAGAAGAATTTCGCGCCGCGCATTGCGTTTGCCTATAACCCGGATTTCGATCGAAAGACCGTGTTCCGTGGGGGAGCCGGGCTCATCTACGATCACTCCATCATCAATGCGCTCCAGTTCCAGCAACTGCAGACGTCCTATCTGTTCGAGGCAAGTAATACCAACCTGTTCGGAAGTTCCGACATCACGGCGTCGCTGGCGAGCGATCCGCGATTTGGCGGCCTCACGACCAACGTGCCTCCTGCTCCTGCGGCTCCAGATGTGACGCCGCCGTATACTCCTTTTGTGCAAGGCGGCGTTCCGATCGGGCTGCCCACCGGCCAATTCAACATCGTCATCGATCCGAACCTGAAGACGCCCTACAACATGCAATTCAACTTCGGGTTCCAGCACGAATTCCCGCAGGGGTACATTTTCAAGGCCGATTACGTGGGCAGGTTTGCGCGGCGGTTGCTGGCCCAGGCGGACGCCAGCCAGTTGCTCGACTTCCCCGACAACACGGGCGGGTCAAACCAGACCATGGGGCAGGCTTTCGCGGCGATGGTCACGCAGCTGCGCGCCAACAAATCGCTGGGGCCCCTGAACGACGTTCTTTCCCTGAGCCCGCAGCCCTGGTTTGAGGACGTGTTGCTTCCGGGCTTCGGCGTCGCCAATGGACTGGCCAACAACACGCAGGGTGTCGCCTATTTCGGGTTTCCGTATCCCCAGCGCGGCGACTTCGCCGATGCGATGTTCCTGATGTCGGCCTTTGGACTGCTGCCGCCCAACGTGGGCATGGCGTCGCAATTTGCCGACAACACCATCTGGACCAACAAGGGGTTTTCGAACTACGACGGCCTGCTGGTGACGCTGCACAAAAACCCCGGCTATGGGTTGCAGTTCGATCTCAATTACACCTGGTCGCACTCCATTGACAACGTCTCGGTGATCGCCAACAGCCTTGCCGGCAGCAACGGCTTTGGATATGTCTGCGACATAGCCCGGCCGCGCGAGTGCCGCGGGAATTCCGATTTCGACGTGACCAACTACCTGAACGGGAACTTTATCTGGGATCTCCCGGTGGGACGCGGCAAACTGCTGGCACCCAACTCTTCGGTCTTGCTCAACGAGCTGATCGGCGGATGGGCGATCAGCGGTCTTCCCAGCTGGCACACGGGAATTGCATATAACGCTTCATCGAACGCGTACGTCGCCAGCTTCGCCAATAATGCGGCGGCGACGCTTACGGGGCCCATCTCGCTGCTCCAGGCGCACGTCCATGGCGGCAACGGAAACGGACTGTTCGCGTTCACGGATCCGACCGCGGCATTGAATGCGTACACGGGACCAACGGGATTCGACATCGGGTCGCGCAACAACCTCCGCGGACCTGGATGGTTCAACCTGGACCTGGGACTGGGCAAGACTTTCCCCATCTGGGGAGATCGGGTGAACGCGAAGTTCCGTGCCGACGCTTTCAATGCGCTCAACCATCCCAGCTTCAACACCCCGGTGGATGACATCACGCAAGCGAGCGGCGTGCCGTTTGGAACGATCACAGGCACGGCAAGCGGCGCGCGCGTGTTGCAGGTCTCTCTGCGAATTGAATTCTGATAGGCAGCTCACAGTTCTTAGTTCACAGTTGTCAGTTTTCAATTCTCGAACAGTGAAAAGCCCCGGCGAAGCCGGGGCTTTTGCTTGTCTGCTTCGAACCGGGACGGGAACCGAGAACTGGCAACTCGCCTACGAGCTGTGAACTGAGAACTGGGAACTTGCTTCCGCGGGCTGCATGAATTCCAGTGCGCGGACGAGGTAGTTCTTCAGGTCGCGGCGGTGAACGACGGCATCGAGGAAGCCCTTCTCGAGGAGAAACTCGGAGCGCTGAAAGCCTTCGGGAAGTTTCTGGCGGATGGTCTGCTCGATGACGCGGGGGCCGGCAAAGCCGATGAGCGCGCCCGGCTCGGCGATGTTCAGGTCACCCAGCATGGCGAAGCTGGCGGTGACGCCGCCGGTGGTGGGATCGGTCAGCACGCAGATATAGGGGACGCGGGCGTCGTCGAGCTGGGCGAGCGCGGCGGAGATTTTGGCCATCTGCATCAGGCTCACGACGCCTTCCATCATGCGCGCGCCGCCGGAAGCGGCGACGATGATGAGGGGCTTGCGCTGGATGCGTGCGCGATCGACGTTGCGGGCGATGGTCTCGCCGACGACCGCGCCCATGGAACCGCCGATAAAGGCGTACTCCATGGCGCTGAGCACCACGGGGTGCGGCCCGAGCATGCCCACGGCATTGAGGATGGCATCGTCCAGGCCGGTTTCTTCCTGGGCTTTGCGCAGGCGGATCTTGTACGGCTTGACGTCGTGGAAGTTGAGCGGGTCAGTGGAGCGGAGACCGCGGTCAACGAGCTCATAGCCGGGCTCGAGGAGCATCCCGATGCGGTCGCGGGCGCCCATCTTGAAGTGGTGCTGACACTTGGGGCAGACGTTGAGGTTTTCCTCGTAATGGGCCTTGTAAATGGGCTGGCGGCAGCCGGGGCACTTGACCCAGAGACCCTCGGTGCGGACATTCCGCTCGCCGTCGGTATCCGGGGCGGTGGCAACGTCGCCGTTTTCGCGTTTGAACCAGGTCATAGGCCTCCGTCATTGTAACTGACGGAGGCAGGGACCGAGGGAACAGGGAACAGGGAACAGGGAACAGGGATCAGGGATCAGGGATCAGGGATCAGGACTGCCGATCGCTCGCGCTGCCTTGCTCCCTAATCCCTATTCCCTTTTCCCTGCTTTTAGTACTCGATGCCTTTCTGGGCGAGGATGCCTTTCTGGTAGGCATGTTTGACTTCGCGCATTTCGGTCACCGTGTCGGCCAGTTCGACGAGCAGCGGATGAGCGTTGCGGCCGGTCAGGATGACGTGGACCATCTCGGGGCGGTTGCGGAGGGTTTCGGCGACCACTGCCGGGTCGAGCATGCCATAGCCGATGGCGTAGTTGATCTCGTCGAGAACGACCATATCCCAGTCACCGGACAGGATGGCCTCGCGCGCTTCGGCCCAGGCCTCCTCGACCAGGCGGATATCTTCCGGGTCGGTTTCCGCGCCGCCGACTTTTACGAACCCGCGGCCCATCTGCTTCATCACGAAGTTCTGCCCGAAGGCCTGAACCGCGTCGAGCTCGCCGTAGTGCCATGAGCCTTTCAGGAACTGCAACATGAGCACGCGCATGCCATTGCCGACGGCGCGCAATGCCGTGCCCATGGCGGCCGTGGTCTTGCCCTTGCCGGGGCCGGTGTTGATGAGCAGCAAGCCTGTGCGGGAAGAAGTCATTTTAGGGGTTAGGGGTTAGGGGTTAGGGCTTAGGGGTTAGGGGTTAGGGAAGCACGTCTCCACGATTCGGGTGATCCCTAACCCCTGAACCCTGTTCCCTTGCCTTCTTTCGAAATTTTCAGTGGCCGACGTGATAGGGATGTCCAGCCAGAATTGTACATGCGCGGTAGAGTTGCTCGGCGAGGACGAGACGGGCCAGGGCATGGGCCATGGTGAGGGGACCGAGGGAGAGAAGAAGCCGGGCGCGGCGGCGGGCTTCGTCGCTCCAGCCATCCGGGGGACCGACGGCAAACACAAGCTGGCGGATTCCCTCGTCGCGCCGCTGGCCGATCCAGGACGCGAATTCCTCCGAGGACATCTGGCGGCCGCGGCTATCGAGCATGACGGGCACGGGTGGGATCCGGCCGGGCCGCCGGTCCAGCCAGGCAAGCAAGTCGTCCTGAGTGCGGAAGGACATCGCCTCGCAGGGCATGAGTGCGGAAGCCCGCTTGAGATAGCGCTCAACGAGGGCGGTGAAATCGTCGCTGCTTCCGGGCCGCGGGCCAACGTGGGCCAGGATCAATTCCATGGCAAGCAGAATATCCTGCAGGCTCGCCGGGAAGACCGGTCCGCCAGATTTTGGGAGAATCGGCGCCGATTATCCTGTTTTTCATATTGATGTCTGGGACCAAGTGACTTTGGTTGGGGTTAAGTTGCTGAATATCAACCAGTTTTATGTGACGAGCTGCGGCTGGCGAATGGCAATCGCCATGCAACGGTGACGAATGCGTTATCTCGTCTTCATTTTGCCGAGCTGCGCTTGAATTCCCCGGCAGCCTACGTTTTTTGCATATCCGTCCTGATCCCCAGGACGCTTCCTCATGGAGCGAGTCACGTTCTTTCGGCATCATGCGTGCGATCCTGGCCTTTCCCCGGGGCCACTTCGTTGAATTTGCACTAACAGGTTGGAACGAGTTCCAGGAGAAGCCTGCGATCCGTTCCGTACTCTTTGGAGGAGTCCCAATGCGAGTTGTGAAGATGCAAAAGGCGGCCGCACAAGCGCTGTTTTTTGTAACCCTGCTGTGCGGCGCCTGCGTCGCGCTTAACCTGACGACATCCGCCGCGTATGGCCAGTCGTTGCTTGCCGGAGACGTTGCCGGAACGGTGACGGATCCGGGCGGAGCCGCGGTCGTGAATGCCACGGTGAAGATTGCGAGCAAGGAGTCGGGCTCCATCTCAACCACCACGACTTCGGGAACCGGCGCCTACCGGTTTTCGCTCCTGAAGCCGGGCGTGTATGTGCTGACGGTGAAGGCTCCTTCCTTCAAGGAATCGTCGGTGACGTTCACCGCGTCCATCGGCACGATTACCACCGAGAACGTGCAGTTGAGTCTTGGCTCGGCCACAGAAACCGTCGAGGTCAGCGCCAACACCCAGCTTCTGCAGACCGATAATGCGGAGCTGAACACCGAGATCAGCCTGGAGCAGTTGCAGGAAGTCCCCAATCCCGGCGGCGACATCACTTACGTGGCCCAGACAGCGCCCGGGGTGGTCATGAACGTCGGCCAGAGCACCTCCGGCTACGGCAACTTCTCGGTCTACGGCCTGCCCGGCACGTCGAACAACTTCACCATGAACGGCATGCAGGTCAACGACCCGTTCCTGAACCTGAACAACTCGGGGCCATCCAACCTGCTGATCGGCCTGAACGACGTGGACTCGGTGAACGTGGTCACGAACGCCTACGGAGTGGAGTTCGGCAGCTTTGGCGGCGCGCAGGTAAACGCCATCAGCCGGTCCGGTTCGGACAAGTTCCATGGCAACCTGAACTACTACTGGAACGGCCGCGTCCTGAACGCCAACGACTGGTTCTTCAACCACAGTGGCACGGCTCGGCCCTTCTCGAACTCGAACCAGTGGGGCGGGGCGGTAGGCGGACCGATCGTCAGGGGAAAGACGTTCTTCTTCTTCAATACCGAAGGCGTCAGTTTCATCACGTCCAGCAATAACGACCTGCTGCTCCCGAGCCCGACATTCGAATCGGCGGTGGTGGGCACGAACGGCAATTGCAACGACTCGACCAGCAGCCTGTTCAAGGCGGGGTACGGGTATGAATGCGCGTTCTACAACCAGATGTTCGGCGTCTACAACGGCACCCCGAATTACGCCAACGCGAAGCCCGCAGGCGATGCCAGCAACTATGAGCTGGCGCTCACCGCCCCGGCCAAGATCCGGCTCAGCGAAAAGCTGATCACCGCCCGCGTAGACCAGGTGTTCAGCGACCGGGACAAGGCGTTCATTCACTTCAAGTACGATCATGGCGTCCAGCCCACGTACAACGACCCGATCAACACCGCTTTCAACGCCCAGAGCGACCAGCCGGACTACGAAGGCCAGTTGGCCTGGACGCATAGCTTCAGCGTGAAGGCTGTGAACCAGTTCCTGCTGACCGGTTCCTACTACAGCGCCCTGTTTGTGAACCCCGACCCGGCCAAGGAGCTAGCCACCTTCCCGTTCGAAATGCAGTTCCTGGACGGCGAATTCAACACCCTGAACAACGACGGCCTTGCCTGGCCGGAGGGCCGCAACGTCGGCCAGTACCAGTTCGGTGACGATTTCAGCTACTCGGCCGGCAAGCACACCATCAAGATCGGCTTTGCGTTCAAGGAGGACCGGGTGAGCGACCATGATCCGGGCGTCCTGAACACCCCGCTGATCCTGGTGGACACCGTGGGCCTGATGAATGGCCAGTCGGATCTCGGCGTCCAGAACACGCCCACCAACACGAACCTCCCGATCTCCCTCTACACCCTGGGGATCTACCTGGCCGACGATTGGAAGCCGACGCCCACCCTGACTATCAACGCGGGCATCCGCTTTGAGAGAAACTCCAATCCGGATTGCACCAAGAACTGCCTGTCGAACTTCGGCGGCGACTTCTCGACCCTGGTGCAGAGTGCTCCGTTGAACACCGCCGCCGGCGCCTACAATCAGCAGATCAAGTACCACCTGGGCCCCGCGTTCAACAATTACCTGGCGGTCATGCCGGAGCCGCGTCTCGGGTTCACGTGGTCGCCGTCGGCCAAGAACGTGATCCGCGGCGGAGCAGGCATTTTCACGGACGTGTTTCCGGGTACGATCGCCGATACCATGCTGAACAACGGGCCTCTCTCGACCTCCTTCACGGTGGCGGGGGCCGGCTACTGGTACCTGATTGGTGGGTCTGCGCCTTCGCCGCTTCCGGCCATGGCGATGCTCCCCAGTGACGCTTCGAGCGCACAATCGCTGGTGGCGGGCGCCAACGCGACCTTCCAGAGCCAGTTCGCTTCGGGCGGCAGCTTTAACACCATGGCGGCGGCCAACCCTAACTTCTCGGCGCCCAACTTCACGACGGTGGCCAAGAACCTGAAATATCCCACCTACCTGGAGTGGAACCTGCAGATCCAGCACGCCTTCACGCAGTCTGACAGTTTTCAGATCGGATACGTGGGGAACCAGGGCCATCATGAGCCGAATCAGAACCAGGGCGTGAACGCGAGCGGCCCGTGGGCCCCGTTGCCGGCGAGTTCACCGGCTCCAAGCTTCGCCACGGTGAACGAGATCGAGAGCGAAGCCTCGTCGAACTATAACGGCCTGATCGCCAGCTACCGGCACACCGGCCACGGCCTGACCGCGCAGTTCAACTACGCCTGGAGCCACGCTCTGGACGAAATCTCCAACGGCGGCATCCTGCCCTTCAACGGCGGCAGCATCACCTACCAGATCAACCCGAAGAGTCTGCGGGGCAATTACGGCAATGCCGACTACGACACCCGCCACTACATCAGCGCCACGTATCTCTACCAGATGCCGCACTTTGGCGGACCGCGAGCCCTGACCGAGGGCTGGCGGATCAGCGGCGACTGGTACTTCAGCACCGGAAGCCCGTTCACGCCCGAAGCCTTGATGACCGACTTCGGGGTAAGCAACTTCAACCAGGGCAGCGGCGGCGTGCCGATCGCGCCCGCGCAGGGAACGAACCATCACTGCACCTCGAGTGCGTCAACCACCCCATGCCTCACGTCGGCGAACTTCCCGAACTTTAGCAATTCGTCTCCGTTTGGAGCCTATGAGCGCAACCAGTTCTTCGGACCGCATTACTTCGACACCGACATGACTCTGATGAAGGGCTTCAAGGTTCCCTTCATGGGTGATAGCGGCAAGTTCGAACTGGGGGCAACTGCGTACAACCTGTTCAACCATCCCAGCTTTGCCAACCCGGTGGCCAGCATCGACAGCCCGTTGTTCGGCCAGTCGATCATCGCCAACGGGCCGCCGACCAGCATTTACGGCGCGTTCTTGGGCGGCGACGATTCGGTGCGTATCATTCAGTTCACCGGCAAGCTGACCTTCTAGGGCGCAAGCTCTTCAGAAGGCAAACCAAAACAAAGGGCGTCTGCGAAGCGCAGACGCCCTTTGTGTGTTTATCGGCGATGGGAGATTTGGAGACTCGGCCGGGGCTCACAGAATCAGGCGCGCATCCGCGACGGTTCGGGGTTCGGTTGATGGGGCGGGCGCGGATGCGGTCGCCATTGGGGAATCCTTTGACCTCCAACGCAAGTACAGTGGAGGTCGATGCTAGGAGGGTTCCGCAGCGCGACGATAGTAAAAATGCGACACCGCCCACGGGTGGTGGCGGAGTTGGTTCAAAAACAACCGGCCCTCGAATAGCCCGCATCCCATCGGTGGCTTGTTGCGGGCATATCGCGACAGCGGGAAGGTGAATCATGGCAAACGAATCTGAATCGCGCGGAAGCGGATCGATGGGCCGTGAATCGGAGCGCGCGGAACGAGCGCGCATGAAGACGGCGTATGGGCGCGAGTCGGTTGGGCATCCGGCGGACACCGGCATCCGGTCAGTCAATCCCGAAGGAGCAGGCGGTAACCCGGGCATGGAACCGGACGACGGACGGCCGTCACGCCAAACCAGCACCGCGGAAGACATGAAGGGGCAGGTCTAAGGACAGCGGACGAGGACCGAGGGAACAGGGATCGAATGGTTGGCGGTTCAGGATCTTGTGGACTTCTTCTTCGCCGGCGCTTTCCTGGCCGCTTTCCTGGCCGCCTTCTTGGGCGCGGATTTGGCAGGCGATTTCCTGGCGGCGGATTTGGCCCGGGTTTTCCCGGCGGGTGAGGTGGACGCCGCCCGTACGGAAGAATGCGATGCGCCAGCCGGGCGCCCCTGGGTAGTTTTACTGCGCGCGCTGCGGGTCTTCTCGGCGAGAGCGGCTTTCAGCTCCTCATCGAATTGGGCAGGGCTGACGGGCCGGGCGGATTTGCGGAGCCGCTCGATGTCGTAGAACGCGCGCCGCTCGGCCAGGAATACGTGGACGACAAAATCCACATAATCGAGCAGAATCCATTCTCCCTGGCGGCGTCCCTCGACGGAATTGGGCAAGGCGCCGAAGTCGCGCTTGAGGCGGGACTCGATCTCGTCGGCGATGGCTACGGCCTGGCGATCGTTGGTCGCCGAGGTCACGAGGAAAAAGTCGGAAAGGCCGGAATCGACGGGGTCCAGCTCCAAGATGCGAGTGTCCTCGCCCTTCTTGTCTTCGCAGGCTGCGGCGGCGGCTTGAACCAGGATACGGGTCTGCTGGTGGGTAGGGGATGTTGCCATTCGAACCGATACGTCTCCCGATTTATCGTAACAGTGGACAGTGATCAGTGGACAGTGATGAGAACCGTTCTGGGAAGTCAGCGATAGAGGCCGTGCGCGTGAACGTAAGCGGCGACAGCGGGCGGGAGAGAGCCGGCCGCGGGATGGGCGGATGAGGAATGGATTTGCGCGCGAATGTCGGAGGCACTGATCTCGATGTCGAGGCCGGGCAGGAGGTAGAACGCGGCAGTTTCGCCCGCGCCATTACGGATGAGAAAAGAACGTAAAAGCAGGTTCTTCGACGGCTTCTCTTCGTTCAGGGTCCTCAGCATGGCATCCTCTCTTGTTGGCGATTCGAGGGTAAGGCCGGGGGGAAGAATGCGCGCCAGGTCGCCCAGCTCTTGCCCGGGGCGGGAGGCGACAATCAGGGAGGCGGCAAACGGGATCTCGGCAGCACGGTGCCATTGGCGGAGACTGGCGAAAGAGTCCGCTCCCATGAGGCAAAACAGGCAGCCCCGGGGGGGAAGGCCGGCGCGAAGCTGGCGCAGCGTCTCCAGGGTATAGTTCGGCTGGCCCCCGGCGCGGGGCGCGTCGGCGAGCGAGACCTCGAACCCGCGTTCTCCGGCGATGGCCAGTTCGGTCATGGCGAGCCGGTCGGCAAACGATGCTGTGGAGCCTTTGGGTTTCAGCGGCTGGGCGCCAACCGGGGCAAACAGCACGCGATCAAGATCAAGGGCGGTGCGGGCGGCGCGGGCGATCGCGAGATGGCCGAGGTGCGGCGGATCGAAACTGCCTCCGAAGAACGCGACGCGGCCTTCGCAGTGGGCTGCCGGGCTTTCGCGGGCCTGCGACAGGTTACTCTCCGCCGGGTCTTCCATCGATTTATCGTAACTGCGCAGCATGGCGCGAATACAATCGTTCTCAAATGCGCTTCCTCATAGCACTGCTTGCCCTCGCCGGCCTGGTTGTGGCCTACAAGGCCCTGCGGGTTCACTACTCCACGGAAACGCAGCCCTGCTCGATCAACGAGAAGTGGGACTGCGGCATCGTCAATCACAGCCCGTATGCGGAGTTGCTGCATGTGCCGGTGGCGGAGATCGGGATGGGTGGATACGTGATCCTGGCGGGCCTGGCGCTGATGCGGCGTAGATGGCTGGTGCTGGGCACGGCGTTGATCGGGCTGGCGTTCTCGCTGTATCTGACGCACATTGAAAAAGACGTGCTGCAGGTATGGTGCCTCTACTGCGTCATCTCGCTGGGGATGATTTCGCTGATCACGCTGTTGAGCGCGATCTGGGCCGTGGCGGGGCGACGCGCCAGCACCGCGTAGATGCGGCAAAACGAAAGACAATGGTTTTCCCACCCTCTTCGCTGACCGTGCGAAAGGACAGGGCACGGAGTTTTCTCGTGTCCGCCGCCACAAAACGGGAAACCCCGGGCACGATAGACTTGATATGGATCCATGTTGAGGAAAGCGTATGCGCGTTGGATGTACCGCTGGGAAACGCGGCTGACAACGCGGGATGAAAATCGCGTGGTGCGGCCACTGGAGTGGGGCTTCGAGTGGATCGCGCCGTTTCTTGAAGCGCACAGGCTTGCGAACCCCGATCTGCTGGATGCGGAGCGGCGCGGCGACGGCGCGGCGGAAGCGGCCATGGCGCGCATCAACGAAGTCCTGATCCGGCACAGCGATACGTTTTTTGGCTACGAGCGGCCCGCGGATTTTCGGCTGGAAGAACGGCATCCGCTGCTGTTTCCCACCAACGTGCGGCCGGAAACGCTGGCCCGGGACGCGGCGCTGCGCCAGCAGGCGGAAGATGGAACGCTGGCCCCCGCACTGTTTCTGCGGTTCACGTCGCCGGAGCGCACTCCCTATCCTGAGAACGACCTGGTGAACGCGCGGTGGTTTCCGGCGCCCGCGCACAAGGACCCGACTCGGCCCAAGCAGGCCATCGTGGTGCTGCCGCAGTGGAACGCCGACGCCTTCAGTCACAACGCGCTGTGCACCATGTTCAATCGCATGGGTGTGTCGGCGCTCAGGCTTTCGAAGCCCTATCACGATATTCGGCGGCCAACGGAACTGGAGCGCTCCGATTATGCGGTGAGCGCGAACATCGGGCGCACGCTTTCGGCTTGCCGCCAGGCGGTGGTCGATATCCGCTGCTGCATCGACTGGCTTGAGGAGCAGGGCTACGAGCACTTCGGCGTGCTGGGGACCAGCCTGGGCTCGTGCTACACATTCCTCGCCAGCGCCCACGACAAGCGCATTCGGGTGAATGCGTTCAATCACGCGTCCACCGCGTTCGGCGACGTGGTGTGGGCGGGGCAGAGCACGCGGCACATTCGCCAGGGCCTGGAGGAGGCCGGCCTGAACCAGGACCGGCTGCGCGCCCTGTGGGCGGCCATCTCGCCGGTGAATTACTACGACAAGTTCGTGAGCGCGGCCATTGGCGGATCCGATAAGAAGGTGCTCGTGGTCTACGCCGACTACGACCTGACCTTTCCGCGCCAGTACTCGGTGCAGGTGGTCGACGCGTTCCGGCGCTCGGGCGTGAACTTCGTGGAACGCGTATTGCCCTGCGGCCACTACACCACCGGCGAGACACCGTTCAAGTACATGGACGGCTGGCACCTGGGCTGGTTTGTGTATCGCGCGTTCAAGGCGCTGCGGCAAGAGAAGGCTACACCGGGTGCGACGATCGCTGAAGCCGGACCCAAGGAAGAAGACCTGGTGCCGCGGTAGCGGGTCATCCCCGACCTTCACCCCATGAATTTGGCATTTCGAACCGCAGTGGGGCATGGAGCGTTTCCCGCACCCGAAACAATGAAAATGCAACTGCGGATCCTTCGCCTGCGGCCCAGGATGACAGTGCCAGGGGTGGGCAAGAGTTATTTTCAGGGCGGATCCTTTCGACTGCGCCGGTCGCGGACGCGACCGGCTCCGCCCAGGATGACATTCTTGATTCTTGATTTCGATGGCGCATGCAGATGGGATCAGCCGGCGACTTCAAGTTGCACCGTCGCGGTTTCGAGGCCGGGGGATTCGGCGCGAACCTCGATGGAGCCTGCCTGGCCGGTGGGTCGCACAATCACGAGGCACGCGCCGTGGAATGTATCTCGCCCCGGCTGCCGGAAGCTGGCTACATCTTTGGGATTCGCGTTGCCGACCGCGGCGATCTCGCCGGCCCCGCTGATGGCAAACGAGACGGGCACGACGGCATCCTCCACCGGGCGGCCCTGGTCATCCGCGACCTGCACCATGACATAGCTCAGATCGTCGCGGCTGGCCTTCACCTTCGGACGATCGGGAGCCAGCGTGAGTTTTTGCGGCTTGCCGGTGGTGGTGAATGTGATGGTCGCGGTCTCCTGGCCGGCCTGGTAAGCGATGGCCTTCAATTCGCCGGGACTGTAGGGCACGGTGAATTCGGTCCGCAGCCCATCTTTCCCGGTTAGTTCGTTCGAGCCGACTTCCTTTCCGTTCAGCAGCAGCGTGACCTTGTCGCCGCGGGTGTAGACGCGCACCTTGAGCGGCACGCCTTCAAAGCCGGGCCATGTCCAGCTGCGCAGCTCGTCGCTCCAGCCCCACATGCTGATGTGTTCGGTGTAGTCGGGCGGCATGGGGCGCTGCACGGCCATCTCCACTTTGCTTCGCCGCCAGACCACGTCGCGGAAATACGACTGCGGCTTCTTGTTCCCGACCAGGTCGATGTCGCCGCAGTAGGAATTGAACCACGGATAAGGCTCGGCAAAGGTATCGCCGCCCGGCCCGCTGCGAATGCTTGCGTGGCCGATTCCCGACTCGCCGAGATAATCGATGGCCGTCCACACAAAATCGCCCAGCACCCATGCGTCGTTCTCGACGGCGCGCCAGTTCTGGAAGGCCTGGTTGGGAAACGACTCCGTGCCCGCCATGATCCGGTCGGGGTACGCGGCGCGGTCCTTCTCGTATTCGGCCCACTCGTAGTTGTAGCCGCCCACGTCGAGGTAGCTGAACGCGGGCTGCATGTCCTGCCACGATTGCCCTTTATGATCCCAGGGGTGGCAGACGGCCGCGATGACTTTGCGCGCCGGGTCCAGCTTGTGGGCGCAGTCGCGAAGTGCCTTGCCGATCTCGACGCCCTGCGGTTCGGCGCGCTCGTTGATTTCGTTGCCAATGCTCCACAGAATCACGCTCGGATGATTGCGGTCGCGCACGATCATGCTTTCGAGATCGCGCTGCCACCAGTCCTTGAAGTAGAGGTGATAGTCGTTGGGATTCTTGTTGCCGGACTCCCAGCAGTCGAAGGCCTCATCGATGACCAGCATGCCGAGCCGGTCGCAGGCGTCGAGGAAGTCGCGCGACGGCGGATTGTGGCTGGTGCGGATGGCGTTATAGCCGCTGGCCTTGAGGATCTCGACGCGGCGCTCCTCGGCGCGCGGGATGCAGGCCGAGCCCAGCGGGCCGTTGTCGTGGTGGACGCATCCGCCGCGCAGTTTCACGCTTTCGCCGTTGATGCGCAGGCCTTGCGCCGCGTCGATTTCGATCTTCCGCACGCCGACGTGCAGCCACGTGGCGTCGGCGATTCTGCGATCGGCCTCGACCACGACTTCCGCGCGATACAACTGCGGATCGGAGGGCGACCAGAGCCGCGGATCCTTCAGCCGCAGCGTGCACGTCGCGGTTGCACTTCCGCCGGCGGGGACCGTTACCGGAGCCTGCGCTTCGCCGGCCGTTGCGCCGGTTGGGTCTAGCAGACGCGCCCGCACGTTGGCGCGCGTCGCTGGGGATGCGCCGCTCTCAACCTTAACTTCGACGTTCACGAGGGCTGTGTCTTTGCTCACTTCGGGTGTGGTAACCCAGATGTCGTGCGCGGGAATGCGCAGATCGCCCGCCACCCTTAGCCATACTTTGCGGAAGATGCCTGACCCGGAATACCAGCGGCTATTGCGGCCGGAGTTGTCCACACGCACAGCAACGGTGTTTCTTCCGTCCTTCAGATGGGAAGTCAGGTCGAAGGCGAACTCGGTGTACCCGTAAGGGTGATTGCCCAGGTGTGCGCCGTTCAGCCACACTTCGCAGTTCATATAGACGCCTTCGAAGCGCAGCTCGGTTTTCAGGTCCGGTGCCTGCGGCGTCTCGAACGTCTTGCGATACCAGCCCACGCCGCCCACGGTCCATCCCGTCGAGCCCTGCCCCGCGCTGGCATACAGGTCAAACGGACCGGAGCGCAGCGGAGTGTTGCCACCGCTCCAAATGGCGCCTTTGGCCTGGTTTGCCTCCGTCGGCCGATCCTCGATGCTCCAGTCGTGGGGAACGTCGAGCGTGCGCCAGTTCGAATCGTCGAAGCTTTCCGCGTCGGCACCGGGAGCATCGCCGAGGTGGAACCGCCACTGTTCGTTGAACGACCGCACGCGGTGCGGATTCGACACGGCATTCTCCGGCCAGGGCAAGGCGCCTGTCGGCTTCTTTTCCGCAGAACCGGACGCCGGCAGCATGGCCGCCGCGGCCACTCCCACCATGCCCTGCACGGCCTCACGTCGCGTCAGAATCAGCTCTTCACCCATGTTCGAATTCTCTCCCGGTTGTCTGCGAGCGTTCCAATTCGATTACTGCGACCATGGGGATTATTGCACTTTCAGTGCTTGACCCAGCCGTGCATGCCGGCTTCGAAGCTGCGGCGGTCGACGCGGGGCAAAGCGCGCGCTACCTTGTGGGGAAAGAGCGGGTAATGCCGGGCGGCGATCAGGCAGTCGGTGACGAACCAGACGTCTTCCTCGGCAGTCATCCAGTGCCGGCGGTCGAGGGGCGCCAGGTTCACCGGACGCGAGTAGGAACGCAGGGTCCGTTCGCCGCGCAGGTTGTAGTAGTGCTCAAAGTAGCTGAGCGCCAGCTCGCGCAGCGTCCGGTAAATGGCGGTCCGAAAGCGCAGCCCGGCAAAGTTCGATTTGGCAATGCTCCCCCACAGGCCGTGCTCGCGGTAGATGGCCAGCACGTGGTCGTCGTCGTGGACGGCCTCGAGATCCATCAGCAGCGGCGGATAGCCGTTTACGCGCAAGGCCGCCGCGGCCAGCAGCGCGCCCTCGAGGCAATGTCCTTTGCGCTCGCGCAGAACGCGCAATGGCGACCACGCCGTGTTGGCGTACTGGTAGGGCACGGAGTCGACGAACTGCTGGATGCGCGCGGGGGTTTTCAAGGCGCGCAAGGTGCGCAGGTCTCGCGGCGACAAGCCGAAGTCCGGGCGACGATTGCGCCCGGTGCCGCGCGCCGACAATTCTCCGCCGTTCAACCGCAAGTCCGCGTCTCTCTTGAAGTTCGCCGAAATTATACCGGCGCGAGCCGGCTTGACACAGCCCTCGGTTACTTCTAAGATGAGGCTCCCGAGTGCTCTCCCTGAAATCACCCATGCAACCTATGCGTGTACGCATCCCGCTTTTTCTTTTCGCTCTGATCGCGGCGACGCACGGGCACGCGCAGGATATCGGCACGGTGACGCTGCTGAGAGACACACCGCTTCGGGTACTTCGCGGAGTTTCGGTGTTGCAGGGGGCCGAGGGCATGCGCCTCCGCCCGGGCGACTTTCTGGTGACCGGATCCACCGCGACGGCACAGGCACAATTGGAGCTCTCCGGCGGCGCGATCGTGGAAATAGGCCCCTCGAGCGAGGTCTACCTGTTCAGCGTGACGGCGAGCGGAGCGGAAATCGTTCTGGCGCGAGGCTGGTTGAAAGGGGAAGCCGCGTCCGGCAGCTACCGCTACTCGAACCCGCTCGTGTCCGCAGCCAGCAAGGGCGGAAACGTGCTGCTGCACGCGGATGACAACGAGGCGGACGTTTTCGTGGAGCAGGGAGTGGCCCAGGTGAGCGGCGGCTCGGCACCCATCCCCACTGCCGCGGACAAGATCTTCTTCACTCGCCGGGCCGGCAAACCCATTGCTGTGGCGGGCAGGCCTTCGGGGGAATTCGTCGGGGCGATGCCGATTTCGTTTCGCGACGTTCTGCCTCCGCGATTGGAGCGCTTCGCGGGCAAAAAGGCCCCTGAACCCCGGAACGATCACGAGGTTTCCTTTGCCGACGTGGAACCCTTGCTGCGGCTTCCTATCGCCTGGCGCAGGGGCCTGGTGGAGCGCTTCCGGCCCCGGCTTCAAGACCAGGCCTTTCGGCAGGCGATTGAAGCCCACATCGCATCGCTTCCCGAGTGGAAGCCCATCCTGTATGCCGACAATCACACGTCCGGGGCTGCGGCGCCGGCGGACAAATCCGGCCCTCGATAGGGTTGTGGATAGGGGTAGGTCACTTCCATGAAACTCATCGTCAAGTTCAATCTCGTGTTGTCGGCGGTGTTTCTCGTCGCCTTCATCGTGGCGGGCGTATTCACGCGCGCGCTCCTGCAGCGCAATGCAAAGGCCGAAATCCAGGAGAACGCGCGCATCATGATCGATGGCGCAAGCGCCGTGCGGACCTACACCAGCACGGAAATCAAGCCCCTGCTGAAAAACCAGATGACCTATACCTTCCTGCCGCAGACGGTGTCGGCTTACTCGGCCAATAAGTACTTCGCGCAATTGCAGAAGAAGTATCCCGATTACTCCTACAAGGAAGCGACGCTCAATCCGACCAATCCAAGCGATCGCGCGACCGATTGGGAAGCGGACATCGTGAAGGTCTTTCGGGAAAACCCCGCGAAGACGGAGCTGGTGGATGAACGCGATACTCCGGTGGGCCGCGCGCTCTATATCGCCAAGCCGCTTTCCATCAAGGATCCCGGTTGCCTGGATTGCCACGACACGCCGGATCGCGCGCCGCGCACGGTTATCGAACAATATGGAAACGCGAACGGGTTTGGCTGGAAACTCAACGAGGTGGTGGCCGCGCAGATTATCACCGCGCCCATGGAACTGCCTATAAAACGGGCGAATCAGGCCTTCTTCGCGTTCATGCTGTCGCTGGCGGCGGTGTTTGTGGTCCTGATTGCGGCGATTAATGCGCTGCTGATTTATCTGGTCATCCGGCCGGTGAACCAGTTGGCCGTAATTGCCACCGACCTGAGCCTGGGCAACCTGGAAGTTGCCGAATACGAGGCCGCCGGCCATGACGAGATCGCTTCGCTGGCTGAGGCGTTCGGACGCATGCGCAAGAGCCTGGTGAAGGCGTTCAAAATGCTGGAAAGTTGAGTGCCGATGCGAGTGCCCGGGTCCCCGGTTTTGGGACCCGGAAACCACGAACCTGGGAATACGACAATCGTCCCGTCGGGAGATTGCACTAGCGCCGCAATCCGCTCTGAGGGGCCGTCGCCTTGAGGAATTGCTCGCGTTCCGCCAGGTCGGCTACATGCTCGGCAAGCTGCGCATAGAAGTCGCGCAGACTGGCGGCGCGCTTGGCCTCTTTCCTGGCGAGGACGTTGGCGATGGGCCCCAGGTGCGCGGCGAGGAAATGCGCCGCCTGATCGACAGCGGCCGGCGTGATCTCCTCGCGGGCGGCGCCTCCCGCCGGCGAATCGAGTGCCGGATTTGCCGCGACCGGCCGGGATACCGGAATCTTTGCGTCTTTGCCCAGGACTTCGGTTCGCCTCGCCAGGAACGCTCTCCGATCGTCGTCCTTCTCCAGGTCCGCCGCCAGAAGATCGTACAGTTCGAGGACGCTCGTAGTCCTGGCCGCGGCTCGTTTTACCAGCACCCTGGCGAGCGGCCCGATGAAAGCAGCCAGCTGCCGTTCGATAAGCTGCAGTCTTTCCGCGTTCACAACATCGCTTACGGTTTCAGGCTGGACTGGAGCCATGGGCGTGACGGATGGGGCCGAGATGGTCTGCCCGCCCGCCGCGGCGGCAACGGTCACGTTCAGCATCTCCGGCGGGTTGTCGTTTTGAACCTCCGCCAGGCGATGCCCGGGGGGCGGCTCCGCGATGCGGGTCGTTTCCGCCTCTTCGGCCTGGCGGGATGGCCCCGACTGTTCCGAACTGGAGAACGCCGCGGAGAAAGTCGATACGTTAAGGTCCCTGGTCGGCGCCTGCTGTGCCCGCGCGGATTCCAGATCCCTTGTAGCTCGAGCGAGCATCTCCCGCACTTCAGTGTCGTCGCCAATCCTTCCCTTCAACTCTTCCAGGGTCTGAACAGCGCCGTCGAAATCGGAATTGCTCATCGATTCCGACGCTCTCTCGAGCCCCTCGGATTTCTGCTCTTCTCTTCGCTGCCTTCCCAGCTCATCGGTCACCGTGGCGAGCAGCGACTGCAGCCGGGAGTCCGGGCCGATCTGCTGAATGGCCTGTTCGAGCCTGTCCTTTAATTCTGCTTTGCGGCCGGCCTGTAGCAACTGGCGCGCCAGGATGAGTTGCTCCTCGACCATTTGCTTGCGCTCGGCCCACAGCCGTTGCCGGTCCGCCAGAGACTTTAGCTTGAGCAGGTTCTGGTCCTGGGGAAAACGGGCGGCGGCTTCACCGGCTTTCTCGCTGGCCAGTGGGAAGTCATCATGATCGAGGGCCTGTTCAATTTCGCGCACCAGGACATCGAGTTCCTTGCGGCGGCGTTCATTCTCCCGGCCGGCCACTGCCGTCTCAGCCAGGGAGTGCACATGAGGCGAAGTGGGGTCCAGCTCTTCGGCCTCCTTCAGGATGTCGAGCGCCCCGGTGAAATTGCGGCTGGAAATCAACTTGCGGGCATCCTGCAGGAGGTCTTCCATGCGGTTGTGCCGCGAGCGGTCCTCGATGTCGCGTGCAATCAGGCGGGCCAGAGTCCTGGCCTGGCTGTTGTCGGGGGCTACCGCCAGGGCCTCTTCCGCCGCTTTCAAGGCTTCGTCCAGGTGGCCATCCGACTGCGCGGCCTGCGCGGAGTCGAGCGCGCTGCGCAGCTTCGTGGCGCGTGCCGACGCGGCGACGATGGTCTCGCGCAACTCCTTCAACCCGGTGTTTTGCCGGTCCAGGGCCAGCGCCCGATCCACCTGTTCCTGGGCTTCTTCGAAGTGCTCAGTGGCCAGCGCTTTTTCCGCCAGGTCCCGCAGTTCCTGGGTCTTCTTCTCGATTTCGTAGCGCTGGATGCGCTGCTGCACCTCGCGCATGAGCCGCACGGCGCCGCTGTGCTGCGGGTCCACCTTCAACGCGCGCATCAGCGTGCCTTGCGCTTCATAGACATCACCCCGATCGAGGCAGCTCGAGGCGGCCTGCATTTCCCGGCCGAGAAGCTCTTCCTTGAGCTGCCCCAGCAGGTCCTCCAGGTCAAAGGCGAAGTCGTCGGCCGACTGGTACCGGTCTTGCGGGCTCTTCGCCATGGCCCGTTGGAGGATCTGTTCGAGAGGAGGAGGAAATGCGCTCAGGAATGTGCTCAGCGGGGGCGGCGGCTCATGCACGATCTTGAGAATCGTGGCCGCCGTGTTGTCTCCCTGGAACGGCAGGTGATTGGTGATGAGCTGGTAGAGGACCACCCCGGTGGAAAAGATGTCGGCGCGGAAATCGGCGGTCCGGGAATTGACCTGTTCCGGGGCCATGTAATTGAGCGTGCCGATGACCTCGCCGGTGCGGGTAACATTCTGATCGCCAGCGCGGGCAATCCCAAAGTCGAAGATTTTGATGCCGCCGTCGTTGCTGAGCATGATGTTGGCCGGCTTGATATCTCGGTGAACGACGCCACGGCGGTGGACGTAGCCCAGCCCGTGGCAGACCTGAACGATGATGGTCAGCTTGTCGAGAAGGCTCATCTGGCGGCGAGTGGTCAACGCTGTTTCCAGGGTCTCGCCGGTCAGGTACTCCATCACCAGGTAGGGAATTCCGTCCTCGGTGCCCAGGTCGAAGAGGGTGACGATGTTGGGGTGCTGGAGACAGGCAACCGATTGCGCCTCGCGCGTGAAGCGCTTGAGCATGTCGGGGTTTTCAGCCAAGATGCCGGTGATCATCTTGATGGCCACCCGCCGGCTGAGGTGGGGATCGTTGCACTCGTACACCACACCCATGCCGCCGCGCCCGATGACGTCGACGACCGCGTATTTCCCGATTTTGGCAGGGACTGGGATGGACATGCCGCTAAAACCCGAGTTGTTCGAACCAGATGCCGTCGCCCGAATCGACCGATTCACCCCCGGTACTTCGGGCTATGGCATAACGTGTGGGAAGCCTGACCCCAGTGCCTGAAACCCGCCAAGGCTCCGCCTGGCCGTGCGCAGCGAGGATCGATTCATTATGCTACGAACCCCTCCCCGCGGCAACGGACCCGTTACCAGCCCATCTGCCGCATCCGCTCGAGAATCAGCGCGCTGTAGTTGTTCATGCGATCGGGCCGCCGCTTGAGGGGAGCCGGCAGGATGGCGGCCAGCCGCGCCGCCGGCTCGCGGCCGAGGTTTCGGGCCGTGGTCCGGTAGTAATAAGTGCACGCCGGGTCCGCGCCATAAATCCCCGGTCCCCACTCAACCACGTTGAGGTAGAGCTCCAGAATGCGCTGCTTGCCGAGGACCAATTCGGCCACCGGGACCAGCGTGGCTTCCGCGCCTTTGCGAAGCATGGAGCGGCCGGTTCCGAAGAACAGGTTCTTGACCAGTTGCTGCGTGAGGGTGGACGCCCCGCGCACGCGCCCGCCTTCCATATCGTCAGCCGCGGCGAGTTGGATCTGGTGCCAATCGAATCCATGGTGCAGGTAGAAGCGCGCATCCTCGGCGGCGATGACCGCGTGCTGGAGATCGGGCGATATCTGGTTGAGCGGGGTGAATCGATACCGTTCGTGATAGGGCTTGTCGTGTGTCCAGGCCTGGAACCGGCGCTCGAGGTGCACCGCGGTGGTTGGCGGATCAACCCAGCGGGCGGCCACCAGCATCAGCGCGGCAACCAACCAGAGGGCCGCCACTCCGATCCCCAGCCAGCGGAGCGAGGACCAGAAGAAAACCTTCCCGAGGCGGATCCTGAGGTGTGGCTTGAGCTTTGGGATCACGCTTCAGGATAATCGCCGGTGCCATCCTGACCTGCCGGGTGGGCGACCGGCCACGGATTGCGCCTCGCCTGGCGGCGTATTCGCTTGACTCGTGCTTGCTGCGTCGTCGTGTATCCTCATGGCTTGCAAGTGTCAGCGCAAGGGACAAAAGGAGGCATGATGGCGCCAGTGATGGCCGGATGCGGGCGTGTGAGGCGGTCGGACGGCAAGGGTTGCCGAATTCATGCTGCTGAGTTTTACCGAGCTATCAAGTTGACGCTCCTGCTGCCGCTCGTTCTTCCTGTCGCCTATGCCCAACCGGCGCCTCCGGCGCAACAACTGGTGTTTCGCCCTTACCATGCAAGCGGCCTTTACGAGGTTGGCGATACTGTCGGCTGGCTTGTTTCTCCCGGCCCTACAGCGCCGGCCTATGCCTATAAATGGACCATCCGGCGCAACAACAAGGAAGTGCTGAAAGAAGGCAAGCTCGATCTAAGTGCAGGGAAGGACAAAATTGAAATTGCCGGCGACCGCCCCGAGATGATCTATGTCGCCATCGAGCCTTACGCAAACCTCACGGACAACGCGGCGAAAGATCAGGGCGCCGCGGCAGCGTCGAACGCCGGCCCCGCGGCCACGCCTGCGTTCGTCGGCGGCAATACGGGCCGCAACAACGGCCTTTACGCGGTGGGAGCCGCCGTTGCACCCGGCAGACTCGGGCTCTCCACCCCGCGGCCGCCGGACTTCGATGCATTCTGGGACGCGAAACTGGCCGCCCAGGCCAAGGTTGCCATCAACCCCAGCCTGACGCCGATCCAGTCCGACATCCCCGGCATCGAGGAGAGCATGTTTGCTCTCGACGCAATGGGATCGCGAGCACACGGCTATGTTGCCAAACCCGCCGGGCAAGGACCATTCCCCGCGATCATTCAACTGCAGTATGCGGGAATATACGCGCTGGATCCTCACTGGGCGGCGCAACGTGCCGCAGATGGCTGGCTGGTGATCAATGTTGACGCACACGACAAGCTGCCCTCCGACCCTTCCGGAGACATTCCCAAGTCGTACGTCGCGGTGGGCAACACCGACCGCGAGAAGTCGTACTTCCTCAACATGTACCTGCGCGATTCGCGGGCCCTCGATTACCTGCTCACGCGGCCGGACTGGGACGGGAAAACCATCGTATTGACAGGAGGAAGCCAGGGGGGACAACAGAGTTTCGCGCTTGCGGGCCTGCGCCCGGAAAGGATCACGGCGGTGCTGGTCTGCGTTCCCGCGGGCGCGGACACAAACGGCGATCTGCATGGCCGCAAAAGCGGATTTCCCAATTGGCCGCCTGACAATCCCAAGTCGATGGAAACCGCGCTCTATTTCGACCCCGTCAACTTCGCCTCGCGCATCAAGGCGCCGGTGATGGCAGGCATGGGGTTCATCGATACCGTCTCTCCGCCGGCGGGAATCTGGACCGCCCTGAACCAGGTTCCGGTGCCCACGGAGCCCTTGCCGCTGATCGAGTCGGAGCACGATAACTTCACGCCCGAGAAAGGGAGAGCTTGCCCGGCACGCACGCAGCAGATCCTCGACAGCCTTCGCTCAGGAGCGCAATACAAACCCACGGTCCTGAAGTGACCGGCTTGGCGCACGGCGCCAACCGATGCGAGATAACCAGTGACCAACGTCCCTGCTGCGATTTCCGGCCCCGATTGCAACCGCTACTTGAAGGCGGCGACCGCACACAGCATCACAAATGCGACGGCCGAGGCGATGTAAACCGCCCAGCCGGCAAGGGATGGGCCCTCATCGAGCCGCGGCACTCCGGTGCCTGGCGGGTACCGCTTGATCCGCGGCGTTCGAGCAGTTACAGAGCCGGCTGCCCCTCTCCGATTCATTTCGACCAATGCACTCATTCCGGGTCTTCCTCTCGAACCTGACCCGGCGCTGCCCCGCATCCATCTGCGGGATACGGTAAGACGCGCGAGCGCGATTCGCTTGATGCGGTCGTCCGATTGAATTGATTCACACAGAAGGTTGACCAAGACCAGAAGCAAGAATAAGACACCCATGCCCAACGCGCTAAAGATAACGACTCTCTCAATCACTGGAGTTGGCTTCCTCTGTAAGTCATTTCCAGAACCTACAGTAACTCCGAATCAGTAATGAAGCGCTCTCGATTCTTTAAGGATTTTGTAAAGAACAGGCATGACCCGGAGATTGAATCGGAACGCGCGATCAATACTCCGACAAGTGTCAGCGGGGGACCGGGGCGGAGAGCGCGTCTATCGCTGCGTCTTCTTTTGCGCGCGCACGATACAGCCCTGCCTGCTCGGTGTATTTGTGGGAAAGAGTCTTGTAATGATCCATGCGGTTCCTCGTGCTCTCGACCTGGGTTGGATAGGAGCGCGCGTGGTAGCGGAGGGCGAGGAGACGATCAAGTTCCTTTTGCTCCGCTTCGTATTTCGCCAAACATTCCTCTGCCTGCCGATCGAAATAGATGGCGAGATGCTCGAACTCGTCGGCCGTCCTGGCGGTTTTCATCAAACGCTTGACGTCATCCCGGGTGAGCCCGTTCACGACTTCAGATTCTTGTTGGAGCGTCGAGATTGAAACCATGCCTAACGCCTGTCCGGGCGCATATTTTGGGATCAGGCACATCAACAGCAGCAACGATAAGGTCTTCACCGAAAGCTCCTCATGAACGCACATGCTCAGTAAGCCACGTTTATCCTGACGGAGGCATGAACAGTTTCTAAAGGAGGCGTAAGGAATGACACTGTCGGGGCGTGACTAACCAGGATCAACAGTTACGGCAGCGGATGAGGGAAGCACTTTTGTATCTTTACCTGATTTGTCACCTATTCCTTGGTATCCGGGGTGTTCCAACAAAAATAACCGCCGGCATTCATGCCTTCTTCATGTCAGACACATCACTATTAATTCATCATCGCTTTGGCCTACCAACACTGTGGTGATTGCGGGTTCTAGCCTCGCGAGAACATCACTCATACCCAGCCCGGCGCGCAGCCTTGCTATCACAATTGCGTCAACTTGCTGACTTCAATGCGCCCGGGGACTGGCGCGATTGCGGGAGTGTGCCTGTATGCCGGAGGCGCATTGCGGACAAAGCCGTTTACGACCTTTGAACACCAGCCTTACGGAAACTTTATGTCTGGAGCCGTGAGATAAATCCTCAAGGCCGCGATCGAATCGATCCAGCAGGCGAAGACAAACTACAAGCTGGCCGTGTCCAACGGCTCAACCGATCCGACCTTCAGCGGTTGGTATACCTATAACCCATCGTTCAACAATCCAAATGACTACGATTACGCTCGGCCTGAGCATCAGCATTCCGTTGCGCTTCTTCGATCGCAACCAGGGCGAAAAGAAGCGTACGCAACTGGATATCGGGCGCAACCAGCAGGTGGAAGATGCCTCCCGGGCGCAGGTATTCAACGATGTCGATTCGGCCTACGCACAGGTGAGGAGTAACCTGATCCTGCTGCAGCCCTATAAGGATAAGTACCTGGCGCAGGCGGTCAGGGTCCGTGATACGGTGACATTTTCCTGGCAACGCGGAGCCGCGTCTCTCATGGATTTTCTCAATGCCCAAAGCGACTATCGCCAGGTACAGCTGGCCTACGTGCAGCTGGTGGGCGCATACCTCACCGCGGCCGGCGAGTTGAACCTCGCCGTTGGTAGCGAGGTCCTCAAATGATGAGTGGAGCACACTATGATTGCCACATAAAGGATGGACGGCAGGCATGACTCGCGAAGAAGTCGCGGCGAAGATTGAGGAGATCGGAATTTTTCCGGGCATCCGCGTGAACTCCGGCGATCATGCCCTGTTTTGTGCCGAGAATCTTTGGGGAGCCGGAATACCCGTGGCCGAGATCACCATGACCATCCCGGGCGGGGTCGATGTCATCCGCACCGTGGCAGAAGGTTTTCCGGAAATGGCCGTGGGCGCGGGAACGGTTCTTGATGTGGAGACTGCGAAGCGCTGTCTTGATGCCGGCGCGCGGTTTATTACCAGCACCGGAATGGTGCCGGCGGTGATCGAGGAGACGTTGAAAGCCAACGTCGTCAGCATTCCCGGGGCCCTCACGCCCACCGAGGTGATCGCATGTTGGAAAGCGGACGCCGACTTTGTGAAGATCTTTCCGGCGGCCGCGGTGGGCGGCGATCTTTACATTCGATCGTTGAAACTGCCCTTGAGGCAAGTGAGAATTATCGCCGCGGGTGGGGTGACACAGAAAAACGCTGTCCAGTTCATCCGGGCAGGAGCCTCGGCTCTTGGTGTGGGAATGGAGTTGCTTCCCCGCGAGGCGATCCTGCGCCGCCAGAGTCACAGGATTCATGAGCTGGCGCGACGTTTTCTAGGATACGTGAGAGAAGGGCGCGCGGATCAATCGTAGAGGAACGTGTGAATCATGATTCGTTCAGCCAATTCATCCTTACGCGTCCTTTAGGCTTCGCCAAATAGCCTTGCAGCATGGATTCTTCTCCCCGGAGCACACTTCATGGTGTCCCTCTGCTCATGGCGGTTTTCAGTCTGGCGGGAACTGTAGCGTTGCTCGCGTGGGACCTTCGTCCCCGGTACTTTCCCCCTGGGACCCACGCCGCCCTGGGCGCCTTTCCCCTGGCGATGATCGGATTGGCCTGGCTTGCGCGTCACGCAGTCCGGAATGCATCGCCGCGGGAATGGCTCAAGGCGGCATTGCTGGCCGCCGCGTTCTTCTTCTGGGCAGCCAATCAATGCTTGCGCGATGCGCATGCCGCAACCATCTGCAATGACGTCGCCATCGCTCTGTTCGTCGTCGATCTGGTCGTAGTGATCGCCGCCTGAAGGGCCGTGGGATCATTGGCGGCGCCACGTTCATGCTTCCTTTATGCGATCGCCATGATAATTACAGCAAGCAACCTGTTGTTTGTTCCTGCCAGCCTGATCGAGACTTGAATGTTCTCTATCTCTTTTTTGCGATTCCCTTATGTTTCATTGATGCATTGATTCTTACTCTTACATACGGGCACATGTGTCCTTCATACGGTTCCGGGAGTCATGAAGATATCCGAAATCCTTGGCGAGCCGGGCCAAAGGACTCGACGCCGCTTCCTTGGCGAGAGTCTGGCGGGATGCTGGCTTGTAGCGATGCTCGGGTTTTCGGGATGGGTGCTCCATTTCAACTCTGCGTCGGTTGGCTTCTTGTTTCTGATTGTTGTGGTTTCGGAAGCGATTCTGTGCGGCTTCTGGCAGGCCACGGTGGTGTCGATTCTGGCGTGCGCCTGTCTCGATTACTTCTTTTATCCGCCGTACCTGACATTCAACATCGCTGATCCCCAGGACTGGGTAGCCTTGGGCGCGTTCGAGATCAGTGCGCTGGTGGTGAGCCGGGTTTCGTCACGCGAGCAGAGGAGTTCGCGCGAGGCCAGCATTCAACGCACCGCCATGGAACAACTGTATGAGCTGAGCCGGAGCACGCTGCTGATCAACTTGCACCGTCCGCCGGGCTCGCAACTGACAGAGCTCATCCAGAGAATCTTCGCCCTGGAAGCCGCGGCCATCTACGACGCCAATTCGTGCCGGTGCGAGCGGTCCGGGGCGTGGAAAGAGGACGAGCTGGACCTGGCGAAGGATTGCTTCCTGGTACAGGCGGATTCGCACGACTCTTTCACCCATACCTGGTCGAGAGTGCTGCGCGTCGGAAACGATTCGGTTGGGGCAATCGCCATTCGCGGAAACCTCGACCCGCTGGTCACAGATGCGCTGGCATCCCTGGCCGCCATCACTTTGGACCGATGCGTCTCCTTCGAAAAGGAGAGCCGGATCGAGGCGGCACACAAAGGTGAGCGCTTGCGGGCAGCGGTTCTTGATTCATTGGCGCACGCGGTGAAAACTCCCTTGACGGCGATCCAGGCCGCGAGTTCAGGCCTGCGCGAGGTGGGGACCCTGAACGAGGCACAAGACGGGCTCGTCGCGCTGGTGGAAAACGAGGCGAACGATTTGAATCTTCTTTGCACGCGACTTTTGCAGACCGCAAAACTGGAAGCGAACGAATTCAGCCTTGGGCGGGAGGAAATCGGCGTTGCCGACCTGGTCTTCCAGTTGGTGAAGCGGCAGTCAGGGCGCATGGGCAACCATGCGATCGACGTGGACGTGCGCGACCCGGGTCTCACCATTCGCGGCGACCACGAGTTGATTTCAACAGCGTTGGTACAGTTCCTCGACAATGCCGCCAAGTATTCGTTTGCCGGGAAAGCGGTGAAAGTTTCCGCGTGGGAAAGCCACGCCGAAGTGATGATCTCGGTCCACAACTACGGCCCCGCCATTCCCATTGCCGACCGGGAGCGGATCTTTCAGAGGTTTTATCGCAGCGAGGGATCGAAGGATATGGCCAGCGGGACGGGGATTGGCCTGTCGACGGTGAAAATGGCAGCCGAAGCACATCACGGACACGTTTGGGTAATCAGCGATGCCGATGAAGGAACCACTTTCTTTCTGGCCCTGCCTCAACATGGAAGGAGATCCCAGTGAACCAGACGCATGGCATAGTGCTTATCGTGGATGACGAGCGATCGATCCGCGTGTCACTGCGGACCATTCTCTCCAACATCGGCTTTGAGATCATCGAAGCGGCGCGCGGCGAAGAAGCGTTGTCGCTGGTCAGAACCGCGCAGTTCGACGCGGTCTTGCTCGACATCAATATGCCGGGAATCGGCGGAGTGGAAGTCTGCCGCCAGATGCGCAAGGAGTCAGCACGCCTGCCAATCGTAATGCTGACCGTGCAGGGGAGCGAAGATCGCAAGGTAGAGGCACTGGATGCGGGGGCCGATGACTATATTACGAAGCCCTTCCAGTTGAGGGAACTGATCGCACGCCTGAAAGCAGCCGTGCGCCGCAACCAGGCGACCGAATCGGATGGCAATGTGATCCTGATTGGCGACGTGAAGCTGGACCCGGCGCGGCACCTGGTGCAAAAGAAAGGGCGTTCCGTGCATCTGACCCCGAAGCAGTTTGAATTGCTGCACTACCTGATGTCCAACGCCGGCCGCCCGGTCCCCCACGCCAGGCTGCTCCGCACCGTATGGGGACCGGAATACGGGGATGAGCTCGAATACCTTCGCACCTTCGTAAGGCAGCTCCGAACCAAGATCGAGGATGATCCGGGAAATCCCAAGTATCTGGTGACGGAGACGCACATCGGTTACCGGTTTAGCGAGGCCATCCAGTAGACGGCCTTCGGTTCGCGGCCCGGCGGTGCGACACGCAACGGTCTCTCAGGGCATCACCCAGGAATGCGCCCAATACTTGTCTTCGTGTATCAAAAGACTCAAAACTTGGCCAATGCTCGATAAGTGCTTGCACTGTTACCCGCAATTCGCAGCATTCAAGAACATCGGGCGGGCCAATCGACGCTCAGACAGTGACGATCATTCGCCGCGTAGTGTTCCGGCGGGGTCGGTCAGCGCCGCGCGACGAGCCGGAATGAGCGTGGCAACACAACCGGCACATGCGAGGACGAGGCCTGCTACGACGATTTCGAGCGAGTTTTCGCTGACCGAGCCGTATAGGAAGTGCTTTGCCGCGCGCACCGCAGAAATCGACAGGATCGCACCGGGCAGAATACCTGCCAGCAGGATACGCACGGTCTGACCAACGATGAGCATCTGAATTTGGCGCCGGGTGGCTCCAAGCGCAAGGCGAATGCCGAACTCGCTCCTGCGCCGCGCTGTGCGCGATGACATGACACCATAAAAGCCAATGGCAACCAGCAGCAGGGTCAAGCTCGCATAGATTCCCGCAAGCCGTGCAAGCAGCTTTTCCGTGCCAAGGTCGTCATTCAGCTCCGTAGCCAAAGGCACGATTTCGCTGACACGCAGAGCGGGATCGACTTCGTGCAGGGCCTGATGAACGCTCTCCGATAATCGTCGCGGATCACCCACAGCCCGCACCAGGATGCTGTTCGCCGGTGCAGGATTTTGGTCGATGCTCATGTACACCACGGGCGGAGCCTCGCGTTTGGCGCCATTCACGCGCGCATCGGCGACTTCACCTACGATCAGAAACTGGTGATCGTTGGGTGCCGGCTCATAACCTACCCATTGACCAATTGGGTCTGCGCCACCAAAGAGCTGGCGCGCATACGCGCGGCTGACGATTGCCACACGCTGCGACTTGTCCGTATCGCTCGAAGAGAAATCGCGGCCGCGCAGAATTGGAGTGCCGAGCGTGGAAAAGAAGCCGAGTCCGACATGATCTTCCTGCCCATGCACCTGCGCGTCCGTAAGATCGTTGCGCCCATGCGCGTAGAGCGCCGTAATCCAGCCGCAGTGAATACCGCCGCACATTTCTACGGCTGCACTGCGCACGCCCGGCAGCGCTTGCAGGCGCTCCTGTATCCGGCGGTAAAGCTCGGGCAGCATTTCGCTATGGTCGGTGTACCTTGGCTGTTGCAGCTCTGGCCGCACGATCAGCACATGCTCACGATCCATGCCCACATCCACAGCTTCCCAGTGCACCAGCGTCGCAGCGAAACATCCCGACATGGAAGAAAGCAGAAGTGAAAGACTGACCTGCGTGCCAAGCAGCACATTGGAACGCAAGCGTTGGCGCTCGGTTTGGGAAATTCCCGCAACTTTAGCGCGCGATCCTGCCGTCTGGGCAGCGCCGGTACGAATAAAGATGACTGCCGGAAGAATGCTGAAACACAGCAGCGACAGCAACATGAGCCCTACACCGAGGGCTGCAAGCGGCAAGTTCGGATGGAGGTCGAACGTGAAAAGAGAATTGCGATTGGAAGCCCAGCGAATGAGAATGCCGCTGGCCGCGCGGCCCAGCGCAAATGCGCACACAGAGCCGCCAGCAACAAGCAGCGCATCCTCAAGAACAATCTGACGAATAAGCCTGCCGCTGCCTGCTCCAAGCGCTATGCGCACGCTCAGTTCATGCGAACGCGCTTGCAGCCGCGCAAGTTGAAGGTTTGCGAGATTCAGACAGCCTACCAGAAAGATGGAAGCTGAAAGCGCCATGAGCAGCATCAGGGGAGCCGTAAACTTCTTCCTCGTCCCGTTCTCGCCGAGCGGCGCCAGCCCGGTCGTTGCGTGCAGAAGCGCGGCTTTCACGGCCGGATCGGCAGTCGCCTCCGTCATCAGCTCGCGATCATTGCGAAAAACCTGATCCCAGTGCGCAAGCACTGCGGCGCGGCGTTCTGGCGGAATGCGCGCCGTGAGCGCAAGCCAGAAGATCGTGGGCTGATTAAACCAGGGCTTGTGGAGCGATACATCATGGCCCGGTCCTAGCGAGTCCCATGAAAAGGCAAATGCGCCGGTCCTTTGCAAAGCAAGCGGCATCCAGATGTCGGGAGCAAATCCTGTTAGATCGCCGAGAAAATGCCGGTGCGCCACGCCGATCACAACAAAGGCGCGATCGTTGAGCAGAATGTGCTGCCCTACGGCCTGTTGCGCGGATCCAAACGTGTTACGCGCAAAATCGTAGCGAAGCACCGCAGGCCACTCATCCTGCTCCATGCGTTCATCGGACTGCACGAACAACCGCCCGGCTGCCGGAGAAACGCCAAGCCCGCTGAAGTAGTTGCCGGAAACAGGCTGGCAGGCAGCCGTGAGCGGCGCGCGGTTGGGAAGCTGAAGCGTGGCATCCTGTGCGTAAGCGGTGGCCATCAGGGGAACATCGGGAGTCGCGGCGCGCAGACGCTGATAGGCGGGATAAGAAATCGTCCAACTCTGATCGAAGGGGGTGCGCGCAGCGTGGATTCTGACAACGTCTTCCGGATGAGGAACAGGCAACTCGGCCAGAATCACCGCATACAGTAGCTGGAACACGCCAAGATTCGCGCCGATGCCAAAGGCCAGCGTGAGCAGCGCCGTTGCCGTAAACGCAGGAGAGCGGCGAAGCTGGCGCAGCGCATAGCGAGTTTCGCGGAGGAGATTATCCAGCAGCCACATCTGATGATTGATCAGATCCTCATCGGCATCAGGACGTATTTCGAACGGTACTCGGCGTCGGGGTCTTCAGGGCGGAGCTGGCCGGCGGACTGGGCGTCCTTGAATTCCAGACGCACTTCGCCTTCGTTCCCCAGGGCCTTCAAAAAGTCGAGAATGTAATTCGAATTGAAGCCCACGGCGATGGGATCGCCGGCGTAGGGGGTATCGATTACATCCTCGCTCTCGCCCGATTCGGTTGAACTGGAGCTGATCTTGAGCTCGTTGCCCTCGAGGCGCAGGCGGATCGCGCCGGAGCGCTCGTCGGCGAACTGTGCCACGCGCTGGATGGCAGCCGACAATTCGGCCGCCCGAACCACCGCGAACCGGGTATTGTCCCGGGGCATGACGGCTTCGAAGTTAGGAAACTGGCCGGAAAGCCGCCGGGTGCTCAGCGTGCGATGGCCGACGCGGAAAAACAGGGTGTGCTCGTCGTCGGCAAATTCGACCGACTCGGTTTCCGAGACAGCCAGCAGCTGGCGAAGTTCTTCGAGCGCCTTGCGGGGGACCAGGACTCGCTTTTCGCCGCTGATTCCTTCCAGGGTTTCGCCCGGCTTTTCGACCCAGGAGAGCCGGTGTCCGTCGGTAGCCACCATGGCGACCGACTCCGCCTTCAGAACCATCAGGGCGCCGTTGAGGGTATAACGCGACTCCTCGTTGGAGATGGCAAAAATGGTGCGGGCTATGAGGGTTTTCAGGGCCAAGGCGGAAATCGTGGTGGTTGCAACCGCGGGAAACTCCGGCACCTGGGGGTAATTGGCGCGCGCCATGCCGACCATCTTGGTGTTGGACCGGCCGGAGCGGATCTGGACCCAGTGGTTCTCGAGCAGCTTGAGGGAGATCTCGCCGTCGGGCAGCAGCTTGATGTAGTCGTAAAGCTTGCGCGCGGGGATGGTGCAGGCGCCGGGCTTCTTCACCTTGACCGCGGCGCTGGTGCGGATCGCCTGGTCCAGGTCGGTCGCCGTGATGTTCAGCCGGTCGCCTTCGGCCTCGATGAGGAAGTTGGACAGAATGGGAATGGTGGTCTTGCGCTCCACCACGCTTTGCGTCGCGGTAAGTTCCTTCACCAGATCCTGGCGGCTTACGGTAATCTCCATCGCTGCCCCCTGCGCGACTGATTGCTCTACAGTTTCCACGATCGACACAGATCCACCCCCGCCACCCAAGGTCTCGCTACCGGGAATCCTGCCAAAGCCGTGCTGGCCACAACTCTACAACAGCATAGGGCTTGGCGGAAACGTCCGGTCAGGATTCCTCTCGATTGTATTCGTCTTGCAAACAAACGCGCCCGTGGAAATCAGGTCCCTGACTCTGGATTCGCGGACATGGGTTGCGGATGCAGAGAGAGGCTCCTTCTTTCCGTCCGGAACCAGGGACGGTCGATGGAGAAAAACCGAAGGTGCCCGGCGCGACGGGTTTTAAAGAATATGGGTATGAAGTAATAACAAAGACAGTAGTCACCGTAGTTCAGACCGGAAAAGTGGAAAAGGCGCGCAAGTGCTTTGCAAGCGGCCGGTTGATGGAGTGCCCGGTTTTCTAAAACTCCGCTGTGCATATCAGGATGATTGGAAAACGCTCCGCGAGCGTCCTGGTGGGAGTGCAGGTTTCCACGTCTTGCACAAGGATTCCGAAAAGCCCTGTGCATCGCAATTGCGTTTTGTGAAAAGCGTGCCCGCGGGCCGATGAATCAACGAGATCGGCGATCCGCGCGATGCACAATCAGCCCTGGGCACGCGGTGTCGAGCGATGGACAGGCCGACGCTGATTGGGCGTCGAGGGTGAGTTCCCGTCCGTGAAATGGGGCAAGAACATTCCCAAACCAGGACCGCAAGAGGGGAAATGGGGCCGCATTTCAGGCGGCGGAGGGCGAGAATGGCCTACGCTGATTCTGAATCGTCTCCATGGCATTCAACGTGGCACAGGTCGAAGAGGATTTGCTGAAAGCATCGGCCCGGGATGCGCCCGGCCGCGAGTTCTGCGAAGCGATTTCCGAGCTGGCGCGCACCGGGCGGATGAACCTGCTGCGCAATGTGCTGCCCGGTGTCTTGTATGAGGAACTGCGGGAGAGGTACAGGGCAGACCCGGCAGGGTTTGTTGCCAGCTGGCGGAAACTGGCCGGAGAGATGCAAGTGGGATTCATCCAACATGCCCGCGAGCGGCTGACGTCGCTGACCCGTCTGCAGCGGCCCGCGGGCCACCAGGCGCCGGCCTGGCAGGAGATCCAGCGGGCCCTGGACAGCCGGGAGAATCAACTTCTGCGCACCGCGTTTGTTCTGGAACTGCTGGCCATGGTGGAACCGGCGGTCGCGCGCGCGACTCAACTGAGGGAGTGCGTGGTGGCGGCCGCATGTTCCGAGGAGGCCGATCGCTACCTGGATGAAGCCACGCGCTGCTACTTCCTGGGGCTGTTTACCGCCTGCGCGGTCATGTGCCGCTCGGTGCTGGAAGAGGCCATCAAACAAAAACTGCCGCCGTCGCTCGGCCGCCTGGTCAGGACCCGCTACCGCAATGCCGCCACCCTGGGCAACCTGCTGCACGAGATCAATAACAACCTCCATCTCAGCGGGATTGATCCCGGCTTTCTCCGCCTGGCCAACCGGGTGAACGACGCGGGAAAGAAGGCCGTTCACCAGGGGCTGCTTGGCGAGGACGAGTCGCGCCGCTGCCTGCAGAGCGCCCGCGAGGCGTTGCAACTGCTCCTCACGACCTGACCGGCCCATGAGCAGCGGCTGTCCTCGCTCTTCTATACTCGAAGCAGTCCATGTCTTACGCGGCAGCCCTTGAACAACTGAACGCCATGGCGCCGGAGCTGTTCTCCAGGCCGGGGCAGCCGAGACGAAAGTTCTCCCTGGAACAGGTGCGAACGCTGCTGTCCGCCATGGGCGATCCCCACAGGCGGTTTCGATCGGTCCTGATCGCGGGGACGAACGGCAAAGGTTCGACGGCTGCGACGCTGGCCTCGATCCTTACAGAAGCCGGCCTGAGGACGGGCCTCTACACGTCTCCGCACCTGGAACGCATCAACGAACGAGTCCGCATCGATCATGCCCTGATTGAGGATGACGATTTTGGCCTGCATTTCTTCCGCCTGTACGGCGCGGCGGAGGAGCTGGTGCGCGATGCCGTGCTTCCGCAGCTCCCCAGTTTCTTCGAATGCCTGACCGCATTGGCGTTTCTCTATTTCGCCGATCGGGCGGTGGACATCGCCGTGCTGGAGGTCGGCATGGGGGGCCGGCTGGACGCCACCAACGTGGTCGATCCGCTGCTTTCGATCGTCACCGATATTTCTCTCGATCACATGGAATGGCTTGGTTCGACTATCCCCGAGATCACGCGGGAAAAAGCCGGGATTCTGCGGCCGAACGGCACACTGATCACTCTGCCGCAGCATCCCGAGGCCAGCCAGGTGCTGGGTGAAGTGGCGGCGGAACTGGGCGTGCGAGCGGTCAGCGCAGCGCCTTACATGCCTCCGCCCGGCGTGGGCGGCGGGCAGGCCTATCCGGTTGAAGCGCTGGGGACGATCGTTGAGCTTGCCTCGCCGCTTCTGGGCGTTCACCAGCACCGCAACACGGCTCTGGCGGTGGCCGCGGGGGTCGAACTGCGGGAGCGCCATGGCTTTCCGATCACGCCGGAAGCCATTGCCGGCGGCGTTCGCGGCACGAGCTGGCCGGGGCGCCTGGAGCGCATCGCAAAGGGCGGATTGGACTGGGTTTTGGACGTGGCGCACAATCCCGCCGGTGCATGGTCGCTGCGCGCGGGGCTGCGCGATACCCTTGGCGGGGCCGAGGACCGGCCCTGGGTGCTGGTGTTCAGCTGCCTGCGGGACAAGCCCGTGCGGGAGCTGGCGCAGATCCTGTTTCCCTTGTTTAAACAAGTAATTTTTGCGCCCATCCACAGCCTGCGCGCTACGCCGATGGAAGACTTAATGGCTGCCGCGGGTGATTCCGGCACCCCGGCCGCGGCTGCCGGTTCTGTTTCCGAGGCCCTCGAACTGGCCCGCGAGGCTGCCGGGGAAACTTCGCCTGCTGCAGGGGTTGTGGTGGTTTCCGGCTCGGTATACCTAGTTGGCGAAGCGCGCCAGATCCTTATGTCTTGTATCGAACATAAGGAGAAGATTCTTTCATGAGCCGCCCCCAACCGCTGCCGCGTTTTGCGCGCTGGCGGAGCAACGTTCTCCAGGCGCCGCTGTTCTTTCTGGTTACCGGATTCTTCGGCACGCTGGCATTGATCGCATCGCTGTTGGCGAAGACAGGGCAGACCCAGCACCGCATTGCGCGAATATGGGCTCGTGTCTGCGTCCGCATCTCCCGCTCAGGGCTGACGATCCGCGGGGCAGAGAACCTGCACAAACATCAGGTGGCCGTGTACGCCGCCAACCACACGTCCTATATGGACACGCCGGTGGTGTTTTCCTCCTTGCCGTTCCAGTTCCGGATCCTGGCCAAGAAGGAGCTTTGGTCACTTCCCTTCATTGGCTGGTATCTGAACCGGTCGGGGCAGATTCCCATCGATACCGAGAATCCGCGCGCAGCGCTTTCAAGCTTGAGCGCGGGCGTCAAAGCGCTGCGGTCGGGAATGCCGCTGTTCGTTTTTCCGGAGGGTTCACGCACTCCGACCGGCGATCTGCAGGCGTTTCTCTCCGGAGCGGCGTTTCTGGCGATCCGCGCGCAGGTTCCGCTGATTCCCATTGCCCTGAGCGGAGTTTACGACCTGCTGCCGATCCATACCCGTCACTTCTATCCCTGCGACCTAGTCATGACTGTGGGAGAGCCGATCGAGACCGGTGGCATGACCATCCGCCAGGCCGACGAGTTGACCGCCCGGGTGCGGAATGAAATTGCCGGGATGCTAGGCTGCCCGCAGCCGGATACCGAGCCGGCGCTGTTACCCGGTGAACGTCACGCCGGTCAGAGCTGATCTCCGAGCCGACCCTGCGCCCTGTACACTGTCTTGCGATGGGCATCCATATCGCTATTCCCGAACCGACCAGCAACGATACCGCGTATAACCAGCGCGCCCTTCCGCAGTACATTGCGGCTATCCAATCGGCCGGGGCGATCCCGACGGTGGTTCCCCTGCATGAGCGCCAGGATCGCGTGGCGCGGTTGCTGAGCGGCGCGCAGGGTGTTCTGCTCCCCGGCAGCGGGTTTGATCTTGATCCGCAGGCTTATGGCGAGTCGCGCATTCCAGCGTGCAACGATCCCGATCCCGGCCGCGCTGCGGTTGACGAGCTGCTGCTGCAGGACGCTTTCAACCTTCATAAGCCCATCCTGGCCATCTGCTACGGCGTACAGGCCCTGAACGTGTGGCGGAACGGATCGCTGATCCAGGACCTGGCTGCGGCGGGAAAGACGGAGGTCAATCACCGCCCGGGTCGGGAAGTCGTCGAGGCCCACCCCGTCCGGATTGCGCCAGGGTCCCGACTTGCCGGGATCGCCCGCGAGCAGGACGAGATCCCAGTGAATTCGAGCCACCACCAGGCGCTGCGGGTGCCGGGAGACAATCTCCGAGTTGCAGCGGTGTGCCCGGCGGACGGGGTGATCGAGGGAGTGGAACTGGATTCGCCCGACCACTTTGTGGTGGGCGTGCAATGGCACCCGGAGCGCACCTACGCCGCGAGCCTCTTTTCGCGCGCTCTCTTCCAGGCGTTCGTTCACGCCGCGTCCCAGTGGCATCCGCGGCCCGCGGAAGAGGCGGTCGCCGGAGCCTGAGCGCTTCGGGTCGGGGATGATTCCAATGACAAGGGCATACGAACGATCGGCCAGGGACAGGATCGATGTACCTCTCCGATTGAACGAGCTATTGAGACAAGCCGGGGAACCGGAGCTGGATCCGGAAGTTGCCGGGGGCTTCCAGATCTACCTCGACCTGCTGATGCGCTGGAATGCCCGATTCAATCTCACTGCGATTCGGGATGAGGAGAGCATCCTGTCCCGCCATTTTGCGGAGTCGATTGCCTGTGCCCGGGCGATTCCGGAAGGTGTTCGCACGTTGCTGGATTTCGGTTCGGGAGCTGGATTTCCAGGAGTACCGATCGCGCTTTGCCGGCCGGAGATTGCGGTGACGCTGGCCGAGTCCCAGACAAAGAAGGCGTCTTTCCTGCGGGAGGCGCTGCGCAGGTTAGGGGTGAGCGCGGAGGTGCACGCGCAGCGGGCCGAGACCTTGCGAGAGCGGTTCGACTGCGTGGCGATGCGGGCAGTCGATCGCATGGAAAAGGCGGTCGCGGCGGGAACGGGACTGGTGGGGCCGCACGGATGGCTGGCGCTGATGACGACGGATGGCGAACTTCCCAAGCTGGAAGGAGCTGTGGGGCCGGATTTCGAATGGAAGCGGATCGTCAGGTTGTCTCTGAGCGAAGACGGTGTGGTGGCGCTGGGTGCACGGGTTCGGTAAGCAGATGTTCCACGTGGAACACTCATGTGAGCAAATCCGGGAATGTTCCACGTGGAACATCCCCAGGGATCTCAATTTAAATTTCGCCGAAGTTTGCACGTTCTTTTCGGCCCAGAACGGGACGAGTTTTCCACCGGTACCCCTATCGTCAACCCGGCGGAAAACCCGTGGGGAGCAACCGATACAAGCTACGAACGACAAATGACTTATACGGGGCATTCCGGCGCGACCAAAATCGGGTTTCCACAGGTCGTCCGAGTTCTCCACAACCGGAAAGTCCTACCTCGCCGCCGCTTCTCGCTTTAGTCTGAAATTCCATGGGGAGAATTCTCGGGATCGTCAATCAGAAGGGTGGTGTAGGCAAAACTACCACCGCCATCAATCTCAGCGCCTCTCTGGCGCTGGAGGGACTCAAGATTCTCCTGGTTGACTGCGATCCTCAAGCCAATGCTACCTCCGGGCTCGGTGTTCAGCGCGACGACGCGCGTCATTCCGTCTACGACGTGCTCATGGGGCTCGCTCAAGCCGACCAGGTCATCCTCCCCACTCCTGTCGAATTGCTTTCGCTGCTCCCCGGTTCGAAGAACCTGACCGGCGCCAATATCGAATTGGCCACTGCGGACGACCGGGCCGTTCGCCTGCGCCGCGCGCTTGAGCCCCTCAAGCCGAATTACGACCTGATCCTACTCGATTGCCCGCCGGCGCTGGACCTGCTCACGCTGAACGTTCTGGCGGCCGCCAACACGCTGATCGTCACCATGCAAGCCGAGTATTTTGCCCTGGAGGGGATCTCGGAGCTGATCTCAACGCTGGAGCGCGTCCGTGCGGCATTCAACCCGGACGTGATCATCGAAGGCGTGCTCCTGACGATGTACGACGACCGCACGAACCTTGCCCAGCAAGTGACAGAGACCCTGCGCGAGTACTTCAAGGAGCGCCTCTTCACGACCGTGATCCCGCGCAACGTGCGCCTGGCTGAGGCCCCCAGTCATGGGAAGCCTGTGGCGCTCTACGACCCGCGTTCCCGTGGTACGGAGGCCTACTTCGAGCTGGCGCGGGAATTCCTGGTGCGCAATCACATCGAGAGCCCCAAGGCCGCCGAGCGAGCAGCGGCTGCGGCCATTCCCAGGCCAAAGGGCCGCGATATCCGCTTCTGGCCATACGCTTGAACGGGCAGTGAGCCCGGAACCAGGCTCTCGATTCCTCCCCATAAATGATCCGCGTCGGAAAGGATATTTACGATGAACATCGCCACTCCCGATACCAAGCGCCGCGCTCTGGGAAAAGGTCTCGACTCGCTGCTGCCGCGGGTGCAACCAGCCGGTCCGGCGCCCGGGGGCCAGGAAGGTGAAACCGGCAAGCCGCGCGAGATCGCCTTGGAACTCATTGAACGGAATCCATTCCAGACGCGCTCTCAAGTGGCTGAGTCGGAGCTGGCCGAGCTGGCCGCGTCCATCGTGGCCAATGGAGTGGTGCAGCCCATTCTGGTGCGGCCGCAGCCCAACGGGAGATTCCAGCTCATCGCCGGCGAGCGGAGGTGGCGCGCCTCACAACTTGCGCAAAAGACGACCATCCCCGCGATTCTGCGCCAGGTTTCGGATGAACAGGCCCTGGAAATCACCATTGTCGAAAACCTGCAGCGCGAGGACCTGAACCCCATGGATCAGGCCCGGGCGTTCGAACGGCTGGCCAGCGAATTTCACATGACCCAGGAGCAGATCGCCACGCGCACCGGCAAGGACAGGGTGTCGGTGGCGAATTTCATGCGGCTGCTGAAACTACCCGTGAACCTGCAGACGCAGGTGGAATCCGGTGTTTTGTCGTTCGGCCATGCGCGGGCGTTGCTGGCCCTCCGGGATCATCCGGACCTGGAGAAGATTGCGAAGAAGGTCGTTTCACTTTCGCTTTCTGTTCGCCAAGCGGAGTCGATGGTTCAGGGCGTGCTCAATCCCGAGCACAAGGAGAAGGCGGTTAAGCCGGAGCCCGTCGTGGATCCGAACGTGCGCGAAGTAAAAGACCAGCTGCAGCGGGCGCTTGGCCTGAAAGTCACGATCGAGGACAAAAACGGGCGCGGAAGGGTGATCATCGAATACTCGAAGCTGGAAGAGTTCGACGCGCTGCTGGAGCAGCTGGCGGGAAAATAGAAGACAAGGACCAAGGGACCGAGCCGATGCGCCTGTTTATCGGGATCCCGCTCGCCATTGAAGTGGTGAAGGAACTCGCCGCACTGACCGCGCGATTGAAGTCCCCCACAGACGGGTTGCGCTGGCCGGCCGAGGCGGGATGGCACATCACGCTGCAGTTCCTGGGACAGACGACGAAGGAACAGTATGACTGTGTGACCACCAGTCTGCGGCAGATCCGACATGCGCCGTTCGATGTGCAGCTCGATCCGCCTGGGTTCTTCGATCGCTCGGGAGTGTTCTTTGCCGGTGTCGGGCTCTCGGCGGGACTCACCGGCCTGCAATCGCGCGTGGTGGAGGTGACCAGGCCGTGCGGTTTTGTTCCCGAGGTCCGTCCGTATCACCCGCACATCACCCTGGCGCGGGATAAGGGCGGAGGCGGGGATCTGCGCCGGATGAAGAGCCGCGTTCCGCCGGCCGTGCGGTTCTCCAGTTTCGAGGCAAACGAGTTTGTGCTCTACCAGAGCTTTCCGGAGCCGGGAGGCTCGCGTTACGAGGTGAGGGAGCGGTTTTTGTTGAACGCGTGATCGGGGCTTGAACAAAACCTTTCCGGATTGTCCCGCTTCAAAAAAAGTTTTTAGCCCATGTCGATTTTGGGCTGCGAGACTCGACGTGTGATCAGAACCGGCAGAGGGCTTTCCCCGGACTCTCCCGGCAAAAATCCTCAAGGAGAATTCACAATGCGCTTTCTCAGCATTTACAAGACCCCCGAACGCAACACTCCACCGACGCCCGAAGAGATGGCCGCCATGGGCAAGCTGATTGAAGAATCGATGAAGAGCGGCAGGCTGCTGGCAACCGAGGGTTGCATGCCCACCGCACTGGGGGCGCGCGTCCGCATCGACGGCGGCAAGCTTACGGTCTCGGACGGGCCGTTTACGGAAGCGAAGGAAGTCGTGGGTGGTTTCGCCATCCTCAATGCAGGCTCGAAAGAAGAAGCGATCCAATTCACCAAGGAATTCCTGCAGTACACGGGAGTGGGCGAGTGCGAGCTGCGCCAGCTCTACGATTTTGAAGGCGCTGAACCCCCGTGTGATCATCACCAGGAAGCGGTCGCCCGTTGAGGGCGCGAAATGAGCACGTCGACCGACCGACGCAACTCAAGAGGAGACCGCGATGAGATTCATGGTGATCGTGAGAGCCACCAAGGAGTCGGAAGCCGGCGGCCTGCCGAATCTGCAAATCCTGGAGGAGATGGGCAAATTCAACGAGGAACTGGCGCGGGCCGGCATCCTGCTTGCGGGCGAAGGCCTGCAAGCAAGTTCCAAGGGTGCGCGGGTTCGGTTTTCCGGCAAGGAGCGGACAGTTGTTGACGGGCCCTTCTCCGAGACGAAGGAGCTGATCGCCGGCTTCTGGCTGTGGCAGGCGCGTTCGAAGGAGGAGGCGATCGAGTGGGTGAAGCGCTGCCCCAACACGTTCGATGTCGATTCGGAAATCGAAATCCGCCAGGTGTACGAACCCGAGGACTTTGCTCCCGTCATGAGCAGCGAGGCGCGCGAAAAGGAAAACCGCCTGCGCGCCGATCTGGCCAGAAAGTAGACGCGGTTGCCCTTCCCGCATCCGGCGTGATGTGATCGTCAAGTGTCGGCTGCCGATTCTCATCGCGCCATCGATGCGGTCTGGAGGATGGAGGCCGCCAAAGTCATCGCGGGACTCACGCGGATGGTACGCGACGTGGGTCTCGCCGAGGACCTGGCGCAGGAAGCGCTGGTGAATGCGCTTCAGCAGTGGCCTGAATCGGGAATTCCCACCAATCCCGGCGCATGGCTGATGGCCGCGGCCAAGCGGCGCGCCATCGATTATTTCCGGTATAACCAGCGCACGGAAAGCAAGCACGAAGAGATCGGCCGCAGCCTGCTGGCCGTGGAGCGCGCGCACCCGGACTTCGATACGCCGCTCGACGATCCCATCGGCGACGACCTGCTGCGGCTGATCTTCGTTGCCTGCCACCCCATCCTTTCCACCGAGGCTCGAGCGGCGCTCACGCTGCGTGTGGTCGGCGGCCTGAGTACGGACGAAATTGCGCGCGCGTTTCTGGTCCCGGAGCCGACCATCGCGCAGCGCATTGTCCGCGCCAAGCGCACGCTGGCGCAGAAACAGATTCCCTTCGAAGTGCCGCGGGGCCTGGATCTCGGCGCGCGGCTGGCGTCGGTGCTGGAAGTCATCTACCTCATCTTCAATGAAGGGTATTCGGCCACTGCGGGCCAGGATCTGATGCGGGTGTCGCTGTGCGAAGAGGCATTGCGGCTGGGCCGCATTCTCGCCGAGTTGGCGGCCCGTGAACCGGAAGTCCACAGTATGGTGGCGTTGATGGAAATCCAGGCGTCGCGCGCGCGGGCCCGCGTGGGTCCCGATGGCGAGCCCATCCTGCTGCTCGACCAGAACCGCGCGCTATGGGACCGGCTGCTGATCGGACGGGGCCTGGCGGCGCTGGAGCGCGCCGCGGCGCTTTCTTCGTCGAAAGGGCCTTACCGCCTGCAGGCGGAAATCGTGGCCTGCCATGCGCGCGCGCTGACCGCCGCGGAGACGGACTGGGCGCGCATCGTGTCGCTCTATACCGAACTCGCTGCACTCACTCCGTCACCGATCGTGGAACTGAATCGCGCAGTTGCGGTTTCGATGGCTTCGGGCCCGGAGGCCGCTCTCCCGCTGCTCGATCCGCTGCTGGCCGATCCGCTGATGAAGAACTACCACCTGCTGCCCAGCGTTCGCGGCGATCTGCTGGCGCGCATGGGCCGGCACGCGGAGGCTTGCGCGGAATTCGAACGCGCGGCTTCACTGACACGGAACCTGTGCGAACAGGCGCTGCTGGCTGAGCGGGCGCGCAGCAGCGCGGAGAAGGCGGTGGAGGCCGCGCGGTAAGGCAGTTCCTGCTATCGGATTCCTCGCCGCTCGCGGTGGTAGCGGGATCGCCATTTGGCAATCAGTGATCATCGCCGATGGGGTCGAACCAGTAGCCGTCGCGTGCCGTCGCGCTGAGGCCCTTGCGAACCTGGACCGTCAGCCGGTGGATTCCGGGATCGTGGGCAGCCGGCTGAAACGCCAACACGTAGCGATTGCGAATGTCGTTGGCGATAGCCTGGATGGCTTCGTCGAATTCACGCCGCGTCGAAAAAGTGAGGTGCACGCCGCCGGTGTACGCGGCCAACTGGGTCGCCGTGTGTTCGCGCATCGCTTTGACTGCCGCAGCCAGTGGAGTTTCTTCGTCCACTCCGTGCCGGCTTCGTGCGGTTGTGTTTCCGCTCTTCGGATGGGGCGCGGAGAACGTGAGCGTGTAAACGGCGGTGCTCCCTTTACCTAGCGCGCGCAGAGCCTCCTCCGGCGCTGTCGAACTGCCCTGGTCCGTTTCCTGGCTGATGAGAAGGACGATCCGTCGGAAACTGCCGGGCTCGCTCTGCAATTGCTGCACGCCGAGTTGTACCGCATCCAACAATGCGGCGCCTCGATCTCCTGCATTCAGGTGGGTCATCGAGTAAGCGACGCCGTCGGAGCGCAGGGGAAAGTGCCAGATCAGTTGTACGCGGCTATCGAATTTCACCAGCATGATCTCGTGATTTGTTCCGCCAGTCATCCAATCGAGGAACGCAGGCAGGTCCGCGTAGTCAAAGAAATGCCGGCTGGCGGCACCGCCGGTCTGCACAACCACCACCATAGCGACCGGCTCGTCGGCAAGATTCGCCAGCTTCAGCTGCTGGGGAAGGCCGTTGTCGAACAAAGCGAAGTCGCGTGCGTCTAGGCCGGTGGCAAATCCGCCGGAAGGGCCGCGAACCAGGGCTGGAACCGTGACCATGGTCGAGGCAGAGCGAAACGTAGCAGCATCGCCGGGCGCTGTTTGACCGAATGCGGCCGCGGGTGTGAACAGGATGGCGGTTATGAGAATGCGCTGCATGAATTGGGTTCAGCTTAGCCCGCAGGATCGCGTAACCTCAGGCATGGGAGTTGTACCCCATCCCCGCCAGCACGCCGCGCATGTAGGCGAAGCTTTCCGTGACGCCGGGCATGGGATCTTTTTCGTTGATCTCGTATTCGAGGTCCACCCACCCGCGGTATTGGATCTTGACCAAAGCTTCAAAAATGTCTCGAAAGGGCAGCTTGCCTTGGCCCACGGCCACCTGGCTTTCCTTGTCGGTAAAGCTGGCCAGGTCCTTGATGTGCATGTTGTGCAGTCGCGGCCCGGCGGCGTGGATGGCTTCGACCACGTCGGTGCCGGCGCGCACGCAATGGCCCACGTCGATGCAGCAGCCCATGCGCTCGTCCATATCCTTGACGGATTTCAGCACGTCGAGCGGAGAAGGAAAAATCTTGTCTTCCGGGCCGTGGTTGTGGATGGCGATGCGGATGTCGTATTGCTTGACGAACTTCTCCAGGCGCGGCAGGGCGGCGGGTACGGGATCGCCGGCCACAATTACCGGAATGCCGGCGCGCTTGGCATATTCGAATTTCGAACGGATGTCGTCGTCCTCGTCCTTGGGAAAGTAGACGGTGCCGGCGGCGTGGAGTTCAAGGCCGTTGGCCTGGTAATCGGACACGGCCTGCGCTTCGGCCGCCGGTTCCATGGGCAGATGATCCTTGGTGTCCTTGCAGTTGATGCTGGACACGTGGAGTTGCTTGAGCCAGGGGATCATCTGCGCGCGGGTGAAGTTGCGGAAGGTGTAGGTGGCGATGCCGAGCTTGACGGGCGACGGCGCTCCCGATGCGGCCCTGGGCTCGGCCAATACCATAGACGGCGTGGCGCATGCTGTTGCGGCGACGGCTGCGGAGCGAAGGAAATCGCGGCGGGAGACACTTGCGTTCATTTGAGGCCCTCGAACTTTCCAAAAACCATCGTCCAAAGCAGAAGCTAGAAGCTGTCCTACACTGTCGGCTCCCAGCCTTTCTCGTATTCGCGCGCCCAGCCCCGCATGGCTTCCGGATCGTTCACGGCCATGCAGTTGGACGGGTTGATATTGAGATCGCGTCTCACCTGCCAGGCCACGTTCGACATCTGCAGCATGGTAACCGCAATGTTGCCCACCGAGACGGGCGCGTTCAGCTTTTCGCCTTTGCGGACGCCGGCGATGAAGTTGGCGAAGTGGGCGTCGGTCATCGAGTCTTTGCCGACCAGGTCGTCGGTGGATGTCTCCTTGCCCAGCTTGAGTTCGTCGATCTTTTTTCCTTTCAGGTCGTAGACTTCGTATCCATCGCGATCGACGAGCACGGTGCCGCTGGTGCCTTCGACAATCGATCCGCGGCTGCGGCCGTTGAAGCGGCGCATGTCGTTGCAGCAGGTGCACTCCCAGGCGATTACTTTGTCGTCGTATTCGAAGGTGGTGTTGAGTGTGTCGTAGAACTGCCAGTCATCCTTGTAGGCGTACCGCCCGCCGGAGGAAATGATGCGCCTGGGATACTCGACGTCGAGCGCCCAGCGGCATACGTCGATTTCATGGGTGCCATTGTTGAGCGTCTCGCCGGTGCCCCAGATGTGGAACCAGTGCCAGTTGTAGGGCTGGACGTTGTCCCTGTAGTCCTGTCGTGGCGCGGGGCCCTGCCACAGGTCCCAGTCGAGCGTGGCGGGAACGGGCGCCACCTTGCCCACGCCGATGGATTTTCGTCCATTCGTATACCAGGCCTTGGCGTAGTACGCGCGGCCGATCAGGCCATCGTGGATTTTTTTCACGATCTCGATGGTGTGCGGCGACGAGCGCTGCTGGGTACCCATCTGCACCAGCTTCGAGTATTTCTGTTGCGCCTTGACCAGCATCACTCCTTCGGCCGGATTATGGCTGCAAGGTTTCTCCACGTAGACGTGCTTGCCCGCCTGGAGCGCGAGGATGGCCATGGGCGCATGCCAGTGGTCGGGCGTGGCGATGGTTACCGCGTCCACGTCGGTTTTCTCGAGGATTTTGCGGAAGTCCTGGTCGCATTTCGGGGCGGCGCCCATCTGTTCTTCGGTCTTCGATGCGAACTTCGCCATGATGTTCTTTTCCACGTCGCATACATAGCCGATGCGGGCTGCGTCCTTGTTGGCGTGCAGCGAGGAGAGGTGCGCGTAGGCGCGGCTGTTCAGGCCGATGACGGCGAAGTTGAGGCGTTCATTGGCGCCCATGATCTGGCTGTAGCTTTTTGCCGGGGAGCTGATGGCCAGTCCAGCGGCTCCCGTGGCAAGCGTGTCGAGGAATTCTCTGCGTGTAATCATGGTGCTCCATTCGGCCTCGCACCCAGGTCTCAAAATCGAAACGTGAAGCACCCAGGTTCGAGTGAACTTGAAAGCTTTGCGCACGGCGGGCAGCGCAAAGAATCGTCGCAATTATGCTAATACGCCAGGTCGCCGAGGATCCCGCTCGAGTGGTGCCTGAACGGGGCGCCCGGCACGCCCGCAAGTCGATATACTCAGCATTTGAGGCGAACGCCAAAAAGCGCTGCCTGCCGGAGATTCATTTTTGCCTACGAGCCGTCGCGGATTTCTGAAGTCCCTGTCGCGGACCGCACTGGTGTTGTCGCTGGAAGATGTGCTGGCGCTCGCCGCGCCGGGGTTCGGAGCAGGCAAGCAGCAGGCGCCGGCCAAAGGCAACTCGAGGCAGTCCTATTCCGCCGAGGCGCGGCCGGCGCCCAAGGGCGTTTTCTCGCCGGTTGCCGGAACGCCGCTGGGCGTGCAGTTCGTGGATGTCGCGAAAGAAGCCGGCCTCAATGTCGAGACCGTCTTCGGCGGCGAGCACCGCAATAAATACCTGCTCGAAACCACCGGCTGCGGCGCCGCGTTCTTCGACTACGACCAGGATGACTGGCTTGATATTTTCCTGGTGAACGGATGGCGGCTTGAAGGCTTTGCCAAGAGCCATGAGCCGGTATGCCATCTCTTCAAGAACAATCGCGACGGCACGTTCACCGATATCACATTGAAGGCCGGGCTGGCGCGCTCGGGCTGGGGCCAGGCCTGCTGCGTGGGCGACTACAACAATGACGGCTGGAACGATCTGTTCGTGACTTACTACGGCCAGAATGCGCTGTTTCGCAACAACGGCAATGGCACCTTTACCGAGGTGACAAAGGAGGCCGGCCTGCTCCAGGACCGCCTGCGCTGGAACTCGGGCTGCGCGTTTCTCGATTACGACAAGGACGGCCACCTCGACCTGTTCGTCGGCAACTACATCGATCTCGACCTGAAGAACACGCCGCTGCCCGAAGACGCGAACTGCACCTACAAGGGCATCGCGGTGGCATGCGGGCCGCCGGGCCTGGAGGGCGGCAAGAACCTGCTCTACCACAACAACGGCGACGGCACCTTCAGAGATGTGAGCGAGAAGGCCGGCATGTGGGGCACGCTGGGCACCTATGCTCTGAGCTGCGCCGTGGCGGACCTGGACCAGGACGGTTGGCCGGATATCTACGTGGCCAACGATTCGACCTCGGCTACCTTCTACGCGAACCAGAAGGACGGCACGTTCAAGGACCAGGCGATCGAAGCGGGCGTGGCGTATTCGCCCGACGGCAAGCCGCAGGCCGGCATGGGCGTTTCTCTCGGCGACTACAATCGCGACGGGCTGCTCGACATTGTGAAGACCAACTTTGCCGGCGACACGGATTCGCTTTACATGAATCTCGGCGACGGCTCGTTCGACGATCGCACCTACCAGGCGGGGCTGGGCATCAACACGCGCCTGCTGGGCTGGGGCGTGAGCTTCATGGACATCGACAACGACGGCTGGCTCGACATTCTGGTTGCCAACGGGCACGTGTATCCCGAGGTGGATGGGACGCAAGTCGACGCGGCCTACGCTGAGCGCAAGTATCTGTATCGGAATCTGCGCAACGGTCAGTTTGAAGACGTAAGCATGATCGGCGGCACCGGCATTACCGCGGCGGCGAAGGCGCGTGGATTCGCAGTAGGCGACTTCGACAATGACGGCGACCTGGATGCCGTAGTGAACTGCGTGAACGCCGTGCCGCAACTGCTGCGCTGCGATTCCGCATCGACGCTGAAGCGGAGCTGGGTGAAGATCCGCCTCGTCGGCACCAAGTCGAATCGCACCGGCATTGGGGCGCGCATCAAGGTCGTGGCGCAGACGGGCTCGCCGGTTCTCAGCGCCAGGCCCGCGCCGGGTCAGCCCGTGACCCTTGCCCAGATCGAGGAAGTGAAATCCTGCAACGGCTATTACTCGGCCAGCGACCTGCGCATTCACTTCGGTCTGAACGAAGCGAAGAAGATCGATCTGGTCGAAGTTCGCTGGCCGTCGGGCGCGGTCGACACGCTGAGGGACCTCGACGTCAATCGCCTCTACGTGGTGGAAGAAGGAGGCAAGGTCTTGAAGAACGAGGCTCTCGTGCCGGCGCGAAGAATGCGTTAGCCGAACCTCTCGAAGCGTCCTCAGCTGGCGCGAGCCAGGTTCTTTCCCCGGCCGCCCTTTGAGGCCGATTCATTCATTGCTGTCTGCCGTAAGGCCCGTAAGACCCGGTCGCGGTGTCTCTTGGTGTACCAGACAGGGCCATAATCCTCGAGCAGAACGAACAACTCTTCAAGAACCGTTTCGGCGCCGAGACCTTTCTTTGCTTTCGCGTGGGTGGGAACAACGTTCAGGTTGGGGGTAACTTCAAGATGCGTCATGTCAGTGGATCCTCACGATGCTTCGGCGTGATGCCAGCACTTCTGCGGAACCTCTAACTTTCATGGGATCCCGTGCTGCTGTATTAAGAGACTATCGTTCCGCTCAATTGGATCACTTCCGGCTGTAAAACCTTGTAACGATTTTTGTCACCCCCTGTAGAGTGCGCCGCCCATTGAAGAGCAAGTCCGCCGCCGGGGGACCCACAGCGGGGGCGCAGTCACAGCCGCATCTGGCGTTCATGGTCGAGCAGCCAGCGTTTGCGCTCCAGGCCGCCGCCGTAGCCGGTGAGCGAGCCGTTGGCGCCGATCACCCGGTGGCAGGGGACGACTACGCCGATGGGATTGGAGCCATTCGCCAGGCCCACCGCGCGAACGGCATCGGGCCGGCCAATGCGGCGCGCCAACTCGCCATACGAGATCGTGGAGCCGCAGGGGATGGCGCGGAGCGCCCGCCACACTTCGCGCTGGAAGGGCGTGCCGGCGGTCTTCACGGGCAGGGCATCGATCGCATGCACATCCCCGGCGAAGTAGGCGGACATGGCGCGGGTCAGGCCGTGATTCGCGGCCGGCTCCAGGTCGACCCGCATGCCGTAGTGCCGCTCCAGAAAGCGGCAAACGCCGGCGTCGTGATCGGTCCAGAAGGTTGCGCGCAGGTTTCCCTCGGCATCGGCGACGATCAGCATGTCGCCAATGGGCGTTGGGAGACGGTCCATGAAGAGCGTCAAAGCTTCGATCATGCGCTGGGGCTAGTTTAGTGCCCCGCCGTCGATGGGGAAATGCGATGGAGCGAATCCATTGGGCATCCGCCGTTGGTGGCGTCCCACCCTGGCGACAGAAGTCGCGACGGCTTGAAGTGTGAGCAAAGACCCATGCAACCACGCTCGTGGTCACAAATCTGTCGGGATGGTCTCAACCGGTTTTGATTTTTCACGTCCGTCTAAGCGCACAGTGCAGAACGGCGGCGATGGCCGGCGGACGTTTGTTGCTTGTTCTCTTCCCAGTGGGCCCCTACCCTGGTTCTTCTGGCGGCTGGTTGCACGTTTTTCCGGCAAACGGTGTTAGTGCGCGCCGCCGAAGCGGATCAATCGGAACCGGGCTCCGGCTGCGCCCCTTGCCATCGCGACATCTATGAACGGTATCGCCGGACGCCCATGGCCGAGGCCAGCGGCCTGGCAATGGATGGCATCATCCCGGCGGACTTTGTGCATCCCCCTTCGGGCGTGCATTACCGGGTGTACACCGAAGCCGGCAAAGTGTGGATGAGCTACCAGCGGGACACTGCTCCGGGAAAGCCTGGAAACCCGCTCAAGGGACGCCAGGAACTCCGCTTCTATATCGGCTCGGGCAAGCGCGGCCGCACCTTTCTATTCGAGCAGGACGGATATTGGTTCGAATCCCCCATCAACTGGTACGGGAAGAAGCGGGTTTGGGACATGGCGCCCAATCATCTCGCAGACCGGCAAGCGCCTCTGACCATGCCCGTGGATCCGGGATGCCTGCATTGCCACGCTTCCGCTGTGGCCGCCTCGATGCCGGACGCGCGCAATCACTATGCCGGTGCTCCATTGGCTGCGGGCGGCATTACCTGTGCCGGGTGCCATGGCGACGCGTCGGCCCACGTCGCCTCGCGCGGGAGAGTGGCCATGCCGAAACTGGACGCGCTGGAACCGGTGCGGCGTGACTCCGTGTGCCTGAATTGTCACCTGGAAGGAGAGGCCGCCGTCGACCGCCTGGGGAAGAAAGTCCAGGACTTCCGGCCCGGCGACAGCCTGTTCGATTTTGAGCAGGTCTTCGTGTACCGGACCGAGAAGGGTTCAGGAGGCCGCGCCACCAGCCAGTGGGAAGCGTTGCTGCAGAGCGAATGCAAGAAGAAATCGGGCGAGAGCCTCACCTGCACGACGTGCCACGATCCCCATGGTTCTCCGTTGCCGGCGGACCGCGTGGCGTTTTACCGGCAGCGCTGCCTTGCGTGCCATAGCGGGCAGGACTTCGCCGCCCGCCATCATCCGGAGACTCCTGACTGCACGAGTTGCCACATGGCGCGTGCTGATTCCAGCGATATCGCTCATGAACAGGTTACCGACCATTTCATCCGGAAGCGGCTTCCCGCGGGGACTCTGGATGCCGCCGAACCGGGAGTCCTGGAAGCGGTTGGCGCAGAGAAGGCCGGCGATCGCGATCTCGGACTGGCCTACGCGCAGATGGCGGTCCGGGGTGACCGGGAAGCGGCCGCCCGGGCGATGGAACTGCTAAGCCGGGCGGAGAAGTCTGCCCAGGGAGCGGCGACCGATTTCCAGTTGCACAGCGAATTGGGATTTCTCGAACAGGAGAGCGGACATTCCGCGGCAGCCTCGGAGGAGTACGAGCGGGCCATTCGGGCGAATCCCTATGATTCGCTCGCGCTCGGGGACCTGGCCCTGATCCGGGCCAGGCAGCACCAGGTGGCCGCCGCGGAGCGCCTCTGGAAGGCGGCCTTCGAACATGACCCGGTGCAGATCGGCGCCGGCTTGAATTTCGCCATCATGGAATGCCAGACCGGCAACCGGAAGGAAGCCGCTGAAGCGCTGGGCCGGGTGCTCGAATTCGCTCCCGATGACGCCGATGCGGAGCGTTTTTTGTCGGCCATCGAGAGCGGAACGACCTCTTGCTCAGAACCGGAGGACGGGAAGCGGTGAGGGGTGGCGCCCGGCCGCAAATCTCAAAGCAAACTTCGACGCTTCGGGTTTATTTCGTGGGAAGGGCGAAGGTGGTCAACAGCAAACGGCTTCCGCCGGGACCGAGGGGCGATGATGCTGGCTAAATCGCTTTAGACCGTGCATTTTGCATTCAGAATGTTACCGGTATTGTACGGGGACGGCTCGGAGGGGGGATGGGGGAAATCGTTTACCCTTTTCCGAGCGGCCCTGCTACGCCATTTCTTCGCCTGAAGGCTCCCATTTCTGCGTTGACATAATCCCCTCATTTTCAGTATGGTTGCCGTTGCTCCAGAGGTCAGACTTTTTTTGATTCGGTCGCAAGTTTTTTGCTTGCGGAACGATCGCCTTCTGGGACTTTGCAACCCCTTCCATCGCGGCGGGGGTAGCTTCAAGCCGGTAGCAGTTCCAGACCTGCCGGACAACAAGTCACAAGTTCATAGAAAAAGAAACTGTACGTTCTTCAGGAGACCGCATGAACAGAATGCTTCGCACAGCGCTAGCGCTGGCAATCATAGCCTGCGCAAATTTGCTGCTGATTCCATCAGCCAGGGCGCAGTCGGTCTACGGATCGATCTTCGGTACGGTCACAGATAAAAGTGGGGCGGCCGTCCCGAATGCCACCGTCACCGTTACGGACGAGGCCAAGGGCACCATTGTTACGGCTACGTCCAATGGCTCAGGCGACTACAGCGTTCCCCACCTCATTCCCGACACCTACGACCTGAAAGTCACCGCCGCGGGATTCAAGGGTTTTGAGGCCAAAGGCATCCCGGTCCTGGCCGACACTTCTCCGCGCATCGATCCCACCATGGATGTGGGCGGCGCGACGGAGACGGTTCAGGTCAACGCCGACCAGGAGCCGCAGTTGAAGACGGACCGCGCCGACGTGGCCACCGTGTTCGACGAGCAGCAGGTATCGAGCCTCCCGGTCGGGGACCAGAACTTCACCAACCTGCAACTGCTCCTTCCCGGCGCTCAGAAGCTGGGCTGGTCGCACGCCGCCGATGAAAATCCGCAGGGGTCGCAGCAGATCCAGGTGGACGGCCAGGCGTTCGGCGGAACGGCCTTCGAACTGGACGGCACCGACAACCAGGACCCGATCCTGGGAATCATCGTCATCAATCCCGCGATGGATGCGGTGACGGAAACCAAGATCACGACCCAGAACTTCGACGCCGAGCTGGGCAAGGCGGTGTCGGCGGTGGTTACGGCGCAGACCCGTTCGGGCACCAACAATTTCCATGGCAGCGCGTACGATTTCCGTACCGGCAACGCCAACGAGGCGCGCGACCCGTTCTCGCAGCCGGAAGGCATTGCCCCCGGATTGAAGAACCGGTTTGGCGGCTCGATCGGCGGGCCGGTCCTCAAGGACAAGTTCTTCTTCTTCGGCAACTATGAGGGGCAGCGCCAGAAAGTCGGCACCTCGGCCAGCGACACGGTACCCACGGCCAACCTGGTCTCCACGTGCCTGAGCGGCAACGGCTGCGACTTCAGCGAATACGCGGCCGCGTATGCCACGCAGCTCGCCGGCCACCAGTTGCTGACCAACAACAGCAGCGATCAATCTGCAGCGACCAACGCGGCATTCGCGGCCAACAAAATTCCCAACTCGCTGCTTTCGGCGCCGGCCCTGACCGTGCTGAAGCTGCTGCAAACCTACACCCCCAACACGGGCGGTGCGGGAGCGGTGGAAAACAACTTCTCCGAAAACGGCACCGGCCTGTTCAACAGCGACTCATGGACAGTTCGCGGCGACTACACCCTCAACGAAAAGATGCACGCTTTCGGCCGCTTCTCGCGCTTCTGGGATATCCTCTCCGGCGCGGTGATGTTCGGTGACGCGGGCGGTCCGGGATTCGGCATTGGCGGTTATGGAGGCAACTCCAAGGGCGCCAACGACAGTCTGGCTTCGGGCATGGATATCGCTATCAACCCGAACCTGCTGACCGACTTCCGGCTGGGCTACTACCGCTACAACGTGATCGATTCGAAGTACAGCACGGCCGAGCTTGCCAACCAGTGGGGGATCCCGGGAATCAATACGGGCAACCCGTTCACGGCGGGCGCGCCGGGATTCGTCATCAGCTTCCCGTTCAGCAGTACGCAGTCCAACATCGGCGCCGGACTGAACATCAACCGCTGCAACTGCCCGCTGACCGAGCGCGAGGACCAGTTCCAGATCGTCGACAACTGGACCAAGGTCCTCGGCAACCACTCGTTCAAGGTTGGCGCGGATCTTCGCTATGCCCGCAACCTGCGCGTGCCCTCCGATACGGACCGGGCCGGGCAGCTGAACTTCAGCAACGGACCGACGTCCAACAATGGAAGCCGCGGACTTGGCTGGGCCAACTTCCTGCTGGGCGATGTGACCAGCTTCGGCCGGTATGTGTCGGTCTCCACCAACGCCAAGGAGTTCCAGAAGCGCCCGTTCTTCTATGCCCAGGACACCTGGCGCGCCACTCATGCTCTGACCCTGAACCTGGGTCTGCGTTATGAGCTCTACTTCCCGGAGAAGGTGAATGGGCCGGGCAATGGCTCGCTGATGAACCTCACCGACGGCTACATGCACGTGGCCGGCATCGGCGGCATCGACACCAACATGGGCTGGACGATCAGCTACGCGAAGCAGTTTGATCCGCGAATTGGGGCGGCCTACCAGCTCAACGACAAAACCGTCATCCGCGCCGGATACGGACGCAGCTTCGACACGGGCGTGTTCGGATCGATCTTCGGCCACGTCGTGACGCAGAACCTCCCGGTTCTCGCCAATCAGAACATCAGCCAGCCAAGTGCGACCGGAACGGCCTTCCCTCTGGCCCAGGGGCCGATTCCGTTCGTGTTCCCGACCACACCTTCGAATGGCCTGCTGCCCGCCCAGGGCTACGCGGTCAGCCCGAAGGCGCGGCCGAATCCGCTTCACTTCCCGACCATCGATGCATGGAACCTGGCATTCCAGCGCTCCCTCAGCCCGTCGCTGTCGTTGACGATCGCGTACGTGGGGAACAAGGGTACGCACACGCTGGGTGACGGCGATAACAACAACACCGATCCCAATGAATCGGCGTTGTTCCTGCCCGGCCAATACAGCATTACGGGCCAGACCCTGCACTGGGATGCCACTGCGGTCGATCCCAATCCCCCCCTCAATGCTGACGGATCGAAGGATCCGAATCAGTACTACATCGCCCCGGATGGGGGCGTGTCGAACGGACGGTTGCTGAAGAGGTACTTCGCAGGTTCTCTCAAGGCCTGCACGGATCCGGTCTACAGCCAGCCGACCTACAACCTCTATAACAACCATCCTGGAACCCTGGCCCTGCCCGCCGGCTCATGCGGGTGGACCAACAATATCAGCTACTACGGCGACGATGAGAACACGGAGTTCGACGCCCTGCAGGTGACCCTGGCCCAAGGCATGTGGAAGGGCCTCGCCATGACCGGCAACTACCAGTGGGCCAGCGCCTTCAGCGATAACGGCGGCTACTGGACCTGGAGCCACGTGGTGACGCACTTCCGCGACACCAACGTACGCCGCCAGCAACTGGTGATGTATGGCAGCTACGATCTGCCGTTTGGCAAGGGCAAGCAGTTTGCCGCCGGCGCCAACAAGGCCACCGATCTGCTGATCGGCGGCTACGAGTTGAGCTTCGTCACGAACTGGTCGGGCGGTCTCCCGTTTGGCCTCGGATTCAGCAACTTCGGCGGCAACGACGACTGCAATCACGACACCGGCGGTTCGGCGGCTCCCTGCCGTCCCAACGCCAGTGGGCGTTTGAAGACGTCATTGTCGGGCCCGATCTTCCATGCGGTCAGTCCCACCGACACCACGCACGGCACCATCACCAAGACCTATTGGGATCCGGGCAACTCCCACAACATTTTCTCGTTCCCGGGTCTGGACGTGGTCGGCAATGGCGGCAATAACAACTACACCGGACCGTCGTTCTTCAACACCGATATGGCGCTGAGCAAGGCCTTCTCGGTTTGGGAGCAGGTTGCGGTCAAGTTCCGCTTCGACGCCTTCAACACGTTCAACCACATCAATTCAAGCAACCCGAGCAACACGGATATTTTCAGCCAGGGTCCCATCACCGGTTCGTCGACGGGCCCGGGCGTTATCAATCCGCGGTACCTGGAACTCTCACTCCGCGTTCAGTTCTAAGAGCGAGGAGCCGCAACTTACAACGAGGGGAGCTTCGGCTCCCCTCTTTTGTTGAATGCGGAGAACAAGGGACCGAGGGAACCTGGGAATAGGGAACGAGGGTTGAAACGACTACACTGAAGACAGGCTTGCCTGAAATGCAGCGCTTTTTCATCACAGCAGTCTTTCTGGTTTGTTCATCAGTACCCGTTGTTGCGCAGAATGCGACGCCCGCGCCTGCTGCAGATGCCGCCGCAGCGCCGACCTTGGAAACGGCGCAGGACCTGGCCGGCCGGGGACGGCTCGACCAGGCCATGGCCATTCTCGATCAGCTTGCGGCGCAAAACCCTGAGCCGGCCGGCGCGGAGCGGTTGCGGGGGATCATCTTTTACCAGCGGGAGCAGTTTTCCCAAGCCATCGAAGCGTTCACCAAGGCCGTTGCTCAAAATCCCGACGATCGCGAATCGATGGAGCTGCACGGGGTGAGCCTGTTCCGGACCGGCCATCCGGCGGACGCCATTCCCCTGCTCGAAAAGGCGCACGCCGGCGTGGAGCAAGCCAACGTCGATCCCGAGTACGTGCTGGGACTTTGTTATGCCGGCGTGGCGCGCTACGACGATGCGCGTCACGCGTTCGCCACGCAATACGGCTTTGCGCCGGATTCGCCGGAGGCCTACCTGCTGGCGGGGCGATTGTTTTTGCGCCGCGAAATGCGCGACCAGGCCACGGCCCAGGCGGCCAAGGCGCTGGAGGTGAATCCCTCGCTTCCGCTGGCGCATGAGCTGCTGGGAGAGGCTGCGCTGGCTCGCGGCGATCTGCCCGGCGCGATCCACGAACTGGAAGCCGAGCGCAGGATCAATCCCCTCGATGGCGAAACCTACAACCGCCTGGGAGACGCCTATCTTCGCAGCGGCCAATATGAAGAGGCGCAACAGGCCCTGAACCGGGCGGTGCTGCTCGAGCCCGGAGCCACCGGCCCGTACATCCTGCTGGGCGAGACGTTCCTCAAGCTCAAGCAGCCCATCCAGGCGCTGCATTACCTCGATCGCGCGGCCAGGATGGATCCTTCCAACTACATCACGCATAATCTGCTGGGGCAGGCCTACAAGGCCATCGGGCGGCGGGAGGACGCGAATCGCGAATTCCAGTTGGTCGTCGACCTGCAGCATCGGAACGATCCCAAGCCGGCGGGAAAGTGAGTACCAGTGGTCAGTGATCAGTGGTCAGTGATCAGCCGGTTGATCCTGATACTCGCATTCAGTGCGGCACCGGCGCTGGCGCAAAACGCGAAGCCCGCCAATCCCGACGCCCTGAAGAAAGCCGACGCCGCATTCCGCGCCGGATACGCCGCGCAGCAGGCCGGCAAACTCGACGAAGCGCGAACGCAATTCGCGGCGGTGGTGCGCCTGGCGCCGCAGATCGCCGAAGGCCGGGAAGCGCTCGGCGCGGTGCTGTTGGAATTGAGCAGACCCGCCGAAGCCATTCCCCACCTGGAAGCGGCTGCGCGATTGAAGCCCAATGACCAGGGCATCGAAACCAATCTCGCCTACGCCTTTGCCCAATCGGGCCAGCCCGCGAAAGCGATGCCGCACTTCGAGGCCGCGCTCCGACTCGCGAGCGGTGACGGCCAGCCAGCACTCGATGCCACGTTCTATGACACCTATGCGCGCGCGCTGGTGGCGGCAGGAAAGCGCGCCGAAGCGCTGGAGCAGTTTGCCGCCGAGGAGAAAATCACCGACCCACGCGCCGATCTGGAAGACGCGATCGGCACGGTGGAGGTCCAGATGGGCAAATTCGCCGAGGCGAAACAGCAGTTCGAAAAAGCGATTGCCATCGACCCCTCGAGCGTGCGGGCTCGCGTTCACCTCGGCATCTGGTACCGGCTGCAGGGCGACGTCGACAGATCGCTCGACACCCTGGAGGCGGCGACCAAAATCGAGCCGCCCAGCGCGGAGGCATTCGCGGAGTATGGCCAGAGCCTGGCGGTCGCGGGGCGCGACGAAAACGCTGTGCCGGCGTTCGAGCAGGCACTCAAGCTGAATCCGAACTATCCGGGCGCGGCTGCCGCCCTGGCCATGGCTTTGCAGCGCATCGGACGTCAGGAGGAAGCGATTCCCTGGTTCGAGAAAGCTCTTGCGGCCGAGCCGCGCAACGCGACCGTCCTTACCAACCTGGGATTGGCCCTGACGCTTACCGGAAAGGCCAAGGAAGCGCTCGGGCTTTTTGCGCGTGCGCAGGCGATCGATCCCAAAAACGCCGTCATCGTGAAGGACCGCGGCGTGGCGCACATCCAGTTGTCGGCGTTCGACGAAGCCATCCAGGATTTCAAAGCCGCGCTCGTGCTCGAGCCCAACGATCCGCAGCTTCATTACGATCTCGGCCTGGCGTACAAGTTCAAGGATCGGCTGGAGGAGTCGGTTGCCGAGCTGAAGCGCGCCGGCGACATGGACCCGCAACTGGAAGATCCGCCCTATACGCTGGGCATCACCTACATGCAGATGGGCAGGCTCGACGAGGCAGCCATCGAGTTGCGAAAGGCGGTTGCTCTCCGCGCCGACAACGGCAACGCATGGGCCATCCTGGGCAGCACGCTCAAGCAGAACGGCAAGCTTGACGAAGCCGCCGAAGCGCTGGAGAAGGCTATTCCCCTTCAGCCGGGCCAGCCGGGGCCGCTGGTAACGCTGGCCGGGGTGCTGTCGGAGCAGGCCGCGAATTTCTCCTCGCAGGCCGAAGCCGCCGATGCCGCGGGCGATCCGCTAAAGGCGGAACAGCTGCGCAGCCAAATGAAACAACTGCGCAGCCGTGCCGCCGAATATCGCCGCCAGGGCGCGGAGCTGAGCCGTGCCGCGGTGAACCGGCAGCGCGCCAATTTCTCGCTCAACGCGGGAAACCAGGCGCTCTTGCGCGGCCAGATCGCCGAGGCCGTGTCGCGCTACCAGGAATCGATCGCCGCCGACGCGTCCTTCGCCGAGCCGCACAGGCAGCTCGCGCTGGCTTACGAGCGGCAGGGACGCATGCAGGACGCCGCGGCCGAACGGGCTAACGCCGCGGAGTTGGACAAGGCAAGATAGAGGGTGCCCACATTCGTTTTCATCAAGAGCGGAAGATGAGATCCGGGGCGCGCGCCCCCTTGACGGATCAACCTCACTCGAGACCCAATCAAATGAGCCCGATTCCATCATTGTATGGTCGTGCACTCGTCCTTGATTGACTCCTGAAACGTTGATCCTTTGAGCCCTTTGACGTTTATGAACTTCGCTCCCTCAATGTGAGCCCTCTTAAAGCTTGCATTGGTGAGATCCGCGTCGACAAAGGTGGCTCGTTGAAGTTCAGAGCCATCGAAGTTGGTTCGCTGCAATACAGCTTGGTTGAAGGAAGCCCCTTGAAACTTTCCTCCAGAGAGGATCGCATCGCTCAGGTCCGCTGAGGTAAAGGTAACGGCACGAAGTTGGCTCGTGAAGAATCCAGGAGCAACACAATTGAAAGGTGATTTAGCCGATTGGGCGATTTGCACCTTGTTTCGTTCTGCAAGTTCCGGATCGGGAACGGGAAAAACGCTCGCATCTGCATCCACAAATTCCGCATGGGCTAAGTAAGCTCGATAGAAAGTCGCAGTGCGGAGATCGGAATCATTGAAAATTGCCCATTCGAAGTGACCATTTCGGCCATCCACTCCCCGAAGGTCAGCGTCGTTCATTCTCAGACCAGTCTCAATGTCCGTACTTACTTTTGCACGACGCCCGAGGATTCTAAAGATTCGTCCTTTATCCTTATTCGCGACTGGGATGACTGAAGGTGCGGCAAATACTCGCGTCTCAAAGTCAGGCTGGTCATCACCGCGGATCGTTTCCGTCAGGATCTCGATGGCATTATCGTAGTCATTTGGAGAGCTCCTCGAAAGTCGCTCGAGACCGTACGCTCCGCCTATCCGTTCAGGGATGTCTTTGCTTGACAGCTGTTCGACTGCTTTCGCAAATTCCTCGGCATATGTTTTATCCCTTTCTATCGAGAAGTTGTTCCAGGTAACGTAGAACGTCGCGAGAAAGGCGATTCCGCCCAGCAACTGTGCGAGACCCTTTCGCGCTTCATTTTCAGAATCGAAACGATCCTTTGGTCCAGCGAGGCCCGCCCGCGCCGCCTGCAGCTTGGGAGCAAACCACAGCAGGAGACAAATGCCTACACATCCCAGCAATACAAGGAACGCTGTGGCGAGAACTTTCGGGGTCAAGTCGATCGACCTAATTGTTAAAACGGCAATGCTTCCGGCCGCCAATACCACGCCAGTGACTGTGCCGGCAATAATGCTTACGGCCCCGAAGTGTTTTGACATTGGATGATTAACTCTCGCCTACAGGATCGCACATGGTCGTCCTCTTCGCCTCCGCATCGAACTGCCCCACTCTCATGCCGATCTGCCTGGCCTGTCCGGTGTTCGCGATTGTTCAGCCTGGCGGCCAACGGGCAATCACTATCGGCAAAATCGTAACTTGGTTCAGCGCTGCCGGGACCGGAGGAATGCGGCACGATCCGCGTCGGACGGGATCTCCTTGGCGGCTTCTCGATAGATGAAGTCGAGGTCCTCCGACTGGGCGGCAAGCTTCTTGATGACCAGCTTGGCAAACGGACCGATGTAGAAGGCGAGCTTGCGGCTGATGTCTTCGACCGCGAGGTTCGGAAACCCCGTCGAAGAGCCGGACTTGCCGGGGCCGGGCTGTGCTGGCGGCTGGAGGGGAATGGCTGGCGGCGTGGCCTGGGCAGGTGCCGGTTGGGAAGGCTCGGAATAGGCCGGCATCGGAGGCGGTGTCCTGGGAACAGGGGACGATTGCGCAGCCGGCAAAGGGACTGCGCCTGGCGGCGGCGTTTTCACGGCAGCAGCCGTTTCCGGCCGCGGCGTGCTTGCCGCCGGAGCAGGGTTTCGCGCACTCCCTGCGGCCGCAAGAGCGCTTCGCACGCTGGCCGGCAGCGGTCCGGCGTAGGTGTTGCCTTCTTCCATGCTGGCCATGGGGGTGAGCCTCAGCGCGTGCAGAAACTCGTCGGCATTCGCGAACCGCTGCGCCGGATCCTTGGCCAGCGCGCGCATTATGGCATCGGAGACCTTGCCCGGCACCTGCGAGGAGATGCGGTGCGGTGGTACCGGCGCCTGGTTCAAGTGCGCCATCATGATCTCGTAGTTGTTTGCTCCCTTGATGGGCAACGTGCCGGTCAGCAGTTCATAGAGCGTGACTCCGACCGAATAAAGGTCGGAGCGCGGCGTCGCTCTCTGGCCGTTCACCTGCTCGGGCGACATGTAGTTGAGTGATCCCAGCAGAAAGCCGGCCCGGGTGAGCTCGCTGGGACCGGCCAGGGCAATGCCGAAATCAAGCAACTTTACGAAGCCTCCGTCGGTGATCATGATGTTCGACGGCTTGATATCGCGATGCACCACGCCCAGCTTGTGCGCGTAAGCCAGCGCCTTCAGGGTCTGCTCGATGTAATCCAGGGCCTGGGGAAGATTGATGGATATGCGCAGGCGCAAATCGCGCAGGGTCTCTCCGTGGACCAGCTCCATCACCATGGCCAGCTGGTTCTCGTAGTAGAAAGCGGTATGAAGCTGGGCGATGTTGACGTGGTTCAGCGTGGCCAGGGTCTGGACTTCGCGGCGGAAGCGCTCGACCATTTCCGGCGAACCCTGATCCGGAAGCAGAATCTTCATGGCTTCGCGGCGGCGCGAAATCTGGTGCTGCACCTCGTAGACCACGCCCAGGCCCCCAGCGCCCAGCTTGGCCAGCACTTCGTAATCGCCGACCTTCTGCCCCGGTGTGAATGCCATAGCTATACCCTACCGCCTGAGGGCGGCTTCGTCTCCTGGAAACCGGCGTTCCGATGGGAGCCGCCGGCTGGTCGCTTGTTCCCTGGTTTCCTGTTTTTGCCTATTCGTCCAGCAGGACAACGAGGCTGAGCTGCGGGGAGGGAATCTCGGCGGGAACGTAGATGCCCACCTGTCGCGTTTGCACGATGTGTTCCCAGCAGGGCCCGTTGCGCTGAATGGAAAAATACTGGCTCTCCACCCGCGCGGCAATTTGTACCGGAGGCACGGAGAGGTGCTTCAACACCAGGCCGGGCAGGGCCCGCTTGATCAGCTCGACAACGAAACGCGCCGAGCAGACCTTGGTGAGCCGGGGAACATTGGCGATCAGGTCGGCCTCGCCGACGGGCGACTGGATTTCGAGAATCCACCGGCTCGGACCCAGGCACCGCTCGTCCTTCACGTCCCCGTTGTATAGGAAGCTCTCGACCGCATGCAGCGGGATCTTGATTGCCTTCGAGGGCAGCACGATTTCCAGGTGGCGGCGGATATGCTCATCCAGCGCCCCGAAGCAGGTGTCGAGGTTGGCGTGATCGTAAGCGGGCAGCGAGCGCGGATGCACCTCAAGCCCGAACGTGCAGAGCGCGCCTCCCAGGCGCGACATTTCCCGGAACAGCTCCTGCGGGTGCGCATGCCGGCTCAGGAGGAAATGGCGCAGCGCCGGGAGATTGGAATTGAGCGCGTGCAGGAACCAGTACTGCGCTACATGCCGCGCCGACATGCCGGCCTGGAAAACGCCGTTGCGCTGCTGCTGTTCCTGAGTGAACACGGTGCTCTTTTCGTCGAGGATGTCGAGCAGGCGTCGCAGCATGTTGGTGAGCGCCGGGCTGGCGCTGATGCCGAGGGAGGGTGGAATAAACACGGGATCCGCTTCGAAGCGCCCGGTACCGTCGCGCAACAGCCTCACCAGCGGGAGATGGACGTAGCGGTCGGACAACTCCGATTCGGCCAGCAGCAGCAGGTTTTTGCGTCCCACTTGAATCGGTTTTTCATCCAGGCCCGTGTTCTGATCGGGCATCTTCTGCTCGAAGGCGATGTAGCGCGTGCCGTTGGCGCTGCCGTTCATGCTGGTGTTCTGGCCGTCGCGCACCACAACGGGGACGGCCAGATGCATGGTAAGGTGGTCGGCCACCGGGGAGAACAGCGGCGTGAACAGCCTCGGCGGCGGCGCAGGATCCGACGCCGGAAGATCGAACGCCAGCCCGTCGCCAAAAATGCCTCGTGCATGGGTAAGCGTCAGGGTGCCATTGCGCAGCGCGTCGGCGTCGAACTCCACTCCGGAGAATCCCCACGCATCGCGCCACAGGCTGCTGGTAACGAAATTGAGCGCGTCTTCGAAATAGCGGTTCTGCGCCTGAAAATGATGCGGTCCCAGGTACATGCCTTCCGACCAGACGGGTTTGGTCAACGTTCTCATAACGCCCCGCCTGTCTGGGCCTGGGGCAGAAGGATCACCAGTTCCATCTGCGGATTGGCGATGTCGGCCGGCACGTGGGCGGCAAAGTTGCGCGCCCGCGTCACCGTATCCCAGGCGGCGCCCGACTGGTTCAAGCTGAAGTACTGGTACTTCATCTTGATGGGAATAGCGCCCGGCGGGCTGGGAATGTGAGTAAGCGTAATGCCGGGAAGGGCGTTGCTCACCAGCTGGTCGATGTGCGTTGCCGAGCACACCTTTACCAGCTGCGGCACGCGGCGGATGATGGTCTCTTCGCTGGCGTCGGCGGCGACGGCCAGGTACATGCGCGTGTTGGCGATGTATTTGTCCTGGTCAAGGGCGGCGGCATAGATGGTGTTGTTCACCTGCTTCAGCGGCAGCGATACGACGTTGGTGGGAACCACCGTCTCCAGCAGGAGGCGCAGCTTTTCGTCGAGCTCGGTGAACACGTTGCTGAGCTCCGCGTGATCGTAAACGGGCAGGTCGCGCGGCCGGATACTCGAAGAAAACGTGGTTAGCGATGCGCCCAGTTGCGTCAGTGCGGAGAATAGCTCTTCCGGATGCGAACGCTGACCCTGCAGCAGATGGCTCAGCACGGGAATATTGGAATTGACCGTGTAGAGCAGCCAGAAGTTGGCGATGTCGGCGGTGGTGAAATCGGCCAGGCTCAGGTTCTTCTGCCGCCGCCCCGCAGCCAGCTGTGCGCTTTTGGCGGAAAGAATCTCCAGGATCCCGTTAACCAGGCCGCGCAAATAATCGCTGGCGCGCACTTCCAGCAAGGGAGGAACAAACCGCGTGTTCAGGCGGAAGGCGCCCGTCTCGGTCTTCTCCACGTTGGCGATGCGCAGCGCCGAGCTGCCTTCGCGGGTTTCGTTTTCGGCCAGCAGGCGCAGGTTCTTGCGCGCGATCTGGATGGGCTTCTCGCCCATGCCGGTATTGTCGTCGCGCACCGTGGCGATCTCCGCGAGGTAGCGCGAGCCTGCCGTCCGGCCGAGCCCGGCAACGTTGAGGCCCTTGTCCTTGTAGTCGGGAACGGTGAGATAGAAGTCCAGGCTGCGGACGTCGGCATCGAAGTACTCGGCCAGACCCTTGGATGGCGGCGGCTGGTCGGGTCCGGGAATCTCGAAGGGGAGACCGTCAGGAAAAATGCCGGAGGCCCGCGAGACGGCCAGCTGTCCGTCGGCCAGCAGTTGCTGGTCGAGCACGACTTCGTTGAAGCCCCAGGCGCAGAACTTCAGCGACTGCACCCGGAAGTTCATGCTGTCTTCCAGGAACTTGTCCTGAAGCTGCAGATGCTGGGGCGTCAGAAGAGTGCCTTTGCTCCAAAGAACGGGTTGTAGCTGTTTCATGGCTGCCGACCGAAGCTTAACGATACCAACTCAACTATAGGTGAACAAGGGCAGGGATCGAGCGAGCTCAGATGCCGCGGCCCGCCTGGCTGATGGCCTGCTGTGCCGCTTGCTGCGCCTGCTGCGCGGACTGCTGCGCCTGCTGCACGGACTGGCTGGCTGCCTGCTGAACCTGCTTTGCAGCCTGCTGCGCCTGTTGGCCGGCCTGTTGCGCTTGCTTCGCAGCCTGCTGTGCCTGCTGCACCGCTTGCTGCGCTGCCTGTTGCGCCTGTTGCGCGGCTTGCTGGGCTTGTTGCTGCGCCTGCTTTGCGGCCTGCTGCGCTTGTTGCGCAGCCTGTTGGGCTTGTTGTTGCGCCTGCTGCGCGGCCTGCTGTGCCTGCTGTGCAGCCTGCTGCGCCTGCTGCTGGACTTGTTGCGCCTGCTGCTGCGCCTGCTGGACGGCCGCCTGTCCCTGTTGTTCCGCCTGCTGTGCTGCCTGTTGTGCCTGGTTCAGAGACTGCTGCGCCTGGGCTTTTGCCTGGCCGACCGCCTGGTTGACGGCCTGCTGCGCGGCTTGCACTGCCTGGTTGGCTTGCTGGATGGCCTGACTGGCCTGTTGCGTGACCTGGGCTACTTCCTGCTGTGCCTGCTGCTCGGCCTGTTGCGCGAGCTGCTCGGCGCCATTCGCGGCCTGCTGCGCCTGCTGGGCTGCTTGCTGTGCGGTTTGCGCTGCCTGGTTGGCGACCTGTTGCGCCGTTTGCTGTGCCGGGTCGACTGCGGGGAGGCCGGCAAGTGCGGCCAAACTCGGCGGTGGGGATGACAAAGATGGGGACGAGGGAGCAGATGGAGCAGATGGGGCAGACGCTCCGGCCGGTCCAGCGCCGCCGCCCGCATCTCCGCCGGCGCCTGCCGCGGCCGGGCCGGCTCCTTTATTGACCCCGGCCTTGCCGTCATCCGCCTCGTCGGGCTTGTTGGGATTTCCGGGAGAGGATGGCGAGGCAGGGCTGGTGGGGCTCGATCCGCTTCCGGAGCCGGCCGCGCCACCGCTGTTGATCATCACCAGCGGCGCGCCGGAGATCGACACGCCCGCGGGCCCGATATCGATAAAGCTGGCGCCCGCTTTGAGCGACAGCTGAACCCCGGCCTCGAGCACCATGCTCATCCCGGCTTTGAGGTGAATGGTCATCCCGGCGTCGTGAGCGTAGGCCATCCCCGACTTCTCGTACATGTTCATTCCGGCCTGGATGGAAACGTTCTGGCTGCTCTTGTGATTGAAGTTCCCCGTGATGGCATGATTCATGTCGCCGGTAATCGCTTCGCTCTGGTTGCCGCTGATTTGCAGGCTCACGTTGCCGCTGATCTTCTCCTGCTGGTTGCCCCCGATCTGGATATCTTCGTTGCCGTCGACCTTTTCTGTCCGGTTTTTGGCGATATGGATCGATTCGTTTCCGCCCACGTCCTCTGACCGGTCCTTGATGATCATGATGCTCTGGTCGTTGCCGATCCATTCGCGAGCGTCGTTCTTGAAGCGGACGTCGAGGTCTTTCTCGCCGCGCAGGAAAATCTGTTCGCTGCCTTTCTTGTCTTCGAAGCGCAGCTCGTTGTAATTGTCGTCGCCGCCGTTGGGCGATGAGCGGGTCTTGAACGTGGTCCGGGTGCCGTTAGCGGGCAGCTCGTAGGGCACAACCTGGTCTTCGTTGTACACCCGGCCGGTGACGATGGGCCGATCCGGATCTCCTTCGAGGAAGCTGACCAATACCTCCTGGCCCACGCGCGGGATATTGATCATGCCCCAGGCTTTTCCCGCCCAATCCTGCGACACGCGCACCCAGCACGAGCACAATCCGTCGCGGTCCCACGGGAACAGAACCAGCACGCGCCCGAACTTGTCCACCCAGATCTCTTCGCCATCGCCGCCGGAGCTGTCGTCGCTGGAGACGTTGCTTTTCTTGCCCACCACTACGGCAGTCTGCGGACCCTGGACAAACGGCTTGGGAGTCAGGCGTGCCGGGCGGAAGTTGATATTGTCGGGAATGCAGGTGAAATGGTTGGTGTAGGTATCCATGCCTTCGGGGCCCAGGCCATAGCTGCCCGCCGCCGAAGCAATGTGGTGAATCTCGGTCAGGATGTAGGACTTGTTATAGGCGTCCTGCGGGTGCCCCACGAGATTGAATTTGGTGCCGGTGGTGAAGGCGCGGCACACCGAGGAGCCGTGCACCACCAGGTGGCCCGCTTCTTCTTCCTCCATGCGGGTCTTGGCAAGTTGCTTTCCGTCGCCGCGCACCGGGTATTCCCCGGGAAAATCGAAAAGCTCGAAGCTGGTGTTGCCGGCGACCGAATAGACGGTCGTCTCTTCAGTGAGCAGATTGGTGGAGGGAGTCTTGAAGTTGTAATCGGTCTGGGCTACCTTGCCGCTTTTCCATTCCCACTCCTGGCTCCATGCATCCACCACGTCGTCGTCGTCGAGGCCACCCGTTGCGAGGTTGAATTCGGCGTTGCCGTGGAGAAGTTTCGGACAGGCAAAGATGGAGCTGTTCGAATCCATGAGCTTCATGGTGTGGCTGCCGTCTTTGTGGTCGAAGAAGTAGAAGATCCCAAATTTTTCCATCAGCCGGGAGATGAAATTGAAGTCCGTTTCGCGGTACTGGACGGTGTACTCGAGGGTCGGATACGTCGCATTCAAGTGCATCTCGTAGTCGCTGAAACCACGCCTGGAAAAGACGTCGCTAATGATCTCTTTCACACTCATGTTGTGAAAGATGCGGCAGTTGGCGTACCTCGTCAGGGTCCACAGCTTGGGAACCACCTGCATCTCGTAGCGGGTGTACGCGCCTTCCATCCCCGTCATGGCGAACTGGCTGACAAGCCCGTTGAAGTACCGGAACGTGTCGTCTTGCAAAACCACCGTCAAGGTGACTGACTGGCCGACGATGTGGGTGAAGTCGATAGGAGGATCGCCGGGCTCAGGCTCGGCGAGAAGATCAAGATGAAAACTGAACAGGCGGGACATCGCCTCGTGTCCGGTGAACCCGGCCAGCAGAAGCTTGTCGGTACCGAGCGGTGTGTCGATGGATATGAGGCGGCCTTCTTGCGTGTGCGGCATTCACGTTCTCCTGACAGCTGGCGATGATCGGGACAATCGCGCTCCATGCCATGAACCGATGTGCGGATCGCACTTCCCCTTCACCACTCCTGGTGGGCATCGGACACCGCACTCGCGGCGCTCCAGGCGAAAAAGAGGTAGGGAACCGCCTTCAGCACGGTTGCCAGGCGTCCCGCGTTTCTCGCAGCCTGGGCGGCGGCCATCTTGCGGTCGAGACGGCGAAGCAGCTTGGCTTTTTTCGCTGCGTCCCCGGCATCTTCGATTCTCTTCACCAGCCAGTGCTTGCCCCCCAGCGTCTTGGCGATGTCCTTCGGATTTCCAGACTCGCTTTCGGCGATCTTCTGGGCGAATTTGGCGACTTCCTTGCCCGCTTTTTGTTCGGTTTTGGAGACCGCCTTGTCCTTGGCGATCAGCACCAGCTGCGCCTCATCCGCCTTGTCCCAGTTCTTGATCACCGCCAGGCTGATGCCGTACCCGGTCCCTACCCCGAATGCCGCCAGGCCCCCTGCGGAGGCCGCTGAAGCCCAACCCAGAGACGCGGCTGCCACCGGGATAACAGGGAGCGTAATGCCGGCCACAATGATCGTGGAAGCGCACTTCACCAGAACCAGGCCGTGGTAAATATTTTCCTGGGCTTTTTCCGCGTGCTGGTTGTAATCGGTCGCATCGCGATAGGTCTTGGCGATCTTCCTCTGGGCGTTTTCTCGCTGCGCTTCCACGTCTTCGAGAAAAGCTTTCGCGCCCGCCGACCCACGCTCCTCCAATTCCTTCCAGAAAAGCTCTCCGAACTGGTTGGCGCCCTCGTGGGTTTTCTCCTGGAGTTGCTTCTCATCGGGAAGCACGATTTCCCGCGTGTGATAGCGGTCCGGGACGACTGCGGAAAAGAATCTCACCCCCAGCGAGTCGCCCGGCCCGGCCTCCATCGGCTGGACGGTGATATACCGTGCTACCGCGTTCAGATACGCCGCCGATCGGAACAGGCGATCGAGTTGTTCCCCATCGAAGACGAGCGTCCGCAGGTGAACCACTTTGCGGGAGCCGGAGATGTGGCCCCTGGAACCGGGCTTGGGAGAGGCGTGGAGAGCTGACGTCCCGTCTTTGATATTCGTCCCCTGTGTATGCCCGCATACGGGATGCTGGTGTCCACTCATGTCAGTTCTCCACGTCCCTGGCGGTTCGCGGCCCGGTCAGGCTTCCACCAGCGCCGCACTGGTGCTTGCGGCCGGGTCCGCGTAGCTGAATTCCCCGCCCTCGCCCACGCTCACGTGGATGGCGCTCATCTTCTCGCCTTCCGCCATGCTGCCCAGGATCTTGCGCGAGATGTCCGGAAGCAGCGTGTTGGTCAGGATGTTGTCCACGTTGCGCGCGCCGCTTTCCACTTCTGTGCAGCGTGACGCCACCGCGTTGAGAAAGGCGTCGTCGTAGGTGAGCTTGATTTTGTGGTTCTCCACCAGCCGCCGCTGAATCTTGCCCAGCTTGAGCCGGATGATCTGCTTGAGCGCCTCGTCGCGCACCGGGTAGTAGGGGATGATGACCATGCGTCCCAGGAAGGCGGGCTTGAACACCTTGTTCAACCCCGGCTTCAAGGCATCCACCAGCGCGCGCGGGCCGGGCGCGGTCTCAGGATCGGCCACCAGCTTCATCATCTCGTCGGTGCACGCATTGGTGGTGAGGATAATGATGTTGTTCTTGAAGTCGATCTCCCGCCCTTCGCCGTCTTCCATCTGGCCCTTGTCGAACACCTGGAAGAAGAGTTCCAGCACGTCGGGATGCGCCTTTTCGACTTCATCCAGCAGCACGCACGAGTATGGCCGCCGGCGCACCGCCTCCGTCAACACGCCGCCCTCGCCGTAGCCCACGTATCCGGGCGGCGAGCCCTTCAGCGTGGAAACCGTATGCGGCTCCTGGAACTCCGACATGTTAATGGTGATCAGGTTGTGCTCGCCGCCATAGAGCAGATCCGACAGCGCCAGCGCGGTTTCAGTCTTGCCCACGCCGCTGGGTCCAACCAGCATGAACACGCCGACCGGTTTGTTGGGATCGTCGAGTGAAGCGCGCGACGTCTGCACGCGCTGGGAGATGATCTCCATCGCGTGATCCTGCCCGATAACGCGCCGCGCCAGGTGGTCTTTCAGCGCCAGCACCGTGGTGATTTCATCTTTGAGCATCTTGCCGGCAGGGATGCCGGTCCACGCGGAGAGCACCTCGCCGACGATCTGGGCATCGACGCAGACGCGGATCAATCCGCTCTCCCCCTGCAGCGCGGAGAGATCGGCTTCAAGCGCCTGCATTTGCGCTTTCATCTCCTCCGGAGTCGCAGCCGGTGCTTCCGTTGCCGCGGCATGGCCGTTCTGTTCGACCGGCGCCGCTGCGGCTTTCCCGTCGGCCGCACCCTCGATCTTGCTGCGCAGATCGCGAATCTTCCCCACCAGCTCTTTTTCTTTATCCCAGCGGCCCTCCAACTCGGCGAGCCTGGCTTGCGCCTTCTCCTTCTCGGCAGCGATCTCGGCCAGCTTTTCATGGTGATTGGCGCCCACGCTTTCCTCGCGGTTCAGGATGCGCGTCTGCACGTCTAGAGCATCGATGGTGCGGTTCAGATCTTCGATGGCGGGCGGCGTGGTGTTCTGCCCCAGCGCCAGGCGCGCGCAGGCCGTATCGAGAATGCTCACCGCCTTGTCGGGCAGCTGGCGGCCGGCGAGGAAACGGTGCGTCAGCCTGACTCCGGAGAATACCGCCTCGTCGAGAATGCGCACGTTGTGGTGTTTCTCGAGCGAAGCCACCAGCCCGCGCATCATGATCATGCATTGCTTCTCGCTAGGCTCTTCGACCTTGACCACCTGGAAACGCCGCGCCAGCGCCGCATCCTTCTCGAAGTACTTCTTGTACTCGGACCACGTGGTGGCGGCGATGGTGCGCAGTTCGCCGCGCGCCAGGGCCGGTTTCAGAAGGTTGGCGGCGTCGCCCTGGCCCGCCTGGCCGCCCGCGCCGATCATGGTGTGGGCTTCGTCGATGAAAAGAATGATCGGCGTCGGCGACGACTTCACTTCCTCGATCAAACCCTTCAGCCGGTTCTCGAATTCGCCCTTCACGCCCGCACCAGCCTGCAGCAGCGCCAGGTCGAGCGTGCGGATGATGACGTTCTTGAGCGGCGGCGGAACATCGCCCTGCGCCACGCGCAGCGCGAAGCCTTCCACCACGGCCGTTTTGCCCACGCCCGCTTCGCCGGTGAGGATGGGATTGTTCTGGCGCCGGCGGGTGAGAATGTCGATCACCTGGCGAATCTCCGGATCGCGGCCCAGAACCGGGTCGATCTTTCCCTTCTTGGCGTTGCCGGTCAGGTCGACGGTGTACGAGTCGAGGTTCGGCGTTTTCCCCCCGGCCGGTTTCGCGCCTTCGCCCGGCCCTCCCGCGCCGGCGCCAATTGCGGCGCCGCTGGCGGTCGTCTCCTGCGAGAGCGCGACGATGCCGAGCAGATCCTTCTTGAGCGCGTCGGCATTGATCTTGGGAAACTCCTTGCTCACCTCGCGCATCAGCCGCGACAGCTCTTCATCGGACGCCAGCGCGAGGATAATGAACCCGGTGCGCACCGAGCCGGCGTTGAAGTCGATGGAGCCGACAGTCCACGCGGTGGTCAGCATCTTCATCACCGTGGGGCTGATCGCCGGAGTGCGCGCGTTGCCCGACTTCAGCCTGTCCAGGCTGCGCGACAGTTCCGCCGTCAGGCGCGACTTGTCGATCTCGAAGTGCTTGATGATGGCCGCGAAGTCGTTCGAGGACGAGTCGAGGAGCTTGGTGAGGAAGTGTTCGACCTCGATGTCGTAGTGGGTGCGGGAAAGGCAAAGGCCGGCGGCGCCTTCCAGCGCGGCGCGGGCCTGGTCATTCAACTTGCTGATGAGTGATTTCAGATTCAGTCCCATCTTCATCCTCCGACGTAATTCCCAGATCCGGGTGCCAATCTCGACCCGTCTTTCACTTCCTAATCCCTAATGGCTGTTCCCTGTCTGTTTCACAAGGCCAGAATGGTGTCATCCGGGTCGGCGTTCAACGGCGCCGTCCGGGCCCACGACACCCATCCCAGCCGCGCCGGGTGAGCGGCATCAAGATCAAGCTCGACGGAGGGAACGTCCTTGCGGTCGAGCACCAGCTGCGCTTCGAAATCGATGCAGCCATTGGAGAAGAATTTGGTGATGCCCCGCAGGGCGGAGTGCGCGCTTCCCCCGGGCAGAAAATCGTCGTAGCGCTCCAAGCCGATGGGACCGATGCGGATACGCACGCGCCCCTGGCGGTCCCACACCGCGTCGCCCACCACCGCTCCCAGGCCGATCTGCGTCGACATCGAATCCTTTTCGTTCATGGCGCACTGCGTCGACTGGTCGATGGTGTACCACGCTCCCGTGAACTGTTCGATCTCCACCGGCACTTCGAAATAATCCGACAGAACCTGCTCCAGGGCCACGCCCGATCGCGACTGCATGGCGAACAGCGAAACGTAGTGCATGAGCGCTTCATCTTCGGTGGTCTGGCGATCGCTCAGCCCCGTGGTGCCGATGCCCAGAAGGTCCCGCAGGTATTGCGAGAAATAGTCGCGATCGCCGGAAGCGTAGTTCACCGGAAAGCGTGTTCGCTGCCAGGCGCGGTAGAACAGCGAGATGGCGCGGTGATTGAAGATATCCAGGAAGGATTGCAGGGTGCGGTCCTTGGCGCGCAGCCGCTCCAGGATCAGCTCGCTGTAGACGTAGGGCAACACGCCCTGCGGTCCGGTCAGTCCCATGAAGTTGACCATCATCTCCGCGGGCGCATGTTCGTGGAACTCAAGCTGCTGAATCTGGCTGGCCGGAAATCCCAACCGCGGATTGACGTAGAAGCGGAGCGCCTCATCCTCGGGACTGAAGAAATGCCCCACCGGCCGGCGGTCGCTCATTATGCGCTCCAGCAGCGCCACCGCCTGGAAGAATTCAAACGAACAGGCATCGTCGCGCAGGTCGAGTCCCAGCGGCGATTCGGCCAGCATGCGAGCCTGCGTCTCTTCCGGCGCGCTGGGCAGCCTGGTGATTTCCGTCAGCCCCGAAGGCTGCTTCAGTCCCGAGTTCACACTAATAGGCGGCGACCCGATCTCGGTTCCCATTCGTAGAATCCCTCCTTTCTTTGCGGTGTGGTCACACTCAATTGAGTAAAGCTGTTGAGCGATGCGGTCAGGGCGAAGAAGCGCTCCAGGACGGCGCAAAACAAAAACGCTCCTCCGCCGGTGAACTGGTCTTCGTCGAGCTCCATTTCAATGCGCAGTCCGCGCGCGAAGCTGACTCCCTGCTCCGAGACGAGGCGCGCAAAGTGCGGCCCGCAGCGAACGTTGAGGATGCTTTGAATCACGTTCTGCGAATATGCGGTGCGGCCCACGTCGTAGAGCCGCAGAATCTCCTGCAGCGCGTCCTTGCCTTCCTGCACCAGGGAAAGATAGTTGAGCGCCAGGTGCGAAACCAGCCGCCAGAGCACGCTCTTGCCAATGGGCGGGCGTACCGGCCCGGTGGGCTTGCGCAGGGCCACGATCCGCCGCATGGGCGCGGCGCCGCCCTCCAGTTCGAAGTCACTGTCCTGGTTGCCGAACGGCAGCCGCGCGGGGAGATCGCGGTTGGTGCACGTGGTTTTCACCGAGAGCACCATGGCGTCGGGATCGGCATTTGTCAGGTTCAGATCGAGCAGCGAAAGAGTGATGTCGGTGCCGTCGTCGTTGGGGCGGGTCGAAGGCCGCCGCCGCGCGAGCCAATAGCAGGAGCGGTCTTCGCGGCGGGCGGAGTGGCGCAGCGAGTAAAACGGCTCGTAGGTGGTGATCTTCTGGTTGGCGGAGTTGATGCCGGCCACTTCGTCCACCGAGAACACTTCGACCGAATAGGGCCGGCGCACATCGGGAACCAGCGGGTACTCGGCGCGGCGCTGGTTTAACTGGATGGGCTCGGCCACCTGCGGAAAAAGGTTCACCACCGGCGCGCACCCCAGCTTGAACGTCTTCTTGGAAAGCTCGAGTTCCAGGCGCTGCTGGCGGCCGCTGCCCTCGATCTCCGAAATCAGGAAGATGACTTCGATGGCTTCTTTGAAGCCGGCCTGCGACACCGCCTCGAGCCCGGCGAGATCGACGAAGAAGAATTTCTCGGGAAAGGCGAAGTACTCCATCAGCAGCCGGTGGCCTGCAAACGAGGCGGACGGATAAGACACCATGCCTTCATCGGGGCCGAACCCGACCGCGTTGAGCGCCGACGCGGGCAGCGTGACCGGCGGCAGCTTCGATCCAGGGGTCAGGTCGCGGACCTGGATGCGATTCAGCCGGCTGAAGAGCAGCTCGTACACGATATTGACGAGCCCGCTTTCGCCGTCGAGATAAAAGCGCAGCTTGTCGGGCTTGAGCGAGACGAAATTCACATCCTTGGCACAGCGCAGCTCCAGCCGGATGGCCCACGCCGAATCGCTGGTCTTCACCGGCGGTTTCAGGCGGCTGGGGGCGCTCAGCTCCGCCGCGGCCACGGTGATGGGCCAAAGGGTGGTGTCGTAGCAGGTGCGAAACGTGCAGGGCACGCCGGAGATGGGCTTGGAATAAAGCTGCGAGTTGCGGTCGATGCGCATGCCGCTGGCGAGCTTGCCCTTTTCCGGATCGAGCTGGAATTCGACCACCGACATCGATGGAATGGGCCGCACCAGTTGCGGATAGACGATGCTCAACAGCGCTTCAGTGATCTCCGGGAACTCATCTTCGAGCTTGAGATGCACGCGGGCCGCCAGGAAGGCGAAGCCCTCCAGAAGCCGCTCCACGTGCGGGTCTTCGCACTTGGTGGGTTCCAGCACGAGGCGCGACGCGACCTTGGGATGCTTCTCGGCAAACTGCGCGGCCGACTTGCGCAGGTAATCGAGCTCGCGCTCGTAGTAGAGCAGCAGCTCATCGCGCATCATCGCCTCCCGTCAAATGGCAATTGCCGCTCTTCAACTCGATGATCGTATCGAAAGAAATGGGCTCGGGGACAGGATCCATGCGCAGCATTGCCTCGATGCGCAGGCGCACGTCTTTTTTGCCCGCATCGGGGGTTTCCACTACCACCAGCCGCACATTCGTCAGGCGCGGCTCGTAGAGATTGATGGAAGCCAGAATCGCGCGGACCAGGCGATTGCGGTCCGTGGTGGACGCCATGGTGAGCGCGCTCATGTCGGGAAGACCATAGGTGTATACCGAGCGATTGGCTTCCTTCAATCCTTCGTCGGGCGGGTCGGCGATCCGGCGCGAATTCAGCAGCCACTCCAGGTCGCGGCGCACCGCGCTCTTCAGCAGCCGGATGGACTGCGACCGGCTCAGCGGATTCTCCATGCGGTTGTCCGGCTCCAGATCAATGAGCCGGTCCAGCGCGGAAATGGTAATCGTGGTTTCGCCCAGACCTCGCGCCATGGCTTACCCCACGTTCAACGCCTGCGCTGGATCCAGGCGGCAGATGCGCTCGAAGAGCTTTTGTTTGTCGGAGGAACTCCCCTGGATCCTCTTGCTGTAGCGCATCAGCTTGATCAAATCGCTGGCGATCAGCTCCGGGTCCTCCCAGAAATCGAGCTTGTGATTCTCGATGGTGGCGGCAATGTCTTCCAGCAGCGGTTGGGCGATGGCGTCTTTTCCCGCGGCCATGGCCAGCTCCACGGTCTGCATCATGCGCCGGAAGCGGCGCCGCCCGGAGCGCTGGCGGCTGACCTCGGCGCGCATGATGGCGAACGCCTTCTCCTCCTGGCCCGATGCCAGCGCGTCCTTCGCCAGGGTATAGGCGTCCACCGCGGGCGCCAGCCACGTGGGCGCGCCGTTGCGATTGGCGTGCGCTTCGGCGGCGGCTTCGGTCTCCTCGGTCGGCGCGGGCTTTTCGGTCGCGCTCAGAGATTGCAGCCAGGCCTTGGTTTCCGGATTCGCCGCGGGGGTATCGTCCAGCAGCGTGGCATCCAGCAATTCCGGCAGATCGTTCAGCAGGGCGCGCAACCCCGACTGGATGGCGGTCGCAATTGGCTCGTACTCCTTGCCGAGGGCTTTGCAGGCCGCCACCGAAAGCCGCTGCAGGTCAAGCCAGGCGCGGCTGCCGGGCTGCGCCATGGCCTGCTCCCCGGCTTCCAGCAAATCGGCCCATCTCTTGGTCAGCGCCAGTCGCTTGATCTGCTGCCGCAACTCGGTTGGCGGAGCTTCCAGCAGGGGGCTGTCCGCCAGGCTGGTCGCGCTGCGCAGTTCGCCCCACCGCAACCCGCGTAACAGCAGGTAGGGCGCGGGGCCGAGCGGTTCCTTCTTGCGCAGAAACGCGGCCGCCGCCACGATACTGCCAATGGCCTGTCGCCGGTCGGCAGGCTCGCCCACCAGGGCAACGGCGAGGCCGGGAACAGCAACCGGCGCGCCGTCCTCGCCTCCGGCGCCTTCCGCGGCTGGCGCTTCTTCCGGCACCTCTTCCACCGGGTCGGGCTCTTTCTCGCGCTTTTTGTCGAGCAGCTGGTGCACCACCAGGCGCACCTCGGTCAGCGCCCCTTTGAGCTTCCCAAAGCCCGGCGAATCGTCTTCCAGCTTTTCGTCGCAAAAGGCATCGAGCTTGACGATCGATTCCAGGCACGCATCCAGGTCCTTCTCCGCCTGCGCGTAAAACGCCTTGGGAGTCTCGCCGAAGGCCTTGTCGAAAATCTCCGGCGCCATCTTGCCGTTGGCAATCATCGTGGCGCGGTTCTTCTTGTCCTTGTCGGTCTTGGCCTGGTCCTCGTACCCAACGGCGCGGGAATCCTTGAAGTTGATAAACGAGTGACCGGCGTTATTGATGGGCGCCGAGCGAACGGGAAAATCCAGCTGCGTGTTGATCCATGCCAGCGGCGTGGCGCGGTCTTCCCGCGTCTCGGGATCCTCGGGGTCGATCGCCGGATGGATCGTATCCCAGAAATCCGTCGACAGACGATAGATGACGTCGAGGCCCTGGCGAAGACCGGCAAAGCGCTCCGTCTGCAGCAGTGCCTCGGCGAGATACGCCGCCACCTGCAGGTTCTTTGACGACGTGGCCAGGGTTTCCTGCGAGAGCTTGAGGACCAGCGGCCAGTTGGCGGTCTTGCGCTCGCTTTGCCATGCGCCCTGCTCCAGTTCGTCATCCTGGCGGCGGGCTTCCTTGATCTTGTCGATCACCAGCAACTTGGTGTCGTAGCGCAAGTCCGCGCCGCTCGGATTATCACCGGGAATGGGGGCGAGGATGTCGTCGCGAAGTGGCATATTGACCGGCCCCTGATGTCAGGAACTTTGATGAATGTACCCCAATTTACATACCCCGAACGGACCCAACCGCCGGTCGTTCGCATGTTCGGCTTTCCCTGATTCCTGACACCTGAACCCCGTTTTAATCCTCTGTGGGCGCGCTCGCCGGATGGAAAAACTTCAAAGAACGGACTTCGAGAAAGGGAAACTCCTCGCCGTCCACGAGGAACGTCTTTTGACCGGTGGGGGATTCCCGGCCGGTTTCATCCGCCAACCATTCTGTCTTCCGGCCCAGCCATACCTCTTCGTCCTCGTCCTTCCACGAGAACGGGTAGATGGCCGGGATCAGTACCTCTCCCAGGTCCATGCCGCGAAACGACGGGGCGGCCTGCACCAGAGCCGGCGACCATAGCGTATCCCGCAAGCGCTGGGGGGGTCCCATCTCCACGCTCTCCACGTGCTCGAAAGGAATCCACACGCATGAGCCTGCGGCAAACACCTCCAGGCGCGCGCCAATGTCCGGATCCGCGTCGCGCAAATTGGTGAACGCCTTCCCGTTCAATTCGCCCGGAGGGCTGGCCGGGGAATCGGTGGGAAAACCTTCCTTCTCGAAGAGCTCGTGGCGGGTGCGCTCGGCGTGCAGCGCCGCGTAGTAGACGATGGCTCCCGTCTCCCGGTCCTGGCTGCCGCTGGAAAGCACCGCTAACTGCTTTTCGGCGCGCGTGAACTCGCCCGAGAAGCACAGCAACTCGAACAGGAACGTGCGCGAAGCCGTGTCGTTCGGGTGCTCACGGAGATGAGCCGTGAGCCCCTGGCATGCTTCGCGCACTTTCCCTGCTTTGAACAGTTCTCTCGGATTCGATGGCACCGTCGACCTGCTTGCCGGTTGGCTGGTTACCACGGCTTCACTTTCAGTACGTCAAAGCCCCGGTCGATGAACCCCTTCAGAGCGCCGTCCTGCTCAGGGGCGTAACTCACCTTGATCTTGCTGTACGCGAAGGTGATCGACTCCATCGGGTTCTCATTCGAACCGGAGTGCTGGATGGAAGTGATCAGCGCGTCTTCCATGTGAATCTTGTAGTACTCTTCCTGCTTGTCGCCCAGCGGCTTGTCGTAGATGATATCCACCTTCTTCAGGTAATTGCCGGTGACGCAATCGTCAAAGAGGAGCGGTGACACTTTGTCCACCACCTTCATGATGGAGAGGTCGGAGAGGTTGGCGCGGCCGGCCCGGGCTTCACCGCCGGAGGAACCGGCGCCGATGACCGACGTCTGGCTGGCTCCGAAACTGAACGAGAGAATGTCGATGGCGTCCGTCTTACTGGTGCTCGGACCGGGGCGGCCATCGATGATCAGGTATGCATTGACTGCCATTGCAAATCTCCTTCGAGAGTCCGTTCAAACTGCGTGCGGGGCGAGGACGGCAGCAGGCTGCCGCCCAGTTCTGGCGGAGGTGGCCCCCAATACCGCGCTATCTCGCTTCGGTATCGGGGTCCGGCTTGAAAAGGATAGAAAGGAGCCCGTTGTTGTTGAGTCTCAGACCGTCAGGAGCCGGGCCCCTTGTTCCTCGTGGTCCTGAGGTCTCACGACCCCACCAGGTACGGTCTTGAGTTCGAAACGCGCCTTACTTTGCCGGCGCGGGCAACTCGGCCACCAACCGAAGTGAAACAGTAAGTTCGTCAAGCTGGAAGTGAGGACGAAGGAATGCAACGGCGCGATAGACCCCCGGCTTGCCGGGAACCTCGCTGACGTCGATGCGCGCTTCGCGCAACGGCCGCTCCGCCTTGGTCGCCGCCGACGCCATGTCGTCCGGCGTCACGTACCGCGTGATCCAGCGGTTCAGGAAAACTTCGGCCTGTTCGCGGGACATGAAGCTGCCGATCTTGTCGCGCATCATGGCCTTCAGGTAGTGCGCAAAACGGGAGACGGCCATGATGTACGGAATCTGCGTGGACAACCGCGCATTCGCATTGGCCGAATCCGTATCGTACTGCTTGGCTTTCTGGCAGCTCTGCACGCTGAAGAACGCGGCAAAATCGGTTCCCTTGCAGTGCACCAGCGGAACAAAGCCCAGGTCGGCCAGCTCTTTCTCGCGCCGGTCGGTGATGGGCACTTCGGTGGGGCACTTCAAGGCCAGGTCGCCCTCGTCGGTGGCAAAGGTATGCGTCGGCAGACCTTCGACCAGGCCGCCGCCCTCCACGCCGCGCATGGCCACACACATCCCGTAGAGCGAGTAGGACTGGGTCATCTTGGAGGCCAGCGAATAGGCTGCGTTGGTCCAAAGGTACTTGGAGTGATCCGTACCGTCCACGTGCTCCTCATAGCGGAACTCGTCGATGGGCTTGGTGTCGGATCCGTATGGCAGCCGGCCCAGGGTCCGCGGGCAAGTAAGCGCCACGTAGCGCGAATCCTCGCTCTGCCGGAACGACTTCCACTTGGCGTATTCCGTGGAGTCGAAGATCTTGGCCAGGTCGCGGGGCGCATCCAGGGAGGTATAGCTCTCGAGGTTGAAAAGGTCCGGAGCCGCGGCGCTGACAAAGGGCGCATGCGCCTGGGCGGCGATATGCGAAACGCCTTCCAGCAGCGCCATATCTTCGGGGTGCTTGCCGAATTCGAAGTCGCCGACGATGGCGCCAAACGGGGCGCCGCCGAATACGCCGTACTCTTCCTCGTAAATTTTCTTGAACAACGCGCTCTGATCGAACTCGGGGGCCTTTTCGATATCGCGCAGCAGTTCCTTCTTGGTGGCGTTGAGCACCCGGATCTTCAGTCCCACGCCGGTTTCGGTATTGTCCATCAAATACTTCAGGCCGCGCCATGAGCCTTCCAGTTTCTGGAACGCCGAGTGGTGGAGAATCTCGTTCAACTGGATGGAGAGCAGGTGATCGATCTGCGCGATGCGCGCGTTGATCATCATTTCCGCATCCTTGGCGATGGTCATGGAGCCTTCGAGCACCTGGTTGACGAACTCCTTCACCAGGTCCTTGCCGCGCTCCTTGGCTTCGCCAAACCGGCCCTGCTCGACAATCTGGTCGAGCAGACTCGCTTCCTGCGTTTCTACTGCGCCGGCTGCCGCCGCTGCGTTTGCCGCTGCCTCAGGCATTGTCCCCTCCCGTGCCGATCTCGCCCTTCAGTTTGTCCAGCTTTTCGGTATTGCCCACCGCTTCGAGCAGGAGTTCTTCGAGCTTGTCGTTGCCTTGCAGAGAACCGCGCAGATCGGAAAGCCGGGTGCGCAGGTCGAGCAATTCCTTCAGCGGCTTTACCTGTTTCGCGACGTTCGCCGGTTCGAAATCGTCCATTTTGCGGAATTTCAAATCGATCTTCAAGTTCGCGGCGTTGGGATCGTCGCTCAGCTTGTTTTCCACGGCGAAGGAGAGATGCGGCTTCATCCCCTCCAGAACCGAGTCAAAGTTGTCGGGGTTCACTTCGACAAACTTGCGATCCTTCAGCTTGGGAAGAGGTTGTTCGGGATTGCCGGTGAAGTCGCCCAGGACACCGACAACGAACGGCAATTCCTTGATCTCGATGGCGCCGCCGACTTCGACGTCATAGGTAATCTGCACCCGGGGAGGACGCACCCGGTCCAGTTTGTGCTGTGCGCTTTGCTTTGCCATGATGAACCTCAAAAGATTGGTGATCGAAGACGGCCGCGCGTTTCGCCGAAATCAATCGACTCGCGGGCGAACCGTCTCAGTTGGAGAACCGGGCTCGTTACCGAGACGCTATCGAGATGTAGGGAAACCCAACAGAACCGGGGCCTGGAACGCGCACACAATGCACCGGCACTTCGGACAGCCGGAATGCCCAGCCACGATCTGTGACCCGCATTTCTGTGCGTTTCTGTTGATAACACACGCTCCGTTCGCGGTCAAGGAATAAAGCAGGGACCAGGGACGACGAGGGGCTTGCCTATTGAATCCACGTGCTTCCCGTCGTCGCGGCCTGCTTTGCCCGGCTTTAGTTTCTAGTCCCTGGTCCCTGGTCCCTGCTAATGTGGGAGTCCTGATGCTCAACCTGCTCTCGCCCGACGATTCCTGCCGGCTGCGTGCGTTCTTCGAACAATCCGGCTACACGGAGCCCAGTCTTAAAAAGCATCTCGGTGCGGCCGAGTTGCCTTCGCGCCAGCTGCGCAACCACGCCCGGCTGCTCGACCGCACCTCGGCGCATGTGCCGCTGAATGCCCTGCTGCGCTGGTTCTGGCTTGGGGTTCCATTGAAGGCGGCGAGGGTCGCGGATCTGATCCCGCCCGACATTCTGGCCCTCATGCTTCAGTCCGGGCTTTTGAAAGAACAGGGCGACGATCTTGCCCCCCGCGCGATGCTGTTGCATTTCGACGGTTTTCTGGTGGCGTCGGACCATGCTTCGGCGATCGACCGCAAGCAGACCGAAATGGTCCTGTGGCCCAATCCCACCAGCAAGTTCCTCGCCCGCTTTTCCGTTCGGCGGCACTCCCGCGCCACGTTCGATCTGGGTACCGGCAGCGGCATTTTAAGCTTGATCGCGTCCCGCTTTAGCGACCAGGTCGTCGCGACAGACCTGAATCAGCGCGCCGTCGGCTGCGCCCGTTTCAATGCCCGCCTGAATGGAATCGAGAACATCGAGGCCGTCTACGGTGACTGTTTCGAGCCGGTGAAAGAGCGCCGTTTCGACCTCATCCTTTCCAATCCCCCGTTCTTCATCACTCCCCAGGGCGATTACCTTTTCTGCGAAAACCCCATGGAACTCGATGGCCTGTGCCGGCGCCTGGTGAAGGAGGCTCCGGCTTACCTGAACGAGGGCGGATACATGCAGATGCTGTGCGAGTGGGCGCAGATCAAGGGACAGCCGTGGGAGGAGCGCGTGGCCGAGTGGCTCCAGGACACGGGCTGCGACGCGTGGGTGATGAAAGGCCTCACCCAGGATCCCGAGGAGTACGCCCAGCAGCGCATCAAGGAGACCTCGGAGGACACCTCGCACGATGCGGAGAACTACGACGGTTACATGAACTACTATCGCCATCGCGGCGTGGAGGCGATCCACGACGGGCTGATCGTGATGCGGCGGCGCGAGGGCCGAAACTGGGTGCGGATCGAGGAGGTGCCCTCCACCCCCAAAGGCGATCTGGGAGAGATGATCGTCGCCACCTTCGCGGCCCGCGACCTGATGCAGGAGGCCGATAGCGACGAAAAGCTGCTCGCGCTCCGTCCGCGCATGGGACCCAATGCGCGCCTGGAGCAGGTATGCGCGCAGCACGAAGGACAATGGCGCGCCGAGTCCCTTACCATGCGGATGATCAGCGGGTTTCCTTTTCACATGGAGGTGCAACCCCTGGTGGCGGAATTCCTGGTCACCTGTGACGGAACGCGCACGGCCGGCGAGGCCATCGAGTCGTTCGCCGCCCAGGCCAACGCTCCGGGGGAGGCAGTGCAGCGAGAATGCCTCGCCATTATCCGCAAGCTTCTCGAGCGCGGATTCATGGTCGCGGGCTGACGAGAATCGAGTGCCCGCGACCGGGGTCCCCACGAATGGGTCCTTGCTTGTGGGTGGAGATCTCGATTTTGAGACCCGGATGGCAAACGGCCGCGACGCCATCACCGCCGATCCTGCCCGGATGTGGCATTCTGAATAGCAACATGCGCATGCGGAGGGGGTGCATGGCAAAACTGATCGGAAATCTTCGCATCACCGCGAAACCGCCCGCGGAAGGAGTGAAGGCCCACTTCGAGGTCATGTTCCTGCCCTATGTCGGCCGGCTGAACACGCGCCCTGCCCAGGCCCCCAGCTACGACGACCTGGTGTCGTTTCTTCAGGACCTGAAGTTCGGAGAAGACGAGGCCACACGGTGGGCCGGAAAAGCGCGCGCCCAGGGAGTGATCATCATCGACAGCTTCGAGCGCCAGGATTCGCTGCTGCGCGAAAAGGGATTGCTGGCGTAACGGCGGCTCCTCAGCGTTTCCCGGTCCGTTCCCGTCCTAACGCGCCTTGAGCACAAAAATCAGAACAACCAGGATCAACACCAGCAGAAAGGTATTGATCACCAGCAGGATCGGCACCATCGTCTCGAGCTTGCTCTTGGGCGGTGCGATCGGCGCGATGGCTGGAGGCGCGGGCTTGGGCGGCATGGGCATAGCCATGGGCGCAAATGCCGGCGGAGCCGCCGCGGGTACGTGGGGAGCAGGCGCCAGCGGCATGGGTGGCGGTGCGGGCTTGGGCATCGGCGGAAGGGGCGGCGCTGCCGGAATGGCGAACGCCGGCGCCGCCGGTGCGCGTGGTGGCGGCGCCGCGGGAACATGCGGTGCGGCCGCGGGCGTCGATCCCATCCCCGAGATCATGCGGGTGAACTCTCCGGGCCCGGAATTGGGTGGCGGTGGTGGAGGCGCGGCAGGCTGCGGCGCCAGCGGCTCCATCGGCTCATGCGAGAGCCGCTGGATCAGCCGTGTAACCCCGCCTGGTTCCTCGGCCGGCTTGGGGGGAGCGTAGGAGGGCATAGGCTCGGGCCGGTACGGTGCCGGCTCCGGTGTCCGCGGCGCGGAGGATCCCGCCCCAGGTCCGGCCAGCGACGAAAGAATACTGGTCACGCTCGGCGACGGCCCTTCCGCAGGCTTCTCCGGCGGCCGGAAAAAGGGATCGTTTTTCCAGGACGACTCGGCCGGCTGCGGCGCCGGTGCCGCCGGCGGCGGCGAAGGTGGAACCGGAGCGGACGCTCGCGGAGGGTTGCTGAAAAACTGGGTGAAGCCTCCTTCCGCGGAATCCGACGCTCCCGGCGACGAGAATCCCTTGGCTTTCGACGGGCCAGCCGAGGGCGGAGCCGGCCGCGGCGTCTCCTCCGACGGCCGAGACGGCGGTGTGAATGAAGGCGTCACGCTGGAAACAAAGATGCGCGTAAAATCCCCCGCCCCCTGGTCCGGCGGCGGTTGCTGCGGCCCTCTCACTACCTGTGTCGACGCCTGTGGCGGCGCTTCCCTGGGAGGCGTAGCGGGCGGCGCCGGCCGCGTTCCCAGGGAGTTGAACATTTCCGTGAATTCACCGGGCCGGGCTGCGCCTTGTCCCCCCGCGGGTCCCGGCGGCGCCGGCCGGTTGGGAACATTGCCTGCAGGCGAAGGCGGAGCGGGCGCAAACGGGTCCGCCGCTTTTTTGGCGCTCTGGCTGTCCGACTCGAAGGCCTTGAGAAACATTGCCGTCGCACTCAGAGGATCGGCTTCCTCCGGCTCCGGTCCCGAATTGGGATTCTTGTTTGTCATGGGAAGGCGGTCCTGTTTCCGACGTGCGGGGCTCAGCGGCCACCCCACGGACGAAGACCTGTCCGCGGGGACCCCGTGCGGGTTCATTGCGAAGCTTACACGCACGTCCCGGAGACGTAAAGAGCGCATCGGTTCTACATTCAAGGCCGCTGCGTGAAACGCCGCCGTTTCGAGGCGCACTAGCATCCAGGCATCCGTGCCCTATCCTCGCGCCTTTCCGCGTTCCCCGGCGTCGCTGGGGCGGCCGGGCGCGAAGGTGAGAGACAACCATGCCGATGTGTCCCGGTTTCATCTCTCTGTGCTGGAGCGCTGGCGTGGGAGCCACCAACCCCTTCAAGCGCAAAGAACTTTCCGCTTGTTTTTTCCCCGCTTGAGGTATGCTCGTAATGGTTTGCGCGACAGTCCTTTCCCGGTTCGCTGCCGATCACTTCCCGGGGTCGAAGTCCTCACGGCCAGGTCTTGATCCGTGGGGGTGGCCCCACTCCGATAGCGGAGATTCATCCATGGCACAAACTGCACCACGTACCCAAAGCCTTGCGTCCTGTTATGAGAATGCGTTCACCATCATCCTGCGACTGGCCAGGCTCAACCAGCAGTCCGCGGCCAATTCCCAGGACTTCCGCACCAGCATCCGCGCGGCCCTGAAGGCCGCCATGGAGCAGGCGAAGACTCTCGGCTATTCCAGCGATTCCAATCAACTCGCCTTTTTCGCCCTCGTCTCGCTGCTGGACGAGAGTGTCCTGAAGCTGCAAAGTCCCGCCTTTGCCGACTGGGCCCAGCGGCCCATGCAAGAAGAGATGTTCGGCCATAATCGCGCGGGCGAAGTGTTCTTCGATAACCTCCGCACCCTGCTGGCGCGGCAGGATTCCCAGGAGACCGCCGACTGTCTCGAAGTCTATTGCCTGTGCATGCTGCTGGGCTTCAAAGGAAAATACGCCCTGGCGGCCAGCATTTCCTTTACCTCCGGCCAGGGCAATGGGGGCGCCTGGGCTCAGCGCCCCGGTGGCGAAATCCAGACCCTGATTCACCAGGCGCGCGAAAAAATCGATCGCATCCGCGGCCCAATCAGCTTTCTGCCTGATGCGGCTGCTCCGCAGGTAAAACAGATTGCATCCGTCGACCCCTGGAGCCGTGGCCTGGGCATCGCCGCTCTTGCTCTCTTTGTCATTGCGCTTCTGGCCTTCGCGGGATTCTGGTTTGCACTGAGCTCCGGAGCCTCGCAGATCAGCTAGACCCGCATAAACCCGGGTGGCCCGCATCTCGATGTTGAGATGGGGGACAAACGCCATCATCAATTCCACGCGGCCAGGGAAATATTCGGGAGATCGTCTTGCTCGCCTACGTGCTTGCCGTCGTTGTAATTCTGGTTGCCGCGCTTCTGGGCTTCGGCCTGGCTGCCCTGATTCCTCTTCACGGGGCATGGTATTGGGCTTTTGTGATCGTAGTGCTGGCGCTGGGGATTGTCGCGGCGATCACCATCATCGTGCTCCACCGCCGCGCCAAACGGGAAAAAGAGCAGCAGGGCGCGGAAGCCGGACCGGCCGCGATCTCCGAACTGGACCTGATGCTGTCGGACGCCCACCGCAAGCTGCGCACCTCGCAGCAAGGCGCAAAGACGCTGGAATCGATGCCGCTGCTCTACATCCTCGGGGATGCCGGTTCGGCCAAAACCACCACCGTGCTGAGGTCCGGACTCGATCCCGAACTGCTTGCCGGCACCGCGACCCTCGACGCCGAGCAGATCCCCACCGGGGTGATCAATCTCTGGTTCACCAAGGCCGCGGCCCTGCTCGAGGCGGGGGCGTCCATCCGTCAGAGCAATGGGCTGCTCGGCAGGCTGATCCATCGCACCCGTGCCAAGGCCTATCGCTCGGCCTTTGGGACCGGCGCGGCGCCGCGCGCGGTAATTGTGTGCCTCGGCGCGGACCAACTTCTGGTGGGCGATGCCGGACAGTCGCTCATGTCTTCGGCGCGCGCCACCGGCGCCCAACTGCGGGAGATCACCCGCCTGCTGGGCATGCCCATACCCGTATACGTGTTCGTGACCAAGCTCGATCGCGTTCCGCACTTTGCCGAATACGTCCGCAACCTCACCGATGCAGAAGTGCGCCAGGTGCTCGGGCTGCCGCTGCCGCGCAGCGAGGCTTCCGCGGGCGTGTATGCCGAGCAGGCCTCCCGCGTGCTCGCCGGCGCCATCGATTCCCTGGTCTACAAGCTGGGCGAGTTTCGCGTCGAAATGCTCGACCGCGAGAACGAGCCCGCGCAGGTTCCCGGCGTCTACGAATTCCCCCGGGAACTGGGCAAGATCCGTAAAAGCCTCAATCAGTACCTGGTCGAGCTGTGCAAGCCAAGCCAGCTGAGCGCCAACCCTTACCTGCGGGGATTCTATTTCACCGGCATTCGCGCCCGGATCGTCGAACGCGCCGTGAGCGCTCCGGCAGCGGTCCAGCGCCCAACGCCCCAGGACGCGGGCGCGACCCAGTACCTGAACCTTTCCATGGCAAGAGGCGCCGCCGGGGCCACCGCCGCCGCCCCGGTCATGACGCAGTCCCGCGTGCCCCAGTGGACCTTCCTGCCGCGCCTCCTGCCGGAAGTGATTCTCGGCGACCGGACCGCGCTGACCGCCACCCGCCAAAGTGCGCCGGCCAAGCTCTTCCGCAGGATCCTATTCGGCACGCTCGCGTTCCTTTTTCTCCTCTACACCGTATTGCTCATCGTCTCGTATTCCCACAACGCGGCCCTCGAGCACCGTATTCAAAGCGACGCCCATGCTTTGCCCACGGTGGACTCCACTGCCATCTCGCTGCCCGGCCTGGGTGAATTGAAGGCCCTCGACGATCTGCGCCTCGTCGTCGCCCAGCTCGACGCCAATGCCCAGAACGGCGCGCCCTGGAGCTATCGATGGGGGCTCTATCACGGCCGCCAGCTCGACGAGCAGGCGCGCAAGGTCTACTTCGACCGCTTCCGCCCGATGCTGCTCAATCCCGCGCAGGACGGCTTTTTGAATACCATGCGCCGCCTGCCCGAATCCCCCGCGAACGCCAATGACTTCAGCCTCTACAACGCCGCCTACAACCCCCTCAAGGCTTACCTGATCACCACCACCAATCCCGAAAAGAGCGATTCGAAATTCCTTACCCCGGTCTTTCTCCAGTACTGGACCGGGTCAAGGAATATCGACCCGGAGCAGCAGGACCTGGCCAAAAAGCAGATCGACTTCTACGCCGGCGAACTGCTTCGCCAGCCGCCTTATTCCATCACGGCGGATTTAGTTGCGCGCGATCACACCCGCTCTTATCTGCACAATTTCCTGGGAGTGACGCGCGTCTACCAGGCCATGCTGGTGGATGGCGACAAGGCGGGCTCATCGATCGACTTCAACAAGCTGTATCCCGGCAGTGCGGCTTACGTTGTGGCGCCCAGGGTGGTGCGGGGCGCGTTCTCGAAGGATGGCTTTGCGTTCATGCAGAACGCGGTTCAGCATCCGGACAAGTATGCGTCGGGCGAGATCTGGGTGCTGGGCGACAAGGGTGGCCAGGCGCTGACCACCGCCGTAAGCACCAGCGATTTGTGGTCGCAGTATTCCGGGGATTTCCTGAAGGAATGGCGCGCCTTCCTGAGTACGGCGCGCGTGGTCAACTGCACCAGCATGAAAGACGCGGCGATGCGCCTGAACGCGCTGGCCGCCCCGGCATCCCCGATCCTCGAGCTGTTTTACGTCGTTTCGCACAATACCGCGGTCTCTGATAATCAGATCAAGTCGGTGTTTCAGCCCACCCAGGTGCTGGTGGATCCGAATGCCGCCGACAAGCTCATCGGGCCGGGCAGCGCTCCGTACATCACTGCGCTTTCGAACCTCGCCGGTGCCGTCGATCTGGCGTCGCAGAGCCCGCAGGCCACCACCGATCCGGCTGCATTCGCACCCGTCGCCCAGCAGGTGGTGCAGGCCAACGGAGCGGTGCAGCAGGCATCGCAGGCCTTCAACGTGGACCCTCAGACGCACACCGAAGCGATCGTTGCGTCGCTCTTGAAGGCGCCGATCGACTGCGTGCAGCGTTTCGCGCCCACGCCCGGCGGACCGGCCAACGGCGGCGGCGCCAAGATCTGCAGCGCCATTGCTCCGCTGCTGGGCAAGTTCCCGTTCGCCACCAGTTCCACCGTGATGGCCAGCCTGCCCGATACGGACGCGGTCTTCGCTCCCGATACCGGCGCGCTGTGGACGGCCTACAACGGCATCCTGAAGACCGCGCTGCTGCAGCAGGGAGCGCAATATGTTCCCGCGCCCTCGGCGCCGGGCCCGGTGAATCCCAGGTTCGTCACCTACTTCAACCGCATGGCCCATATCAGTTCGACCCTATATCCTCCCGGGTCGAAGTCGGCGTCGTTCACGTTCAATCTCCGCTTCATCCCCGGCAACGGCGTATCGAGCGCCACCTTCGTGGTGGACGGCCAGCACATGGCCGCCGGTTCCAATACCCAGCAATTCACGTGGAACGCCGCCGGCGCGCAGAGCGCCTCCCTGATGGCGGACAACGTGTCCACGCCGCCCTACTCGGGCACGTGGTCGCTCTTCCAACTGGTTCGGGATGCGCACATCACGCGCACTGCGGGAGGGTACCGTCTCGACTACCAGATCAACAATGCGATTACGATTCAGGGCCGGGCAGCTTCCGGACAGACCGGCGGGCAGAAACTGGCTACCTTCGAGTTGTCGGGACCCGGCGCCGATCTTCTGGCCGGCGAAGGCCTGACCGGCCTGAGCTGCGTCCAGCCGGTGATTTTGCACTAGAGCAGTGAACAGTGATCAGTGATCAGCTTTGGTATTGCGGGTAATCGCGAGCCTTGGCACATGAGCAAAGATCGGGCTTGCCAAGGCTGCAAGCGGATTACGGATCACGGTTCACTGCTTTCAGATCATCGGCGTGAAGGCTTCCAACTCATCCGGCGGGGGCTGGGATGCGCTTTGCATGGTCCGCGGAGCGGCCGAGACGTGCTGTTCGGTAATTCCCCGGGCAGCCGGCGCGGAAACATCCGCTACGCTCTCGAGTCCCGCCGGCACTTCCACGGCGCGCAGCAGGATGCAAGTGATATTGTCGGCGCCTCCGCGTTGCTTGGCGTGTGCGATGAGAGCATTGCAGACCTCGGACAGCTCCTGGCCGGTGGTCGCCGCCTGCGCGATTTCATCGGGGTGAATGTACCGTGTAAGCCCGTCGGAAGCCAGCAGAACAAGATCGCCGGCGTGCAGCTGCACCGCGAAGAAGTCCGGTTCCACGGTGTCGGCCACCCCTACCGCGCGCGTAATCACCGACTGCAGGTTTGAAGCGGCCGCCATTTCCGGCGTCATGTTGCCGTTGCGGATTTCCTCCTCCAGCAGGGAGTGATCCAGCGTGATCTGCAGGCAGATTCCGTTGCGCAGCAGGTAGGCGCGGCTGTCGCCCACGTTGCCCACCACAGCGCGATTCCCGTCGACGCAGACGCACACCAGGGTCGTGCCCATGCTGTGCAGTTCGGGATTCTCCGTGCCTGCCTCGCGCACCACGCGATTGGCTTCGACGATGGACGCCATCAGCCGGTTTTCGACTATCTCCATCGGCCCGCCCGGCGCCGCATTCTGGCCGAAGTATCCGAACGAATCGATCAGCGTGCGGACTGCCATCCCGCTGGCGACCTCGCCCGCCACGTTGCCGCCCATCCCGTCGCACACCACATAGATATGCTGGTCCGCATCGAAACCGTAGCTGTCTTCGTTATTGCTGCGTTTGCAACCGATGTCGGTGGCCGCAGCGAAATCAAGCGTGAGCATTAAAGCCTGCGTCATTTGAGAAGCTCCCTCATCGGGATAAGCGACAAACTCCAATCAAATTCCTTCTATATTAGACGCGCGAGCCATTTTCGTTTCCGCAGCCTTTACGGAACCTCGACCGTGACCTCTCCCGGATAGGTAAAGGAGATGACGCCGCCCCAGATGCACATCAATTTGGAGACGTTGTCGAGCGTGGGCATATTGCCAAGCAGGACCGTCGGCGCCCCCGGCACCCAGGGAGCCGGCGTGGCGGGAATGCAGGGCATGGGCGTGAGCACGCCCAGCGCCGCAGCGGTGGCGGCGGCCACCGTTGGGTTGGCCACCGACATGCACATCCCGAACGGCATGATGTTCACCATGGGAATGTGGTCCATGATGTTGGCATCCGGCATCTCGTTGGTCATCACCCGGTTGACCGGAAGCACCACCAGCGAGCTCGGCGCCATCCCGAACGTGCACATCATCATCGCTCCCATACAAACCTGGTTGGGCATAAACCTGCATCCTCCGCATCTCGGCTCCGAGTGTACATGGCCCGGAAGGTGGGGAAATAAAAATTGGAGAAACCCGCTCGGGATTGCGGCGGCGGATTCAGTCGATCCTGATCGCGATGCAGCCTATGATGCGGCCTGCCGGGGCCCGCGTCAAGTCACACCCGTACGCGCAGGCCTTTCTTGCTCAACTTGCCGGTGTGATGCAGCCATTGGTTCTTCTGTTCCGGGCTGGCCAGTTCTGCCAGCAAATCGGTTTGGTGTACCAGGGTTTCCGCGCCCGCCAGGTCCCGGTTGCGAACCAGCATCTCCGACTTCTGCACCGCCTCGGCCAGGGCGCGGTCGGCCGAGGCCTGCTCGCGTCCGCGGAAGGCTACCGCCATGGCCGCGGATGCCGAAGCGTCCGCCGAAGCCGCCGCCACGCGCTGCATGATCCGGTGGCCGGCTGGAATATCCGAGCCCAGCATTCCATAGGCCCGGCCGGCCATCCGGAAAAGCGAGCGGCTCTGTTCGTCCTCCAGCGCGGCAATGGCCATCTGTACCCGCGCGGCCCTGAGGACGTCCCGCGGCAGCACGCGCAACAACTGCAGCGCATCGCCGATCTTTCCCGCCTGCACCAGCCGGCCCGCCGCTGCGATGGCCGATTCCACCTGGCGATGCACCGCCTCGCGCGCGCTCACCGCCTGGTCGAGCAACAGCCGCAGCGAAGGATCTTCCACCTGCGACAGCGCCGCGTTCAGGAACTCGATCGCTTCGTCGTAGGTTCCCTGGTTCACCAGGGATTGCGCCCGGGTGAGCTTGCTTCGCTTCAGGTTCTGCGTCGTGCTTTCCCGTTCCTCGTTGCGGGCGAACTCCAGCAGAGCCTGCACCTCTCCGTTGGCCATGCCTTCGGCTTCGCACGCTTCGAGAATGTGCACCGCGTCCTGATACTGTCCCTGCTTCAGCACTTCGCGCGCCCGCGCCAGGTACTCGCCGCGGCGATCTTCGGCGCTTTGCTGCTGCAGGCGCTGGGTGATCATCTTTTCCAGCGACAGCAGCTTCTCGTCTTCCGGAAGACGCTCACGCGCCGCCCGCACCAGGTCCATGGCTTCGCGGGGGCGAAGATCGCGACACCGCTGGAACGTCTCCTCCACCAGCCGCCGGTTTTCGTATTCCTTCAGGCGCCGGTCGGCCTGGGCGCTTAGCCGGAACAGCGCCGGTTCTGACGGGTTGGCCGCCATGGCTTCCTGGATTCCGCGCGAAACGGCCTGCAACTGTTCCAGCGTGGTGGCCACCGTCACCTGTTCCTCGAACCGCGCGATCAGCTCCCGGCGGCGTTTCTGTTCGAGGCCGGCCTGCGCGTCGCCGATCAGGAGCTGGACCTCGGGATTGGCCCGCTCGATCTCCTCCACTTTGTGCAGGATCTCCAGCGCTTCATCGAAGTGCCGCCCCTCCAGGTGGTAGCGCACGGCCTCGAGCATGGTCCTGGCCTGCGCCCGCTTCTGCGCCGTCTCGGCCTCCGCCGCCAGCGCAGTGCACAGCGCCATGATCTTGGAATTGGTTTTGTCGACGTTCAGAGCTTCCTGGGCCGACGCCATGGCCGACTTGAAGTCTCCCTTGCGGCGCGCCGAATCAGCCTGGCGCAGGAACGCATCGATTTGCTCCTGCTTGCGCTTTTCTTCCAGGACCGTGTCGCGCAGCACCAGCAATTCCGTGTTGCCCGGATCGACTTCCAGACCCTCCTTCACAATCTGCAGGCTGTGATCGTATTCCCGGTGGCTGAGCGCGTCTTCAGCCTGCATGCGCGCGTTGCGCAACCGCTCGTCGCGCTGCCGCTGCACGATGCGCCGCTGGATCTCGGAAAGCATTTCGCGCGCACCCGTGTGCTTGCTGTGCACCTTCAGCACCTGTTGGAGCACGACGCGCGCCCGCGTGTAGTCCTGCGCATCCACCAGCCGCCGCGCCTCCGGAAGCAGTTCCACCACCTGCTCCTTGCCCAGCTCCTCGATCACCGAGCGCAGGTCGGCCGCCATTTCCTCCGCGGTCTGGTAGCGGTCGTCTACCGGCTTTGCCAGCGACCGGTCCACGATATCCTGCAATCCGTCCGGGCAATTGCGGCAGAAGTTCGAGAGCGGCGGATGCGGCTCATTGAGGATCTTCTGCATCAGCACGTAGTCTTCGCCGGAGAATGGCAGCTGGCCGGTGATGAGCTGGTGCAGCACCACGCCGGCCGAAAAGATGTCGCTCCGCCCGTCGATCATCTTGTCGCGCAGCCGCTCCGGTGCCATGTACGGCACCGTGCCGATGATGTGCCCGGTCCGCGTCAGGCTGATGTCCTGGCTGCGGCGTTCCAGCCGCGCGATGCCGAAATCCAGCAGCTTCGCCTTGCCGTCCGGCTGCACGAAAATGTTGGCCGGCTTCACGTCGCGGTGGATCACGTTGTTGGAGTGAGCGTATCCCAGCGCCGCGCAGGTCTCCTCCACGATGCGCAGCCGGTCCATCATGGAGAGATGCAGGTCGCGGGCGATGATCTTGTCCAGCGGATCGCCCTCCACGCGCTCCATCACGATGAAGGGGATCCCGTTGTCTTCCCCCAGGTCGTAAACAGTGACGATGTGCGGATGGTTCAGGCGGCCGGTCTTGCGGCCCTCTTCGTAGAAGCGCGCCAGCATCTCCTTGTCGCCGGAGAGGGTGAGGGTCTTGATGGCCACCTCGCGCCCGATCTGCTTGTCCACCGCGCGATAGACGACGCCCATCCCGCCCCGCCCCAGTACCTCGATGACGTCGTACTTCCCGATTCGCCTGAGTTCAGCCGTCTTGTCGTCGTTCGCGCCCACGTTCCCCGCCTTGCCGGTAAAAGTTGTCAGTGATCAGTTTCAGTTCACAGCTCCGAGTCCGTCTTTCGCTCAAAGACTTCGTCATCCTCAGCGAAATTCGGCGCGCTTGATGCGCGCCGAACGCAGTCGAGGATCCGTACCTTAGTCCGTTTAGTTCTAGTCCTGCCTCACCGCGCCGGCTGCGCCATCCCCTGTTCCAGCGGCGGAGTCTTTCGCAGCGGCTCCCGCGCGGCTCCTGGAAACACCTGGAAGTTGAATTGATCGCGCAGGAACTTCTCCGAGTGGTCACGCTCCTCGATCTGGTCGGCCGGCGCCACGTTCAAATAGCGCATGAACGCCTCTCCGGCGTCGTCCATGTACCCGTCCTGTTCCTTCTGGCGGGCCGCGTCGTAGATCTTGTGCGGCAGCTCCACGATCTTCTCGTGCACCCGCGCTATCAGGTCTTCGCGCGCCTTGTTCTCCAGCTGGGTCTGCAACTCGGTCAAATCGGGCATGCCCCCCGAGGTCTTCACGCCGTTCACGTCAGAGGCATTGACGTCGGTGATGGTGACATACTGCTTCTTGTCCTGCTCAGGAATCTGGACCGGCTCACCCTTCTGGTTGTTGAAACTGTCGTCGATGCGGAACTGCAGCACCACCCGGTTCAGCACATCGTAGGTGGTCTTCTTGTATGTGTACGGCCGGATGATGTCTTCGGTGTGGGTCTTGGCGATAGAGTCCAGCAGCGCGCGAGCGTCATCCAGTTTCTTCTGCGCCGCCGCGACTTCATTCTCGGCCTGCTCGATCTCTTTCTTCTTGCCCTTGGTCTTGGCTCCCTGCAGCTCCGCCTGGGCGGTGTGCAGTTGTTCGCTGGCCGAATCCACCGCCCGATTGCCCTTGTTCCACTCGTCGCTCGGCACCTCGTGTACGCCGGCGACGTATTTGGAATCGATCGATTCGACGGTGGGCGGCGCGGCGATGTGGTGCTCCAGCACGTCGCCGGCAATCAGGAAGTCCGGTTCGACCCCCTCGCGCACGGTGTCTCCCGAGCGGATTACCTTCACCGCCATGCCCGACGTGTCCAGCCCGGCGGCGATCGCGCTTTCCATCTGGTTGGCGAATCCTTCGGACTGCCGCTGCGACGTCTGGTCGCGGAACTGCACGCGGATCGACAGCTTGGAGTGCATGCCGTGCGCCGGGTCGGCCATCTTCATCTGGTCGCGCACCGCCTCGAGATTCGCCGCCTTGTAGGATTCGGCTTCCTTCAAATACGTCCAGCCCAGTTCCGTGCCAGAGCCGAGAGGCTTCAGCAGGCTGTGCTTGGCCCGGTCAAGGAACCATGTGGACAGCTCATCGCCCAGGTTTTGCATCCGGGTTTGGAAATCCTGCTTGGCCGCCGCATCGTCGGAGAGATCGTAGGTGTGCTCAAGAAACGCATAGGCGCTTTCCACCGCGCGCTCATCGCCGATGCCCTGGATGGTGGGGTACGCTCCGGCGATATCCTTGGCACGCTGCGACGCGGCGGTAATGTAATCCGGGGCCAGCCGCGTTATCTCGTCCTTCACCAGGAGCCGCTGCGAATCCGGCAGGCCGACCAGCACCTCGTAGGCCGGAATCATGTCCTTTTGCAGCTCGAAAGCCTTGCTCTTCTCCAGAGCCGCGTTGGCCGCCGCCTGGTCCTGCGTGGCGGAATACTCCTTTTGCGCGCTTTTCAGCGCGTCCCGCGCCTCGGCCGTGTCTTTGGCCTTGAGCGCGCTCTGAAACGAAACGATGGCATTCTGCCAGTCCTTGGAGTCTTCCAGTTGCTGGCCCTGCAGCAGGTAGGCCGCGTACGAAGTGTCCACCACACGCGCCACCCGGGGCTGCTCTCCGGCAAATTGGCGATAGGGCTGAATCTGCTTGAGCGCCTCATCGTATTGCTTGGCGGCGGCTGCCGTTTCCGCCGAGTGCACCGCCGCCTCGTAGGCGTCACTGGCGCGCGCCACGTCGGCCTGCAGCGCCTTGCCCGGTGCGAACGCCGGATCCACCTGGCTGATGGCAGCCGCAAGCGATTTCGCATTTTCCAGGTGCACGAAACCCGGCCCCGGCGACTTGACCGCCTTGTCGTACGCGTCCAGCTCGTTCTTTCCCTTGGCAGCCAGGGCCTCGAGGCCGGCCCGGATCTCGCCCGCCAGTTTCGTTTCGCCCTCGGTATTGGGCAGAACGGCGTGCGCCTGGTCCATCTGCGCGCGCGCGTTCTTCAGGTCAGAGTAGGAAGGCGCCGTGCTCCCGGCGCTCTTCTGGTACGCGCTCATAGCCTTTTCGCCGTCTCCGACAAAGAGGCTGGCCAGCACCTTTTTGGCCGCGTCGGTGTGCGGCGAAGCGGGATATTTCGAGAGGTAATTCTGCCACCCGGGGATATTTCCCACCCTCGCGGCGAGCATGTATTCGGCGCGTTCCACATCAGGCGCGGCCACGAACACCAGCTTCACGCCCTTCTTGATGGGTGGCGCGGCGGCGCTTCCGTCGCTGGCGGTCGCGAGGGCACGGGCCCGCAGGTCGGCGGAGTCGGCCATGGCCGCCGCCGTAAACGTCGCATTATGCTCGAACTTGACATTCTCCGGCACCACGCACTGGCCGGCCTGTCCTTCGGACGAGGCATAGCGCATCACCCCGTCCTCGCCGCGCTCCAAAACGCCGCCGGCGGAGATGACCAGCTTGGAAAATTTGTTGTAAGCAGACTTCTCGATAGCCCCGGTTTCCGCTCCTGCACAACTGCGCAGTTCGCCTTTGCCGTTGATCAGAACATCGGCCAGCTGCACATACGCCGGGCCGGATGCGCCATCGAACAACTCGATCGCCGAAAGCGACGGCTCCTTGGCCGAGGCCTCCGGACCGCGCGCCCCGAAAACACACAGCACAATTCCCGCCGCGACGGCGGCGGCACGTAGACGATTGCCCGAGATTGGGCCCGGGATGATGAATCCAACGGATGCCATGATGTCCCCTTGAAGACAACGCCGCAGGTGGCGGCCACAACCCCACTCGCAGAGTACACGTGCAAGATAGTTTTGCCAGGACCCCCGTGGCAGGATTACCGTGGCCGTTAGGTATACGGTACCGGTAACACGCGAACACATTTACGGCTGTTCGTTCTGGCTGATAAACTACCACCTCCCCTGGGGAGGCGCAATCGTTTTTGCTTCCGGCGCACGGATCACCCCAGCGACGAGGCCCTGTCGCTGAGGACCGCGCCAAGGAAGCAGACCGGGCGGCTTTTGAAGAACATGGCCAACGTGCGACACGATCGAGTCCCCGACCCGACGCTTTCCCATGCCTCCACACCCGCGCCCGAGACCGCGGCGAACGGGCGGGCGGCGGCCGCTCCCGCCATCGTGCTCTCGCTTCGCCTGCGCACACAGGATAGTTCCGGCTACCCCGCCGACGTTTCATGGACGGGCAGCGCGCCGGCAGCCGCCCTGGCGGTCGACCTTCTTTCCGTCTCCGGCGGAGCGCTCGACCCGCCCCAGTCCGCGGTTCTGTCCGGCCGGTTTTCCAATTTGCAATCTGCCCTGCTGGCCGCGCGCCGCCTCCAATGGGGCCTCCAGGGGTTGGCAGAAAGCGCCCAATCCCCGGGCGTCGCCGCGTCCATTGCCGTTCATTCCGACGCCGCCCCGGGAGCCGCCGCACCTTTTCTGGAAAGGCTCGCGCCGGGCCAGGTGATTGTCGAAGGCAGCCTCGTTGAAGCGGTTCAGGCGTTGCCCGGGGCCGTGCTGCGCGAAACCGCCGACGGGCGCTGGCGCGAACTGTTATGGCGCAGCGCCGAGACCTCCTCCGGCTTTTCCGCCGACGAGCAGTCGGTGCTGGGCCTGATTCGCGCCATGGGCCGCGAAGATCCATGCCCTCCCGCCGTCGAAGCGCCCCGGCCGCCCACGGCAACTGCGGCCGCTGCCCCGGTGACCGGCGCTTTTGAGCCATCCGAGTTGCTGGGCCGCTCCCGCCTGGAACCCGAGCCCCCCGCCGGAATTGCCAGGTTCAAGTGGCTGATCGTGGGAGGAGGCGCGGCGGTGGTTGTGCTGGTGGCAATCCTGGTCATTCCGGGCATCGTTTCCGGAAGTCACGGCAAGGCTCCTGCGCAGAGTGCCGATACATCTACGAAAACCGTTGCTCCGCCGGCGCCTTCGCCCGCAGCGGCGGTTGCGCCCACTCCACCCCCGATGCCCGAAAAGCCCCAAAACGTGAAACAGCCAGGCAAACCGGCCAAGCAGCCCAAGGCCGATCAGAAGTCCGAAACGCCGGCGCAGAAACCTCCGGTCACCGGTCCATGCCCCCTGACGGAAGCCGAGATCCCGCGATCGCTGAACCGCGCGGAGCAATATATGTACGCGGGCAAACTGGAAGAAGCCCAGGCCATGTACCAGCGCGTTCTCCCCTGCTCATCGGCCCACGACAAAGCAGCCGAGGGCCTGCAGCGCGTACGTCAGCGCATCGCCGCCCAGCAGTAGACGCGGAGAAACGGCCTTTCGGCGCTCACTTTTTTCTGGAACGAGGGTGGTGCCCGTAGCTTCGGGCCAAGGTTTGTCAGGCGAATATCGGTCTACCCGCACGCCGTCTGCGGCATTGCCGCCCGCACGCTGATCGCTCCCTCCACCGCCGCGATCATCGCCTCAAAGCCGATGCACGAATTCAGGAGCATGTGGTAAAGCCCGCGCGCGCACCATTCCAGCTGGTAATACTGCTTGATGGCCGCCGCCCGCCGCTTGTCGTGGGCCGCCAGTTCCTGGTCGGCATGCATGGCCCGGTTGGGGAAGGTCTGCGCAAACCAGTTCCGCTTGGCCGCCATGGTGGCGTACACGAAAATGTGCAGGCATCCCGGCTTGCCGGCCAGCGCCGCGGCCCCGCCGCGCCCCACGATCACGCAGTCGCCCATCTTCGCCTGTTCCAGGATCTCGTCCTTGATCAGCGCATACATCCGCTCGCAGTTGAACACCTTATCTTCCGATTCGGTCGCCGTGGAATAAAGCTGGTCCTGCCAGAACACCTTGCCGTAGCGGTAGTACCAGGGGTCCAGCCGGTCGTCGAACTTGGCCGCCAGATCCTCCGGCACACAGGCCTTGCGCGCCGCCGCGGTCAACAGTTCTGAATCCTGCAGCCGCCACCCCAGCCGCGACGCCAGATCATGGGCAAACTCACCGCCCCGAGACCCGTACTCCCGTTCAACGGTGATGACACGGACAGGCGAACTCACCATGGCTCGATCTCCCTCGCGAACAGGAGCATACAACGGAATCCCGGCTCCTTGCCAAGCCAAAGCGCAATCAGCACGTCCCGCCGGCCGGACTCCGTCGCATCCAAACCCCAAATCCGGGACTGAAATGTAAGATGTGCCTGCCCGGGACTTGGTGTGATCGCATGGCATTTGGGCCGGCCCTTTCCGCTCGTCACAGATACCTTGACGGTCTACAATACGGTGTTGTAGATAATCTAGGCATGGGCAAACCAAGCGATCTCGTCCAGGGCACCCTCGATCTTTTGATCCTTAAAACCATCTCTCTCGAACCGAAGCACGGATGGGCCATCGCCAAGCGCATACAGCAGGTTTCCGGCGAAGTCCTGCAGGTGCAGCAGGGCTCCCTTTACCCTGCGCTGCACCGGCTGGAGCAACAGGCCTGGATCAAGGCCCATTGGGCCGAAAGCGAAACCGGCCGCCAGGCCAAGTTCTATTCGCTGACCAATGCCGGCCGCCAGCAGCTGGAAAAGGAAACCGCCAACTGGAGCCGACTTTCTGCCGCTATCAACCTGGTGGTATCGGAAGCGTGAAAGGACAGGGACCGAGGGAAAAAGGGAACAAGGGACCAGGAAGACAGGGAATGAGGGAGTGAGGACCAGGGACTACAAAACGGGGCGGCCCAGGCGCGATTTTTAGAGCTGGGTTTAGAGGAGCTCATCGATGCGGTGGTTCGATCTTGTCGCGATGAAACTCGCTATGCTGTTCGGCCGGCGCAACGCCGCGGCGCAGCTCGACGACGAGCTCCGCTTCCACCTCGAGCGGCAAATGGCCGAGAACCGGGCCGCCGGAATGAGTCCCGAAGAGGCTCGACAAGCCGCTCTTCGCGCCTTCGGCAACCCCGCCCTCCTGCGCGAACAGACCCGCAACATGTGGAGTTGGCACGGCATCGAGCAAGTCCTGCGCGACGTTCGCTACGGGTTCCGTACCTTGCGCCGCACTCCGGGCTTCACGGCCATCGCCGTCATAGTGATTGCGCTCGGCATTGGCGCCAATGTGGCCCTCTTCACGGTGGTCCGCAGCGTGCTGCTTAAGCCGCTGCCCTTCCTGGATCCGGATCGCCTGGTCTCCCTGTACCAGTTGGAAACTCGGGCAGACCATGCCACTTTCCCCCCGTTTGCCGCTTCCCTCGACGCGGCCAGCGTAAGGCAGTGGCAGGACGCGGCTCAGGGCATGGCCCAATTCGCCGTGTTTTCCCCGTGGGTCGACTACAACCTGTCGGCGGAAGGCGGAAGGCTTCCCCAGCGCGTTCATGCGGCGTGGTGCTCGTGGAATCTGTTTGACACGCTGGGCGTACAACCGGCGATTGGTCGCAGCTTCACGGCCGACGACGACCATCCCGGCGCCGCGCGCACCGTTCTGCTCAGCTATTCCTTCTGGAGAAGCCGCTATGCGGCCGATGCGGCGATTGTCGGGCGAACCATCCGGTTCGACGGCAGTCCATACACGGTCATCGGTGTTCTGCCGGCTAGCTTTGTTCTTTCCACCGCGGTGGGGGGCGAGGGAGGAAGCAACACCCAGGCATGGACCCCGGTCTATCGCGAGGTGCCCCCGGCGCAGATGGAGAGTTATACCGCACACCAGTTCGTGGCCCTTGCCCGGCTCACGCACGGGACCACGATGGCTCAGCTGCTGGAGCGCCTCGATGCGGTACAAAAACAAATCGCCGCGGCTCACCCCCAGCCTTCCGTTCACAATGCGGTGATCGGGAGGAGTCTGCTGGACGATGCGGTCGAGAATTACAAAACGCCGCTCTATATGCTTTTCGCCGCCACCGGATGCGTGCTGCTGATCGCATGCCTGAATGTAGGCGGTCTGCTGGTGGCGCGCACTGCCGCGCGGGCACGCGAAGTGGCCATTCGAGCCGCGCTCGGCGGTGGGCCGCTCCGCATGGTACGGGAGCGGATCATCGAGAGCTTTCTTCTGGCTGCAATGGGCGGAGCGTTGGGCCTGCTGCTGGCGTTGGGCGCCCTCCAATGGCTGGTTGCCGCCCGCCAGGATATGAATCGGGTCGAGGCCATCCACATCGATGGCGTAGTGATCGCGTTTGCGGCGGTTGCCATTGTTGTGTGCGCGCTGTTCGCGGGGGTAATGTCGGCTCCGGGTTCATTCGGAGCGGGAATTCTTGCCGGCTTGCAGGAGTCGTCGCGCACCAGGAGCCCCGGCCGCGCACGGGCGGGCCTGCGCCGCGCGCTGCTGGTTGGCGAAGTCGGCCTGACGGTGGTGCTGCTGATCGCCGCGGGACTGCTTCTGAAAAGTTTTCACCGTCTCAGCAATGCGGGTCTCGGGGTACCGGTGGACAACGTGCTCACCATGGAAATCAGCCTCCCCGAGGCACGCTACAAGACCCCGGCGGACCGGGTTGCCCTTTTTGAAGACCTGGTGCAACGCATTCGGTCGCTGCACGGGGTTGAGGCAGCCGGACTGGTGAGCCTTGCCCCGGGCGAAGGCTGGAACGACGACCGGGAGATGGGAGTTGTGGAGCGGGGCTCGGCAGCCATCGGGAAGGGTACCGATCTGCAACTCCTCTACGCCGGCCCGGAATACTTTGCCGCCATCGGGCTGCCGCTTTTGCGCGGCCGGTTTTTCACCGCGGAGGAGCGGCTGGAAAGAAATCACGTCACCCTGATCAGCCAGTCTGCCGCCCAGATACTGTTCGGCGGCGAAGACCCCATCGGCAAGCATTTGAAGAATGCCGAGAGATCCGGCGGCGATGAGTATGAGATCGTGGGGGTGGTCGGGGACACGCGCTGGAGCGTTGCGGCGCCCCCTCAGGCCGCTTTCTACTGGCCTCTCTACGGCAGTGATACCAATGAGGCGACCATCGTGCTTCGGGCCCGGCGCGATGTGGAGTCGTTCGCTGTGCCCACCCAGAAGATTCTCGCCCGGCTGGATTCGGATCTGTCCGCATCGCCCGTACTCACGCTCCGCCAGGCAATCGGCAAGTCCATCATAAGCAACCGATTCAGTTCAGTCCTGGTTCTCGCCTTCGCCGTGATCGCGCTGGTGCTCGCCAGCGCCGGCCTCTACAGTGTCCTGACTTACCTTGTGGCGCAGCGCACCGGCGAGATCGGCATCCGCATGGCGCTAGGGGCAACCCGGGAAAGCGTGATTCGCCTGGTTTTGATCGACGGTTTCTGGCCGGCCATCGTGGGCCTGGTTGCAGGCCTGTCGGCGAGTCTCATTCTCGTGCGCCTGATCCGCAACATGCTTTACGAAACCAGCCCGCTCGATCTCTCGGTGCTTGGCGCTGTCGCCGCCCTCCAGCTTGCGGTCGCGATCGTGGCCTGCTTCATGCCGGCATGGCGCGCATCGCGCCTCAATCCCATGCAGGCTCTGAGATCGGAATAGGAGAAACTTGAATGCGTTTTTTCGCGCAAATGCGAATACGGTTACGGATGATGCTCGAGCGTGGCAAGGCATCCGCCCAACTCGATGACGAACTCCGCTTCCACCTCGAGCGGCAAATGGCCGAGAACCGGGCCGCCGGCATGCGTCCCGAAGAGGCTCGACAAGCCGCTCTGCGTGCTTTCGGCAACCCCGCCCTGCTGCGCGATCAAACCCGCGAGAAATGGAACTGGCGCGGCGCCGAGCAGATGATGCGCGAGATCCGCTACGGCATCCGCATTCTCCGCCGCACGCCCGGCTTCGCCATCATCTCCGTCCTCGTGATGGCTCTCGGCATCGGCGCCAACGTGGCCTTGTTCACGGTGGTCCGCGGCGTTCTGCTCAAGCCTCTTCCGTTCAAGGATCCCGATCGCCTGACGATGCTCTACGAGAGCAATCTGAAGGAAAACGACCCGTACAACATCGTCTCCGGCGGAGTCTATGCGGAGTGGAAAAAGCTGAACACGACGTTCAGCAGTCTGGCCCTCATGCAGGAAGGCAGTTCCATCACTCTGTCGGCGTCCGGCGGGCAAATGGCGGAGACGATGAGAGGCTCGCAAGTCTCCTGGAACCTGCTGACCACTCTCGGAATCCATCCGGCGTTGGGGCGCGACTTCACGGCCACCGATGATTCACCCTCCGCCAGCGGCACCGTCATTCTGAGTTACAGCCTGTGGAAGCGCCGGTTCGGTCTCGATCCCGGAATTCTCAACCAGACCATATCCATGGACGCCAAGCCGTACACCGTGATCGGCGTGATGCCGGAGTGGTTTGCTTTCCCTGAAACCGAGACGCAGGTCTGGACGCCCGTTTATCACGAGAAGCCCGCGATGATCATGGAAATGATCGACAACCACATGTTCCGCGTCGTGGGCCGGTTGAAACCGGACGTATCGCAGCAGCAGGGTGTCGCCGACCTTACGGTGATCTCGCGCCGAATCCACGATACTCATCTCGACACGCCGTTCGTGAACCCCGCGGCAAGCGGCCGGCCGCTGCTTGAACACATGGTGGGCGATCTCAAACTCCCGCTGTACGTCCTCCTCGGAGCCACCGGCTGCCTGCTGCTGATTGCGTGTATTAATGTCGCCAATCTTCTGGTCGCCCGTGCGATCGCGCGCCGCAAGGAACTCGCCATCCGCGCGGCCCTCGGCGGAGGCCGCCTGCGGCTGCTGCGCGAACGCCTGATGGAGGGACTGCTGCTTTCGGCCACCGGGGGCGCCCTCGGCCTCGGGCTTGCTGTCATCGCGCTCCACTGGCTCATGCGCACCCGCGACGATATGAGCCGCGTGGAAAGCATTCATATCGATGCGGTCGTGGCGGCCTTCACTGTCGGCATCGTCGCGCTCTGTGCTCTCTTTACCGGCCTCATCTCCGCCCTCACCGTGCGCGACCGCCAACTGCTCGCCAGCCTGCATGAGTCGTCGCGGTCGGCTACTGGAGGAGCCTCCCGCGCCACGCTGCGCCGCGTGCTGCTCACCGTGGAAGTGGGCCTGACCGTGGTGCTGCTGACCGGCGCCGGCCTTTTGCTGAAAAGCTATGAACGCCTGCGTTCGGCTGACATGGGCTGCGCCACGCAAAATGTGCTCACCATGCGCGTCGGCGTTCCGGGAGTGCGCTACAAGACACCGGGGCCTGCTCCAGCCGCGTTCTTCGATGCGTTACTCGCCCGCGTCCGGGCACTGCCCGGCGTCAGCGCGGCCGGCCTGATCACCGCCGTGCCTGGCCAGGGTTGGTGGCAAGATTCAGGCTTCACCATTGTCGAACATCCTCCCCTGCCCAGAGGTACCGATCTGGACGGGCTCGATCGCACTGCCGACTCCGGCTACTTTGCGGCTATTGGCATCCCTTTGTTGCGCGGACATAACTTCAACGACGGCCTTCGTCTCGACTTGGCCAACGAAGTCATCATCAGCGACAGCGTTGCGAAGAAATTCTTCCCCGGCGAGGAGCCCCTCGGCAAACACATCAAGACCCAAGACAGAACCTACACGATCATCGGTATTGTGGGTGACACGCGCCACGAAGTGGGCTCCCAGCCCATGACCATGAAGTATTTTACCTATCACGAAGGCCGAGAGAACTACGGAACGCTGGTGATCCGCTCCACCGGCGACGTGGAGCAACTGGCGCTTCCCGTACAGCGTGTCATTCAGGGGATGGATCGTGATCTCTCGGTCGCCGACGTGCTCACCATGAACCAGTTGCTGGGCAAGTCGACCATCGATGAGAGCTTCAACACCACGCTGCTCACCGGATTCGCAGCCCTGTCGCTGTTGCTCGCTGCCGTCGGCCTGTTCGGCGTGCTTTCCTACATCGCCGCCCAGCGCACCGCGGAAATCGGCATTCGCCTGGCGCTCGGCGCGCCCCGCGAGCATGTCCTGGCCAAGATGCTCGGCGACGGGCTGCGGCCCGCGCTGCTCGGCCTGGCGCTGGGCCTGGCCGCGAGCGTCGAAGGCGGCCGCCTGATGCGCGACATGCTTTACGAGACCCGGCCGCTCGATCCCATCGTCTTCGCCGCCGTATCCGGAACTTTGTTATTGGTAGCGGCCCTGGCCTGCATTGTGCCTGCCTGGCGTGCCTCGCGCGTCGATCCGGTGCAGGCATTGCGCACTGAATGATATTGAGCTGTCATCCTGAGCGAAGGTAGCAAAGCGACCAAAGCGAAGGATCCGCGATTACATTTTCGATGAGCGATCGGGTGACCACCTTCGCGACGTCTTTGTTTTGTCGTGAAGGTGGGAACGCCCATCGTTTATCCGGAAGCTGGGAGCCAGAGGCTAACAACCAGGAGCTAAGCAATGCGGTGGTTCCACCTTCTCATCATCAAAATCGCCATGCTCTTCCGCCGCCGGACCGCCGCGGCGCAACTCAACGACGAGCTTCAATTCCACATCGATCGCCAGGTCGCCGAAAATCTGGCCGCCGGCATGAGCGCCCAAGAAGCCCGCCGCGCGGCTCTGCGCGCCTTCGGCAATCCCGCGCTCCTGCGCGACCAGGCTCGCGCCACCTGGAACTGGGTTTCGCTTGAATCGCTCCTGCGAGACCTCCGCTACGGCATCCGGACCCTGGCGCGCACTCCCGGCTTCGCGGTTATCGCCATCCTCGTCATCGCGCTCGGCATCGGCGCCAACGTCGCGCTGTTCACCGTGGTGCGCAGCGTACTCCTCAAGCCTCTGCCCTTCGCCCACCCCGAACAACTGGCCACCCTTTACGAAGACGATACCCAGTCGAAACATCGTAACCCGTACCTGCCGGTCGATGCGGGGAGCTATTGGGAATGGCAGGCAGCAGTGAAGGACTCGGCGGAGCTGGCGCTGATCTCGCCATTTCAGGAATACAACGTGTCCGCCGATGGAGGTAACCTCCCCGAGCAACTCGACGCCGGCTGGTGCTCGTGGAACTTTTTTCAGGTTCTGGGAGTAGAGCCTCGAATAGGCCGCAACTTTTCCGCGGACGACGACCGCCCGGGCGCGCCGGCCACGGTCATGCTCTCGAACACTTTCTGGAAGCGGCGCTACAGCAGTGATCCTTCGATGGTCGGGAAGACGATCTGGCTCGATGCCCGCCCGTACACCGTGATCGGCGTGCTGCCGGCCGGCTTTACCTATACCGGCGCGTTCGGCAACAACGATCAGGCGGTATGGACTCCGGTGCGCCACGATGCTCCGCAATCTCTGCTGCGCCAGTATGGCGACCACGAATTCGTGGTGATCGGCCGGCTGCTGCACGGCGGCACGCTGCCGACGCTGGTCAGCCAGCTGAATGCTCTGCAGCGCCGTATCCGGGCCGCCCGGCCGGAGCCTTCCGTACATGATGCGGCGTCGGGGCGCTCGATGCTCGACGACGCCGTCGACGACTACAAGACCCCGCTCTACGCCCTTCTCGCCGCCACCGGATGCGTGCTGCTGATTGCCTGCATGAACGTGGGCGGGCTGCTGATTGCGCGTGCCGCGGCCCGAAACAAGGAGCTGGCGATTCGCGCCGCCATGGGCGGCGGGCGCGCGCGCCTGCTTCGCGAGCGCCTGGTGGAAAGCTTGTGGCTCTCACTCGCCGGGGGCGCCCTCGGAGTGTTTCTTGCCTGGGGCGCGATTGAGTGGCTCGTGGATGCGCGCCACGATATGAACCGCATCGAATCCATTCATATCGATGCCATGGCGGCCATCTTCACTCTCGGCGCGATCACGGTTTGCGCCTTGTTTTCCGGCCTGATATCCGTTCTCGGCTCGGGCGGAAAGAACATCCTCGCCGTCCTGCAGGAATCGGCGCGGACCACCAGCGCGGGAAACGCGCGCGCGCGGCTTCGCAAGGCCCTGCTCGCCCTGCAGGTGAGTCTGACCGTGGTCCTGCTGGTAGGCGCCGGACTGCTGCTCAAGAGCTTTCAGCGTCTGCGCTCCTCGGACATTGGCGTGCCGGTGGACAACGTTCTTACCATGTATTTCAGCCTGCCCGACGCGCGCTACAAAACCGAGGCGCAGGACGCTCAATTTTTTGAAGAGCTCATCGGCAGGGTTCGCGCGTTGCCCGGAGTGGAGGCCGCCGGACTTGCCAGCCAGGTGCCGGGAGAAGGCTGGGGCGGCGACCACCTGATGAGCGTGGTCGAGCATCCGCCCGTTGCCCGAGGCCAGCAGACCGACCTGATGGCGCGCGGTGCGGATCCGGGATACTTCGCCGCGATTCGGATGCCGCTGTTGCGCGGCCGAGTCTTCACCACGGATGAGCGGCTGGAGCGCGCGCACGTCGCGCTCATCAGCCAGGGCGCGGCCCGCCAACTCTTCGGCGACGAGGATCCCATCGGCAAGCATCTCCGGGGTGAAACCGACCCGACCACCTGGGAAATCATCGGCATTGTGGGCGACACCCGATGGAACATCGCCGTGCCGCCGCAGCCTACGCTGTACTGGCCGATCTATGGCAACGGCTACAGCGTGGCGCGAATCGTGGTTCGTGCGGCGAAAGATGTCGATTCGCTGGCCATGCCGGTCCAGAAGATCATCGGCAGCATGGATCGCGACCTGCCGGTCTCCGGCGTGATGACACTGCGCGAAGCGATCGGCAAATCCACCATCAATTCCGAATTCGATTCCATTCTGGTGCTCGCCTTCGCCGTGATCGCCCTGGTGCTGGCCGCAGCGGGCCTGTACGGCGTGCTGGCTTATCTGGTCACCCAGCGCACCACCGAAATCGGCATACGCATTGCGCTCGGGGCACGCCGCCAATCGGTTCTCCGCCTCATGTTGATCGATGGCCTGCGCCCCGCGCTTCTCGGTCTCGTACTCGGCCTCGCAGGCAGCGTTGCGGTCGTCCGCCTCATTCGCACCATGCTTTACGAAACCAGCCCGCTCGACGCCGCGGTATTCACCGCCGTTGCGGCAACGCTACTCCTTGTCGCCGCCCTGGCCTGCCTGCTGCCCGCCTGGCGTGCCTCGCGCCTCGATCCGATGCAGGCGCTGCGCACCGAGTAGCACGTGCACGGTGTTGTTTCTGATCGCCGATCATGGATCAGATCACTGACCCCTGATCACTGCCCTTCCGGCTTGCCCAGGTTGTTCCGCCAGGCATAGCCTTCGCGCTCCAGCAGCCGGTCGGCGCAGTCGGGGCCCCATTTGCCGGCAAAGTAGTTGGGAAAGACTTCGGGGGTCTTGGCGGCCCACGCTTCGAGGACGGGCGTATAGAGAGCCCAGGTGGTCTCCACGCCGTCGCGGTGGGCAAACAGCGTCTGGTCACCGAGCATGGCATCGAGAAGCAGGCGCTCATACCCGTTGGCGGTGGAGCGGCCGAACGCCGTTTCGTAGTTGAAGTCCATCACCACGGGGCAGACCGCCATGTCGGGCGTGGTGGGCACCTTGGCGCCAAAACGCAAGGCAATGCCTTCATCGGGCTGGATGCGAATGGTCAGAAGGTTAGGCTGAATCTCGGCGCAAGGCCCGCTCGATGCCATGCGATTGAAGATCAGCAGCGGCGGCTGCTTGAACTGGATGCTGATTTCCGTGGCGCGCTTCTTGAGACGCTTGCCCGCGCGCATGTAAAAGGGCACGCCGGCCCAGCGCCAGTTTTCGATCTCCAGGCGCACGGCGGCGAACGTTTCGGTGCCGGATTCGGGATCGACGCGTTCTTCCTCGCGATACCCGGGAACGCGTTTGCCTTCCACGATGCCGGGGCCGTACTGGCCGCGCACCGCATTCAGGATGGGAAGCGACGGGATGGCCTGCCACACCTTGAGCTTCTCGCGGCGCACGCTCTCGGCATGGAAGCTGGGCGGCGGCTCCATGGCCACAAAGCTCAGCAATTCCATCATGTGGTTCTGGACCACGTCGCGCAGGGCGCCGGCTTTTTCGTAGAACGGCCCGCGGCCTTCCACGCCGATGGTCTCCGCCGCCGTGATCTGCACGTGCTCGATGTAGTTGCGGTTCCAGATGGGCTCGAAGATCCCGTTCGCGAAGCGGAAGACCAGGATGTTCTGCACCGTCTCCTTGCCGAGGTAGTGGTCGATGCGGAAGACCTGCCGCTCGTCGAAGACGTCATTCACATGGTGGTTGAGCTCGCGCGCCGATTGCAGGTCGTGGCCGAAGGGCTTCTCGATGACCACGCCGATGTGGCCTTTCTCCGTGTGCGCCATGTTTTGCGCGCCGAGGTTCTCGATGATGCCGGTGAAGTACTCCGGCGCGGTGGCGAGATAGAACAGGCGGTTGGGACCGATGCCGCGTTCGCTGGAGATGCGTTCCAGCTCGGCATTCAACGCGGCGTAATGGCCGGGATCGTCGAAGTCCAGGGCAAAGTAGCTGACCTTCTTGATGAAGTCGTCGAGCTTGGGATCGCCCTTGTCCACGCCTCCAAACTGCACGATTCCGTCCCGCATGTCCTGCGCGAACTCGTCGCCCAGAGTGCGGCGCGCCACTCCGACGATGTGGAACTTGTCGGGCAGCAGGCCGTTCTGCTCGAGGTGGAACAGCGCCGGCAGCAGCTTGCGCTTGGTCAGGTCGCCCGATGCGCCGAAGATGGTCAGGATGACCGGGTCGGGAACGCGCTCGCGCCCTTGAGGAACCTGGGAAAGATCCTCGGGACTGACTTTCATCTGAATGGTTGCCATTGCCTGACCTCCATTGGATTGAGCTTCGAGCCGCTAGCTCCTAGCTTCTAGTCAGCCACCGAGCTAGTAGCTAGAGGCTAGCAGCTGGTAGCTAGTCTTTCTTCACCGCATGCCCGCCAAATGCGTTTCTCATGATCGCCAGCATGCGGTCGGTGAAATTGTTTTCCTCGCGCGACCGGATGCGCCGGATCAGCGACTCGGTAATGACGGGAGCGGAAACGTTCAAGTCGATTGCCTCGAACACCGTCCAGCGGCCTTCGCCGGAATCGGAAACGTAAGCCTGCAGGCCGTCGAGCGTGGGATTCTTGCTTGAGCGCATCGGCGGTGAGGTCGAGCAGCCAGCTGCGCACCACGCTGCCATAACGCCAGATTTCCGAGATCTGCGCGAGGTCGAGATCGAGCTCTTCCTTCTTCTCCATGATGGTGAAGCCTTCGGCAAAGGCCTGCATCATGCCGTACTCGATGCCATTGTGCACCATCTTGACGAAGTGGCCCGAGCCGGCCGGTCCCACGTGGCCCCAGCCCTTGTCTTTGGCGGGCGCCAGCGTCTCGAAGATGGGGCGCAGATATTCGACGGCTTCCTTGTCGCCGCCAATCATCATGCTGTAGCCCTCTTTCAGGCCCCACACGCCGCCCGACGTGCCCACGTCGACAAACTGGAAGCCCTTGGCGGTGACTTCCTTGTGGTGGCGCTGCGAATCCTTGTAGTTGGAGTTGCCGCCGTCGATCAGGATGTCGCCCTTGTTCAGCAGCGGCTCGAGCTTGGCAATGGTCTCGTCCACCGGCTTGCCCTGCGGCACCATGATCCAGATCGCCTTGCGGGCAGTGAAATTTTTGGCCATGTCTTCGAGCGACGACACGCCCACGTTGCCGGACGCGGTGAGCCTGGCGACGGCTTCGGCATTGAAGTCGAATCCGATCACCTGGTGGCCGCCGAGACGCAGCCGCTCGGCCATGTTGCCGCCCATCCTGCCCAGTCCAATCATTCCAAGTTGCATGGGTTCCTCCGTGCATGAAAGCTAAAAAACGGTCAGATATTCGAGGTCGCGGCGCAAGGTGTCTGCGCCCTTGAACCAGATGGTTTTCATCCCTACTGCCGCGCCCGCGGCCGCATTCTCCGGCCGGTCATCGACAAACAGGATCCGTTCCGGCCGCTTCCCGAGGATATCGAGAGCGCGGCGATAGATCTCCGGCCGGGGTTTGCGCAAGCCCACGAAGCAGGAACTTAGAGCCACATCGAAGTGCTGCCCCAGGCCAAAGGTCCGGAACCGGTAGTCATTGGGTTCGCGCGCTTCATTGTTCAAACAGCCCAGCATATATCTACCCGATGCTGCCAGTTCGCGAAGGATTCCCAGGGCGCCGTTGGCCAATTCCACCGATTGCCCAAAGATGGCGCCAAGAAAATCCTCATGGGCAAAACTGCGCGGTTCGTAAAACACGGTTTCGTCGAGATAGGCCTCAGCGGAAATCAAATCGCGCTCCCACGGATCATTGGCGGCGGCGTGGCGCTTTTCAAACTCCGCCTTGTCGAGATGGAACTGCTCCAGGACCGCGCCGCGTTCGCAACGGTCCCAGCCGTTGGTTAGAAGAACTCCGCCAATATCGAACAGGATTACGTCGAACGGAAGCATCGGCGCCTCAGGGATTGCCAGTTCACGGTTAGTAGGTTCCTGGTTCACAGTTTCTTCCGCCCGCTGCGCGGGCTGGATCCGCCTGGTGGCCTGCATTCCTCAGGCCTGCGCCTGGGGCTACTGTCTCGCGCGCGCTTCGCGGGCTTCTGGCTTAGTGAACTTATGCTTTGCTGGTGGAGCCCTGGCCGCACATGTACCGGGCTTCGATGGCCTTGACCTTGTTGAAGCGGCGGACAAAGCGATCTTCGTTGAAGATGAACTTGGCCTTAATGAATGTGTCGGCCAGGTCATAGGCCAGCGCGGAACCGATGATGCGCGCACCGAAGACAATCACGTTCATGTCGTCGTGCTCGACGCCCTGGTGGGCCGAGTAGGTATCGTGGCACATGCCGGCCCGGATGCCGGGAATTTTGTTGGCGGCCACGCACACGCCCACGCCCGAGCCGCAGATGAGAATGCCGCGCGAGGCTACGCCGTTGTTGATGGCCTCGCCGACCTTCTCCGCGAAGTCCGGATAGTCGTCGGCAGAGTTGCCGCTGTACGCGCCCAGGTCGACCATCTCATGTCCCTGCTTCGTGAGATAGGCGCGCACCTCCTCCTTGAGAGAAAACCCCGCATGATCGGCAGCGATGACTAACTTCATAGAACTCCTTCGGAGTGCAGGGAACAGGGATTAGGGATTTAGTACAAACGAATCACGCAAGCAGCTGCCGATGGTTTTCTAATCCCCAACCCCTTATCCCTAACCCCTGCCGTTTACCAGCTTCTTCGCTCTCTCGGCCACGTCCGCCGCGCTGAACCCGAGGTGCTCCAGGACGACCTTGCCGGGCGCCGAGGCGCCGAAGCGGTCGAGACCGATGACATCGCCATCCTGGCCCACGTATTTCCACCAGCCCAGAGGCGATCCGGCTTCGACCGCCAGCTTGGGCACGCCGTCTGGGAGCACGCTCTGCTTGTACTCCTGCGATTGCTCGTCGAAGATTTCCCAGCTGGGCATGCTCACCACGCGCGCGGCAATGCCCTCGGCTTGGAGCAGTTGTCTGGCGTCCATGCATGGCCAGACTTCCGAGCCGGTGCCGATGAGAATCACTTGCGGCCTGGCCGCGTCTCCCAGCACGTATGCGCCCTTGCTGACATCGGCGTACGCGTCGCGCGAAGCGGGGTCGATCACCGGCAGGTCCTGGCGGCTGAGCGCGAAGAAGCACGGCCCGCTGCGCTCCAGGGCCAGGCGCCAGCACGCCGCCGTTTCGTTGGCGTCCGCGGGGCGGTAGTCGGTCAGGTGAGGAACGGCGCGCAGCATCATCAGTTGCTCAATGGGCTGATGCGTGGGGCCGTCTTCGCCGAGGCCGATGGAATCGTGGGTGAACACGAAGAGGGAATGGGCGTGCGACAGCGCGGCGATCCGGACCGCCGGTTTCGCATAATCGACAAAGCAGAAGAACGTCGAGCCGAAGGGCACCAGTCCGCCATGCGCCGCCATTCCGTTCACCGCCGCGCACATGCCGAATTCCCGCACCCCGAAGAACACGTTGCGGCCGGCAGGGTCGTCGGCGAAGTGCGGGCTGTTTTTGAAGATGGTCTTGGTGGAGGCGGTCAGGTCGGCGGCGCCGCCGAACAGTTCCGGAACCACGTCGGCGATGGCATTCATCACGGTGTTGCCGGCATTGCGGGTGGCGATGGGCTTGCCTGCCGGGAACGACGGCAGCGCCTTCTCCCATCCGGGCTTGCGCTGGTTCAAGACCGTGCGTTTGAACTGCGCCGCCAGGTCGGGATACTGGGCGGCGTAACCATCGAACAACTTCTTCCACTCGGCTTCCATCGCGTTTCCGCGATCCACCGCCTTCCGCCAGTTCTTCAGCGCATCTTCAGGGACGTAGAAGCTCTGGTCCTCGGGAAATCCGAAATATTTCTTGGTCGCTTTGGTGTCTTCGGGCCCCATTGCTTCGCCGTGCACTTTGTTGGTGCCGGCCTTGGGGCTGCCGTAGCCGATGACGGTGCGCACCGCGATCAAGGAAGGCCTGTCCGGTTCCGCCTTGGCCGCTTCGATAGCCGCTTCGATGGCATTGAGGTCATTGCCGTCGCCGACGCGCTGCACGTGCCAGTGGTAGGCCTCGAAGCGCTTCAGCACATCCTCCGTGAAGCTCCACTCGGTGGGCCCGTCGAGCGAAATCAGGTTGTCGTCGTAGAGCACGATCAGCTTGCCCAGCTTGAGTGTTCCGGCCAGCGACCCTGCCTCGTGGGAGATGCCTTCCATCAGATCGCCGTCGCCGCACAACACGTACGTGTGATGGTCGACGATCTCAAAGCCCGGCTTGTTGTACACCGCGGCCATGTGCTTCTCGGCGATGGCCAGCCCCACGGCCATGCCAAAGCCCTGTCCCAGGGGGCCGGTCGTGACTTCCACGCCGTCGGCTTCGCCGGACTCGGGGTGGCCCGGCGTCTTCGAATGCCATTGCCGAAACGCTTTCAGATCGTCCAGCGTCATGTCGTAGCCGGTCAGATACAGCGTGGAGTAAAGCAGTGCCGAGGCGTGCCCGTTGGAGAGCACGAAGCGGTCGCGGTCCGGCCACTTGAAGTGGGCCGGGTTGTGCTTCATCAGCTTGTGATACAGCAGATAGGCGATGGGCGCGCAGCCGAGGGGCGCCCCAGGATGGCCGCTTTTGGCCTTCTCCACGGCATCAACCGCGAGCAGACGGAGAGTATCGATGGACAGTTGATCGAGAGTGATGTCGGCGGCGGTCGGGGTCATGATCGGCGAATCCTTTCTTCGGAGAGATAGATGCTCCTGCCGTCTTGGGGTTCCAGAGGCGGACCAGATGACGAATGTAAAAGTTCAGCCAGTTGGTGAAATTCGTTTACACGGTATTCATTGGGGGTTGCCGGCCGGGTCGATCTTGACTTGCACATTGTAACCAAGCCAGCGGTTTTTGCCGGTCCATTGGAGAGTCCATGATAGTTCACCAGCCTGCGGAGATGCGGGGATTTCCATGTCGGCGCTGAAGCCCGCGCTCCCCAGTTCGCGGCTCGCAGTGTGGCGCGTCGACTTCCAGCCGTCGACCGACCAAACAAGTTCAAAACGATCCTCGTCGAGGATGCGCAGCGTCTGCCCAGCGGTGACTCTTTGAATGGGCCGCCGAAAGGTAAACATCTCCAGGTCGCGGCGCAGGCGTTGACCGCCATCCTGCTGGCAGTACCGTTCATACACCGGATCCACGCGGTCAAACACCTTGCCGTCGAGGGCCGAGCGCAGCAGTTTCAGGTACTCCGCGTGCGCCCACACCAGCGGTACAGCCGATCCGCCGGGCCCGCCGAACCGCAGCCCGCGATCGGGCCGGCTGGGCTCGTCCCACACCTGCTCGGGCATCATCTGGCCGCTGGTCGCGAACTTCTCGTAGGTCCGGATGAGCGAGGAAATGTCGCGGCCGGCGGCCAACTCGTAGTGGGCTCGCTCCCCGGTCAGCAGCGGCCAGGGACGGCCCTGCCCCCAGCCAAGAAAAGGCCCGCCGTCGGCGCGGTCGCCGTAGCCGTCGTAGTTGTAGCGCAGCCAGCACGGACCCTGGGGCAGATCGCGCTTCAGTACTCCGTCCACCACCTTGAGCGAGTCGATCACCAGTGGATCGTCGGCGCGGCGTATGCCGTATCGCACCAGTTCCAGGAAACCTGCATCGATGATCTCGCGAGCTTCGAATTCGAAACGCGTTCCGGGCGGCCGGTTGTTCAGGCGGATCGTCTCCTTGCCGCAGTCCTCGCAAACGTACGCCTCGTCGGTTTCCGGCGGCCGGATGCGCATGTAGTGGCGCTTGACGTCAGGATCCAGCACGCCATCGTTGGTCACGGTCCAGTCTTCGAGATGGCCCTCGATCCAGTCGGCCAATTCTTCCAGGAAGGTGGCCAGGCCGTCGGTATTGTGTTCGCGGATGATCTCGGCGGCGCAGATCAGGCCGGCGATGACGGCCGCCAGGGTTGACGGAGAATAGCCGGCGTTCTCCTCCCAACGCTCCTGGTGGGTAATGGGCGCATGCGCGGCGAGGAATCCGGCGGCGCGCTCGACAAAGGCGTACACCTCCATTTCTCCCAGGCCGTTGGCCTTCCACAGGCGCCACGCGAGAATGATGGGGAAGGCGACTTCATCCAGTTGCACGCCCGACCAGTAGGGACGCCCGTCCACCCAGAAGTTCTGGGCGAATCCGCCGTCGGGCTCCTGCGTGCAGGTCAGGTAGACCAGGGCGCGGCGCGCGGTTTCCGAGCGGCCGCAGGCGATCATGGCACCCGCGGTCTGCACCATGTCGCGCGTCCACACCAGGTGGTACCCGCCCAGGTCGTCGTCGCCCTTCGACTGCCCCCAGGGGATGGAAGCGGAAGCCACAAACGCGCCGGAGTATTTCTTGTCCTCGTGGGCCAGGAGCACGTTATGGCTGGTGCGCATCAGCTTGCCCCCATCGCATGACTTGCGCGCCAGCCAGGCGGGACTGGCGGCGCGGTGCCATTGCTCGATGAAGCGGGCGCGGTGCTGCTCGTAAGGCAACACCAGGGCGCTGACCGTTTTCTGCAGCGAAGTGTGCTGAGTGTCGCCCACGCCGATGGCGACGGTGAATTCCCGGGCATCGATATCCCCGGACAGGTGTCCCGCGCCGGCCAGCGAAGACTCCCCGCTGCCGCCATGCGAGACGCACTCCAGGTTCAGCTCGCCCATCACCGAAACATTGCCGTTGGTGGCCGAGCCGAATTCCCAGTCCATGCGCTTGTGATCCTTCAGATCCCTCCAGCCGTCGCTGGAGCCGACGAATCCGCAGCTGACTTTCGAAAACCCGCAACTGGCGCCCATGGCCAGCGACCAGGTGCCCTTCCATGCCAGGACCACGCGGTGGCCGGCCACGTCGATGGCCCGGGCGGAATTTCCCGCCCCTCCGCCGCTCAAGTGCGGAGCCAGCAGCGCGTACACCTTCAGCCTGGGTACAAGCTCCTTCTTTCCTTCCAGGCGCATGCGGGTGAGGAGCACGCTATGGTGCGGGTCGGTGATGATCTCCTTGATCAGGGCATAGCACCCGTCGGGATCACGGTTGATGTAGCGCACCCCCAGCGCCTCGGGATGGATGTACTCGAAGGTGGTGATCAGGTCGCGCTTCTCTTCGTGCACAAACGTTTCCCCGTCGGAAACCAGGAACTCCATGTCGCGAACCTGGGCCATGTCGATGGTGGGGTGATAGATCTCGTTCAGAATCCCGTGCGAGCACGTGAACCAGAGGCGGCTGGAGGCAGAGTAGGCGGTTCCGACGGCGTCTTTCACGCTCGACGTCCAGCGAGGCGGCACACCGGGCGCGCCAAAGGCTTCGCCCTGCTGTTCCAGCCAGCGGTAGAGAGGCTGATCGCTCATGATGGATTGTTTTGATCGATTGAAGTAAGTTGAAGCCGCATCAGTGTGCCGTTCATAACGATGTTTCGAGTCCGGGGAAAGTTTCGCGGGAGAGATCGCACGCAACGACGCTTGCCAGATTACAGTACGGCGGCGCCTGCTGTCCCCGGTTCTCCCGGTTCTGCCACCGCGATTCATACTGGTTTGCGCTCAGAACCACCGCCCCGAAACGGAGTCGAAGATCACCAGCAGAGTATGGTTGTAACAGGCCACTCCATGCTTCCCCGGTCCGAAGGGAAGCGGTACCGGGCCGGCCGGAAATTTGACGCACACGAACACCTGCCGTGTCTCTGTTTTCGCGATTCTACCCTGTCAATGCTTTCCCTCGCCGGGAGTAAACCTTTCCGCACCCAGTTGGGCCTCCCCTGCATCCATCCAACTGTAGAATGCCGCTTTTTCATCCAACCACAGGTCTGTGACGGGCGATGTAAACATTGTGTTTCACGCCCCCGCTCCCGAACGATTTACAATCCGCGAAAAGGAGATTACCCGATGGCTTCCCAAGTCGCTCACGCTGTTTTCGAACTGGCGCCGCTGCCATACGACTACGCAGCACTCGAGCCCTATATCGATGCCGAGACCATGCATCTCCACCATGACAAGCACCACCAGACCTACATCAACAACGCCAATGCCGCCCTGGAGAAGTACCCCAACCTGGTGGGCAAGCCCGTGGAAGAGCTGCTGCGCGATCTGAATGCCGTGCCCGAGGACATTCGCGGCGTTATCCGCAACAACGGCGGAGGTCACTCCAATCACAGCATGTTCTGGAATATCATGGCCCCGCCCAAATCCGGCGGAGGGGGCGCGCCCACCGGCGCCATAGCCGACCAGATCAAGGCCGATTTTGGCGATTTCGAAGCACTCAAAAAGCTCTTCAACGAGACCACGGCCAAGCAATTCGGCTCCGGCTGGGGATGGCTGGTGATACAGGGCGGAAAGTTGAAGGTGATCACCACCCCGAATCAGGACTCGCCTGTATCGCAGGGCCTCCATCCGATCCTGGGCAACGATGTCTGGGAGCACGCCTACTATTTGAAGTACCAGAACCGCCGCCCCGACTACCTGGCCGCATGGTGGAACGTGGTGAACTGGGCGGAAGTGGACAAGCGCTTCGAGGCGGCGAAGAAGTGATAGGCAGGGACTGAGAGACCGGGGACTCAGCAGGTCCGCTGGCGGCGGGATTCTCGAGGCGTTCAAAGAATCGAGCTGAGTCCCCGGGTTCCTGTGTCTGCGCAACTCTTGCCGGGAAACGCCGTCTAAGCGAACAACCGTGTTGCTCAACAGATCGCGTTCTGGTCCCTTGTTCCCTCGGTCCCTTGTTCCCTGTCTTTTGGGGTTTCTTGCCTTGTTCTCCGCCGCGATGCGCCCTGTCGCGGCGCAGGCTCCGCCCCGGTCCACAGGCAAGCCGCATCCCGGCGTTGCCGCGGCTCGCGCGAGCGCCCCGCCGGTGAAATCGGGCAACTTCACGGTGAGCCAGCTTGGACACACGGTGGGAACCGCCGAATTTCGGTTCACGCCCACCTCCGGCGGCGACGAGGCAACGTCGGCCGTCCATGTCTCGATGCAGGGCCTCGAGTACGCTCTATCCAAAACCGAGCAACTGGATGCAGCCCGCCACCTTGAACACGTGATCGTGAGTGCCACGGTGAACGGCCAGGCTGTGAACGTCATCGCCAAACCGGATGCCGGCCAGTTCCTCCTCAACATTTCTGCCAACGGGCGTAGTTCGACGACGCGGCTGGCCGCCCACGGCGGCGCGGTGTTCCTGCCCGACTTCGATCCCGGCGCGCTGGAGACGCTGCTTGCGCTGGCCGCAGCCCAGAACGGCCGCGACTTGTGGGCGATCGTTCCCAAGCAGTCAGGAAGCGTCGAGGCTATCCAGCTGGCCACGTATCCCGACGAGGAAGGCATGCTGGACGGCAAGCCCGTAACGGTTCACCACCTGGTGGCGACCATCGCCGGGGCGAACACGGATCTGTTCGCTGGGCCTGAGGACGAGCTGCTGCAGGCCGAGCTTCCGCAGCAGGGTTTTTCGCTCATCCGGAAGGGATTTGTTCTCACGCCGCCCAGGCGCTCGGGCGCCGCGCCGCAATAAAGGCAGGGATGGGGCCAGGGATTAGAACGGGTTCCTGTAATCCCGCATGCTTGTGCCCGTTCAAGGGCCAACAATGGCGACGGGCTCGGTCGGATCCGTACCCGTGGAGCCGGTCGCGTAGGATGTCAACGCGCCGGTCGTGCCGATGGTATAGGCATTCAGGTCGGGGCTGCCGCTGTTATTCACCGCCAGGATGTAGGTGCCCGTACTGTCCTCCGCCAGGCCAATGGTGCTGACGCCGGCCGAGATGGTTCCGCTCGTCACCGCGGTCAGCCCGGTCGCTGTTCCTCCGCTGGTGTTGATGGCGAATGCGGTAATGTTCCCGTCGCTGCTGCCGCTGACGGTCTTGTTGGCGACGTAGACGTAGCTGCTGGTAGGCAGGATCGCCGACGGCCCGAGACCTCCCGTGGAGTAAGGCGATCCCGAAACCTCGCTGAAGGCGAAGTTGGCGCCGTAGGTGAACATGCGCACGCCGCCGGGGTTGCTGGTGTTGGCGCTGTATGCGAGGGTTTCGCCCACGTAGAGAACCGGACTCGTCAGGTCCACCGCAACTGTCGTATCGCCACCGCCGCTGTTCTTGGGCTTGATCGTCTGGACCGTCCCGAACGGATTGCCCGAGGAGGCGGAGTTAAAGGCAATCACCGCCAGGCCGGAAGTCTGCATGGCGGCGAAGACGTAAGGATTGGCCGCTGCGCTTGGGGTGGTTGCCAGTCGGACCACTGACGCAGACCCGGAGGGCAAATTGACGAGTTTTTCCGTGCCGCCGGTGAGCAGCACGCCGGTGGTTGGATCCAGAGGAATGGCTGCCACTGTTCCCAGACCGGAAACCGCCTCGATCAGCCAGCTGCCGGACGAATCCACAACCATGGCGAATGCCGCGTCGGAGGAAATCGCGGTGGCGTTGTTGAGAAGGGTCAATGCGCCCGTGGTCGCATTGACGCCGTAGGCAAAAATCCCCGCGGCCGTACTGACGTAAAGGAAACCGCCGTTGGGCGACATGGCCGCCGCCACCGGAGCCGCCGACAACGAGTACGGGCTGCCGGAGACGGCCGTCAGCGTTGTGGAACTGGCGGCAAACGAGAACCCGGTGACCTGGGCTGTCTGCTGGTTAAGTACATAGAAGAAGCCGCTCGCCGAGCCCGTCCCGCCGCCGCCGCTGCCGCTGGGCACGTCCCAGAAACCTTTGCACCCGGAGAGGATGGGGGTCAGAACCAGCAGCAACCGCGCCAACGCCTTCAATTTCATATCGATCCTCACGACCTTAATTCTGAGAGTGTATGAAGTCCATTTTGCCCTAACAGCCTAAATCACCTGATTGCTTGCTTAACTGACGAAGATCAAGTTTGCTTTTTGAAAAGCGGGGAACAGGGGAACAAGGGATGAAGGGAACGAGTAAACCATGCAAGCCAGGCATACGGATGAAGGACCGTTACCGGAATAGACGCAGATTCTCGATTTCTGCTCACGTCCCTGATGTGCAACCCCTAATCCCTAACCTGTCCCTAACGTTCCCTGCCTTTCCCCACCAGCCTGGCGGCGGTCAGGTCTTCGATGGCCATGCCGACGGTCTTGAACAGGACGCGGCCCGTTTTGGGAATGACCGTTGCCCCCGGCCGGGCCAGGATTTCGCCGATTTCGGCATGGATCGTTGCTCCGAAACCAATCACGTCCCCCGATTCGCGCGCCACGCAATCGCGCGACTCGGCCACCAGGAAGCAGGTATGCATTACCTCGTCGTCCAGCTCGCGGTTCATGGGCCCAATGCCGCCCACGGCGAGCACCAGCGCGTCGGGCTTGAGCCATCGGCCCTGGAGGACGGGTTGGGTCGACAGCGTAGCAGTGAGAACCACGTCCGCGGCCGCGGCTTCTTCAATCGCGGCCGGGCTGCCGCCCAGCTCGCCGGCACAGGCTTCGGCATGCGCGCGTGTCGGGCTCCAGATAAGGATGTCGCGCAACTCCGGCCACACCAGCCGAAGCGCGTGAACGTGAGCGCGGGCCTGCACGCCCGAGCCGATGATTCCGAACCTCGTCGGCGGCGCATCGAAGTGAAGCGGCGCAAGCGCGGCGAAAGCCGCCGCCGATACCGCGGCGGTGCGCATCTCGGTGATCAGGCGGCCGTCCATCACCGCCAGAGGAGCGCCGGTGGCGCGATCCAGCAGCTCGATGATGGCCATGTGGGTGTGAACGCCCAGCTCGGCATTGCCGGGATAGAAGGTGACCGTCTTGACGCCCATGACGTCGCCATGAATTACCGGCATGACCCCGAACCACCCATTTCGGTGTCCTTCGGCATTTCCGGCGCGCAGGATCATGCGTGCCGGCTGCTCGACCAGGCCGGCGGAGTAGTCAATCAACGCCATGCGAATCGCCGGAATCAGCGCTTCGTAGGTCAACACAGCGCGCACTTCATCTTCAGAAATGTACATGCGTGGACCGGACTCACTGCCTTTCTACTCCCTAACCCTGACCCCTGTTTCCTAGTCCCTGCTCTTCCTCCGCGCCGCCTCGAATTCATCTCCCGGCTTCCATTCGATCGGCTTGGCCTGCCCGCTTGCCAGCCAGCCCAGCACGAAGCCGAAGCGCGCCAGCTTGGCGTTGCCGCGGAAATCCCAATCCGCTCGATATTCGTCGGAAGGCTGGTGGTAGTGGTGCGCCACGTAGTCTTCATATTGTGCGTGGCCCCAGGACTCGTCGTGGTCCTCGAACAGCTCTCCCTGATCGACTGAGAACGCCGGGATCCCCACGCGGGCGAGCGAAAAATGATCGCTGCGGTAGTAGTGGCCTGCACCGGGCGTGGGATCGGGAAGCAGCTCGAGATCGAACGTCTTCGCCACAGTCCGGATCGTGGGCCAGAAATCGATACGCTCCGCGCCGGTCAGGTTCACGGAACGCGGAGTGCCGATGGGCAGCACCATGTCGTAGTTGAGGTCGAGGGTGATCCCGGAAGCGGGCACCGGCGGATGCATGCCGAGATATTGCGAGCCCAGCAAGGCCTTGTTCCTCCGCGGTCACCGAAGCGAAGTACACATCGTGGGGCGGCTTCTGAGTCGACTGCGCGAACGCCCGCGCCATTTCCAGCAGAATGCCGCACCCGGTCCCGTTGTCCGCCGCGCCGTTGTAAATGTTGTCGCCCTTGGCATCGGGATCGATGCCCAGATGATCGTAGTGCGCGGTGTAGAGCACTGCGCCGCCGCCTGACGCCGCGCCCGGCACCCGCCCGATGACATTGGTGGAGTCGTAGCGGCGCACGCGGCTCTCGATGTGCGCCTTAAGATGCACCGGCAATTCCACCCCGTGGAAACCGCGCTTGCCGGCGCTGTCGATCGCCTGGTCGAGGTCACCCAGTCCGCCGAGAGTCAGCAGCTTCTGCGCCACATCGTGCTGGATCCATGCGGCAGCGCGCAGAGTAGCATCGGGATCGCCCTGCAGGTAGCTCTTCTCGATGGCCTGCGAATTCCGCACCACGTTCCATCCGTAGCTGGCCAGGTCGGTGCGATGAATGATGAGCACCCCCACGGCCCCCCGGCGCGCGGCCTCTTCGTACTTGTAGGTCCAGCGCCCGTAGTAGGTGAGGGCCTTGCCCTTGAAGAAGCTCTCGTCCTCCGAGGGTGGCTCGTTGACAATCACCAGCGCGATCTTGCCCTTCATATCCACGCCCGCATAATCGTCCCACTGGTATTCAGGCGCGTGGATGCCGTAGCCCACGAAGACAATGGGGGCATCGATGTCGGCGGAGGGTTGGCCGGTCTGGTCCTTGGCGACGACATCCTCTCCGTAATGCAATTCGATCGATTGGCTGCCGCTTGCGGGCACGAAAGAGAAGTCGGTCTTGTCCTCGATGGTATGCACGGCGTAGAGAGGCACGCGCTGGAACCAGGTGTGGTTTTCGCCCGCGGGCTGGAGGCCCTCGAGAGAGAACTGGGTGGCGATGTATTCGGCCGCGAGCCGGTCGCCGCGCGTGCCTGGACCCCGCCCTTCGAGCAGATCGAGAGACAGAAAGCGCACGTGAGCGCGGATTTTCTCGCTGTCGATCGAAGCCGTGGCTGCCCGCGCCGCGGCAGGCAGGCCTGGAACCTCGGGCACCGCAGGCTGCTGCGCAGCGGCACATACGGCGGAGAGGACGAGGGCGGAAGTGGAGAGGAATTTGCGGATCATCATGGTCTCAGCCAGCGCGTCATACGTCATTCGCAGTTCACACCTACCACTCTATTACTGGACCCTCTTTTCTATTACTGACCTACTTTCAAAACATGCCTCGAACGGGGCACGACTTTCGTCGTGCCGAAAAACGACCAGTATGTGCCGAGGGCTTTTAGCCAGGCAGATCGTGATGCCACCAGATCGATTTTTTTATGGGTTGATCAGTAGATACCTAAGCAGGTTCGCGGGATGGCGACATCACCCGCTTGAGGACTTTGCGCGCCAGCCCCGTGAGAGCCATCGCTCCGGCTTCGGTCAACGGAACCCAGCGCCGCTCTCCGCCGGCGGCGGTCATGTCCCCCAACTCGTCCTCGCGCACATCACGGATACGCACCACGTAATTGACATTCATGATGGCGTGGCGAACCGTCAGGCGCACGTGCTTCCCCAGGGCTTCGCGCAGCGGCGGCAATTCCCACATGCGGGGCATGACGGTGACGGTGGGCGGGCGCTGCTCGAGAAGAATTTCTTCGCGCCCGGAATCCCGGCTGTTTCCCCTCCGCCGCAGGCAGAGCGCATAGGCCATTTCGCGGACCAGCGATCGGCGGCGCGCGGCGGTCTTGTGCTCCCCTCGCGTTTTGCAACCTTGCGCGATCGGGCAAGTGAGGCATTGCGGATTGCGCGGCAGGCACACGGTGGCGCCGAGTTCCATCAGCGCCTGGTTGAATTCGCCCGGCCTTTCTTTGTCGAGAAACTGCGCGGCCAACTGCTCGACCTTGCGCGTATGGCCGCCGTCGGCGTTCCAGCCCGCAAGCCGGCACAGCACGCGTTCCACGTTGCCGTCCACCACCGAGACCGGCTCGCCGTACGCGATGCTGGCAATGGCCGCGGAAGTGTAGGCGCCCACGCCCGGCAAAGCCCGCAAATCCTCGGCTGTTTCGGGCATCGCGCCCGAGGGGCTCGAAACCACCACCTGCGCGGCTTTGTGCAACATGCGCGCTCTGCGGTAGTAGCCCAGGCCGCTCCACAGGGCGAGTACATCTTCTTCGGCCGCCGCCGCCAGCGCCTGCACCGAGGGAAAGCGCTTGAGGAACGCCGAGTAGCGCTCGGCAACCGCAGCCACGCGCGTCTGCTGCAGCATGATTTCGGAAACCCAGATGGCGTAGGGATCGCGGCTGCGCCGCCACGGAAGATCGCGGCGATGGCGCTCATACCAGGAGAGAAGCGACGGGCGTAGTTCCGTCATTATCTTCGCTCGGCTCTGTGGCACGTTTGCCATACGCCAAGATTACGGCAAAACGCAAATACCCAGATGAACGTGATCTGAATCACACACAACGCACCAACGCCAGAAGAAATCCATGTGAATGTTACTTTAGGTTCCGCGCAACACGATGCGGGCAGCAATTTTACAACTTTCGTGTAAACGAAAAGTAACTTGTGACCCATACCCAAAGTTCACACGCATGGTACTCTTACCGCAAATACCCGGATTGCGGATCCATCTGACGCAGACGAAACTCTGCATTGCGCTCGCCTTTAAATGACGGCCGGACCGCGCGTAAGGCAGAGGCCGCAATCGGGGTCATATAGATCGTTAATCTGCCGCCGATTATTTATGGAGGGTTGCAAGTCCGTGAAAAACGCCAGGCTGTTTTCTGCTGTCATTTTGCTGGGAGCCTCCACGGTCCTGTTTGCGCAGTCGACCAGTTTGGGGTCGAGCTACCTGGATTCTGATGCCGTCCCCGGAGGCGGGCATTCGTCCGTGGCTCCGGTGACGGAGATTCCCAATTCGTCCGGGCACGCCTTCTCGAAAATGGCCCTTGGAACCGGGATCTCTCCGATGGGCATCCAGGTTTCGTTGACGACCAATCTCAACTCACACCTCAACGTTCGCCCCTGGGGCAGCTTCTTCAACTATTCCACCAACTTTACCGCCAGTGGCATCGGGGCCAACGCCAGCCTCAACATGACATCGTCGGGCACCGCACTGGATTTCTATCCCTTCCGTCTCGGGTTCCGCATCAGTCCCGGGGTATTGTTCTATAACGGCAACCAGATCAGCGCTACGGCCAATGTGCCCGGCGGTACGAGCTTCACGCTCAACGGTCAGACGTATTATTCGGCCAGCGCCAACCAAACCACCGGAGCCGTCCCCGTGAACGGGAACGCGCTGCTCAGCCTGCACACCACAAATCCGGCCTTCACAGTCACAACGGGCTGGGGCAACACGCTGCCTCGCAAAGGCCACTGGTCGTTCCCGTTCGAGTTGGGCGCGGCGTTCACCGGCGCACCGACGGTCAAAGTGAATCTCGCGGGCTGGGCCTGCTACGACCAGGCGCAAACCATGTGCACCGACATCTCCAGCACTACCAACCCCATCGCGCTCGAAATCCAGAGCAATCTTGCGTCCCAGGTTACCAAGTGGACCAAGGATCTGGAGCCGCTCAAGACTTATCCCATCGCAACGTTTGGCGTGGCCTACAGCTTCGGGCTGCGCAACAAGTAAATTAAATTAAAAGTAACGGGCCAATACAATAAATAGGCATAGAATTCGGTGTAACGCGAACGAGGGCCGCTCTTTAACCAGGGCGGCCTTCCAATTTTCCTTGCTGGAATCACCGTCAACCAGCGTACATAAAATAACAAACGTTTTCCCCAAACTAGCGTCTACACACCTCAATAGCGAGCGTTGTCGATTCCAGGCGTCCCCAGGTCACCGCTTCGCATCGAAAAACATGCAATGTTCGCGAGCGGTTTCCTCAAGCTAAAAAGATAGACCGACCACGCAACCAATATCTCGATTTCCCCAGCGATTCTCCGGGCCATTTCTCTCCGGGCCGCGACGTTGCTTCATCCTGTCGTGATCGGCTCGCGGGCCAACCGTTTCCGATCACTTTTGAAGTTGCTTTGGCATTATTCCTCA
>CAVPNO010000147.1:0-3115 GCA_963706455.1 uncultured Acidobacteriota bacterium | reverse complement strand
CACCACATCGCCGCGCTTGTCGCCTACGATGGCCGACGCTGTCAGTTCTGCCGCGCCGTAGGTCCCGCGGTTCACCAGCACCACCAGGGGCGCGCCCGAGATGTACGTCGCCGGATCGGCATTGAAGGTCTGTTTGGGAAACTTCTGCCCTTCGAGCGAGGCCAGCGTGCCCTGGTTGATGAAGAAGTTGGCCAGCCGCAGTCCCTCCTCCGGCTCGCCGCCGGAGACGTCGCGGAGGTCGAGCAGGATCTTGCGGTTTTTGCCGGCCTTGATCTTGGCCGCCAGTTCGTCTACCCGCGCCTTGTTAATCACCACCGGCTTCAGGTAGAGCACCGTGCCGTTGTCGTACTCCTGCTCGGAGAGCGGCGGAACAGGGACCATGGCCCGCGTGAGGGTCACCTTGTCGGGATCGGATTTGCGGGGGCGCACCAGCGAAAGCGTCACGGAGGTTCCCGGCTTGCCGTCGAGCAGCATCCGGATCACGGCCAGCGACAGTTCGCGCGTGGATTGGTCGCCGATCGACTCGATCACATCGCCGTCGCTGATGTGCTCGCGTTCGGCGGGAGATCCGGGCAGCACGTCCACCACCGTGGCGTAGCCGAAGCGCTTGGAAACGGTAAGGCCAACCTGGGCCACGCCGGTCGCCGGGCGATCCTTGTAGATCTTGTATTCGGTCGGCGTCAGGTAGCTGGAATCGGCATCGAGCGACTCCAGCAGCCCGTGCAGGGCGCCGGTCGTCACCTGCTGCATGTTGGGCTCGACGACGTAATCGGTCTGAATGCGCTTGAGCACCTGCTGGTACACATTCATCTGGCGATAGGCGCCATCCTGGTCGGCCCCGGCATGGACGCCGAAGAAACCAAACTCACCCAGGCCGAAGCCCAGTCCAAGGGCGGCAAACACCGCCGCGGCCAAAACGAAGACGAGTCGCTGGAAAAATCGAGACACAGACACCACCGAAACGGCCTGAAGGGTACAGACCGGTCATCTTAATAGACGTAATCATACCCCAAGGGTGATTTCCAGGTCTTGCGGAATCGCATGACGGAAGTTCTGAGGAGCTCTCCGTCGGCAGTCCCAGTTCACCGTTGCCCGGGCCGGTCGTCGATATTTTGGACAAACCCAATGCTGTGAGATGGTTGGAAGCAGCCGAGATCGCCGTGTTAACCCGGTTCGGGGTGGTCGCAGAAGGAGCAGACGCGGCGGACTGCTGTCAGCCCCAGAAGATCGACGCCGGGGGCAAGATATTCGTCGCGGACGGGTTCCTCGCGGAGCAGGTCGGTCGAGAGGTACTTCTTGTTGTCATCGGCAAAGACGGTTACCACGACGGCGTCAGGCCCGAGGCGTTCCTGCGCCCGGATCGCGGCCAGGAAATTGCACCCGGAAGAGATGCCGACCGCCAGTCCGAGGTCGGAGGCCAGCTTCTGGGCCATCAGGATCGAGTCGCCGTCCGAGACCGGAATGACATCGTCGAGCCCCGACAGATCCAGGATTGCGGGGACGAACTCGTCGGAAATGCCCTGGATGCGATGCTTGCCGACCTTGCAGCCGGTGGTCAGCGTGGGCGATTCGGCGGGCTCGACGGGGTGAATTCTGACCCTGTGGTTACGGCCGCGCATGAAATGCGCGACTCCCATCACCGTACCTCCGGTGCCCACGCCGGCCACGAAGGCATCCGGCTCCAGGCCCAGCGATTGCAGTTGCTCTTCGATTTCCGGGCCGGTTCCCATGCGGTGCGCCTCGACGTTGGCCTCGTTGGAAAACTGGCGGGGCAGGAAGACGTCGTTGCGCTCGCGGGCAAACTCCTCCGCGCGGCGGATGCTGCCCAGAAAGCCGCCTTCCTCCTTTTTGACCAGCACGATCCGCGCGCCATAGCTGCGGATCAGGTCCTTGCGCTCGCGGCTCATCCAGTCGGGCATGAAAATGGTGACCGGATGGCCGAGCGCCCGTCCGATGGCGGCGAATGCAATCCCGGTATTTCCGCTGGTGGCTTCGGCAATGGTATCGCCGGGATGGAGGTCCCCCGAGAGGTAGGCCTTCTTGAGTATGTGCAGCGCCATGCGGTCCTTGATGCTCCCGGTCAGGTTCATCTGCTCGCATTTGGCGAACAGAATCCGCGGCCGGCCCGCAAAGCGGAAGCGAATGCCCAGAAGCGGCGTGTTTCCCACCAGGCGCCCCAGCGCGGAAAGTTTCTGCTGCAGTGGATCGTCAATCGTGGAATGGACCTGGGGGCCCTGCACTGTGGTCATGGGCTCTTGTTGGATCGAGCATCATTTTAGCAAAACGCGAGTGGGGGCGATGCTGCGGCGCCTAGTAAACGCCTCGGCGGCGGAGACCGAAGGAGTAGGCAACTCCTCCCTCGAAAATGGGGTAAATGCGATACGGCGCCACCTCGTGGTTCCACGTCTTCACCTGCGCGACGAGGTTGGTGGCGAACGTCGGGAACTGGGCAGCCGGCTGGCAAAAGCGCACGTTGGTCATACTGCAGACCTCGCCATAAAGATTGAACTGTGCCACCGGTGTGCTGATGAAGGCCACGCCCGCTTCGAAGGGGAAGGTGAGGCGCTTATAGGAGTGGGAGAGGAAGTGTCCCAAGCCGGCCGTGACCATAAAACCGCCCCCGCTCAGCTTGAGGCGTCCGATGCCGTACACCGGATGCTGATCGTCTGACGCGTACTGGACGTTGTTGATGGTGAAGGTCGCGCCGGTTTCGGCACGCAGGTTCGCCGCGATCCGGTCGCCGTTGTAAAAGAGGTACCCGGGACTGATGCGCAGCGGAAACCGGTGCAGGGGATAGAGATCCGCCTTGGCACCGAAGTTCGCCATGCCGATATTCAGCCCGATGTGGAACCCGCTCTGCGCGAAGCTGTGGTTGATATTGGTGTAGTCGCCGAAGGTGCGCAGATCGACCTTCGGTCCGAGATTGGTTGCGGTGTTGATTCCGATGCCCAGCGTGGAAACGGTCCCGGCGAGCAGCACGCGCGAAAACGGATGTTCCTGTTCGGCGTCGTACTCCGCCTGTCCGCGGGCTCGCATGGGCATGGCAATGGCAAGAAGCAGGGCGAAAAAACCAACGCCAGGACGGTGCATAGGGGAGACCTCCTGAGCCCGGAAT
>CAVPNO010000146.1:0-5723 GCA_963706455.1 uncultured Acidobacteriota bacterium | reverse complement strand
CCGGCCGGCAATTTCATGCCGGAACGTCTGGTTCTGATTGACCCACCAATAGCGCATAGAACCCGTCTTGGCTTTCGTTTCAGAGTGTGCCCGAAGAGCCACCGGCGTCCAAAGGGCGAATGTCAGCGCGTCCTTGCATCGGGGGGGGAAATGGCGTTGCAGTACTGGCTCCGACAATCGTTTCAGTGCGCCACGGATTATAAACATCAACCCCACAGGTAAAGGGAGAACGAGAGATAGAAACGTGAATGATCGAACGAGGGGGCAACGAAACGTTTGGATGACAATACAGAGGCCAATCGGTGTGCTTCTAATTCTCATTGTGCAGGGCGGCGTAGCACTGGCACAGGTTGCGTCGATACGGTCGTACACCGAGGCGAATCGGGCGGAATTGACCGATAGGTTTCGGGATTTTCTCTCGATTCCGAATGTCGCAGCAGATCCCGCAGGGCTCAAGCACAATGCAGATTTCCTGCTTACCGCGCTGCGACAGCGCGGCATGGAAGCTCGACTATTGACCGTGGCCGGAGCGCCACCGGTAGTGTACGGCGAGATTCGGACGCCCGGCGCGGAACACACCATCGTTTTGTATGCGCACTATGACGGCCAGCCGGTGACGCCGTCGGAATGGGAGACGCCTCCTTTCCAGCCGGAGCTGCGAACCGTTAATGGCGAGTCCAGGATCTACGCCCGCGGTGCGGGTGACGATAAGGCGGCGATCTTCGCGCAGCTCACGGCACTCGATGCATTGAAGGAGGCGGGCATCCATCCTCGCGCCAACATTCGGTTTGTATGGGAGGGCGAGGAAGAAGCTGGATCCCCGCATCTGGAGCAAATTCTGGATGCGAACCGGGATGCGGTGCATGGGGATGTGTGGCTGATCTGCGACGGCCCGGTGGATCAGAGCGGCAAACAGACGGTCGTGTTCGGAGCGCGCGGCGATGCGCACATTGAAATTACGGTCTATGGGCCACATCACGGGCTACACAGCGGACACTACGGAAACTGGGCACCAAACCCGGCGATGATGCTCGCCCACCTTCTGGCGGCGATGAAGGACGAGAACGGGCACGTGCTGATTCCGCATTTCTACGATGGCATCGCACCGCTTTCCGCGATCGAGAAGGATGCACTGGCCGACGCTCCGAAGAACGACAAAATGCTGATGGACTCGTTTTGGCTGGGACATGTGGAGAGCCAAGGCAAGCCGCTGCTCGAGTCGATCAACGAACCGTCGCTCAATATCAACGGATTCGCGTCGGGCCAGACCGGAACGCATGCCGCCAACGTGGTGCCGCCCTCAGCAGTCGCCGACATCGATCTTAGGCTGGTGGTGGGTATTGATTGGCGGATCCAGCAGCAGCGCGTCGCGGAATTCGTGCGGGCTCAGGGTTTCTTCGTGGTGGATCACGAGCCGACAAAGGACGAATTGACATCGCACCCGCGGGTGGCCCGGATTGTATTCGACCCAGCCAATTACAACGCAGTTCGTACGCCGATGGATCTGCCGATTGCGCAAGAAGTGGTTGCGGCCGTGAAGCGCGCGCGAGGTGACGTGGTTCTTCTTCCCACGATGGGCGGGAGCGTTCCGCTGGAGGCAATGGTGCGAGCAGCCAGGACGCACACCATCACCGTGCCGATCGCAAATTACGACGACAACCAGCACGCCGCCAATGAGAATCTGCGGATTCAGAATCTGTGGGATGGTGTTGAGACAATGGCGGCTTTACTGGAAATGAAATAGAGTCCTGGCAGAACTGACGGTTGATGCTAATACGACGATACGCCTCCTATTTTTCGCAGCGCAATATTGAATCTCTCTGGATCGCTTATTTCGTCATTGAACTACAACCCGCTTTATGGTGTTATCGATTTCCAGTGGCATGCGCGAGAGATGATGGACGAAGCTGTAAGTTAAGTGCGCGAGGTCTATGTGAATGTTTGGCGGAGAGATGGCATGTCAGTCCTGGTTCATACTAAAGCGGGTCTGGTTCGACGGGACAACTCAACATCTCCTCTCCACTAGGCACGGTTATGCATGTTCTCCTCACGGAACGGCGGCCGGAACTCGATAACGTCGGGATCCCAGACGACGTTCCTGACCCGGACAAGACATCTGGTCAAATGCCATCGATTCCTTCCGCGGCCTTTCAAGGACAGTGTAATAGGCTTTCTTATCCACTCTGCCGTCCGTACGGTTATTGGTACGGTGTGGTGTCGCGAATCAGGCGGGGTGTGCTCCTGAGTCGCCCGATCAACGACACCACCCCTGGGCCCCGATAAACCTCAACTCCGCGACACATGGTGTGGTGGTTGTGTGCCCCGTTCTCGGAAGCGACAAGGGGCTGCAGAAAAAATGCGATGTGCGCATGGGATCAATGCATTTGGCGCGGTTCTCGGGACCAATCATGGTGAGTCATTGTCAAAGAAAAGCCCGTTTTGCCCTAATCGGGCAGTCCCTGGTAGTGCTTCACGTGGTGAACCTCGGAGTGATCTTCAAGTGATTCAAGGTGTGTGGTGATTTCAGACGGGGTTTCCAGGTCGTGGGCCAACCGCTCTTCGACCATGGTCGCTAACCGGTGAGCCTCGCCGAGGGGAATGGAGTACGGGAACAGGAGATGCACTTCGATGATCTGGCGGTACCCAGTGGTGCGAAAACGTACGCCGTGGTATTGAAGTCCCAGATCTTCGCAAGCCGCGTCCAGGCGGGCACGAATCAAATGGCCGACCTTAGGATCGGAATAATCCAATAGGCCTTGAATCGATTGTCGAAGGAGCCGGCCGCCCGACCAAAGAATGTTCACTGCCACCGCGATGGCGATGATCGGATCAAAGGGCTTCCATCCTGTAACCATCACCAATATCAGGCCCGCCACCACGCCGAAGCTGGTCCAACTGTCGGTGAGCACGTGCTTCCCATCGGCCTCAAGGATTAGCGAATGATTCCGTTTGCCAATGCGTAGCAGGTAGAGCCCAAGGACCGCGTTTAGCACGCCTGCAGCTACGATCAGCAGAGTTCCGCGCCCAAGATGTTCCAGCGTCAGGCCGTGTTTCCACTTTTGGACTGTTGTCACAAGGATGCTTCCCGCGGCAAGTACAATCATGGCTCCTTCGACACCTGCCGAAAAGAAAGTGATCCTCTCAAATCCATAATGAAATGACGGCACCGCCGGACGGGTGCTCAGCCAGAGGCTAAAGACGGCGAATGCCACAGCGACAACATGGACGACCGACTCGGCAGCGTCAGAAAAGATTGCCGATGATCCGGTATTCAGATAGGCAGTCATCTTCCCCGCGAGCATCAGTACGCCAATGACGAGCGAGAGTCGCATGGCGAAGCGAGCATCTTGATTACGCTGTTCGTCGTCACGGGCAGCGCCTTGCTTCGGCTCAGTCTTCATGGCGATTCCTTTTGCTTGTTTTCTGCGTGGCCGGAAATGGATCAGCTGCGAGCCCATTAAACACGAGGATGAATCTCGTTTCAGATGATTGCCCTTTGGGAAGTCAGTATGCATACCTAAAACGCGATCCGCGATGTGTCCAGCGACCAGATCATTTCAAATACGCTCTTACAAGATCGATCAGGTCTTCAGCCAATTCCGGTGCAATCTGCTCTTTGGAACCGGAGGTGAGATGAAAGCGGATATGGTCTTCCATTACCTCACCCATCAAGCTGTTGATGCTTCCACGCACCGCAGCCAACAACATCAGTTGGTCCCCGCAATCCTCGTCGGCTGCCAGCGCCCGTTCTACGGCGTCCAATTGCCCCCGGAGTCTTCGCACACGCTGCAGCAGCTTCACCTTTTCACGATCGTGCGACATTACGATTCTCCTCATCTACCTGACGGTGGATGCAGTATATACCCGGTGGGGGTATATGTCCGTGCTCGACCAAGCCTTGCCGCAGTCCGAACGCCAAGCAGAATGTAGAGAAATCCAAGAATGCCTTGCTTGAACAGGAGAGTGAAAAGGTGCTTACTCCAACGCAGACTCGACAATGGACCAACTCAGCCCGGTAACATCGTCTTCGATCGACAGCCGCATTACGACTTGCTCCACGGCTTCGTTATTCCGGCCTGCTGTTATTACCTCTGCTCGAATGTGAGTTTGATCGTTGGGGTCATCTTGTTCACTGTGGATCGCGTGCAGCGTAACCGGGAGCTGCGAAATTGTGGAAAGCAAGAGAGCTCGAAGGTGCCTCTCAGCAACGACTTTGCAGGTCAGCCTTATCTCGTAGAACGTCTCGACGGGAGTGGTTTCGGGCAGGACCGGGTGAAGACGGTAGGCGAGGGGTCGAAGCACCACGTTCGTCAGAAGTACGGCGACGGAAACCATCAGCGCCAGGTGCAGAGATCCGAGCCCGGAGAGCGCGCCGATGGCCGCGGAGCACCATATGGTTGCCGCCGTATTGAGGCCCCGCACGTTGGCTGAATCTTTGAAGATCACTCCCGCTCCCAGGAAGCCCACACCGGAAACAACGTAGGACACGATCCGCCCCAGTGCCGCAGGATCATTGCCCAGCTGGAAACCACACATCACGAAAGCCGCAGCTCCGGTGGAGACCAGGGCGTTGGTGCGAGTTCCCGCCATGCGCTGGCGCCATTGCCGTTCCAGGCCAACCGTAGCGCCCATAGCCAGGGCCGCGATAAGGCGAAATCCGAATTGAACCGCGCTGATACCGACCATTCTTCCTTCCCGAACCGTATTATTCACGCCGAGTGTTTTTGCGCCGTGAATGCCAAAGTCGATCTGAAGCCATTCTGGTGGGATACGCTCTACGACGCATTAGAGATCTACGTGCAACCGGAAGCCGGGAATCAACACCGGACCGCGATCGCGGTTATAGGCGGGATCTTGGATGTACTGCTACATCGGGCGCCACAAATACCCATCGCCAGAGATGCGCCGTGTAATAAGTTTCGAGGATATTCTCCCGGCCGTACCGCAGCGCACCGTCGCCAATGATGAAGCCCATCCCTCCCGCCGCAAGATAATTCTGGTGGGTGTGAGAAATTGCATTGGAGGAAAAAGCGACACCCGCGCGGTCCTTCGCGCGATGCCATTGAGTACCGGCCGCACCGACACCTCCCGAAACAGTGCTATCGATCTCGGTGTAAGCAAAGATTCAGTCTTGCCGTCGTTCCAACCGTACCGGGGATACGCGGTCAGATTGTGGGTCAGACATTGCTCCACATTGATACCGAATCCGTACTTTGCGGTAGTCTTCCATGGATGCGCCGTGATGTCTGGCTTGGTTGTCTGGCCGGACAGGTAGGCCTCTACCGCATCCTTATAGACGCCCATGTTCGCATGATTCACGAAGTTTAGAAGGCGAACTGCCCCTTGTTTCTTCGGCAACAGGCCGCGGCGCAATTCGTACTCGACGTTCTCCGAGTGTGCCTTGCGCAGGCTCCACTCCATATTGAGGCCATTAGCAACGGTGGGCATCAGCGACTCAGAGAAACGCAGGGCCCAGGTACGTCCCTGGTACTCGGCCAGTACGCCCCAGGTGTATCCGCGCGTATCGGCAGAATAGTCATAAGCCCCATTCTGTGCCGTGGACCAGTTCATGAATTGCAGGTGGCTGTCGCTGCCCACCGAATTCACATCGAAGAAGTCAGCCGTACCAAACTTTCCGGCGCGTAACTCAAGCCGCCGAACCGGCAGTTCAGAGAAAGTCGACAGCGGCCCGCGCTCGGCTTCCGCCTGCTCGCTGCTCAGCG
>CAVPNO010000145.1:0-137861 GCA_963706455.1 uncultured Acidobacteriota bacterium | reverse complement strand
GAGCGTTTCTAATTTAAGTATAAACATTTTGTGTGATAATTATCCTGTCCTTGAAAGGGAGGGGCGGGATGCAATCGTATTCCCAAGACTTGCGTGATCGTGTACTTCGGGCACTGGCTAGGGGTGAGGGTCCATCGGCGATCGCGGAACGCTTTGAGGTCAGCCGCTTCTACGTTTATCAGGTGCGGGATCGAGAGCAAGAGACCGGGGTGCGGAGCAGCTTTCAGATCGGCGGTCATCGCCGTTCTCGTGTGCAAGACGCAGAACCGGTTTTACGCGCTGGATTGCTGCCGAGCCGGGACTGACACTTCAGGATTTGCGAGAACGGTTGGCTGAGCAGGGAATCACCATCAAAACTGGAGCTCTTTGGCACCAGCTGAACAAATGGAATCTGACCTTCAAAAAAAACCCTGCACGCCAGCGAGCAAGAACGCGAGGACGTCCAGGCGGCACGCCGCGGATGGACTGAAGCGCAGCCGGCGATGGACCTGGACAGGCTTGTGTTTATTGATGAAACCGGGGCCGCGACCAACATGACCCGACGGTATGGCCGCGCCCCCAAGGGTTGTCGATGCGTCGATTCGGCACCCCTCGGCGATTGGCAGACCACGACCTTTGTCGCCGCCCTGCGGCGTCATGAATTGACGGCGCCGATGGTGGTCGACGGACCCATGGACGGGGAGCTGTTCCTGGCCTGGATCGAACAGTTTCTGTGCCCTACACTCCGGCCCGGAGACATTGTCATCCTCGACAACCTCAGTAGCCACAAAGTCGACGGAGTTCAGCAGGCCGTCGCCTTGGCCAGCGCTACTGTGCTGTATCTGCCGCCCTATTCCCCTGATCTGAACCCCATCGAAAAGCTCTTCTCAAAGCTCAAGACGCTGCTCCGCAAAGCAGCCCGGCGAGCCACTGAAGAGCTTTGGACGGAGATTGGCACTATCATCAACCCCATTACTGCCAGTGAATGCGCAAACTACTTCGCCTCCTCTGGATATGTAAGCACTTAAATTAGAAATGCTCTAGTTGCGGCGCCGTACCCTTCGGTCGTCGCATCGGCACGTACTCCGCAGCAAATGCTTGCCGCATGCTCTTCCAGATTCCTTCTGGAGGTAACAAGGAGTCTATCCACGAGGCGACCGGGGAGATGTCACGAAGATGACTCTTTTCAGTTGCGGCGCCATTGAGTATCTGGTCTTGGCGACCAGTGCCTCCGAAAGTGGCATCCGGATGACAAAATCGCCGATGCCCCTTCTCCAGGACACACGCGATGGGCTATAGTACCGGCTACGGTACGAGGTTTGGTCGGCTGCCTCGGGCCGGCTGTTGATCCTGTATAGCGAAACTGCTATTTCCGGCCTTGAATTCTGGTTCCCCGAAGTTCATTCGGGTGACCTGCCCTTACGCGAATCATGCATCTGACGAAGGAAACTCTGTTCCGAGGCGACAAAGGACGCTTGGAGCGGAATGGGCACCGGCGCACGGGTTTCCGTGACGGGCCTCCCAAAGGTGCTTTTTGCCTTTTGGAGTCTTCGAGCGGGTCTTCGTGACGAACGGACCGATTCAAGACGCCAGGAGGGGTTCATGAAGATTACCGATACCATCGGGTCGCTGCTCAAAAGCAGGTCCCGGAATAGAATTCTTTCGATCGCACCCGAGCAGACCGTCTTTGAAGGCCTGCAGATGATGTCTCAGTACGATATAGGGGCCCTGCTGGTCATCTCCAATGACGAACTGGTGGGCATCTTCTCCGAGCGCGACTATGCCCGCAAAGGTGTGCTGATGGGCCATCTTTCCCGCGAGACCAAGGTTCGCGAAATCATGACCAGCCCGGTCCTCTCGATCGGCCCGGACGCTACGGTGGACGAATGCATGTCCTTGATGACCGAACACCGTTTCCGCCACCTTCCGGTGATCCAGGATTACTCCGTGGTTGGCTTGGTTTCGATTGGCGACCTGGTCAAATGGGTGATCTCCGGCCAGGAGCACGCCATTCAGGCTCTCGAGGGGTATATTACTGGCGCATATCCCGGATAACCCCCTTTTACACCTGTGACTTGCCGCCCCGCTTTTTGTAACGAAGAGCGGGACAAACCTATCCTTTTCCAGCTATCCCGTTGCAGCGCCTCAGCTTGGGGCCGGGCGAAGCTTGCTTCCGAATCTGGGGGCGGCTCTCCTGCGTCTGATCCATTCAGGTAGTGGCAGTACCGTTTTGGGCTATCTTCTTTAAAAAACAGAGGAAAAGTACCAATTCCACCGGGTTTCATTGAGATTACGCAAAGAGCGGGTTGGATGGTTTGCTTTAGGGTGGAAGTTCCAGGCATCCCCATTCTGAGGCATTATGACTAGGCTTAAAGTATTGCTGATTGTGATCCTGGCTGGGACCGTCGTGGTTCCGGCGGTCGCCGAGAGCGCGGAATCCGATTTCAGGGTCGGAGAAAAAGCCGAGCACAAGAATGATTACGATGCCGCCTTCCAAGCCTACAAGAAGGCCCACGAACACAAGCCGGGTGATCCGAAGTACATGGCCGCATTTTTGAGACTGCGGTTCTACGCGGGGGCCGAACACATTCACAAAGGCGAATCGCTGCGCGACGCCGGATCGTTCCAGGAAGCTTTGGCCGAATTTCGCCTGGCCGCGACCATCGATCCCACCAACTTCGAAGCCCTGGGACAGATGGCACGCACGAACGACTACATTCAGCGCCAGGCAAGGGAGAAGGAAGAGGCTCAGAAGAACCACGGCCAGCCTTCGGCCATCGAGGTGGAAGCCCAGAGCGCCGCGGGCCCGGTGATTCTCGATGTCAAGTGGGATACCCCAATTTCGCTGCACCTGAATTCGACCACTGTGGATGTGGTTTACAAGACAATTGCCAAGATCGCGGGCATCAACGTCCTGATCGATCCCGACTACAAGCCGCAGAAGATCAACTTCGAACTGCAGGATATTAACCTGCGACAGGCGATGGAAATGATCGCCATGCAATCGAAGACATTCTGGCGCCCGGTGTCCTCGAATACGATTCTCGTGGCTGCAGATACCGGAACCAAGCGGAAGGACCTGGAACAGAGCGTCATGAAGACGTTCTACCTGAAGAACGCCGCCACGGCCGCCGATCTGCAGGAAGCGGCCGGGACTCTCAAGTCCATCCTGGATATCAGCCGCATTCAGGTAACCCCGGAACAGCGGTCGTTGACAATTCGCGGAACTCCCGACCAGATGGTGCTGGCCCAGAAACTGCTTACCGACATTGACAAGCCGAAGCCTGAGGTAGTGATCGACATCATGGTCTTGGAAGTGAGCAAGACCAAAACGCGCACCATCGGCACCAACCCGCCCACCAGCGCGTCCGTCACCCTTTCGCCGAGCAGTGGTTCGTCATCCGGTTCCTCGGGTTCCAGCACTTCAGGCCTGACCCTGGATTCGTTCACCAGCCTCAACGCCGGCGATTTCTCGGTGACCATCCCCGGCATCTCCTTCTCGTTGCTGGCCAGCGACAGCAATACCAAGGTCATTCAGAGACCCGAGGTTCGCGTTATGGACAGCGAGAAGGCATCCCTCAAGATTGGCGACCGCGTTCCCGTCGCCACGGGATCATTCCAGAGCGGCTTCGGTGGCTCTGTGAATACCCAGTTCCAATACCTCGATGTCGGCGTAAACATCGACATCACCCCCTACGTTCACGCCGACAACGAGGTCACGCTGAAAATGACGCTGGAGATCTCGACGGTGACCGGATCGGTGAACATCGGCGGCTTCAGCCAGCCCCAGATCGGCCAACGCCACGTAGAGCACCAGGCGCGCCTGAAGGATGGCGAGGTCAACCTGATTGCAGGCTTGCTGAACGACACCGAAACGCAATCGATGAGCGGCTATCCCGGCCTGACCAAGCTTCCGATCTTGAAGTATCTGTTCGGGCAGGACAACAGGGAGCACGATTCCAGTGAGGTCGTGTTCGCTGTCATTCCCCACATCATCCGCGGGTATGACACCAACGAAGACAACCTCAGGGAAGTCGATCTCGGAACGGGAACCTCGGTAACATACCGCAAGGCGGGCACCAAGTAAGACGAGCCGCTCGTCATCCGGTTTCCGGCGCTCTCAATCGAAGCTTTCAGGATGCAGAAACAGGACGGCCCGCGAGCAAGTTCGCGGGCCGTTTTCATCTTCCCTTTTACGATTCCGATCAGTGCGGCTGTTGCTGCTGCTGTTGTTGCTGTTCCTGCATTTGCTGCTGCCGCTGCTGCAGTTCCTGCAAAACCTGCTGCGGCGTCCGGGGGGCGCCCGGAGGGCCTTGCGGGACCATCGGCATGGGTTGCCGGCCATTCATCAAGGGAGGGGGCTGCTGCACCGGCTGGTCTTCCGCTTGTGGCTCCTCGGGTGCAAAGTCCTCATCCTGCTGCTCGTTCGAGGAGCGATTTCCACCCTCAGCACTATTTCCCACGCGGCGCGCACTTAATACGATCTGGCGTGGTGTGCCCTGGCCCTGGTCTCCAATCATCAGCACGTTGTAATTCGACCCGTGCAGAAGCTGCGAAATCACGTCCCGGGTTGCGCCGGGTCCGTATTCGCCAAATACACGCTCATCGGCCCCGATGCCCTCCACCTTGGCGCCCGTATCAGCCGCGACCTCGGTCAGGATTTCATGCAGGCTCGCGTTGTTGGCCGCGATCCGCAGCCCATGGCTATCCCATGTGACGGAAGGCTTCGCCGGCGAATCATTGACGGGCCAATGAGGGGGTTCCGGTTGTGGCGCCGGAGCCGGTTCTGGATCTGGAGGCTGGGTCTGGGTCTCCGCAGGCCGCGCGTGGCGCCTTGGAGATTTTGCCCCCGCCGGGGCGGCGGAAGATCCCGCCGGAGCCTGGTCCTGCTGTGCAGCCATCATCCCGGTGGCAAAAAGACCAGCGGCCAGAACGCCGGCAAAGCGCCCGATTCGATTGCGGCGCAAACGGAATTGGGTGAAAGGAATGTTGCTCATGACACTCGGCTCCCACGGCCGAAAACGGAGGACCCGGGCGCGAACTTCCGGGACCATCCCTCTGTACTAGACTATCAGTGACCCGTAGACGCTCGTTCGAATGCCCACGGGCCGGGAGGATGCCGGATCGATGCGCGATTGCGCCGGGCATAGTGGCCGCAAACAAAGGACTTGGACGAGCCGCGCGGGACTGGCGCTGCTGGCAGCTTTTCTGATGGTTCCCGCCGCGGCGCGCGCCACCAGCTGCACCACCCAGGCCGAAATGAACCCTCAGGACCGGGACACGCTCGCCTCGGCCGGTCAGCAACTCGGAAATGCCGTGATTCAGCAGGATTTCGGCTCTATCCAAGGCACGCTGATGCCCGCGGTTGCCCAGCAATGGGAAGGCATCCGCGGGGTCATCGAGCAGGGTGGGCCTTACGTCAAGGGCGGCCAGGTTCAGCTGAATACGCTCTATCTGCTCGACGCGACCTCGTTGACGGCTCCATCCGACGCCCAGTTTTTCTGCTCGAACACCAACGGATCCATGACCGTGACAATCTCGATGCGGTCGCTGCCGCCCGGCAAGTATGCGGTGATTCTCGGCTACGTGACGGGCGCCCCGACCCCCGGGCGTGCCGGCCCGGCGACGGCCGGACAATTGGGCTTCATCCTTGGCCTCGAGAATAATGCGTGGAAGCTGGGCGGCGTTTTCCTTCGCCCCGGCACGCTGGACGGCCACGACGGCGTCTGGTGGTGGGAGCGCGCCCGTGAATTGGCAAAGCAGAATGCTTCCTGGAGCGCCTATTTTGCCTATGACACGGCCCGCTACCTGCTCCTGCCGGTGGACTTCATCTCCTCTCCCAACATGGAGAAGCTCGGGCAGGAACAGGCGCAGATCAAGGATTCGCCCGCCGAAGCGTTTCCCTATTCCGTTCCCGACGGCGCCCGCACCTGGAAGATCGATTCCGTGCGCCTGGACGCCTCGCTCCAGCAGGCGGACCTGAACGTATCCTATGAATCGACCGGCGTGAGCGATCCCGCGGCGGTACGCACCGAAGCGACCGCCCTCCTGAGCGCCTTTCTGAAGGCACAGCCCTCGCTGCGTCAGAATTTCCATGGGATGTGGGCCTATGCCACCCGGGAAGGGAAGGCGTCTCCCGTCATGGAACTGCCGATGGGCCAAATACCGTAACGGCAGGGATCAGTCAGTGCCTGCCGATCGGTTGGCTTGGTTGAAGAGCAGCGTTGAATGGTTGCGCCGATGGCAGAGGATCGACACGAAACCTGACCACTGATCACCTACCACTGTTCACTGGAGAGCCGCCTTGGCCGAAATCATCGATTTACGATCCGATACCGTTACCCGCCCCACGTCGGAGATGCGGGCCGCGATGGCTACTGCCGAAGTGGGCGACGACGTGTATGGCGAAGACCCCACCGTGAACCTCCTCGAAAGCCGTGCAGCAGCCATCTTCGGCCGCGAAGCGGGGCTCTTTGTACCCACCGGAACCATGGGCAACCAGATCGCCCTTCGGCTGCTCACGCAACCCGGCCAGGAAATCATCTGCGAATCGCGCGCCCACATCCTCGACTATGAAATGGCGACGGCCGCCGTGTTTTCCGGATGCCTCATTCGCGCCGTGCCGACGAAGCGCGGCACGCTGACTTGGAAAGACATCGAGGCGGTGATCTATGGGCGCGGCACATTCCGCGCGTCCACCGGATGCATCGAGATCGAGAACACCGCCAATCTTACCGGCGGACGGGTGACCTCTCTTCCGATCATGGAAGAGATCTGGAATAACGCCAAGGAACGCAAGCTCCCGGTGCACCTGGATGGCGCACGCATCTTCAACGCCGCAACCGCGCTTGGCATCGACGTGAAAACCCTCACCCGGGGATTCGATACCGTGATGTTCTGCCTGTCGAAAGGCCTCTGCGCGCCGGTGGGATCCATGCTCGTGGGTTCTCGCGAATCCATGGACCAGGCGCGCATCTATCGCAAGGCGTTGGGCGGAGGCATGCGCCAGGCCGGGGTTCTCGCGGCGGCCGGTCTCATTGCGCTGGAAACTATGCCCGCCCGCCTGAACGAAGATCATGCCAATGCTCGCCTGCTCGCCGAAGCTATCTCGCATATCGACGGTATCTCTATCGACCTCGATGCGGTGGAGACCAACATCGTGATCTTCCACGTGACCGGAAATCTTTCTGCGCCGGACCTCATCGAGCGTTTGAAGATGCGGGGCATTCTCGCCAGCACCATCGGCCCCGACGCCATTCGCCTTGTGACCCACAACGACGTGAACCGCGGCCAGTGCATTACGGCAGCGGAAGTCCTGACAGAAGAAACAGAAGCCGCGACCGTCGCGCGGGCGTAGTTCCGGCAGGCGAACGAAATATGTGCGAAGGTGTGCCCTACGGTCTTCCGCCGATGGGTGCGGGAGGCTGGGCCTGCAGGAGTCCCAGCTTGATGATGACTTCGGGGACAGGTTCTTCGAAATAGAGAACCGCGGACTTCGCCTGCTGGTGGTTGTAAATGCGTAGAACCACCGCCGCCGCGCCAAGAACCAGCAGAAGATATCCGGCTTTCCTCGGGCTGTGCAGGGCGGGATATTCAATCTGCAGCATGAAGATCAGCAGAAGGACGAAGACCCCAAGCCCTGCCCAGAACAGGAGTTGAAAATTCGACTTGCCCGGAACATAGGAGCAGGTGAAAGGGATCTTGTAGAAGCCGACCAGGGAGAGATCGGCAAAGATGAATCCCAACGCCAGGAGCACGGCAAGGTGCGCCACGGCCTGCGGAACGGGACGATACGGAAGCGACAAGACGACCGCCGCCAACAAGGGGGGAAGAACCGCCAGCAACAACATGCATCGCCATACGGCGGAAATGTATCGCTGCGGCGGACGAAGCTGGGTGATGCGCAGGACCCAGTTGGCCGTCAGCGAGATGGGAAGCGGAAACACCGCGCGAAAGGCGAGAACCGAGAAGACCAGCATCCACAATGTGGAGATTGCAAAATCGGTGGTCATGGGAGTGGTGGATCCCAGCGGTGGCGCCTGGCGCACGAGGTGAAGTCCGAAGGCAAGGGCAATGGAAAGAAAGAGAGCCAGCACGACGCGGTGCTGGCGACTGCGGCGCAGCGAGCGGAGAATGAAGAGAAGCACAGCAGTTTGAAGAGAGCTGCCCAGTTTCGGCATCCAGCGGACGGCATGGCCCGCCGGAACCAGATCGGGCTCTTCGACCGTCTTGCGCATGGTGCGCAGATAGCAGACGAGCAGGGAAGTCGCTGCCCCGGCGACCGCACAGGCCAGGGCGATCCATGCGCGGCGCGCCAGCCAGAAAGCGCCGGCAGGCAACGAGCCATTGCATTGATGGAATAGCGCAAAAAAGCATGTGACGGGCGAGGCTGCCAATGGAGACCGGCTTCCAAGCGCGGCCAGTTGCGCGGGCGTGTCAACCGAAGGCGAGAGAAAGTAGGCAACCAGAAGAACACCGAATGCCGCCAGCTGCAGGAAGGCGGAAGCACGCAGGAAGAGGCGGCGCGGCAGCAGATAAGCGGTTGTGCCTTGAATCGTGAGCACGGCTCCGTAGAGGAACGCACCCGACGCGGCCATGGTGAACCAGTAAGAGAGGAAGAACCGGAGCATTCCCGGGTAACCTCCTGATCCTCCAAAGACCAGCGAACGGGTCACGCTCGAAGCGAAGTTGAGGGCCAGGATGGAAATGCCGAGGAGGCCTGCCGATGCCGAAATCTTGGCCAGCAGTATCGTGCCGGGCTTGACCGGCAAAGGGCCGAGGATCATGGCATCGCGCCGGTCGGGAAAGGTGTTGTCCCAGGTAATGACGGCGATCAGGCCGATGACCAGCATCATCCTGGCGATGGCCGACTGCTCCACGTGCCACCACAGGTCGGGAGGCGGCGGAAACATGAGCGTGCCCAGCGCCTGGACCAGGCTGAGCATCATCAGCACGCCGGCGAACTGGCCCAGGAAGCGCGGGATATCGGCTTCAATCGAAAGAGCCTCGAGGTCGATGACGCGCAGAAGGAACTGGCCATAGAGCACGCGGAATTGCAGCGGCAGGCGGTCGACGTTTCTTCGCACGAATTCAGGCATGCATCAGGTCCGCAAAGTTTCGGGCGATTGAAGCTGTGTCCTGCTCTACCGCAAGCTGGGAGAAGATCTCTTCGAGAGTGGGCAGTTCGGTCATGGTGCGCAAGGCTGCGATGGAATCATCCGCGACCAGCTTGCCGCGGTGAAGGATCACGACGTGCGAACAGACGCGCTCCACCGTGTCGAGCTCGTGCGAACTGAACAGCACTACTTTGCCGCGGCGGGCGAGTTCCTGAATCAGGCTGCGAAGAACCAGCGCCGAGCCGACATCGAGGCCGGAGAAAGGCTCGTCCAGCAGAACCAGGTCGGGATTGTGCATCAGCGCCGCCGCGATCAGGATCTTCTGACGCATTCCTTTGGAGTACCCGGAGATGGATGCGTGGCGATCGTCAAAGAGGGAGAGCAGTCGAAGCAGCCCGTCGATGCGCTCCGCGGTTTCGCGGGCTGGCAGATCGCGCAGCTGCGCAACCATGGTGAGATATTCCGCGCCGGACAGGTGATTGTAAAGGTAAGGCTCCTCGGGGACGTAGCCCATCCGCCGCTTGTAACGGATGAGGTCGTCTTCAATCGGCGTGCCGTCGAAGAGGATCTGCCCATACGTCCTCTCGATGAGGGCGGTGATCATCTTCATCGTGGTGGACTTGCCCGAGCCGTTGGGGCCCAGGTACCCCGTAACCTCGCCGGGACGGGCCACGAAGCTGACATCGTCCACGGCGGGTATCCCGGAGAAGTGTTTGGAAACACGGCGGAGTTCGAGCATAGGCAACTGTACCTACCCCTATGTAGCATTCAACATAAGAGAAAGTCAACTCGGCTGCCTGTACTTTGTGCCTTCCAGGCGGGCACGGTACCCTGGCTCTACTTGATTTCGATTACATCGCTGCTGGATGCGGCCGCGGCTTCGGCCCGTTCCATCAGCTTTTGCGCCACGCCATAAAACTCCGCCGCCTGCGGGCTCTTGGGTCCGGCCAGAGCCACCGGAAGACCGCGATCGCCACCTTCGCGAATGGCAGGCACCAGGTCGATCGAGCCCAGGAAAGGCACGTTGAACTGCTTCGCCGTGCGCTCCGCGCCGCCCTTGGAGAAGATGTCGATCTCCTGGTGGCAATGCGGACAGACAAACTTGCTCATGTTTTCCACGATGCCCAGCACATCAACGTTCACCTGGGCGAACATCTCCAGGGCCTTGCGCGCGTCCTGAAGGCTGACGTCACTGGGCGTGGACACCACCACGGCGCCGGTGAGAGGAACCGTCTGGACCAGGGAAATCACCACGTCACCGGTGCCCGGCGGAAGATCGACCACCAGGTAATCGAGCTCGCCCCAGTTCACCTGCTGAAGGAACTGGCGGATGATCTGGTGGAGCATCGGCCCGCGCATCACCATGGGCTTGTCGCCCGGGGAGATGTAGCCAATGGAGATCGTCTTGATGCCGTGGGTAAGGTTGGGATTGATCACGTTGCCTGGACCCACGGTCGGCGCCTGGCTCGACCCCATCATGAGCGGAACGTTGGGACCGTACACGTCGGCGTCGATCAGTCCCACTCTCTGGCCCAGCTTCGAAAGGGCGATGGCGAGATTGACAGCAACGGTGGTTTTGCCCACTCCGCCCTTGCCCGAGCCGATGGCGATGATCTTGGAAACGCCCGGTAACGCCACGGGCGAAGGCGTGGCATGAGAATGCGCCATAGATTTTCGTGACTCCTTTTTGAACGCCGCTCAACACTCGCGACATCCGCTCTTCCGTCTTCCTCTTCTCGGAGAACCGTTGACCTCGCCGCACAGGACGCGAATGGTCTACAGCTGAAATCTTACAGGAGCGAGGCACCGTGTTCTGCAGGTGTGCCAGCGAAGGACGGCTGATCCAGACCGGCGGCGTGGGCCAGTTTTTGATGAAGAAGGGCCACACCGTCGGTGAGGGCTGCAGGACCGGGCTGAAGAATGCATCCCGACGGAATCTCGTACACCTGGTGGTTGCGTACGGCCTGCATGGACTGCCAACCCGGGCGCGAGCAGATGATTTCGTGATCCACCTTCATTCCGCACCAGGATGCAAAGATGACCTCGGGATCGCGGCGGAGGATTTCGTCAGGCTCAACGACCCGTTCCTGGGCTTTACCGCAAATTCGAAGCTCGGGAAAGATCACGCTTCCGCCTGCAATCTCGATCAACTCCTCAACCCAGCCGATACCGCTGATCAGCGGATCGTGCCACTCTTCGAAGTACACCGTGGGGCGACGCGCAAATTTCTGCGCCGATAACGAGATTTCGTCCAGGCCGCGGCGCAACTTCGCCTCCAGGGCCTCCCCCGCGTGCGGTTTCCCGACGATGCGCGCCAGCATGGCGATCATTTCGAAAATCTCGCGGATGCTTCGCTGGTTGAAGTTGACGACGGCCAGGCCGCGCAGCACAAGTTGCCGCGTAATCTCGGCCTGCACGTCGGAGAATGTCAATACCAGGTCCGGTTTCAGCGCAACGATAGCGTCGAAGTTGGCGTCGCGGAACGCTGAGATGCGAGGTTTGGTTCTGACTTCGGGTGGTCGGGTCGAAAACCCGGAAACCCCTACGATGCGATCCTGCTCGCCCAGCAAATACAGCGTTTCCGCTGTCTCGTCGGAGAGGCAAACGATGCGCCGCGGATGGTTCACGTCTGCTCCCCTCTGAATCGCAGCGGGACCTGAATCGCGCGCCCGGCCCGCGTGGGCGCCACCGGTTCAGCTTTGCTTCGCCGCCGATTCTATTTCCCTATGCCCTGCATAAGCCTGCTCAGCCTGCCGGCGTCGTGCCGCCTCTGCTTCGCGATATTCCCGGCGCCGCAGCGCACCCTCGTAGCGGCGTTGTTCGTCGGCGGTTACCGGCTTGATTTCCGGCACCCGGACACGACGACCGTTGGGGTCGACAGCGACAAACACCAGGTAGGCGCTGGCCACGTGCAGCAACGCGCCGGTCTGGGGATGTTCGACCCAGACCTTCACACCAACTTCCATCGAGGTGTTGAAAGCCCGGTTCACCCGCGACTTGAGAATCAGCAGATCGCCAACCTTCACCGGTTGGATGAAATCGATATGATCCATGGCCGCGGTCACAACATGCGTCCGGGAATGGCGGAAGGCCGCCATCGCTCCGGTCAGGTCGATGAAATGCATAAGCCGCCCGCCCAGCAGATTACCCAGGACGTTGGCGTCGTTGGGCAGGATGATTTCCGTCATCTCCGACTCAGAGTCGGCTACCAGGCGTGGCGCCAAGTTGGATTCTGGGGAACTCATGTCGTATTCACTCAAGCAAAATTCGAGCCGGTTTTCCCGGGCACGGCTTCCATTCAGACAACTGGGTCAATGTGGATTGCGATTGGCCTCCTTAAGGCTACAATGGAATTGGCGGGGGCCGATCGTCCGGGGATACTCTACTTCCAGTGTCGGCAATCGCCCTCCATTTAAGCAAATCCGCCCGGGGTGAGGCTCTCCTATCAAATGAGTACAGTAGACAAGATCGCAGGATTGAAAGAGATTCTCGCGCTGGACCCCAAAAACAGCTTTGCCCGATACGGCATCGCGGTGGAACTGGCCAGCCGTGGCCAGATCGATGCCGCCATTTCAGAGTTTGACCAACTGCTCGCCATTGATCCCGATTACACTGCCGGGTATTTCATGGCTGCACAGACTCTGGCGAAACATGCGCGGACAGCCGAGGCTATCGTTCGCCTTAAATCGGGGATTAGCTGTGCGGCGCGCACTGACAACCGTCATGCCCTCAGCGAAATGCAGAGCATGCTCGACGAACTGGACCGGTAAATGAAGGAGTTAGGGAACAGGGATCAGGGATTGGAAAGACGAGTTCTGCACCCGCCAGGTTCGATGCTCCTTTCCTAATCCTGTTCCCGAATCCCTGGTCCCTAAACCCGTTCCCCTTAGTCCTTTGGCATCAATCTTTGCTCTCTTTTTAAGCTCGAACGCATCTATACTATTGGCTATGCCGAAGTTTTCCATTGTGGTTCCCTTCCATAACGAAGAAGAGAACGTTACCGCCCTTTATGCGCGCCTGAAACAGATCATGGAGCAGGTTGGCGATACGTTTGAACTCGTCCTGGTGGACGACGGTTCCAGCGACCGCACCTACAAGCTGCTCGAAGAGATCGCTGCAGTCGACAGTCGGGTCCTGGTGGTCAAGTTGCGCCGAAACTTCGGCCAGACTTCGGCGCTGGCGGCCGGTTTCGATCACTCCTCCGGCGAATTCGTGATTTCCATGGATGGCGACCTGCAGCACGATCCCAACGAAATTCCGAACTTTATCGAGAAGCTGGCCGAGGGCTACGACGTGGTCTCCGGCTGGCGCAAGGAGCGCATCGACAACTTTGTCATGCGGCGGTTTCCTTCACGATGCGCCAACTGGCTGATGGCCAAGCTGTCAGGTGTGAGCATCCACGATTTCGGCACCACCTTCAAGGCCTATCGGCGGGAAGTCATTCAGAACATCCCGCTCTACGGCGAGATGCACCGCTTCATTCCGGCGCTTGCAAGCTGGTATGGCGCTTCCATCTGCGAGATTCCCATCCGGAATATCATGCGCGAGCGCGGAAAGAGCCACTATGGCATCGGCCGCACTTTCCGCGTGTTCTTTGACCTGTTGACGATTCGCTTTCTGCTCAAGTACATGAGCAGGCCGCTGCACTTTTTTGGCAGCTTTGGGGCTCTCGGCATCATCGCCGGTACCATTATTTCCACCATTTTGCTGGCGTTGAAGATCATGCATCCGCATCTGAGCGTGATGGACCAGCACGGGCCGATGTTTGTCATTGGCGGCGTGCTGATTGTGGCTGGAATCCAAATGCTGGCCATCGGCCTTCTGGGCGAATTACAGGTGCGGCACTACTACACCAGCCAGCAGCGGACTCCGTATGCCATCGACAGGCTGGTGCGGTTGCGTGGTCCCGAAGAACCCAGCATCCTCACCGACCGGACTGACGGGATCTACTGAGAAGCAGGGCGCAGGGAACAGGAATTAGGGATTCGAAAGGCATGCCCCGCGGCGGATGCGATCCTCGCGGGGCATGTTGTTTCCGCCTTCACCGTGCTTCGCTCGCGGCTCAATCGCCCTCTCCATAATCCCTAACCTTTAATCACTGTACTTGCAGTTCCCAACCCTTTCGTTGCATCCTTGCACCTGTCATGAAAGCAATCCAGATTCACGCAACTGGAGGACCGGAAGTCCTGGAACTCGCCGAACTTCCGATCCCCGTGCCGGGACCCGGGCAGGTTCTGATCCGCATCGAAGCCATCGGCGTCAACTTCATCGAGATCTATTTCCGCAAGGGCACGTACAAAGCGGCTCTGCCGCTGATACCGGGCAGCGAGGCCGCGGGCACCATCGAAGATCTGGGCAGCGGGGTCAACGGTTTTAAGCCGGGCGACCTGGTTGCATCCGTCGGTGTGGCGGGGAGCTATGCCGAATATGCGCTGGTGCCCGCCGCACAACTGGTGAAGGTGCCCGCCGGCGTGAGCCCGGAGAAAGCCGCGGCCGCGATGCTGCAGGGGATGACGGCGCACTATCTGGCCTATTCGACCTATCCGCTCAAAGCCGGAGAAACGGCGCTGGTGCACGCGGGCGCGGGTGGAGTGGGCCTCCTTCTGACGCAGATGGCGGCACGCATCGGCGCCCGCGTCATCACCACCGTTTCCAGCGAAGCCAAGGCGGAGCTTTCGCGCGAGGCGGGCGCATCGGAGGCGATCGTCTACACCGAGCGGGACTTCGAAGCCGAGGTCAAGCGTCTGACGAACGGCAAGGGCGTGGACGTGGTCTACGACTCGGTCGGCAAAACGACCTTCGACAAGAGCCTCAATTGCCTGCGTCCGCGGGGGCTGCTGGCGCTCTTTGGCGCGTCCAGCGGCCCGGTGCCCCCGTTCGATCTGATTCAGCTCAGCGGCAAGGGATCGCTTTTCATCACGCGCCCAACGCTATGGCACTACGTTGCTACCCGATCCGAACTGGAGTGGCGGGCTGGCGACGTTCTTGGCTGGGCCGCCAGCGGCGAGCTCAAACTGCGCACCGAGCACGTTTATTCGCTCACCGATGCAGCCCAGGCCCAGACCGATCTGGAAACGCGGAAGACGACGGGAAAGATCCTGCTGGAACCGTAAACCAGGCTTCGAGTGGCCAGCTTTCCAGCCTCTAGCTCCGGTATGCCCGGACCTTCCGCACCCAATCTCCGCGCCAGAGAATTAGCCGGTAGCCAGGAGCCAAGAAAAGTGGACCAAATCAAAATCGGCCCGAATGATCGCGTCTTTGTGCTCACCGGGGCGGGCATCAGCGCCGAGAGCGGGTTGCCGACGTTTCGCGCCAGCGATGGCTTGTGGGCGGGACATCGCATCGAAGAGGTCTGCACGCCCGAAGCGCTCGAAGCCGACCCCTGGCTCGTCTGGCAGTTTTACTCCATGCGCCGGGCCGATTGCGCCAAGGCCCAGCCCAACGCGGCCCACATCGCCCTGGCGGAACTCGAGACACAACTCGGCGACCGCTTCTTTCTATGCACGCAGAACGTGGACGATCTGCACGAGAGGGCCGGCTCAAGGCGACTGGTGCACATGCACGGTGAACTGGCCAAATCGCGCTGCGAAGACGAGTGCGGCCGACCGCCTGTCGAGGATCGTGCTGTTTATCGCAGCCTGGACGACGTGTCCCGATGCGCCTGCGGCGCCCGGCTCCGCCCTCACATTTGCTTTTTCGGTGAAATGCCGTACGACATGCCTCGCATCGAGCGCGAAATCGCCAAGGCGTCCATGATGCTGGTCGTCGGCACATCGGGTTCGGTTTATCCGGCAGCCAGTTTCGTCAATTGGGCTCGCCTCGGCGGTGCGCGCACGATCTATATCGGACCCGAGCATCCCCTGAATGCGTCGTCGTTCACCACCATTGTGGAAGGCAAGGCGGGCGAGGTGATGGCGGGGTTGTTTGAGGTGGAGCAGCGGAGGTAGCGGTGTTAGCGGAGTTGGCGCATCGGCGGCTCGGTTGAACCGCAGATCCTTCGCTCCGCTCAGAGCTTGTGACTTAATTCAAGTCTTCGATTTCTGGTTCGCGTTTTGTGTTCGTTCCGTCATTGCGGGTTGATGATCAGTTCTAGGATTGTGGAGCGATTGATGTTGCAAGCCCATTGCCGCGCAGCCCGTGCTCTCTAGTTCACGAGGGCAGCGGCGAAATGCATCAGGTTGTATGCCAGGGCGCACCACAGCGCCACGCATCGAGCCTTGTGCAAGCCGCGGACAGTGATTTGTGTAAGACCGCGATAGCTTCTCAGATCGGCATTGACGGTTTCGCTGGTGGCCGCCCTTTGCTTGTAGATTTGCTGGCCCTCCTGGCTGGCCATGCGCTGCTTCCATGCCAACACCGCGGGACTGTCTCCCGGCTTGGCGTGCAACTCCCGACCCCGGCGGTGTGGACTTTTGGCCGGCTTGGGCGGTACGAACAGTTCCACTCCCGCAGCGTGGGCCTGCTCGATATCGTCCTTGCGCATATAGCCGCCGTCCACCAGGTGCTGGGTTATGGGTTGTCCGGTTCGCTGTTCCACCTGCTGCCGCATCGGGCCGCTCAACCCCACGCTGTCAGTGCCCTCGTTGGTGACTTCCACTGCCAAGATGGCGCGGCTTTTGGTATCCGTGGCCAGTTGCACATTCACGGCCGGGTTAAATCCGCCATTGGGCATTTTCATCCGCCGCGCCTGGGGATCCGTGGTGCTGACCCGCGGCTGCCGCGCACGCACTTTCTCGCCCTCTCTGCCGGCTCCCGCACGGCGCTCCGCTTCGGCTTGCCGACGCTGTAACTCCGGCAATTGCGCCACCGCCTGTTCCAGGCGCTGAAGCTTGTCTTCGGCGGCTCGGCGCCGCGCCGCCCGCTGCCGCGCCGTCTGCGCCGCCTGCTCCGGTCCATCCACCTGCCTCCGCAGTTCTTCCACATGCTCCCCAGCCTTGGACAGCAACTCCTCGAGACGCTCTTGCCGCCGAAAACTATCCGCCCCGGCGCTCACCCGAACCCGCACTCCGTCCTGGCTCACCCGGCTCACCCCCACCACTCCCTTATCCACCAGCGATGCGATCACCTGGGTAAATAACTCATCCAGCGCCAGACCGTGATCGCTGCGGAAATCCGAAAGCAGACGATGGTTCACCGTCACTCCTCCACATAGCCAGAGAAAGGGCGCGCTCTCCTCACAGCGACGCGCCAACTCACGCGCCGAACCGATCCCCCGGATGCAGGCGTACAGCCACAAACTCACCATTAGACGCGGATCGGTCGTATCACGCCCTGCCACGCCCTCACGCGCCTTGATCGATTCATAGAAGTGCGACACATCCAGCTTCTGCACAACCGCCGCTACCAGACGCACAGGATGATCGGCTCCCACCAGATCGTCCGCACACTGGGCTACCCAACCAAGCTGACTGCGCTCTGGTACCCGCAAACGGTATTCGCTCATACCCTCCTTATAGCTCGACAGAAAATCTCGTGCCCATCTTTTCTTCTTCCCCGCATTCAAAAAGTCACAGGCTCTCAGGATGACAGATTTGGTTTTTCTAGCACCGCTAGGTCGGCGACCGAATAAAATCGCACCTTAGGCATCGTGGTTCCCAGGTCCCAAAACCGGGGACCTGGGAACCCAGGCCTGGTACAGAATCAAACGGTCCCAGACCTAGCCACGCTAACACCGCTCGCACCGCTAAAAATGAAACCTGTACTTCAGCTCTGCCGACACCATGCGCGGATCGTTGTAGTGGAAGCCGCCGATGGTGACCGAGTTGTCCAGGAGCACGCGGTGGTTGGTGACGTTGATTACGTTTGCCGAAATCTTCAGATTGTCGCTGATGCTATGGCCGGCAGAGACGTCGAAGGTGGTGTGAACGGGAAGGTTGTTTCCCTGATATGGTCCTTGTCCTGAGCCCGCCAGGCCATTGGTGAAGCCCGAGCCGTAATACACATTTGTGGCAAACCAGGTGTGTGTCGGCAGGCTGGCGCTAAAGCCTGTGTTGAGAGTATTGCGCTGGTCGTGATCGACCGGGCCGTAGGAGAAAGTCGGGTGGGTTGCACGCCGGGTCTCCTGGGAGGCTGCAGGTGAAGCCCCCAATGATCGGGCCGCGCTGTTCGGCGATCTGGTTGGAATAGGTGACATGGAAGTTGCCCAAGCGGGCTAACCGCGGCGAACGGAGTGTCATCTCCCAGGCGCGGACCAGGGCGCCATCCACAGCGATCGGGAAGTACATGTTGGATTCGCCAAGGTTGGAGTGGTCGAGGAAGTTGTTGACGCGGTTCTTGATGTTGGAAACGTCGAGCATCCAGCCCTTGTAAGGGATCGCGATGCCGAACTGGTGTTCCTCGTCGCGCTCCGAAGGGAGGGGCGTGAATGTGTTCTCGCCGGAGGGGAGGTTGGATGCGTAGTTAAGAACCGAGCTGGATACCGTTTCAAGCGGCGCAGGCTGGAAGAAGTGGCCGTAGAAACCGCGCAAAACCCAATGGAGACGGGGGATCTCAACGGTAGCGCCGATGCGGGGATAGATTGCCGTCTCATTCAGTGCTGCACGGAAAACAGAGATGCGCTCGCCGCCCAGCAGGGTGACGTATTGGCCGATGTGGAGATGGTCCGAGACGTAGAACTCAACCAACCCGGCGCTCGCATTGGCACTGGTGTTGGGCTGGGACGGAGCGGAGCCGTCATTGACGATGGTTCCGAAGAGGTCGTTCTCTCGCTGGTAGAAGGAATAGAGGCCGGCGGAGAAATTGTTGCGCTTGAAGTCGCGACGAAAGTCAGCCTGTCCGCCGCCGTAGTTGGAGGTCTGATGCCAGGTGGTGGCGACCGGTTGATCGTTGGCAGGTGAATCGTAGTTGGACTCGTTCAAGTGGTAGAACGGCGCGACAGAGAGGATGGCCTTCGGGGAGAAAGTGTGGACCCAGTTGGCGATCGCGAAGGAGTCGCGCTCGGTCTGGTCGTCACGCAGGCCAAACGAACTGTACCGGCCGGAAGTGGTCTCGTAGTCGGTAGGATCGGGATCATAGGGAATCTGGAAGAAGTCCTGGCGATACTGCCCTGTAATGCGAATCTGATCGTTGGCGGTCTGATTGCGGATGAGGGACAGGAATCCGCTGCCAGAGTTAGTGTCATCGTGGAAGATGGAGGAAATTGGAGTGGCCAGGCCGTAGTTCGAGCGAGAGCCGGTGACGCTGGCGTACCACGCCGTTGAAGCCGAGTGATCGCCGAAGGAGAGCTCGGCCTCGCCGGTGTAGAGGTTCCCGCCGCTCAGCCTGAGTTCAGCGTCGCGATTCCGCTCGAACCCATTCCGCGGCACCACGTTGAAGACGCCGTAGGTACGGTCGCCGACATCGGCCGAATAACTGCCGCGCTGAACTTCCAGTTCGATCGATGTCCTTGGGATCGATCTGCGGTCCGACATTGGATGCAATCTTGGTGTTGGGAATGGCGACGCCATCGAGCAGCCAGCTTGTCTGGTGGCCGCCATCCATGTGGAGCATGTCGTGGGTCATGTAGGCGCCGGGCACGTAATCGGTGATCATCTGCATGCCCAGCGTGCGGCTGGCGCCCGGGGTTTCCTCGATGTCGGCGCGGCTGATCAGCGTCGTGGGCGTGGCTGAATCGGTAGCCACGGCGGCGCCGTCCATCCCCGTGACCATCACCGTCTGGTTTGTGCCGCCACGTCCAGCGCGATATGCAGGACGGGGTTGGTGCCGGACGCGACCGTCACCGTCTCGGTGAAGGTGGCGAAGCCCGCCGAAGCGACCTCGAGCTGGTAGACCCCCAGCGGCGCTTCGGGCAGATCGAATTCTCCCGTATTATCGGTGTCGGTGTGGAGCGCGTAGTGGGAACCCACGGCGTTCAGCAAAACGTGCGCACCGGCGACCGGATGGTGCTGCGGATCGTGCACCACGCCATGCACCGTCGCAAAGACGGTCGCACGGGCGCAAACCGAAGAGGCAATGAGAAGGGCAGTGACAAGCCAGCGAGAGAAGCGCAACATACAATCTGACCTCCGGGAAACCGTGCAAGGCGAAGGCGCGTTAGATGATGAATCGGGTTTTCGCACCGCGTTCGCCGCGTTTACCGCGACCGGATCGAACCGTCCGATAAGGACCGATACCGCCCGCATCTCGGATGCGGGCAATGGCAAAGAAAGAACAGCGATCCGGAAGGTTCAGGCGGGGACGGAGGAAGGAGGGCCGCGGTCGAGTTGCGCGCGAAGCAGGCCGGCGCGGGCAGCTTCGCGGCGCGCCACGCGCGAATAGATGCCGGCGGCCATAGCAGGCCAGTCGGCGGGCGAGGCGGCGGATACGAATATCGGAGAAACGGTGGCCGGGAAGTCAGCAGGGAATTGCGGGCATCGCGAGGGAGCGCTGAAGACCGGACCGGAGGAACTGTTCTGATCCGCGGCTTCCATGGCGCAATGATGCGTTCCTTGCCGCCGGCAGCAGAATGGCAGGCGCGCGTCGTCGATCCCCGGCATCAGCGCGATAAACGCCGGCAACCCGAAAAGGAGAACCAGCGAGATGGAGAGTGCGCGCCGCATCATAGCAATCGTGATTCGATCATGCCATCCTTTTGGGGCACTGGGCAATCCCAATGTTCGGGTCAGGTATGATCGAGCCATAGCCTATGTTCATACGCTCACCGCGAGGGTAGGACTTTGTCGGAAGTCAATATTTCATTACCGCAACGGCTGAACCGGTCTATGGCCGGCCGGAATCCCGGGGGCTGAGTCCGCTGCGGATTGCCATCTTCGGCTTCGGCACGGTGGGCAGTTCGGTCGCGCGCATCCTGGTCGATTCCAGGCCGGGAGGGCTGCGCATTGATCCACGTCTTCAACCGCGGTGTGGCGCGCAAGCGGGTGGACTGGGCCGGCCGCGTGATCTGGACCGAGGATCTCGATGCGGTGCTCGGCTCCGAAGTGGACGTGATGGTGGAACTCGTGGGCGGACTCGACCCGGCAGGCACCTGGGTGCGCCGGGCTCTCGACAGCGGCAAGAGCGTGGTTACGGCCAACAAGAAGCTGATCGCTTTCCATGGAGTGGAACTGGAGCGGCTTGCCGCGGCCAGGGGCGGACACCTGAAGTATGGAGCCGCCGTTGCGGGTGGCATCCCGGTGATTCCGGGGCTCGAGCAGGGCCTGGCCGGCGACCGCATCGAGCGCCTCGAGGGCATCCTCAACGGTACCTGTAACTTCATCCTCAGCAAGATGGAAGAAGGCGCCGAGTTTGCCACCGTGCTGGCCACGGCGCAGGCCAAGGGCTATGCCGAAGCCGATCCCACCGAAGACGTAGGCGGCTTCGATGCGCGCGCCAAGCTTGCCATTCTGATGCGGCTTGCGCTGCGGGTCGAGGTCAATCCCGAGGAGATTGTGCCCCGGTCGATCACTTCCGTCTCTGCCGTCGACTTCAGCTATGCGCAATACCTTGGCTACACCATCCGGCAGGTCTCGCGCGCCGAGAAGAGGGACGGCACGATCGCGGCGACGGTGGGCCCGATGCTGGTGGACCAGCGGTCGCCGCTTGCCTGGTCGCGGGGAACCGAGAATATGGTGATCGTCAGCGGCCACTACGGCGGCAACGTGGTCTTCTCGGGTCACGGCGCCGGTGGGCATCCGACCGCGGTTGCCGTGGTGAGCGACCTGATCGCTCTGGCCCACCGCTCGCGCAGCGTCGAGATTCCTTCCGTGCCCGCCAAGGTGGGGGCGGAATTCGAGATCCCTCATTACATTCGCTTCCTGGTCGATGACCGGCCGGGCATCGTGGCCGAGATCACCGGTTCGCTGGCCAAGGAGCGCATCAACATTCGCGCCCTCGTGCAGAAGCCCGGGTATCCCCAGCATGCGCTGCCTTTCGTGGTGACGGTGGAGCCCTGCAAATCTTCCGCGTTGCAGCGGGCGCTGGAGCGGATTCGCAACATGGAGTGCCTGCTGGAGCCGCCGCTCGATCTGCAGATGCTGGAATAAGGACGGGTTTCCCGTGTCAGGCTTCTTTGAAGCCACAGGCGCGATAGATCAACCGAGAGCTGATCACTGAAACTGTACTGGGGGTCGGAGTGATAGAGACAAATTATCGATGCGAAATCTGCGGCGAGGAGAGCCGCCAGCCTGTACGGTGGGTCGTGATCCACTGCAGTGATGCAAAGCTGACCGTCTTCAAGTGGGACAAAGAAGCCGCTGACCAGCGCGGCGCGCGCCACTACTGCGGCGAAGCCCATGCTCAGGTCTATATCAGCCGATGGTTCCAGTCGTTTTGCGGAAAGTAACGGACGTACCCGGAGTGGGACGTCAGAATGTTACATCTGTGTTAAAATCAGCCAAATAAGGAGCTGGCTCTTCCGACCAAAGCACCTTCGCGGTTGCCCAACGAGGTCTCCATCGCAAGATGCAATTGCGTTCCCCTGCCGGATCTGAAATTCGATGAATCTTTATCTTATGCGTCACGCGAATGCCGGATTGATTCGCGCCAACCCTCTGCTCGATAACAAACGCGGGCTGATCAAGGAAGGCAAAGAACAGTGTGTGCTGATGGCGCGCGTCCTCGGCGCCTTAAATGTACAGATCGACGTGATCGTGTCGAGCCCTCTGAAGCGTGCGCTCCAGACAGCCCAGTTCGTAGGTACGGAACTCGGTTTCGACTCCAGGGTGGAAATCAGCCCCGCGCTGTCACCCGAAGCCGGCTACCCCGCATTTCAGGATTTGCTCGCCAAGTATGCCGATCGTGAAGGCGTGCTCGCGGTCGGACACAACCCCAACCTATTCCAGTTCCTGGGCCGCCTGGTAACCGGGAACGGAGGCGCCAATATCCGTATGCGTAAGGCCGCCGTCGCGCGGGTGGACCTGGACCGGCATCCTCCCCAGCTCCAATGGGTGATTGATCCGCGCACCGCCCGCGCCCTCTATGCCAGCGTGGGGAAGAGCTCCCGCCCGAAGACCTCGCGGAAGTAAGCCGCTTCCTTGCGAAGCGACCACAGCTCCAGTTCTGCTCCCGTGCGCCCCGGCTTGATCTCGAGATAGATCCGCTTGGGGTACACCCGGGCGTTTACCCGCAGCACGTCGCTGGCCCGGTCCTGGTTCAGGGCGACGGCCAGCCGTAAAAGCACCACCGCCCGATTGACGTTTTTGTGCTCCTCGGGCGGGATGTTGCGCACCGCGCGGTCGCCGGGCTGGGGGCGGCTCTTGCCGAGATAACGAGCGATGGCCGACACGATGGTGCGCTGCACCGGAGTGTAGCCGTACACCTCCGAGCTGGAAATGATGTATTGCGCATGGCGATGGTGCCCCTGGTGATTGATGAACTTGCCGGTGTCGCGCAGCATGGCCGCAGCCGCCAGCCAGTGTTCATATTCGGGGGGGAGGCCGTGCAGCCCTTTCAACTCGCGGTAGAGCTGGAGGGCATGCGTCCGCACCGGCTCGGCTTGTTTAATGTCGACCCCGTACCGGCGCGCGGTGGCCAACACGCTTTCCCAGCGTTCCTGCTCAAACTCCCGGTGGCGGCGGGCGCGGGTATCGGTTTCGTCGAGCATCAACGCCAGGACGCCGTCGCGCAGTCCCAGCGGGGAATAACGAAATCCGGACAGCCCGAAGCTGTCCAATAACTCCGCATAGACCTCCGCGCCGGCCACGATGATCTCTGCGCGCCTCGGCCCGATGCCCGGCATAGCCTCTCGCTCGGGAAGGGCCATCTTCGCCAGTCGGGCCGTGACGTTGCGCACCAGTTGCGTGGGGGCGAATCCCTCCATGCCCGCTGATACGGTACGCCACGCGGAGCCCGGCCGCCGGGAACTTCGTGCGCGCTTGCCGGCGATTCCTGCCGATTTGATTACCGCAGCGCAGGCTTCGGCCAGCGCTGCCGCCGTGCCCGAGGTCGCGATCACCTGGGAGACGCTAACAGGCGGGATGCGCCGTCGCGCCCGGCGTACTTCGCGGGAGATAAGCTGGCGCATTTGCGCCAGTCCCTCCGGAGGCGCCGGATCTGCAGTGGTCAGGAATTCCTCGGTGAGACGCACCGCCCCGAGAGGAAGGCTGATCGTCTCCCGGATGCGCTTGTTCTCGGAAAGCGTGATTTCGCAACTCCCGCCACCGAGGTCGATCAGCAGCGCCTTGCCGGAGACGCCGTCTTCGCCGTTCATGACCCCGAGGTGAATCAGCCGACCCTCTTCCAGCCCGGAGATCACTTCCAGGTTCCAGCCGGTCTCCGCCTTGACCCATGCCTGGAACGCCGCAGCATTGCGCGCGTCGCGCAAGGCCGAAGTGGCCACCACGCGTGTCCTGTCGGACGCATGCGCCTGCACGGCGCGCTGGAATCTCTTCAAAGCCCGCAGCGTGGTGGACATGGCCTCGGGCGAGATCAGGCCTGATTCAAAGACGCTGGAACCGAGGCGCGTGACTTCGCGGTCCTCGTGCAAAGTCTTCAACTTGTGCGCCACCACGCGCGCAATCTTCAATCGGCACGAGTTGGAACCAATATCGACAGCGGCAAAAGTCGGCATGGGGCCAAGATACACGACCGCTATGGCTGCCGGAGTTACAGTGCGGTAACGGGCGGGCTCCTGCACTGCCTGTAAATCCCCGAAATGACTTTTTCTCACGGCGGGAACTTTTTTCCGTCTTAGATCATTACCAGTTGCAGGGAAGGGAAGCGAAAATCGCATGCAAGATCGGCGATCCGCTGACGTTCTCTATCCGGAGGCAGCAAGACACGTGCAAAACTTTGGCGAGACAGAACCCCCGGACTCGGCCGGCGAAAAGACCGATGAGCAATTGATGGTTGCCTTCGCGCGCGGGCGCACGGACGCATTCACCCTGCTTTTCGAGCGCTACAAGCAGCCGCTGTTCGGGTTCTTCCGGCGGCGGCTCGACGATACCCCACAGGCCGAGGAACTTACCCAGGAGACCTTTCTGGCGGTTCTGCGCGGATCAGTGCATTACCAGGCCACGGCGCTTTTCCGAACCTGGCTCTATGCCATCGGGTTCAAGATACTCCGCGCGCATCGCCGAAAGGCCGCTTTTCGCGCCATGTTTTCCGGGCCGGCGCCCGCGCACGGCGAAGCTGCCGCCTGCGATCACCTGGACAGTGACATGGTTCTGCGCCAGGCCGTGGGCAAACTGGAACGCATCGATCGCGAAATCCTCATGCTGCGGGAATTCGATCAGTTGAGCTACGGGGAAATTGCCATGCTCCTTCACTTGCCGGTGAACACCGTGCGCTCGCGGTTGTTCCGCGCGCGGACGAAGCTGCGCGACCTGCTTTCGGCGCGCGCTCCTGTCTCGCCCACTTCTGCAGCCTCGCAACTGACCCGATCGGAGGGACGCGCATGACCGCAACGACACAACACATTGCGCCGGAAGACATCATGGCCCTGCTGGATGGCGAGCTGGCCGCGGCCGAGGCCCGCACAGTTGCAGAACACATGGAAAGATGCGCCGAATGCGGAGCCATCGCCGAGCAGTTTCGAGAGACTTCGCGGGCGCTGGCCGCGTGGGCAGTGCCGAGCCTGCCTGAAGCCCTCGAAACGGTGATCCGGGAGAAGTCGGCGAAAAGGATTGCGCAAGGTGAGGCGAAGATCCCGTTGCAAATGGGATTTCGCGGAGGTGCATGGCGATGGGCGATTGGCGGCGGATGCGTCGTGACGATGCTTGTCCTGTTTGCCATGTTCCATTCCGAGCCTCTTTCCAGACGTGGCTATGTTGCCTCCCCGATGCGCGCGGAAGTGGGCGGGTTCGCGATGAAGGCGGCGCCATCGCCGGCGGCCGGCCCCGTGGCGAGAACCCAAAGCCAGTTCTACGACTACGCGGCGAGCGCAAATATGGCCGCCCTGCGGCAAGTGGCTCCCGGACTACCCAATCCCACAGCGGTGGCCGCCACCGCGCCCGGTGCAGCCGCGCCCATGATTGCCCGTACGGTGTCGCTCACTATCCAGGTGAAGGACATCACCGGCTCGCGCCAGGCGCTCGACGCGATCCTCACCCGTTATCAGGGCTACGCCGCGGAACTCACCATCAACACGCCGGAGGGCAGTGCCCGCTCCTTCAGCGCCTCGCTCCGCATCCCCGCACCGGCGCTCCCGGCCTCGCTGGCCGATCTGCGCAACCTCGGCCGCATACAGAACGAATCGCAATCCGGCGAGGAAGTCACCCAGCAGCATGCCGACCTGGTAGCCCGCCTGAGGAATGCTCGGGAAACCGAGCAGCGCCTGCTGGCCATCCTGCAGCAGCGCACCGGCAAGGTGGAAGAAGTGCTCCAGGTGGAAGAGCAGATCTCCGACACCCGCGGCGAGATCGAGCGCATGGAAGCCGAGCAGAAGGCGCTCGAGCACCGCGTCGATTTCGCCACCGTGCAACTGCAGCTTGGCGAGGAGTACCAGGCGCAGCTTGGCGCCCCGTCCACGTCAGTAGGCACACGCATGCGCAATGCGTTCGTCTCCGGCCTGGAAAACGCCGGAAGCAACGTCCTCGGCATGATTCTCTTCTTCGAGGAATTCGGCCCAGTCCTGCTCTTGTGGGTGGTCCTGCTGGGCATGCCGGCCTGGTTCCTGTGGCGGCGGTATCGCAACGCGCAAAGCCGCATTTAGCGCGGGTCGTGACTCGTGAACCAATCGACGACCGCCCGGTTATCCGCCCGCCCATGGAGCAGGATTACAGCATTGCCATTGCCGCCGGTGGATCGGAATGTTCCAAGCCCGCGGGTTGCACCATCGCCGGCGGTAATGGCTACATCCTCCAGTTCCGCCTGGTTCTGGGCCGCGATCTACAATGCCGGCGCCGCGTCGCCGGTGCGGCAAACTCTTAACCCAACAGACGAGCTTGATGACCAACCGATTGCCGATTGGGTATGTCCGAAAGTAAATCACGGATGATCCTTACCTCCCCATCCGTGAACCGCGAGTGGGATACGGCGCGAGCATTGGCCCGAACATGCTCGACGCGCATCATCGATGGAATGACAACGTGGATGCCGGTGTTCCGCAGGATGCAATCGAGGACGATTTCTGCCAGGGTTTGATCCTCGATGTCCCCAAGCTTTTCTCTCAACACCGGATCGATGTTCGGATTGGCGGAAAGCTCCCGCAACATGGTTCGGCAAGCCTGTACCCGCATTACGCCTCCGAACGGATGACATTTCCGTCGCGTTCCGCCTCATCGGACGGCAGACGGCGAGATCCATGGAGGCATGGCGCAGCGGATCCACAATCTCTGCGCGCGATGCGTCGGTTGTTTGTACCTCGATGCCTCCGGACTCCAGAACCAATATGTCTTGTCCAAGCCGCTCGAATTCAAGAGCCAACGCTATCCCAACTGGGCCTGTGCCGACCAGACAGCAGTTGACCATAGGCTCATTGGATGAGATTGGTTTGAGCATTAAGGTTCCGGTGACAGTATATCGAAGGCGACTTCTGACAGGAAAAGTGCGCTGCTCCGCAAATTGAAATTCGGAGTGGCTCAAGTCGGCATGGATTTCACTGTTTTAGTTCTGACTCACAAGCAGCTGCCGATGCAAAACTGCATCTCGTTTCCAGGGCTCGCCTGATGCGGCCCGCTGGCCTGCACACCAAACCGACGGTCTAAGAATCGGGCAAGTCAATTTCGAGCGACACAAAGGGCGTCAACGGCACCCGGTTATAGACGATCACGGGATAGCGTAACTGAACCCAAAACTCAGTCCGTTCGGTGTGAGTCCGTGGTTTCCGTTCAAACCACCGAAGGACGGCCATCTTTGATACTCATAATCCACTCGCGCCGCAACCCGCTTTGACATTCGGTAGTCCAGAGTGCCGCCTGGAGCATAGGCAAAGTAGGTTCCGGCACCGAACTGATTGACAGGCACATGGAGGCGACCGACGCCAAACAGGAACCGGGCGTTCAGGGACATAGCTCCGAAACTCGCGATTCGAATGCGCGGACCAGCCATATATGTGCTCTCGGTCAGCCCGTTCGGACCATGCCAGAGCAGGAATCGCGCCTGGCCTTCTGCCCCGATTCGATTAAAAAGAATGGGTGCCGTATGCGCATAGGGCGAAATTCCCACCACTTGGCCGTTCCAGCAGGTGAAGGGGGAAGCCGATCCGCATCCATAATCCGGATTGAAGGTGGAGAACGAGGCGCCCACCCACAAGAGGATCGTCGGCCCCTCGGCGGAAGGTTGGCTTTGCGCAGCAAGGGAAACCGGCAACAAACACGCGACTGCAAAAATATAGAGGCTCTTGAGCATTGGGAACGTCCTCAAGTGCAGAATTATGCCACGACGGTTTAAGGTTTGTAACGGGCAAGTTAACGGGCGTGGACAACATAGCTTTGGACGGGATCAGCGAAAAGAATTGTGACACGCTTGACGGATTCAGAGGCTTCCGGACGCGGAATTGCTTCGGTCTAAGCGCGCGAGGACGACGGGTCAATTTCGGGAGTTCGGGAAACCTGCCACCCCACTCGGCAGGACACCGCGAAGGTGCCACGGCCGGGGACGACTATGGTATACTCATCCCGCGGGCTTCTCTAACTAAGTTGATTGTAATCAGTACAATGCGGATATCCAGTTTCTCCCAGCGCATACCGCCGGATGCTTCAAGACAGCCAACGGAACTGTTTATGCCCGAGAAGTGTACGCTGTCGGACGTTGTCGCATTTGTGACCCCCCCGGGGCAGTGGTTAGGCCGAGAACTGGACAGCCTGGATTCCAATTAAACGGGGCTGGACCTGGGGCCGCCGCGGTCGCGGCGCAGTCGGTGATGTCAGACAAAATGAATTCTTCATCGAGAAGAAAAGTGGGCGTGCAGGACATGCAACTTAAGGGCAAGAAGGCAGTCGTGTGCGGCGGGGGCGGTTTTATCGGCGGACATCTGGTCCGGAGCCTTCTCGACTCCGGCGCCGACGTAATTCGCGCCGTGGACATCAAGCCGGTGAGCGAGTGGTATCAGGCCGCCGCCGGGATAGAAAACCTGGTTCTGGATCTTAAGGAAAAGGAAAACTGCTACCGCGCAGCGAAGGGCGCCGATGTGGTTTTCCAGTTGGCCGCGGATATGGGCGGGATGGGATTCATTGAGAACAACAAGGCACTCTGTATGCTCAGCGTGCTGACCAACACCCACATGCTGCTGGCGGCCCGGGATAGCGGGGTTCAGCGGTTTTTCTATTCTTCTTCGGCTTGTGTCTATAACGGGGAAAAACAGAAGAACCCGGAGGTGATTCCTCTGAAAGAGGAGGATGCTTATCCGGCGCTGGCGGAAGACGGCTATGGCTGGGAGAAATTGTTTAGCGAACGCATGTGCCGGCATTTTGAGGAGGACTTCGGACTCCAGTGCCGCGTGGCTCGTTTCCACAACGTTTACGGACCGCACGGGACCTGGACGGGCGGCCGCGAGAAGGCGCCCGCCGCGATCTGCCGCAAGATACTTGAAGCCAAGATGAGCGGAAAGCACGAGATCGAGATATGGGGCGACGGCCACCAGACGCGCAGCTTCATGTACATCGACGATTGCACCAAAGGGACGCAGATGATCATGGAGAGCGACATCCATGAGCCTATTAATCTTGGTTCGAGCGAACTGGTGACCATCAATCAATTGGTCGACATCGTGGAAGAAATCGGCGGCGTAAAACTGGAACGTATTTACAATCTGCACGCTCCCAAGGGAGTGAACGGCCGCAACAGCGACAATGCGCGTATCGTGAACTACCTTGGATGGGAGCCCTCGATCCGTCTCAAGGATGGATTGGCCAAGACCTACGAGTGGATTGAGAAGGAAATGGACGTATTGACGCATGCCTGACAGGCGCGCACATTCGAACATCGGCAATCGGGAGACGAATGAATGGGACTAAGCCGCGAAGAAGATCCTGAGGTACGCCGGATCCTGGGGATCCACTTTTTCGCCGGAGACGCACGTCATGCGGTGGAGCGGATGGCGCGCGGCGGTCTGCTGGTAGTCCCGGCTGCTCCCGCTTTGAAAGACATTGCGTCCAACCCGCCGTATCGTGAGGCTTTGATCAGTGCCGACCTCGCGATCACCGACTCAGCTTTCATGGTCCTGGTGTGGAACTGGCTGCAAGGCGATTCCTTGAAACGTCTTTCCGACCTGAAGTATCTCCGTCAATTCCTGTCGATGCCTGAGACGCGCGAGGCAGGAAATACGCTGTGGATCATGGCCGGACCAGCGAGTGCGCGCAAGAACCTGGCCTGGCTGGCTTCCCGCGGAGTCGAGGTGCCCGACCATTGCGTGTATGTTGCCCCGATGTACGGAGCCGATATTGAAGACGCCCGGCTGCTGGAGCTTCTGAGGAGCCATCGCTTCAAGCACATCGTGGTTACCCTGGGTGGCGGCGTGCAGGAACGGCTGGGGCTGTATATCAAGCGCAATGTCGATTATTGTCCCGCGATTCACTGCATCGGAGCAGCCATCGCGTTCCTCAGCGGGGACCAGGTGAGAATTCCGGGCTGGGCGGATTCCCTTTATCTGGGCTGGCTGTTCCGCTGCGCCTCCGCGCCGGGACGCTATATTCCGCGTTACTGGTCTGCCTTCTCGCTTGTTCCGTTGCTATGGCGATATCGCGATGGGCTCCCTCCTTTGACCGGCGCTGGTACTTCGATGGTCCCCGGCGGCGCATCAAGTCATATAACCGACTTGAACTCGATTGAAGAAGATTCTTGAATTTCGTGCCTGCCTACGCGGATGAGACCACCGGCCGCGCCGGCTTGACGGATCTCTCTGTGGGTTCGTTTTAGGGCTTGTCGAGAGCCGCGCGATCGATGTCGATCGCGCGTGAATTCTCGGTGTTATGTGGTGCACAGGAGCGATCCATGCGGGTTCTGGTCAGCGGAGCGGCCGGTTTTCTTGGTTCACATTTAACCGATGCCCTTTTGGCGGATGGGCATTCCGTCCTGGGCGTGGACAATCTCTGTACCGGGTCGCTGCAGAACATCGAACATCTTAGAACTGAATCGCGCTTTGATTTTCTCGAGCACGACATTTGCCTGCCGTTCGACCCCGGAAGGGTGGGCTATGTTTTCAATTTCGCTTCGCCGGCGAGTCCGCCGGATTATATGAGGTTGGGCGTCGAGACTTTGATGGTCGGCTCGACGGGGACGAGAAACATGTTGGAATTCGCTAAATCGTATAACGCGCGATTCCTGCATGCATCCACTTCGGAGTGTTACGGAGATCCGCTGGAACATCCGCAGCAGGAAGATTACTGGGGACATGTGAACCCGATTGGACCACGGTCCGTCTACGACGAAGCCAAGCGTTTCGCCGAAGCCCTGGTGATGGCCTATCACCGTCACCATCACGTGGACACGCGCCTGGTGCGCATCTTCAACACTTATGGTCCCCGGTTGCAGGGCAGCGATGGGCGCGTGATCTCCAACTTTATGGTGCAGGCATTGAAGGGGGAGGATCTAACCGTTTACGGAAGCGGCAGCCAGACGCGAAGCTTTTGTTACGTCGCCGACGAGATTGAAGGAATCATGAGACTTTCGCAAAGTGATGAGCACCTGCCGGTGAACATCGGAAACCCGCACGAGTGGACGGTGATGGAGTGTGCCCGCGCAGTACTGAGGGTTACAGGTTCCTCCAGCAGGATCGTGCATCGCCCGCTTCCCGAAGATGACCCGGCGCAGCGCCAGCCCGATATATCGAAAGCAAAGCGACTCCTCGGTTGGGAGCCCAAGATCGATCTTGAAACCGGTCTCAAGCTGAGCCTGGATTACTTTATCGGTTGCGTATAAACAGCGGCTTGAATCTCTGCCCAAGCAAATGTAGTTAGTGCCGGGGAAGGTCATCCTCGCCTGATTCCGCGTGCCCGATGTGCTTACCGATGCGGCGACAAATCAAGCGTTCCCGATCTGATCACGTACAAAACTTTAGTGACTATTCAGGACAAAAAGGTAATCGTTTTGGGGGAAATCCCGTGGCATAATCCAGCCATAAGGACCCCCAAATATGTATAGGAAACTTTGTTTAGTCGCCTTGAGTGTGTCGCTGTCCGCTACATTATCTGCACAAATCAGACCTTCAGCCGAGGGCGGGAGCGGCGGTTCAGCCCAAATCGGAGCAGAGATCTCCACATTCAACCCGGATTATGGTTGTCTGCACAGCTCTGCATTTACCTGCTGGAACAATCAATTGATTGGTATCGCCCCGTTCATGGACACGAGGCGGATGTTTCCACGAACCGGTATCGAAGCCCAGGCTCGGTTTCTCCATTGGCGTGGCCCGGGATCTCTCACCGAGTCCAGTTACATGGTTGGACCGCGCATAGGTTTGTACCGTTTCAAAGAGATATCCATCAACGCGAAACTTATGGCCGGCAGAGCCAGTCTCACGGTTCCCAAGGGAGCCCAGGGTGCAGGAAGTTATTTTGCCTTTGCGCCGGGTGGTCTTGTGGAATATCGATTGAATCGTCGCATGTTTCTCCGCGGCGATTATGAGTACCAGTTCTGGCCAACCTTCAAAGGAATCCATACAGCCACAACGGACGGAACCGGTGCGCTGACCCCGAATGGGTTGAGCATCGGAGTCAGTTACGCCTTACAGTAGCCCGGCGCGGCATCAGGGTGCGGGTCGAGTAACTCCGGCCCGCCGCTGAGCCCCGGACCGTATGGGCCGTCCAGTTCGTCGCGATAAACATCGCGGGCCTGCACTGCATGCATGATGCTTCACGGTATCTTCCGCGCATGCGAAATTGTAGGTGTGCGCCTCAGGCCTGGGCTCGCCAGGCAGTGCTTGAGCGTTTTCCCTTCCATTAGCTCCATCGAGATAAAACGGCTACCTTCGTGCTCATCGATTTCGTAGATGGGGCAGATGAGGGGATAGTTCAGTGCGGACGCCGCCTGCGACCGGGGGTCGGACGCCGGACATTCAGGTAGGAGCCTGAGCGCCACAAGCAGTTGCAGCTTCACGTCTTCAGCGAAATAAGCGATACCCATTCCCCCGCCGCCCAGTTTGTCGAGAACACGGGACACCGTCCTGCCGGAGAAGAAATTCACTTGCATGGAGGGGCCGCGCAGCGTATTTTACTAACTGGTTAGTTAATGACTAACCGTTTAGTCAAAATGGCTACGAAACCCAATTCGCCCCCCTCGGAACGGTCCGCTGAGACCCGGCAGCGGATTCTCGATGCTGCCGCCCGCGAATTTGCCGCCAATGGGCTGGCGGGAGCGCGGACGGAGACGATCGCGGCCGCCGCCGGCGTGAATAAGGCCCTTCTTTACTACTACTTCGACAGCAAGGAAAAGCTGTACATGGCGGCGCTGGAGGACATTGCGGCGCGGGTGAGGGACACCACCATGGCCATGCTGATGAAAGATGCCAGCGCGGGGGAGCGGATCGTGCGGGCGGCGCTGAGCCACTTTGACCGGATTTTGTCGCAGCAGGTGTTCCAGAGCCTGATGCAGCAGGAGATGATCCGGCTGCACAAGGGCGAATCGGCGGTGATGCCGGTAATCGTCAAGAAGGTCTTCGAGCCGGTGATGATTCTGTATCGAGCCATGGTGCGGGAGGGGATCGCGTCGGGGGAACTGATCGACACCGACTGGATGCAGATCCATCTGTCGAGCCTGGGGGGCAACGTTCTGTACTTCCTGAGCGCGCCCGTGTGGCGGATCGTGTTCGGCGAGGAGCCGATGACGAAGGAAGCGCTGACGGAGCGCCGCAAGGCGATCGTGGATTACCTGGGACAGGCGATTTTCAAGGACCGGCAGTACGGAGCGGAATTGGCGCAACGGGTTTATGCCGATTCGCCGATGCCGGATATTCCATTCGAGGAACCGCCGGGCGGAGGGCCATTGACGGCGAAGCTGCTGGCCGAGTCGCCGCGGCCGGAAACGTGGAGCGACGTGAGCAAGGGGAGGACGAAGTGAATCCACGCAATCGAGTTTTTATGATCCTGGGGCTGCTGACCGTGGGCTCTCTCATCTGGTACCTGACCACCGCCAAGCCTCCGCGCGATCTGCATCTGATTGGCACCGTGGATGCGAATGAAGTGGAGGTCAGCTCGAAGATTCCGGGGCGCATCCAGACGCTGACCGTTCAGGAGGGACAGGACGTAAAGGCCGGCGACCTGATCGCGATCATCGAGAGCGACGACCTGGCGGCCGCGCATAAGGCGGCGGTGGCTACGGTCGAGAGCCAGCAGGCCAAGCTGACCGAGACCATAGAGACCGAACGCCAGACGCGGGGCGAGACGTCGAGCCAGACGGTGAATGCCGAGGCGCAAGTCCGCATGACGCGGGCGGCGCTCGCGCAGGCGCAGGCCAACCTGGAGCATCAACAGGCCGACACCGAGCGCACGGTGGCGCTTGCCAAGCAGGGAATCATGAGCACCCAGGCCAGCGACGAAGCGGCGGCGAGCCTGAAGGCGTACGCTGCGGCGGTGGAAACCGCCAAGCAGAATGTGGCGGCGGCTGAGGCCTCGCTGGAGCAGGCCAGGGCGCATGAACTGCAGGCAAGGGTGGCGGCGCGGACCGTGGCTTCCACCCGCGAGCAGGTACAGAACGCGAAAGCGCTGTCGGACCAGGCCGCGGTGCAGCTTGGCTACTCCAAGGTTTTTGCGCCGGTGACCGGCAAGGTGAACGTGTGGGCGGCGCGGCAGGGAGAAGTGGTTTCGCCGGGCACGCCGATCGTGACCATCATGGACCTTTCGCAGACGTGGGTCTATGCGCCTCTTCCGGAGACCGAGGCCGACGCGGTGAAGCTCGACGACACTCTGCGCGTGGTGCTGCCCAGCGGCGCGCAGGTAGACGGCAAGGTGATTGCAAAATCGGCCGAAGCCGATTTTGCCACCCAGCGCGATATCAATGGCGGGCGCAAGCGCGATATCAAGACGGTGAAGTTGAAATTGCTCATCGATAATCCCGGCGAGAAGTTTGTGCCCGGCATGACGGCCGATGTCTACGTCCCCAAAACGACGCTGGTGAAGCAATGACCGCCGCGAAGACCAAGGAGAGCCCGCCTGCCGCGAACGGGAAGCCGGCTGCCGCGATCGCGGTGGAGAAGATCTACAAGCTGTACGGCACCTTCGAGGCCGTGAAGGGCGTGTCGTTCGATGTGGCCGAGGGCGAAATCTTCGGGCTGCTGGGCCCCAATGGCGCGGGCAAAAGCACGCTGATCCGGATGATGACGACGCTTATCCCGGTGACCGCCGGGCGCGCGCTGGTGGGCGGACACGACGTGACCAAAGAGCCCAACGCGGTGCGCAACATGATCGGCGTGATTCCGCAGGCCATGACCAGCGACCAGGATCTGACGGTGGAAGAGAACCTGATCATTTACGCCAAGCTTTACAGCGTGCCCAGGGCGCAGCGGGAGAAGAACATTGACGAGGTTCTGGAAGCCGTCGATCTGACCAAGTGGCGCGGCGCGCAGACCAAGACGCTGTCGGGCGGGATGCGGCGGCGGCTGGAGATCGCGCGCGGGCTGGTGCACGATCCGCGCATCTTCTTCCTCGACGAGCCCACTACCGGCCTCGACCCGGTGTCGCGCATCGCCGTGTGGGAGATGCTGAACAACCTGAAGAAAACCCGCAACCTGACCATGCTGATCACAACGCATTATATGGAAGAAGCCGACCGGCTTTGCGACCGCATCGCCATTGTCGATCACGGCAACCTGGTTGCTCTGGGCACGCCTATCGAGCTGAAGCAGAGCGTGCCGGGCTCGAACGTGGTCGAAGTGAGATTCGATCGCGAAGACGAACAGTGGAAGTCGCGGCTTGAATCGCTTCCCGACGTCACCGAGGTGCAGTCCCAGTCGGGTGGGATGTATCGAGTGCTCACGTCCAACGGCCCGCAGACCACCACGCAACTGGTGGAGATGGCGGCTTCGATGGGCGAACAGCTCACCTCGCTCAGCGTGCAGAACACGTCGCTCGATGACGTGTTCGTGCACTATACCGGCCGCCAGCTTCGCGACGAGCAGGTGAAGGCCGTATTCCAGATGCCGCCGCGGCCGGGAGCAAACTGATGAACCGATTCCTTGCCATTGTCGAGCGCGAGATGCGCAAGTTCTTCCGTTCGCCGGTGCTGATGATCATGTCGATGATGCTTCCCATCGTCCAGCTCATCATCCTGGGGCATGCGTATGGCGGGCACATCCAGGGAGCGAAGGTTGCGGTGGTGGACAACGACCGCGGGCCGCAAGCGGTGAAGGTACACGAAGCCTTCGATTCCGTCGCAGTGAACATCGCGACGTTTACCACCATTCCTTACCAGGATGAGTACAGCGCGCGCGAAGACGTGCGGACCGGCAAGGTGGACGCGGCCGTGATCATTCCGCCGCAATACTCGCGGCGGGTCTATTCGCAGGACGCGCCGCGCATCGGCCTCGTGGTGGACAACTCCGACCAGATCATGAGCGGCTCGATCGAATCGGAGATGCAGTCGCTGGTGGATGCGCTGAACCAGCCGGTGATCCCCAAGCGCGTGGTCACCGACGTCGCTCTCCAAATTGTCGAACTCTACCCGTACGTCGAGTACATGAAGTACCTGCTCGCGGGATCGATCGCGCTGGCCATGTACATCTCGGTGATGATCGGCGGCGGCATGCTCTACATCGACGACAAGGCGCGCGGGCGTGCACGAGGGCTACCTGGTGACGCCCATCAGCAAGCTGGAACTGGTGATGGGCCTGAACGTGGCCGGGGCCATCAAGGCGGTGCTTTCCGGCATTTCGCTCACGGTGATCGGGTCGCTGATGGCGGGCCTCGGCGTGATCTTTAACCCGCTGGCCGACATCTACCTGTTCCTGCTCATCCTGGGAACTTCGCTGGCCTTCAACGGCATGATGTTCCTGATGATGGTGCGGGTGGACGATCCGCTGGTGCCGCGCGCCATGTTCGGCGTGCTGAACACGCTGCTGTTCTTCCCGTCGGGGGCCATCTCGCCGATCGCGGCATTTCCCAAGTGGCTGCGCGGCATCGCGCTGGTGGATCCGTTCACGTACGCGATTCATGGGTTCAAGTCGATTCTGCTCAAGGATGGCGGCTTTGTGGCAATCAAGGGGGATCTGCTGTTCCTGTTTGCGTTTGGGATCGGGACGCTGCTGATTGCGACGCCGATGTTCAAGAGGACGCTCTAAAGACAGTGATCAGGGGTCAGGGTTTCCGGCGGGCAAGTAAGTCCGGAATGCAAGGAGGCGGCCTGTTCTTGTGGGGGACAGGCCGCCTCGCTGCGTTGTGAACTGGGTCACCGCGATTGGTGGGTTGGTCATTCGAAGACCGGACACAAGCGGCTGTGTGGCTGTGTGGGGCTAATTGGTTGTAACACATTGAATCAATGGCGTTTAAGGTCCACCACACAGTCACACAGTGGTAAATTGAGAGCGTTGGCGGGTTTTTGAGGGTAATCGACAGATTCCACATTGGTTAGACCGTAATTTGGGTGCATGAATGCCCTGAAATCCTTTTTGGATGGCGGCTGCCTTCCCATGGACGAAGACCTGTCCGTGGGGACCCGGCGCCTGAATAGCTCCAAATCGCGTGATTTGCGTTCGGGCGGGATGTGGCGGGCACTCATGGACTCATTGTGCTCCAGGCGGGGATAATTCTCTGCAACCGCAACCCGGCTGGAAGAGCTGTGGATTCAGGCAGATGAAATTGGCCCTATTGACATGCGGGGCGGGCCGGAAAGCCGGAAGGCGACCACTCGCCCGAAATCAGAGAAGGCGGCGATAGTCCGGCTCGAAGCGCACAAGGAGCAACGGTGGAGGTTTTGCCTCTTATTTTGCAATCGGCGAAGTCGGAGGAAACATCGCCTTCACGACTTTCCAGCGTGGTCTCCATATTCCCAGTCATAGGGGACGCCGGTGTCGCCGAGGATGAACCTGACCAGTTCGGGGTAGCCCGCCTCGGCGCGAACATCGTTCGACAGGATCACGACGCAACGCTGACCAGCCTCGATGCAGACCATCGTATTGGCGGTCTGGCCGTCGTGGCCGCCCTTGTAGAAACCGTGGCCCTGCGGGCCCTCGAAGACGGTGACGCCGAGGCCCGAGTATAAGTCCTTGCGCTGCGCACTTAACGGCAAGTCGGGAAGGAAGAGGGGGAACAGGCTGGCGGTGCCGATATGCAGTCCGTTCTTCGTCATTTCGGCGCGTGAGGCCGGGCTTAGCCCGGTGCCCCGCACCAGGGCGGCGGCAAACTTCGACAGGTCGGAGATGGTGGTATTCATCGAGCCCGCCACGCGCACCTTGCTGCGCTTGTCGTGGGGCTGCGGCTGGCCCTGATCGTTCCAGCCGTCGGCGAAGTTGGTGTCGAGACCGTTTTGCCACACCAGGCTGGTGCGGACCATCCCCAGCCGGTCGAAGACGGCCTTGCTCAGATCGCCGACATCGAGCCCCAACCCCTGCGCCTTGCGGCCATGTTCAATGACGAATTGCAGGAGGATGAAACCTTCTCCGGAATAGCTGAAGCGCGTGCCGGGGTCGAAATGGATGTGCAGCTTCTGGTCAGGTTCGATGAACCAGAAATTGCTGAAGCCGGTGGAATGAGTCAAACACATACGCGGCGTGATGGTCTCCCAGCGCGGGTCGCCGGCCAGATCCTTATATGGCCCGTATTTTTCCGGGAAAACCGGATCGGGGCCATAGGTGGGCAAAGGATTGTCGAGATCGTCCTTGAGGGGCGTGTCGAGGTTCAGCTTGCCCTGATCGACCAGCTGCATCACCATGTAGGCGAACACCGTTTTGGTGAGCGACGCTCCGTACATGACCGTGTCCGTGGTCAGCGGATCTCCCTTGGCATTGCGGATGCCATGGGCGCCCACATAGCCGACCTTGCCATGATCGATGACCGCAATCGCCATGCCCCTGGCGTCGGTACGGGCCATGATCTTGCTCACTTCGGCGTCGATGGCTTCGCCACTGGGAATCGTTTGTGCGACCGCGGCTACGGCAAGGCAGAAGGCTGTGGCCGGCATAGCCAAGTACTTGAGAACATTAGTGCTCGTTTTCATTAGAGACAGTCCTTCATCACCGAATCGTAACGAATGATGTTTTCACGAATCTGTCTCGTTTGGACCAGGATCGGATTTCAGGCACAATCCAGAACCGGTCTCCGTGGGGGTGCTGAGACAAGGCCAAATTGTCGAGCAATGAGCAATTCTGCACAGACGGCAAGCAACCTTAATCCTAGTCTAGCCATCAGGTACCTCCCAAACTGAAGTTTCCCTCTTACTCGGAATTTGGGAGGGCATGTAAGGAGCGTTCTAGAATGACTACCCTATTCCCGTTCGCCCATAGAAGAAATCCTGACGCATCGATCGATTCGATCTGCACAGCGTGCTTTCTGACCGTCGCGTCGGAATTCCGCGAGGACAACCTAATTGCCCACGAGGAACGGCACGTGTGTGACCCATACTGGCACATCTCCCGAAACCCTGTGATTGGAGAGAGCACCTTTGCGCCCACCTCGGTCAGCGGGCGCGGCGGGCTTCACGGGTTCCAAGTTCAGTAATCTGATTGCGATCCTGGTCGGGTGACCGCCTACTCCCCTGGAAACATTCCTATGGGTGGGTGGAAGACCCATGCTTAATTCGGACATAACTTAGAAAGCGTCCCTCGGGGCCTCAGGGGCTGAGACAGGGCCGCATGGTGTGAGCCTGGGGCAGCGACGAAGCATTCTGCCCGACATTTATGTCGTGAAACACCTGGGGGCCTACAACTTTTGGAATCCAGGGACGAAATTGCCGTCCGGCCTTAGATCGGCCGTCCCGACGGTACCCAAGTGGTTATGCAAGAGTGGGACGGCGCGACTGGCAAGTGACTATAATCACTTGCAGGTGAAAACGATCGCATTTTCGGATTTGCTAAATCCCCTGAGCCTCGACCGCAGAGCCCTGCCGCCTCCCGCCGGGAGCCCGGTTCTGCACGAAGTCGAGAGGACACGCTTCCGGAAGCGCCGTAATTCCACTTAAGAAATTCAGCGAAAGGGAATCCCGCCACATGGCGACAGGAGACCTTGCCCTTGGTCAAGAACAGGGCGAATTGGGCGCGTGCGCGCGCATCGTCAACGACTTCAGCATAATCGTAGCAACGGTGAACGGGTCCGGCTCGCAATCCGCCAACAGCGTACTGCTGAAAAGCATCTTCGGCATGGGGGTACCGGTCAGCGGCAAAAACCTCTTCCCGTCGAACATCGCCGGACTTCCCACCTGGTACACGATTCGCGCCAGCAAAGATGGGTACGTGGCGCGCACGCGCGACGTGCAGATCCTGGTGGCGCTGAATCCCGAGACCGCCAAGGACGACATCCTCAATCTCGCGCGCGGCGGCGCGGCCATCTACGAAGAGAACATGAACCTGAAGCAGTACCGGGAGGACGTGGTCTGCTACCCGGTTCCGTTCGACAAGATCACCGCATCGGTGTGTCCCGAGGCCAAGCTGCGCAAGCTGGTGAAGAACATGGTGTACGTGGGCGTAGTGGCGCAGCTTCTGGACCTGGACCTGGGGGTGGTGGAGAAGGGCGTGAAGAAGCAGTTCGCCAAGAAGCAGAAGGTCTTCGACCTGAACTTCGGGGCGGTGAAGGCGGGCTACGACTACGCGCAGCAGAAGCTGGTGAAGCACGATCCGTATTTCATCGAGCATTCAGACCAGACGACGGGCAAGATCATTATCGACGGCAACGCGGCAGCGGGCATGGGCGCGGTGTTCGCCGGGGTGACGGTGGTGGCGTGGTATCCGATTACGCCGTCGACGTCGCTGATTGAAGCCACCACGGATCTGCTGAAGAAATTCCGCGTGACGCCGGAAGGCAAGGCGACGTTCGCGGTGGTGCAGGCGGAAGACGAGCTGGCGGCCATCGGCATGGTGCTGGGCGCAGGCTGGGCCGGGGCGCGCTCCATGACGTCGACTTCCGGGCCGGGTATTTCGCTGATGGGCGAGTTTTCGGGCCTGGGCTACTACGCGGAGATCCCGGGCGTGATCTTCGATGTGCAGCGTACGGGGCCCTCGACGGGCATGCCGACGCGCACGCAGCAGTCCGACCTGTTGTCCACCGTGTTCCTGTCTCACGGCGACACGAAGCATATCGTTCTGCTGCCGGGGTCGGTGCGGGAGTGCTTCGATTTTGGTTTTGAAGCATTCAATATCGCCGAGCGGTTCCAGACGCCGGTATTCGTGCTGACCGATCTGGACCTGGGGATGAACAACTGGATGTCGGACCCGTTCGATTATCCCGACAAGCCGCTCGACCGCGGCAAGGTGCTGACCGCCGAGGACATTGGCCGGATGGGCGGGTTTGCCCGCTACCGCGACGTGGACGGCGACGGCATCGGCTGGCGCACGCTGCCCGGCACGATGCATCCCAAGGCGTCATATTTCACGCGTGGCTCCGGCCATAACGACGCCGCCGGCTACACGGAGAAGCCGGACGAATACCAGGAAGTGATGGACCGGCTGGCGCGCAAGTTTGAGAACGCGCGCAAGGCTGGTGCCGGCGCCCATCGCGGTGAAGGACGGAACCTCGAAGATCGGGTTCCTGGCATTTGGCAGCTCGGACTTCGCGCTGCGCGAGAGCCTCGACCAGATTGGCAGGGAACACAAGCTGGCGGTCGATTACATGCGTATCCGCGCCTACCCGTTCGCGCACGAGATTCACGACTTTCGTGGCTTCGCACGAGCGTGTGTACGTGATCGAGCAGAATCGAGACGCGCAACTGGCCAGCCTGCTGAAGCTCGATCTTCCGGCGGAGCAGGTGGTGAAGCTGCGCAGCATTCTGCACTACAACGGCCTGCCCATCGACGCCCGCAGCATCACCGGTGAGTTCGCGACCAAGGAAGGGCTGTAGAGCAGGGACAGGGAATAGGGAACAGGGAACTAGGGAATAGGGAATAGGGATAAGAGCCCTCAAGAGGAATTGAAAATGGCAACAGCAGCACCAGCACCCAAAACGAATCACATCGGCCTTCCCATCATTGAGTACCGCGGCGGCAAGTCGACGCTCTGCGCCGGCTGCGGCCACAACGCCATCTCCGAGCGCATCATCGACGCCATGTACGAGATGGGCGTGGAACCGGAGCGGGTGATGAAGATGAGCGGCATCGGCTGCTCGTCGAAGAGCCCGGCGTACTTCATGAGCCGCTCGCACAGCTTCAACAGCGTGCACGGGCGCATGCCGTCGGTCTCGACCGGCGCCATTCTTGCCAACCGCACGATGACCATGCTGGGCGTCTCCGGCGACGGCGATACGGCGTCGATCGGCATGGGCCAGTTCGTGCACCTGCTGCGGCGCAACCTGCCGATGATCTACATCATCGAGGACAACGGCGTGTACGGGCTGACCAAGGGGCAGTTCTCGGCGACGGCCGATATCGGCTCCAAGCTGAAGACCGGGCGTCATCAACGATCTGCCGGCGATCGACACCTGCGCGCTGGCCATCCAACTGGGCGCGACGTTTGTGGGGCGCTCGTTCTCCGGCGACAAGAAGCAGTTGCTGGCGATGCTGAAGGCGGCCATTGCGCACAAGGGCACGGTGATGCTCGACGTGATCAGCCCCTGCGTGACCTTCAACGATCACGAGGGGTCGACGAAGAGCTACAAGTTCATGCAGGAAAACGACGAGCCGATCAACGAAGTCGGGTTTGTCGCCAGCTTCGACGACATCGAAGTGGACTACGACTCCGGCCAGGTGTACGAGGTGGAGATGCACGACGGCTCAAGCCTGCGGCTGCAGAAAGCTGCGCGAAGACTACGATCCGACGAACAAGGCCAAGGCGGTGCGTACCCTGATGGAGGCGCAGGCCAAGGACGAAATGCTCACCGGCGTGTTCTACATCGAAACGCAGAAGCCGACGTTCATCGACCTGCTGAATGTAGTGGATGAGCCGCTGGCCACGCTGCCGGAGTCGCTGACCCGTCCGCCCAAGGCGGCTCTGGACGCGCTGATGGCGAATCTGCAGTAACCGTTTCTCGAGACTCATCCTTCCGGTCATGTTTCCGGAAGGATGGGGTTTCGAGCGTTGCGGATCCCCAATCCCCACCCACCATTCTCTCTGTTTCGCATGCGGGACCCCTCTCGCAAGTGCCTGTGTTTGTTCTTGGATAGCGATTTAGGGTGTGGTATGCTCCGATCCATCTGTTCCCCATGTCGCTACCCAAGCTTACGGAAAGCGGTATCGGCCCGATTCCTCTTGCGTCCGAGGTGGAAGGCAGGGTTGCGCTCGATCCGGCCCCGGCCAGTCCGCGGGGAGAACGTTCCAGCGATGCGATGATCCGTCGCGGATTCTTCGCCGCAGTCATCTTCTCGATGGTGGGCTTCTGTACGGTCGCGGTCTATCTTTTTTACTTCGCAATACAAATGAACGCCGCGTTCGCCGCGCGGTCGGTGGGTGCTCTTCACAGCCTCGGAAGCGACGAAGAGTTGCAGATTCTGTTTGTCCACGTTGCGGTCTGGCATTTCGGGCTACAGTCGTGCGGCGTCATGGCCGGGGTGGTTCTGGGCTTTCTCGGTCTCGCCCTGTTCCTTCTGGGGATTCAGGGAGACATCACCGGAAGCGCCAAGGTGAGCGGCTATTCGTTCCAATTCAGCCATATGGCACCTGGCACGCTGGTGCTGCTTGCGGCCACGATTCTAATTGGGATTTGCGCCACGCGTACGGGGGCGGAAGTTGCGATCGGGGCCTCCGGCAAGCCGGCGCAGACCGAAACGGGGAATGCAGATCGCGGCTCGCCCGCAATGGGAGCTCCAGCACAGGCAGAAGTGCCGGACCCGACCGCGAAAAGTGCTCGTCCGAAAGAGACGAACCAGGTTCGCTAGAACGGAAAGCACGGAATGTACCGGCCCGCAAAACAAATCTTCGGGCACGCAGGTCTGCTGATCCTCAGCGGTCTGACGCTCGTGTCGGCTTCGGCGCATGGCCAACCCGGATACCGCTCCATGTTTGCTCGAGCCGAAAGAATCTATGCGGAGGAATGCGGACCGGTCACCACGAACCACTGCAAATCGGCGAGCGACGAATTGCATCTCCAGCGGGTTGAGGCTTACAAATCCGCTCGATATGAACTGGCCGAGCACATCAAACATTCCGGGCACAGCCTGGACGAACCGGGAATGCAAGGCCTGGCCTGGGAATTGGGCTATGACTCGGAGAAGGCGGAAGAGCGCGGCCGTGCATATTCCTACTATTACGCCTGCGCAAAAGTTCTGGGCGCGACCGAGCCAGCCCAGATTCCGAAACTTCTGATCGATGGAGCTGATGTCTCCGCCAAAGAGGCCTGTATTCAGGGAGAATGGCGCACCTTGCCCGGATCGCGACCTCCTTCGCCGCCCCCGGGGCCGGAGGCGAGCAACGTCGTCGACATAGACTTTCCAGAGCCGGAGATCTTTTTCTTCGGCGATCCCAAGAAAAGGGGCGAAACAATAAAGAGTTGTAAAGCTTGCGCTGAAATGGATCCCTGGCATCTGGGGGATCTTCAGGCACCTGAATACAAACAAGCCGACGACAAGGCCAAGAAGGAACGTAAGAAAGAAGAGACGTCGGCAAATCCTCCGGCGATTCCCAAGAAGCCCGAACCACCGGCGGGAACTCCGGGCGCGCCGGCGACGGCGGCGGTGCCTGAACCGACGGAAAATCAGCAGACGTCAGAACGGACGGAAAAGGCGCCAGAGGCGGGGGCGCCGGAGAAGATCCAGGGCAGTAGGGCCGAGGACATCCATGCGGGCGGGCAGCCTGAGGAGAAGCCGCAAGGGGGCCAAACGCCCGAGAAACCGAGCGACCCTGCTTCATCGCAGAAGAGCGAGAACCCCAAGGATGAAGGGGCGCAGAAGCACGAAGGGGAGGAAGGGGCAGGCGGGAACGGTGAAGCGGACACAACCGAATCCGGGGGGAAGAAGAAACACCACAAGGATCCCAAGCCGCCGAAGGAGCATGTACCGCACCACACCAAGTCTCCCGAGTGAGCCGCTGGCCACGCTGCCGGCGTCGCTGACCCGTCCGCCCCAAGGCGGCGCTGGACGCGCTGATGGCGAATCTGCAGTGAAGAACTGAATGAGTGAAGAAGCGAAAAGCCCCGCACAGAGCGGGGCTTTTTGCCGGGCTTGGGCCGGCGGTGCTTGGTCAAGTCCGCTTCGGGTCCCAAACCGCTCAGGTTGGGCCCAACATGGCTCTGACCCGACATCGAAGATATTCATCATTATTGTTTGGCCGGAAGAGTTTGCCGCGATGGACCGTGCGTCCGGGGACCAGCGCGGATCGCTCTTGCCCACCGATCCGGGAAGAGCGGTGATCTGGCCGCTGCCGGCATCGAATATGCGTATCACGCTGTTTGGATCATGTCCTCCGAATGAGGATCGCAAGAGGCGAAACGCCTTCGGCTCGATCGGCAACACTTCGCCTGCCTACGTGAACGAGAACTCGCGCTCGTGAACCTCGATGTCGGCGAAGCTGAAAACCGCGGACTTATCAACTATTTGGTCCTCGCCCATCACTTCTTCCCCAGCTTCGCTTTCAGCTCAGCGACGAAGTTCGTAACAACGATGATCTCAGCGTCGACGCTACCCGGCCGCAGCGCAACGATCCCGCCGTTCGGCAACAGGTCATAGCCGTAATAGGGGCCCGAAAAGAGGACGTCACGCTGCGCAACAACGACGTTGCCGCCGCTGCCGAGGCGCGCTATCAGAAATTGGTCGGCATTGCGATAGACGATTTCGCGCGAGTTTTTCCCCCAGCGCGGGTCGCTCCCACCATCCGCCGAAACCTGAACATGGGCGCCCCCGCCCGGAAAAGGGCGGACGTAGACCTCATGGTGCCCGCTCTCATCGGAGACATACGTCAGCCAGTGCCCGTCGGGAGAGATTTCCGGGCTCGACTCATCGAACGGAGCCGTTTCAAGCGGTTGCGGTTTACGGTCACCCTTAAGGTCCACGAGGTAAAGACCCAGTTCGGCCTTAGGGTCTCGCACGGTCAGCACGGCATAACGAGAATCCGGGGAAATCACAATCTGTTGAATCGGATTCGGCATGGCGATCAGCCGCTCCGCGGGGCTGCTCCGATCAGCCGGCACCCACCACGCCTCAGATGGCCCGGCATCGGGCCTTACGCTATACACAACACGATGTCCGTCCGGCGTCCATTCGGGCGCTGAGGCGTTGGCCCCGTTCGTTAAGGGCTGACCCACACCCGAAGCCACGTCGTACACCCAGAGGTCGCCGCGCCTAATAACGTTGTCAGCCATCTCTCGAACTACGATTTGCCGACCGTTTGGCGACACCCGAATACCTCCCTCCGGATAGAAGTTGTGCTCGTCCGGACTTCCGCCAGTGACCGGATTTCCGCCAGTGATGTGTCCTTGAGCGTCGAGAAAGGTAATCCGCGAGCGGTCCGCCGCCTTGACATAGACCAGGTCGCCGGCTCGGGATAGCGCCGCTTCCAGCCCGCTGTTCCGCTGAAGCGGAGAGTCCATCACGGGGATCACTGCCTCCACAGTCCCGGTGTTCTCCGGATCGAATGGCACCACTCCGAGCTTTCCGTCGTTGCGCCCGAAGAGAAGATACCCTTGGGCGAACCCGATCGGATTTTCACCTCTACCCTCGAGTTCGGTCACTTGTCCATCGGCGACGCGGATCTTGACGAGGGCCGTTTCATGCGGTTCTTTGTACGACATGGCCAGCACTGACTTTCCGTCGGGCAGGGCCATCGGCATAGCCCAAGACCACTCATTCTTCGAGCGGTCGGGTATTGCTATCCGCTGCTTTGGGCCGCCATTGACAGGAATGCGGAAAAGGCCAGCCGCGCTCTCCGCGGAATAGATGGAGTCGTCCGGTCCGAACGAGAGGCCCCCTGTATACACCGCTGTGCCGAGCGCGATAGGCGCGCCGCCATGCAGTGATACCTTCCAGATATTGTTTGTTTTGTTTAGCGGGGTCCCGAACGCAACCCAGTCGCCCGACGGCGAAATGGCCCAGCAGCAGGAGTTCTCTGTGCCGGGTATTGCTGTTCCCTCCAGCTGATCCAACCTGCGGTAATACAACTGGTTGCCGTGGGGACCAAGTCCCGAGTAGACAATCGCCGAGCCATCTGGCGCAAACAGCACCGGGTTGCCGCCGGCGTAATCTACAAACTTCTGACTTGTGGGAAGACTAACGGCCAGGCGAAGAACCCTGGGCGCGGGCGTAGTGAGCGAAGCGATCAGGTTCTCGATCGGGCGATGCGCGAACCAGGCGGTCGCGCAGAGGCCAAATGCGAGAATCGCGCCGCCAAGCAGCAATTTGCTGCGACTCTTGGTTCGAACGTCGTCCGGCGCTCCGCTCTTCGCCCTGTCGCCATCAGGCGTGTCAATCTGCCGCAAGGGCATCGCCGCAGCATCCGTGACGTTTCCATCCTCTGATGCCGCTACGAAATCACCCTCGCTCAATGCATTTGAGTTATCAGCCTCATCGCGTCCTCCCGCTTCATCTTCGGCCGCTTGGACCTTGCAAAGCCAACGGTAGCCGACCGTGGCCACGGTTTCGATGTAGCGGGGGTTGCGGGTGTCGTCGCCGAGGAGGCGGCGGAGCAGAGCGATGCTGCGGGCGAGGGAATTTTCGGTGACCGCGGCATCGCCCCACACCGCGTTGAGAAGTTCCTCTTTGGTGATCAGCTTCTGAGGGTTACGGAGCAGGATCAGGAGCACGCGAAAGGCCTTGGGTTCGACGGGCGACACTTCGCCCGCCTTCGTGAGCAAGAACTCGCGCTCGCGAACTTCGATGTCGGTGAAGCTGAAAACAAAGGACTTATTGCCCATCATTTTTCCACCACAACTTCATCAACCGGTTCATGAATTGATCAACCGTGTCCAGAAACTGATCAGGAGTACCTCAAGACCATGTAGAGCCACGCGCCCAGAGTGTCCTCAGCCTACCCGGCTGAGGAACTCAAAATGTCGACTTTCAAGTGGCTCGCTTCCTTCGCTCTTGCCGCAACCGTCGTCCCCACGCTCACGGCAGAAACCCATTGTCCAGGAAATGTCGCAAGTCTACCCTTCCGCCTCGTGAACCGCTACCAAATTGTCCTGCCCTTGTTCATCAACCATGCCGGCCCTTTCGACTTTCTCCTGGATACAGGCACCGAAACAACCATCGTCGGTCCCTCCCTGGCCGCCGAACTCCACCTGAGCACACGAGGCGACGCAGTGGTCTCGGGCGCCGGATTCCATGAGTCTGCATCCTTGGCGCAACTCAACCTGCTCGAAGCTGGCTCCCATGCTGTCGCCGGCCAAGAGGTACTTGTGTACGGTCTCCTGAACCTTCAATCCGTAGATGGCCGTATTCGCGGCATCCTCGGCGAGGATTTCCTTGAGCACTTCGACATGCTGATCGACAATGGCCACAAACTGCTCTGCCTCGACGACTCGGGCGTGATGCGGGCGGAAGTGAAAGGGCCGCATATTGGACTGCTGCCGAGGGGCCAAACGCCGGACGGCGCGTCGTTACCCATGTTGCTCATCATCTCGGCACGGCTGTCCGACGGGACCCCGCCCGTGCGTCTGAAGCTCGACTCAGGCACAAATGCTCCGTTTCTTTACAACACCTCTGGACACATGGCGCCGATCTCGTTCGGAGGCGGGTCAGTGGTCGGAAGCGGAGCGGATGGGGACGAAAAAGTCTTTTCGGCCTTGCCGGCGCAGGACGTGAAGATCGGCCCAGTCAGGCTCGCCGGCGTAACCTTCATGACCCTCGCGCACCCGCCGAAGGACTCCGGTAGAAAAGAGTTCGATGGACTGCTGTCGATCGACCTGTTCCGGCGCGTGTTCATCAACCACGCCGATCACTATGCCGTTCTTGAGCCATAGCAGGACTGAAACGGGCGATTCCGGTCGGATTGTGGGCAACTCGTCCCTTTGCCGGACTTTTGCCTGCTCCTCCCGGGCTTCAGGGTCACGAGCCGGGTATGTGGTCTGCGGCGTGGGTACGGAAGGGGACCAACCGCGGCCCGGATGATCGAAATGGGTGGTACCCTAGAGGCAGCATGATCTGTATCAAACGCCTTCTGTACCTTGCGCCCGTCCTTGTACTGGCCGGCGGCGCATTGCTTTGCGCCCAGAGCGATCCGCAGACCGACAAGAGCGCGCCGCCGCAGCGGATTAAGATCGTGCCCGCTCCGGAGGATATGGACCAGATGCCTGCGGGGAAGGTGAAGGAACTGCCGTTGCCCGCAACGGCGATCAAGGCTCCGTTTGACGTGAATGGCACAAAGCCCGATGCCGGCGGCCCGATCCGGGTGCTTTCCGAAGAGCAGATGAGCCGCGAGGATCGGGACCTGGTGGCCGACGCGCAGTCGTCGATCCAGGAGCGGGCTGGATTTGAAAATCTCGATTTCAACGGCAGCGGCTGGACCTACCGGCAACTGGATTGTCCGGCGTTGCCCAATCACCTGTTTCTGCGCTTTACGCGCGACGACGGTACGCGCGAGATGAGCATGTTCTCTGCCGCCATCCCGCGGAACGGGAACGGGCGGGTGCACATCATTCCCATTGTTCGCAGGGGCTATTCGCTTTTCTCACCGGCTCCGATTGGCGCGATGACTATCGCGGCGTTCAATCGCATCCGGGAGGAGGAGGGCGAGGGCGCCGCGGCCGACTGGCTGGGAACCGGGCTGTGCTATGCCGCTCTGGCGGGCGCCAATCCGCAGGGGGCTCCGCACGCCATCGCCGAGGAAAACGGCGACGCTCCGGTGGCTATTCCACCCACACTGGTGGTCAAGAGTGACGGGGGAGCCGTGATCCGGTTTGTCGACCTCTCCACGGATCACCTGATGGAGTGGAATCTGACGTTCGCCAACAACGGAAAGCTGATGAAGGCGACCCATACGCCGGCATCGCTGTTTCGGTATCAGAAGGGCATGCACACCGAAGACGTGAACAAGGCGATGCGCAACCTGCCGCAACAATAGTGATCCGTGTTCAGTGAAACCATCGCCAGGGAACAGTGATCCGGGATCGGGCGGGGCGGCGGGTCATTGGCGGCGGGCGCGGAATTCGTGTCCCATTGCGGCGATGGATTTCGGATCCAGCAACTTTGCGGCGCGCGGAAACACGGCCTGTTCCTCGAGACGAATGTGGTCCTCGTATAGACTTTTGAGGCGCCGGGTCGTGGAGATAAGTTCTTCCCGTTCCGGAGCGGCGAGGGCGCCGCGCTCAATCCACGTCGCGTAGAGGCTCTCTACCGCTTGATGCCATTGGCCGGCGTCGCGGTGATCGCTCTCCAATCCAGTGATTTCAGTGAACTCGGCTTCGCTTGCGGCGGCACGGAGGCGGGGAAACAGCGACTCCTCCTCGTCGGCGTTGTGGCGCCTGCCGCCCGTGCGGAAGTACTCGAGGGCCAATTGCGCGGCTGCCGATTCCTCGCCGGTCAGGGCGCGCCCGGAAGCACGTTCGGCGACCTGCACGAGAATTCTGAGGAATTGCTCGATGCGGCGGTGGCAATCGGTGTGCATACCGAGGGGATCGTCGAAGCCGCTGTCGGGTTCGGCGCCGATTTGGACGGGCATACGGGAACTCCAACTTGGTGAAGATACGGTTGCAGGCCGGAAAGTGCGCCCCGGGGCGCGATACGCCTGACAGAATTCATCCTAAAGGCAAGAAGGGAGGCAGCCAGTGACAAAAGTCGCTGCTGCGATTGCCCGGACTGAGTAGCTTGGATTTTAAGGAGATCCAAACTATGGCTACCCCGACCCAGACTGTCCGCGAAATCGCGCTCGAACAACCAACCTCGATCCGGGTCTTTGAGAGTCTCGGGATCGACTACTGCTGCGGCGGGCGCAAGCCGCTGAGCGAAGCGTGCGCGGCCCGAAGCCTGGAGGTGGATGCGGTGATCGCGGCCCTGGAGACGGCGGCGAGCCGCGCGGCGAAACCAGAGGAGGAGAAAGCGGAAGAGTCATTGGCGGGACTGTGCGCGCGAATTGTCGCCATGCATCATGAGTACGTGAGAAGGGAACTGCCGCGGTTGACGGCGCTGGCGGCGAAGGTGGTTGGCCGGCATGGGGAGAAGCATCCGGAGTTGGCGGTGATCCAGGCGACGCTGGCGCGGCTGGATGAGGAGTTGACCCAGCACCTGGCCAAAGAGGAGATCGTCCTCTTCCCATATATCTCGGGCCTGGAGCGGGCGCTGGAGGAGGGCGGGCCGAGGCCCCAGAGCTGTTTCGGAACCGTCTCCAATCCGATTGCCATGATGATTCAAGAGCATGACGGCGCGGGCCTGCTGCTGGAGGTAATCCGAAACAAGAGCGGGCAGTTCAGTCCGCCTGAGGGCGCATGCCCGACGTATCATGCGTTCTACCAGGGGCTGCGGGAATTCGAGCAGGATCTGCACCAGCATATCCACCTGGAGAACAATGTGCTGTTCCCAAGGGCGATCGAGATGGAGGAGGCGGCACCGCGGATTGCGTGACAGGCGCGAAACGCAACCGCACCCGGGGATGGAAGGTGTTCCACCCAGAAATATGAAGATGCAAAACGCAATGGGTTAATGAATCGTGCGGGACTTGTGGTTGATGTAGTCCATGAGCAGGTACTCGCCGAGGGTGTCGGGGGTGGTGAAGTAGGCTTTGCCGCGGCACATCTCGGACACCTTGTGGACAAACTGCACCAGGCCGAAGTCGGATGCGAGCATGAAGGTGTTGATCATGACGCCGGCGCGCTTGCAGCGCGAGACTTCTTCCAGGGTTTCGCTGACGACGAGCGGGTCGAGGCCATAGGCGTTTTTGTAGATGCGGCCGTCGGGGAGCGTGAGGGCGGAGGGCTTGCCGTCGGTGATCATCACGATCTGCTTCATATCTTTGCGCTGGCGGGCGAGGATACGTTGGGCGACGCGGAGGCCTTCGCGGGTGTTTGTGTACCAGGGGCCGACTTTCACGCGCGCCAGTTGCGAGACGGGCATCTCTTCGGCGGAATCGTGGAACAGCACCAGGGAAAGCGAGTCGCCGGGATACTGCGTGCGGATGAGGTGCGAGAGCGCCATGGCCACGCGCTTGGCGGGCGTGAAGCGGTCTTCGCCGTAGAGGATCATCGAGTGCGAGCAGTCGAGCATGACCACGGTGGCGCAGGAGCTCTGGTATTCGCACTGATGCACGTGCAGGTCTTCGTACTCGAGGTTGAGCGGCAGGCCGAGGCCTTCGCGCTGGATGGCGGAGCTTAACGTCGTGGTGATGTCGAGGTTAAGCGTGTCGCCGAACTCGTAGCGCTGCGATCCGCCGCTGACTTCGATGCCGGTGGCCCAGTGGCGCGTGTCGTGGCGGCCGAAGCTGGATTTGCCCAGCGAGCCGAGCAGGTCGCGGAGGGCCTTGAAGCCGAGGAAGTCAAGGCTCTTGTCGGTGACCTCGAAGCGGACTTCGCCCTGCACGTCGCCGACTTCGCCGTTGTCCTCGGACATCTCGGTGTCTCCAGGCTCGCGCGTGTAGGAGATGAAATTCTCCTCTCGCATGCGCGCGATGAGCTTGTCGATGAACTCGTCGAGGGTGCCTTCGGCGGACATCTGATCGACTTTCTCCTGCATTTCCGGGTCGAGGAATTGGCCGGACTGAAGGATGCGGCGCAGGGCTTCGCGGAGGTCGTCGAGGTTGTGGTCGAGTTGCTGAAAGCGCGCGTAGGGATCGCGGAAGCCGGAATCGAGCAGGTATTCCGAGAGGGCCTGGAGGAGGCTTTCCATGTCGACCGCAGAGGCCAGGTCGCCGACGAATTTGGTGTAGCGAACGGTTTTCACTTCGCTTCTAGCTCCTAGCTTCCAGCCTCTAGCTCAGAACCGTTCTGCAGACGGAGTGGCCTGCTTTCAGACCTGAGAAGCATCCGTAGATCCTTCGATTCCGCCCCGCTCCGCGGGCTCCGCTCAGAGCTTGTGACTTAATTCAAGTCTTCGATTTCTGGTTCGCGTTTTGTGTTCGTTCCGTCATCGCGGGTTGATGATCAGTTCTAGGATTGTGGAGCGATTGATGTTGCAAGCCCATCGCCGCGCAGCCCGTACTCTCTAGTCCACGAGGGCAGCGGCGAAACGCATCAGGTCGTATGCCAGGGCGCACCACAGCGCCACGCATCGAGCCTTGTGCAAGCCGCGGACAGTGATTTGCGTAAGACCGCGATAGCTTCTCAGATCGGCATCGACGGTTTCGCTGGTGGCCGCCCTTTGCTTGTAGATTTGCTGGCCCTCCTGGCTGGCCATGCGCTGCTTCCATGCCAACACCGCGGGACTGTCTCCCGGCTTGGCGTGCAACTCCCGACCCCGGCGGTGTGGACCTCTGGCGGCTTGGGCGGTACGAACAGTTCCACTCCCGCAGCGTGGGCCTGCTCGATATCGTCCTTGCGCATATAGCCGCCGTCCACCAGGTGCTGGGTTATGGGTTGTCCGGTTCGCTGTTCCACCTGCTGCCGCATCGGGCCGCTCAACCCCACGCTGTCAGTGCCCTCGTTGGTGACTTCCACTGCCAAGATGGCGCGGCTTTTGGTATCCGTGGCCAGTTGCACATTCACGGCCGGGTTAAATCCGCCATTGGGCATTTTCATCCGCCGCGCCTGGGGATCCGTGGTGCTGACCCGCGCTGCAGCGCACGCACTTTCTCGCCCTCCTGCCGGCTCCGCACGGCGCTCCGCTTCGGCTTGCCGACGCTGTAACTCCGGCAATTGCGCCACCGCCTGTTCCAGGCGCTGAAGCTTGTCTTCGGCGGCTCGGCGCCGCGCCGCCCGCTGCCGCGCCGTCTGCGCCGCCTGCTCCGGTCCATCCACCTGCCTCCGCAGTTCTTCCACATGCTCCCCAGCCTTGGACAGCAACTCCTCGCAGACGCTCTTGCCGCCGAAAACTATCCGCCCCGGCGCTCACCCGAACCCGCACTCCGTCCTGGCTCACCCGGCTCCCCCCCCCTCCCTTATCCACCGCGATGCGATCACCTGGGTATACTCATCCAGCGCCGACCGTGATCGCTGCGGAATCCGAGCGACGATGGTTCACCGTCCTCCTCCACATGCCGGAGGGCGCGCTCTCCTCACGCGACGCGCCCTCACGCGCCGACCGATCCCCCGGATGCGGCGTCGCCCAACTCCCATTGACGCGGATCGGTCGTATCACGCCCTGCCCGCCCTCCGCGCCTTGATCGATTCATGAAGTGCGACCACCGCTTCTGCCAACCGCCGCTCCGACGCCGGATGATCGCTCCCCCGATCGTCCGCCCTGGCTCCCACCAGCTGACTGCGCTCTGGTCCCGCAACGGTATTCGCTCATCCCTCCTTATAGCTCGCGAACTCAGCCCATCTTTTCTTCTCCCCGCATTCAAAAAGTCACAGGCTCTCAGGATGACGGCGTTCTTTTTCATGCGTACTTCAGTTGTAGCCGCGGCGGGAGCGGCGGGATTGCTGCCAGTCTTCATAGTCGAGCTCGGGTTCGATGCGTTCCTGCTTGCGCGGCTGGGTTTTTTCGGGGGCGGCGAACTCGCGCTGCTCGCTGCGGCTCAGCTTGCGATGCGCCACTAATCCCTCAAGCAGGAACTCGGAGGCGGCCACCACCTTTTCGGGAGCGTCGGAGCCTTTCACGCCCAGGGAAGAGAGGCGATCGAACAGACCCTGGATCTGTTTCAGGTCGGCGTAGATGGCCGCGGTGGATTCACTGTCGTCGAGCTTGACCGTGCCGCCGAGGTTGAACCACTGCTCGATCTGCTGGGTGTTGGTTCCGGCGAAGTAACGGTCGTAGATCTTGCCGAGGGAGGCGCGGATCAGGTCGCGAACCACGGTGTCGGCGCCCTTCATTTCGCCTTCGTATTCGAGCTCGAGTTTTCCGGTGATTCCGGGAAGGGCGGAGTAGATATCGCCGACGCGCGGGGACACGGCCTTTTCGCCGTGGACCAGGGCGCGCCGCTCGGCATTGGAGAGCACCAGTTCCATGGTGGAGATGGGAAGGCGCTGGCTGACGCCGCTGCGCTTGTCGACCTTCTTGTCCTCGCGGGCGGAGAAGGCGATCTGCTCAACGATTTCGCGGACGAACTGCGGGATTTCGATGGGCGCGGCGGTGCGGTCAAGCCAGGCTTCCTGGGTGGTGATGGAGATGCCTTCTTCGATGGTTTCGGGATAGTGGGTGCGAATCTCGGAGCCGATGCGGTCCTTGAGAGGGGTGACGATTTTTCCGCGGGCGGTGTAGTCCTCGGGATTGGCGCTGAAAACCAGGGCCACGTCGAGCGCCAGGCGCACGGGGTAGCCTTTAATCTGCACGTCGCCTTCCTGCATGATGTTGAACAGCGCCACCTGGATTTTGCCGGCCAGGTCGGGTAGTTCGTTGACCGCGAAGATGCCGCGGTTGGCGCGGGGCAGCAGCCCGTAGTGCATGGTGAGTTCGCTGGAGAGATCGATGCCTCCGCGCGCGGCCTTGATGGGGTCGAGGTCGCCGATCAGGTCGGCTACGGTGACATCGGGCGTGGCTAGTTTTTCGACATAGCGGTCGTCACGGGAGAGGTAGGCGATGGGCGTGGCGTCGCCGCGCTCGGCGACCAGGTCGCGGCAGCGCCTGCATAGCGGGCGATAGGGGTTGTCGCGGATTTCGCAGCCGGCGATGTAGGGCATCTGCTCGTCGAGCAGGGCGGTCAGGGCGCGCAGGATGCGGCTCTTGGCCTGGCCGCGCAGTCCGAGCAGGATGAAATTCTGGCGCGACAGGATGGCGTTGACAATTTGCGGAACCACCGTGTCGTCGAAGCCCACGATTCCGGGAAAGATGGTGTCCCGTGCCTGCAGACGCGCAATGAGATTGCTCCGCATCTCGTCCTTGATGGAGCGGGTGTTCAATTGCGCCGGAGAGAACGACTTGCTGGCGCGCAGTTCCCCCAGGGTTTGGGGAAGAGGGTGAGCTGCAGGCATGCGTGGCTCCTGTGGCGGCCCTGCTGCGAAGGGGGGCCGTGTTCTTTAGTAGACGCAGCCTGAGCAGAATCGGCGTACCGGGATTCGTAAACGGGCTGCAGTGTTTGTTTTGGCTCGCGGCTGGATCGGGCCATGGGGCGGGAAAGCGCCCTTTCCAGTCAGGCGGTCATGAAGGCAGTATGGTCCTCTTTGGCGCGGTCGTAAAGCCCCGGTCGAGTCGGATTTCCTGGATTCCCATCCGCGCGAGAGAAAAAAGTCGCGAACATGGGGCACGCAGGTTTGTGTTCGCACCGTGGTCCGGGTGGCTATTCTGATGGGACAGAATGGCGCGCGCGGGCGGAAATATCGTTCATTGGCTGTTCGATTCACGGTATGGCGCGGCGGATCGGCTGATCCCGCGCTGGATTTTTTTGCGCGCTCTCGCGATCTGGTACTTCTCGGCATTTTATGCGCTGCTGTTCCAGATCAGGGGACTGATGGGGCCCGATGGCGTCCTTCCGGCAGGGCAGTACCTGGCGGCGGTGGCGAGAGCGCTGGGCGGGAAGCGCTACTGGTTTGCTCCGTCGCTGTTCTGGGCGTCGTCGAGCTCGCGGATGCTGATGGCGGTAATGATCATCGGCCTGGTCGCGTCGGTGATCGCATTCGTGAATCTCTGGCCGCGCGGGAGCCTGTTTATCTGCTGGGTATGCTTCCTGTCGTTTGTGACGGCGACGAATGTCTGGTCGAATTACCAGTCGGACGGGATGCTGCTGGAGGCGGGGTTCATCGCGCTGTTCTTTGCGCCGCGGGGGCTGGCGCCCGGATGGGGCGCCGATCATCCACCGTCGCGCGCCAGCCTGTTTTTGCTGCAATGGGAGTGGTTCCGGATTTACTTCGAATCGGGCATGGTGAAGCTGCTGAGCGGCGACCAGCAGTGGCGCAACATGACGGCGATGGACGAGTACTACCAGAACGGCCCGCTGCCCACGTGGATCGGCTACTATGTCGAACACCTGCCGCACTGGTTCCATGCGGCGTCGGCGCTGGGCACGCTCATCATGGAACTGGGCATCGTGCTGATGCTGTTCTTTCCGCGGCGGGTGCGGATCATCTGCTTCTTCATCGTCACGCCGTGGGAGATCGGCGTGATTCTCACCGCGAATTACACATTCCTGAATTACCTGGTGCTGTCGCTGGGAATTCTGTTGCTGGATGACAAGTTCCTGCGCGGGTTGGTGCCAGCACGATTCCGTCCGCGGGAAGCGGCCGTTCCCGCGGCTGAACCGGCAGAGGAGCCCGCACTTTCGATTCTTGCCAGCGGTGAATCCGCGCCGGTTGAGGCCGCTCCCGAGCAGGCTACGGAGTCGGAGCCAGGATGGCGCGGCGGGCTGGGGAGCCATCTTCGTGCGTTCGGCCTGGCGGTTTCGGTGGTGATGCTGACGTGGATCGCCTATGACACCACCGTGGAGATGATCGGGCTTCCGCTTCATGGCATCCCGCTACCGACGGCGCCCATTGTTGCCCTCGATCCGTTTCGGATTGCCAACCAATATGGGCTGTTCGCAGTGATGACGCGGGGGCGCTACGAGATCGAATTCCAGGGATCGAATGACGGGACCAACTGGGTCGCCTATCCGTTTCGATACAAGCCGCAGTCGTTGAACGAGGCTCCCGGGATCTATGCGCCTTATCAACCGCGGTTCGAGTGGAACCTGTGGTTCGCATCGCTGAGCGAATGGCGCCAGAACGAATTTGTGCCTTTGACGGAAGAGCGGCTGCTGGCGAATGATGGCGATGTTCTGGCCCTGTTTCGCGGGCAATCCCTTTGGCCATGCGCCGCCTCGCTTCGCGCGCGCGGTGCTGTGGCAGTATTGGTTCACGACGCTCAACGAGAAACGCCGCACCGGGAACTGGTGGCGGCGCGAGGAGCTTGGGTTGTACGCGCCGGAGCTGACCCTGAACGCCGACGGGAAGCCCGAGGTGGTTCAGTGGGACAGCGAGTTGCCGCCCCGCGATTGATCGGAGGAAGACGGTGAAGCGCGCGATCGTGATCGGTTCCGGTCCCAACGGCCTTGCGGCCGCCATCGTTTTGGCCGAGGCAGGACTGGCGGTTGACGTCTACGAGGCGGAGGAGGTGCCGGGCGGAGCGTGCCGGACGCTGCCGTTGACGCTGCCGGGGTTTGTTCACGATTTCGGGTCGGCGGTTCATCCGCTGGGCGCCGGTTCGCCGTTTTTCAGCTCGCTTCCGTTGGCGCAGTATGGACTGGAATGGGTCCATGGAGAGGCGCCGTTTGCCCATCCCCTGGACGACGGAACCGCGGCGGTGATGGAGCGGGAACTGGCTGACGTGGAAAGGGCATGGGGCGCGGACGGTGCAACCTGGCGCCGGCTGTTGCAGCCGTTCGTCGCGAACTGGAACCGGTTTGCCGCCGATGCACTGGGCCCGCTGGTTCGCCTTCCTCGCGATCCGACGCTGATGGCGCGCTTCGGGGTCCTGGCGGTGCAATCCGCGCAGACATTTGCCGGCTACTTTCATGGAATGCGGACGCGGGCCTTGTTTGGCGGGCTGGCGGCGCACTCGTTCCTGGCCTTCGATCGTCCTCTCAGCTCGGCGCCGTCGTTGATGCTGGCGATCGCAGCGCATGCGGTTGGCTGGCCCGTGCCGCGGGGAGGCGCCGGGGGGATTGCGAAGGCGCTCATCGCGCATCTGGAAGGGCTGGGGGGAAAGCTGCATACGTCACGGCGGATCGATGCGCAGATGTTTCACGAGATCGACGCCGAGGGGGCTCTCGCCTTGTTCGATACGTCGCCGCGGGCATTGCTCGCCATCGCCGGAGACCGGCTTTCGCACGGTTACAAGCGGGCGGTGGGGAGGTTTCGGCCAGGTCCCGGCGCATTCAAGGTGGATTACGCGCTTTCCGAGCCGGTTCCCTGGCGGGCGCCGGAATGCCGTCGGGCCATTACCGTGCATCTTGGAGGCACGTTCGAGGAGATAGCCGCGGCGGAGCATGAAGTGGCGCAGGGCGGGAATCCGGAGCGGCCGTTTGTGCTTACGGCGCAGCCCAGCCTTTTTGATCCAACCCGCGCTCCAGAGGGAAAGCATGTGTTCTGGGCGTATTGCCATGTACCTAACGGTTCGACGGTGGACATGACCGAGCGGATCGAAACGCAGATCGAGCGTTTTGCTACGGGCTTCCGGGACTGCATTCTCGAGCGCCACGTCTCCCCGCCGGCCGGGCTTGAGGCTGCGGACGCGAACCTGGTGGGAGGAGATATCAGCGGGGGAGCAATGATCGTGCGGCAATTTATTTTCCGGCCAACGTTCCGGGGCTATCCGACCGGAACAGACAACCTGTATTTGTGTTCGGCGTCGACTCCTCCGGGCGGGGGCGTGCACGGCATGTGCGGATTTCATGCCGCGCGATGTGCGCTGCGCGAGTTGAAGTTATAGCCCGATATAATGGGTGTGGACGCGATTCGATCCAGCGCCCGGGGGAATTCAGGACCGAAATAGTCTTCATGGAACAGGAACTTTGCTGGTGAGGATTGCGAGGCCAGCGACAGCCGACCTGATACGATCTATGCCAGATTTCAATTTTATTTTGCTTCCGCCCGGGTTCGCAGACAGCGTGTCTGAAATGGTCCGCCGGGGCCTGCACGGCGCGATGCGCGGATCTTCTTAGGGAGTCGTACGCAAAAAAATATGAGTACTGCAAGACCAATTCTCGTCACCGGGGGCGCCGGATTCATCGGGTCGAACTTCGTTCTCGACTGGATTTCGCAGAATAAGGGGCGGGTCATCAATCTCGATCTGCTGACCTATGCTGGAAATCTCGGCAACCTGGCGTCGCTGGAAGGCAATCCGGACCATATCTTCGTCAAGGGAGATGTATCCGATCGCCCGATGGTCGATGGGTTACTTGCAGCGTACAGGCCATCGGCGATTGTGCACTTTGCCGCCGAGAGTCACGTCGACCGGTCGATTCTTGGTCCCGAAGCTTTTTTGCGCACCAACGTCCTGGGCACGTTTCATCTTCTGGAGGCAGCGCGCATTTATCTTGCGACGCTCCATGCCGAGGAAAAGGAGAGCTTTCGATTTCTTCATGTTTCTACCGACGAGGTGTATGGGACGCTGGGCCCGAACGACGCGCCATTCCACGAGGGCACGCCTTTTGCGCCTAACTCGCCGTATGCGGCTTCCAAGGCCGCCAGCGATCATCTGGTAAGGGCATGGGCACACACTTATAATCTGCCTGCGCTGGTGACTAACTGCTCCAATAACTATGGTCCGCTGCAGTTTCCGGAGAAGCTGCTCCCCCTGATGATCAATCATGCCCTGGCGGGGAAACCACTGCCGGTATACGGCGATGGAAAGCAGGTTCGGGACTGGCTGTATGTGCGCGATCACTGCCGCGCGATTGAAACGGTGCTGGAGAAAGGAAGACCGGGCGAGACGTATAACGTGGGCGGGGGCAATCAGCAGGCAAACATCGATGTGGTTCACATGGTGTGCGACCTGCTGGATGAACTGGTTCCCGAGTCGCCGCACAGGCCGCACCGGGAGTTGATCCGATTTGTTCAGGATCGGCCGGGGCACGATCGCCGCTATGCCATCGACGCGGGCAAGCTGGAAAGCGAATTGGGCTGGCGTGCGCAGGAGACGTTTGCTTCCGGGCTGCGCAAAACCGTGCAGTGGTACCTGGATAACAAGGCATGGATGGACGAAGTGACATCCGGCGCATATCAGAACTGGGTGCACGTGAATTACGGCCAGCGCGCGGAAGCGAAGAACGCCCCGGCAGGTGCGCGATGAAGGGGATCATTCTTGCGGGAGGATCGGGCACCCGGCTTCATCCCGTGACCCAGGCCGTCTCCAAGCAGCTACTTCCGGTGTACGACAAGCCGATGATTTACTATCCGTTGTCGGCGCTTATGCTGGCCGGGATCCGCGAGATACTGGTTATCTCCACGCCGCAGGACACACCCCGCTTTGAAGCCCTGCTGGGCGGAGGGAACGACTGGGGCCTGGAGTTTCAGTACGCGGTGCAGCCGTCGCCGGATGGCCTGGCACAGGCGTTTGTGGTGGGCAAGCGGTTTATCGGCGAGGACGCATGCTGCCTGGTGCTGGGCGACAACATATTCTATGGGCACGAATTTGCGCACGATCTTCGGGAAGCCGCTTCGCAGAAGTCGGGGGCAACGGTGTTTGCGTATCCGGTGACCGATCCGGAGCGCTATGGCGTGGTGGAATTCGATGCGCACCGCCGGGCCATCTCTCTGGAAGAGAAGCCCCAGAATCCGAAATCGAAATACGCGGTGACAGGGATCTATTTCTACGATAACCAGGTGGTGGCGGTGGCTGAGGGCCTGAAGCCGTCGCCGCGGGGAGAACTGGAAATTACGGACGTGAACCGGTGGTACCTCGAACGCGGACAACTGCGGTGCGAGGTGATGGGGCGGGGGATGGCCTGGCTCGACACGGGCACCCATGATTCTCTGCTCGACGCCAGTAACTTCATCTTTACGATCGAACACCGGCAGGGGTTGAAAGTGGCCTGCCCGGAAGAGATTGCTTATCGCCAGGGTTATATCACGGCAAGCGAGTTAGAGAGCCTGGCAGTCAGGATAGGCAAGAGCAGTTACGGGATGTATCTTCGCCAGTTACTTAAGGAAACGGTCTACTAATGCGAATTGGGAGTTCTCCCGGTTTTGCCATTTCGGGGAGTGCTAATCACTCGGCGTGCACGGCCAGGATTCCGGAGCGGGCACTGTCCCACCGGGACGCACATCCTTTTTGGTTGATGCCTGTCCGGCGCTGAAGCACTGGGCTAACAAACGTTGCGCCTCCGGCGCGGCGGGGCGCGTTTAAAGGAACGAAGGAAGAAATGGAAATTGTCGATACAGGATTGCGCGACGTAAAGATCATCCGGCCAAAGAAGCTGGGCGACGAGCGCGGGTGGTTTGCTGAAGTCTTTAATTCGCGGGCGTTTCGAGACGCGGGTTTGCCGGATCGATTTGTACAGGATAACCAGTCATTTTCGGGCCGAGGCGTGCTGCGAGGCTTGCATTACCAGGTGGGAAAGCCGCAAGGCAAGCTGGTGCGCGCGCTTTACGGGCATATCTGGGATGTGGCTGTGGATTTACGGCCCGGTTCGCCGGATTTCGGCAAATGGACGGCGGCGGACCTGCGCGGAGACGACCTGGAGTTCCTGTGGATCCCGGAGGGGTTCGCCCATGGGTTCGTGGTCTTGTCGGAAACGGCGGGTGTCTTTTACAAGACAACGGACTTTTACTTTCGCGAAGGGGAGCGATGCGTTCGGTGGAATGATCCCACCCTGGCGATCCAATGGCCGCTTGATGGGATCGGGGAGCCGAGCGTTTCGGCGAAGGATGCGGCGGGAAGCTGGTTGAACGAGGTGGAGCTTCCTTCGGCGTACGAAGCCAAGTCGGTGAGTGCGTAAGGCCGTTCACGAGGCATCGTTGGTATCCCAAGTCTCCGAACACCCCAGCGACGAAGACCGTCGCCGGACCCCCGGAATTGACGACCCGGGCACCGAGGCCGCTAAGTCAAAGGGTCATGGGATTGCGGGGAGTTAGAGAGCGTACATATGTCACCAAAGGACACGCGCATCCTGCTTACCGGAGTTCTGGGACAGGTCGGCGGCGACCTGTTGCCTCTGCTGCGGGCGGAGTACGATGTGATTCCCTCGGATCTTCCCGAACTGGATTTGACGGATACGGACGCCGTTCGCCGGTTCGTGAAAAAGGTGCGGCCGCACTGGATCATCAACCCCGCCGCATACACAGCGGTGGACAAATCGGAGGCTGAGCCTGCCCTGGCGTACGCCTTGAATGCGGTTGCCCCGCGCGTACTCGGCGAGCTAGCCGCGGAACTAAGGATTCCCGTCATTCACTTCTCCACGGATTACGTCTATGACGGCTCTGGAACGAGGCCGTGGGTGGAGAGCGATCCCACCGGACCGCTGGGAGTCTATGGCGCAAGCAAGCTGGCGGGCGACCAGGGGCTTGCGGAGAGCAAGGCGGCGCACCTGATCTTTCGTACGAGCTGGGTGTACAGCAGCGGCGGAAAGAATTTTCTTTTGACCATCCTTCGCATGGCGCAGGAAAGACCGGAACTGCGTATCGTCGCCGATCAGCATGGCGCTCCGACCTGGTCGCGGGACCTGGCGCGGCTGGTGGTGTATGTCATGCGATGGCTCGAGGGCCGGAGCGCAGAGTCGGGTTCATCGGTCGTGGAGGTCGTGCGGAGCCTTCAGGGTGTCTACCATGCCGTGAATGCGGGAGAAACCACATGGTTCGGGTTCGCGCAGGAGTTTCTGAGTCATTTCGCTGCCGCCAGGCCCAACGCGAGTTTCGCGCGACTGGTTCCTGTTCCATCGAGCGAGTATCCGACGCCGGCGCGGCGTCCGGTGAATTCGCGGCTGGACTGCAGCCGCCTGAAGGACGTGTTCGGTTACACGATGCCGGCGTGGCAGGACTCGGCAGCGGCAGTGGTTTCGGAAGTGCTCCAGAGGGAAAGGGGCGCGGTGGCGCCGCGCTGAATTGTCGCTGAGATCCGAGGTCCCCGACCATCCCTGCGAAGAAGACCTGTCGCCGGGGACCCGGAAATCGAGACCTGAGGCACCCGGAGGTTTCACCTTTGCAGCGCTCTAGGGTTCGCACTCGGCAAGCGGGGCGAGTTGCGATCCGGCGGCTTTGATTTTCTCGCCCAGGCGCGCCGTGACTTCGGCAAATGATCCATTGGGAAGGGCGCCGGGATTGAGCGCTCGAACCTTGCCGCAGACGGTTAACGGCTCTGTCTTGAGGTTCAATTTCTGGAGATAGTCGGACTGGCCGTAGGTGGGAATTCCATCGATCACGACAAGATCGATGTCCGTGACCCTGCCGGCGACGATGGCGTCGTAGGGATTGTGAAGGCCACCGCCGGCGGGCGGCCGCAGAAGGAAGAAATCGGCCAGCATTCCGGGCGCGAGCGTGGCCACCTTGTCGTCGATGCGTGCTACCCGCGCGGGAATGGTCGAGGCCATCTCGACCAGCTGGCGGCTCGAAAACAATCCGTCGAGCTTGTCCCGGCTTACATTCCACGCATATTTGATTTCGTCGAACATATTGTCAGAGCCGGTGGGCGACCAGTCGGGGGCAAGTGCAATGGTCACTCCCTCGCGATACCATGCGCCGACAAAGGCGGTGGCGCCGTAGAGCTCGAAGTTCGATCGCGGCGACCAGATGATGGAGGCACCGGCGCGATGGACGCGAGCGGCCTGGGTCGGCGAGAGGCCGAGCGCGTGAACGAGCGCGGTGTGCGAAGTGAGCAATCCATGGGCATCCAGCAGGTCCAGTTCCGACGCCGATTCGTGATCGGCGGGCAGGCCTTCGGCAATGTGAATGGCGAGCAGATCGATGCTGCCGTCGGCGATACCCTGCGCATCGCGCGCTGCAGCATTGGCATCCATGTCGAGAGCCGTGATGCCGATCGAATTCACAATCCGCTCGCCGGCTTGCTCGCTGTAAAAGCCGGAGTAGAGCCCGAGATTGCGGACCAGTCCTTTCACGCATTCCGGAATGCCCTTGGGTGAATAAGGCGCGGACATACCGATCATGGAAGTGGTTCCACCGATCAGTGCCTTCACTTCCACATATTCGTCGATGTCGCAAAAGCTACCGGGGTCGTCGGAGAGTTTCAGGGCGGGGGTCTCCAACGCGGAACGATAGGCGTCAGAAGCGCGCCACTCGTAGCGATTGGCGAATTTGTTCGGCGGGGTCCAGCGCGGAAACACGTTGTAGGCAGGATGGTTGTGAAGATCAATGAAGCCGGGGAATACGATATCGGAGGTTTCGAGCGCGGGAACATCGGTTACGACGGGCCGTTCGCGCTGAACGCGCACAATGCGCCCGCTTCGAACTTCGATCCATGCATCGGGCAATATCCCGCCGGGGGTCACAATGTCGCCTCGAATCAGGAAGTGGCCCGGCGCGGAACTCGCGGCTCCCGCAGGGGTCGCAGGACCCAGAAGGGCGAAGGCGGACAGCAGGATCGTGCGGCTCCACTGGCGGATCATGGTCGCCATGATGCCACAGGGCCTTTCGTTTCTGAAATGGAAACTTTGGCCGCCGGGGAGGAACCGCGACACTGCCGCCCGACGGGGTCGAACGCTGACCCGCAAGACAGGCGTCTGTTCGTTTCAGGCGAAACGTTTTTCGGCGAGATTGTCTTTCCGGAAGAGGCCTGTCTTGAATTGCAGGAGGTTGCTACTTCTTCTTCGGGGGAACTTTCTTTCCTTCCCGTCGCGCCTCGGAAAGGCCGATGGCGATTGCCTGTTTGGGATTCGTCACCGTCTTGCCGCTGCGGCCGGACTTGAGCTTGCCTTTCTTCATCTCCCGCATTTCCGTCTCGACGTTTTTGCCGGCGGAAGGAGAGTATTTCCGGCCGGAGGACTTTTTCCTTGGAGACGATTTTTTCGCGCTGATGCCGGTGCCGCTCCTGGTTTCGCGCGGCGATTTTTTCTTTGAGGCTTTCTTCGTTGCCATGCCTATCCTCCCTCGAAAATCAGATGTGCGCGGGATTCGTGTCAGTTGCACGGCGGGTGGCGTCCTGGAAAACAACGGCAGGTCCTTCGCTTCGGTCGCCGCGGCGCCGCCGCAGAGGATGGAAATCTGAAAAAACGCAAGCTCTTACGATGACAGTGTGGTGTGATTGCGCTGATCAATCGCAGGCCATGGCGGCGCTGGAGAAATCGAGGGGCGGGAGGTCTTCGGCCTGATCCGGCTCGGCGGCGCCGGAGAGTTGGGCGTTGAAGAAGGCGTCGACCTGTTCGAGGACCGCGGGGCCGGTTTTGGCCTGATAGATGGAGGCGCGCAGCCTGGCTCCGCCGGGCACGCCGTGCGTGAACCACGAAGCGAACTGCTTCATCTTGCCGCCAGTTTCGCCGATGCGTGCGTCGCGCGGCATGTCTTTGCACGCTTCCTGTTCGTCGAGCAGCATCTGGAAGTAGGCTCGGATCATGCGGTAGCGGTCCACGACGCTGGGCTGCTGGTAGCTGCCGGTGGCCGTGTACTGGGCAATCTGGCGGAAGATCCACGGATTGGCGGGGGCGGCGCGGCCGATCATCACCGCGTCGCAACCGGTCCGGGCGATCATGGCAGCGGCATCTTCGGGGGTTCTGACATCGCCATTGCCGATGACCGGAATGCGGACCGCCTGCTTGATGGCCGCGATCCATTCCCAGCGCGCCTGGCCGGTGTAGGCCTGCTCCCGGGTGCGGGCATGGAGGGCGACGGCGTTCAGGCCTTCGGCTTCGGCCATGCGCGCCAGGTCGACGCAGACGATCTGGGAGTCGTTCCATCCGAGGCGGAACTTGACGGTGAAGGGAATGGTGACCGCTTTTCGGACGGCGCGGAAGATCTCGCCGATGCGCGGCAGGTCGCGGAGGAGCCCCGAACCGCCGTTGCAGCCCACGACGCGCTTGGCAGGGCAGCCGAGGTTCAGGTCCACGGTGTCGAAGCCGGTGTCCTGGACGATGCGCGCGGCCTCGGAAAGCGTGTCTGGATTGGACCCGAACAACTGCGCGCCGATGGGGTGTTCGTCGTCGTAGAAGGTGAGGTAGCGGCGGCGCTTGGATTCGCGCATCCGGGACAAGCCGTCGGCTGACGTGAATTCGGTCATCAGGAGGCCGCAGCCGGATTGCTGATTGGTGATGTCGGATTCAATTTCTGGTCCCGCATCGATGCCAGGCCTCCAACCATCCCAGCGAGGAAGACCTGTCGCTGGGGACCCCGGTATCGAGACCTGGGGCACAGCGTTCTGATCACTGATCCCTGATCCCAGATCCCTGGTAAACAGGCTGGCGTGGCGAATAAAGCGGCGGAAGACAGTGTCGGTAACGCCGGCCATGGGCGCAAGAACCGTGGCCGGGCGCACGAGGACCGGGCCGATGCGCACCTCGGCCGGGACCCGCGCGTCTTCGGGCATGGCGTGTTCCCGCGGGTTGTCCCAGGCCTTGTTCACCGTGAATCCTCGGCGCGACATAAATGCAGCTTCTAGCTTCTAGCTCCTAGCCTGAAGGTTGGTTGGTTATCCAGGCAGTTCGTTGACCTTGTAAACGAACGCCTGCCCTCTCGAGTCCGGATCCCATCCCGCAGCGATGGCGAGCTTTATATGAGACTCGACGTTTTCGGGACTGATCCTTGGCCGAGTAGACCATGTGACCCTGTCGAGATGTGTCTTCTTGTTTTTGACGGTTGGATATTCCAATAACAGCTCACGACGCTTACCATCCAAGGTATTCACTTGGATGGAAAGACCTTTCCAGCCGTCGGCGGTGCACCACTGCTGCTCGCGGTGCAGGCTCCAAACGAGCTTGACGCCCCCGATCGTGACCTCGGATTGGATCGAACGCTTGGGCCTTGGCATTGGCTCTTGACCAGCTAGAAGCTAATGGCTAACAGCTGTCCTTTCCCAAACACGCGTGGGCCTCCGCCGTGGCGGAGGCCCCGATTCTACCCAACCGCAACGGAGTCTACTTGGTCTTCGATGTCTCTGTCGCCTTGGCCGTCGATGTTTCTGTCGCCTTGGCGTACTTGCGGCGGAAGCGCTCCACGCGTCCAGCGGTGTCGACAAGCCTCTGCTTGCCGGTAAAGAACGGGTGGCAAACCGAGCAAATTTCGACGTGAATGTCGCCCTTGTGGGTGGACCGGGTTTCAAAACTGCTTCCGCAGGCGCAGAGAACGCGCACAGCGGCGTAATTTGGATGAATCTTTTCCTTGGGCATTTCGGGTGACAGACCTTTCCTCAGTGCTTATTGTACCGGCGATTCGGGCTGTGTGGCAATCGAGCGCCCACGGCCCGGATGGTTGTCCCAGACGCCGTTCCGGCCGGTGACAGACCTCGCGGGTACCCCTGGTGATAGATGCGGGGCATCGGCATTCGATTCCTCGGGTGACCCGCCCGTCGTCCATAGGGAGCGTTGGGGACCGGACATCATGTAATTTGGATCACTGGACGGCCGGTTAATTGAGCCTATAATGTGGGCAGAAAAATTTAACCAGCTGCCAGGCGCCATTCCCCGACACCTGCAACTGAGGAGACTTAACATGCCTAAACCCCTGCTCCTCCTTCCCGCGGTTGTCTTACTCGCTCTTGGCGCCGCGTCAACTGCTTCCGCCGCGCCCCAGGAAGGCGCCAAAGGCGCCAAACCCGCAGCCATCTCGGCGCGCGTGAAGGAACTGTACAAGATCGATTGCGCCCTGTGTCATAACGAAAATGGAGACGGCAAAACCGATCTTGCCAAGGGCATGGATCTAACCCTGTCGGACTTCACGGATCCGAAGACGCTGGCAGGCAAGACCGACGATGTGTTGTTCGACCTGATCCGCAAGGGCAAGGACAAGATGCCCGGTGAAGATGCGGGCCGCGCCAAGAATGACGAGGTCAAAGGGCTCATCGAATACATCCGCGGCTTCTCGAAGAATGGGCCCGCGTCCACGCCGGCATCCACTCCGGCGCCTGCGACTCCGCCCGCTTCGGCCGCGCCCAGCACGCCGGGATCGAACTAAGCCGGCGCGATTTCCAGGTCCCACCCCGGGGGGACCTGGACCTCCACCCCACGAACAAGGACCCGTCCTTGGGGGCCCCGGGACGGGGGGCGCCCCCCATTTCGGCAGTCCCGACACGGTTTACCGGGCCAGAGCGGTTTTGATTCCCGCCTCGACGAGCGGCGCCATGATGGCATAACCGGCCGGATTGGGATGCACTCCATCCCGGCTTAGATTGGCCGGCAATCCGTCCCGCTGGTCCTTCATAGCGGAGTGAAAATCGACATAGACGTAGCCCTTTTCCGCCGCATAGGACCTGATCCACGTATTTAGCGCGACGATCTTTTCGGCGGGCTCCAACCCGGGGGCCCACCGGTAGTCGTACGCCGGCAGGACCGAGCACAAAACTACACGGATATGATTGGCGGTGGCCAGGTCGGCCATGGAAGCCAGGTTGTCTTCGATCTGTTCCAGGGTCTCGGGGCCGGTGTTTCCGGCGATGTCGTTGGTGCCGGCCAGAACCACGACAACCTTGGGCTGGAGTCCGATCACGTCCTGGCGGAAGCGGACCAGCATCTGCGGAGTGGTTTGCCCGCTGATCCCGCGGTTGATATAGGGTTTGCCGGGGAACGAGCCGTTGGGACCGTCAAAATGCCAGCCCTCGGTGATGGAGTCGCCCATGAAGACCACCCGCCCTTCGCCCCGCGCAGGCGCGGCCAGTTTCAAGTCAGCCTCCTTGAACTTTTCCAGCCAGCCGAAGTCGCTCACCAGTTGCTTGTCGTGGGCGATCCAGTAGTTGTCGGCGGGATGGCCGGAGAGGGTCTTTTCCGGCGGCGGAGGAGGAGGCGCCTGGGTTTCCGGCAGGCTAGCCGGTTCCTGGCCGAGGAGAGTTCCCGGTGCGGTCATCGTGCCAAACGCAACAACGACGAAGAGAGCTACGGGCCGAAACAGCCGAAACGCTGGTTGCAAGTGGGTTCTCCCTTGGGCAAATTCCCGGCCGACCGAAGCGGCAGAAGCGGTGCGTTGTCGATTGTAGGGGAAGGCGCGGGGAGAATAGAAAAATGTTGGCAGCGTAAAAAGGTTGCGGCCCATCCATGGCGGATGAGGCCTCATTTTTGGCGAGCTTACATCGTTTGCTTTTGCAGAACGGGCATTTGGGGCGTGTCGGTTGTCAGTGAGCAGATCAGCCGGGTCGCGGTGACCACGATGCATCCCGATGGAGGGCCTCCTTTCGGGTCGCTGAGCAGGAACGTTCTTGTCCCCGTGCTGCTGCTTGTCGGTCCATTCTGTTGGATTCGGCTGTGACGGCTCGCACAACGACTGCACGAAGGAAACCACGTTATCCACACCGGGGTACCCAGGGTTCACAACCGGTTATCGGCTGCCCTTGCGCTAACCTTTAAGAGGCCATGAGGGACTGCGAGATCTGCGGGGGCGTCGGACTGGTACGGGTGATGTCCGCGGAGGGCCGATGGGTGTCGCGTGCCTGCGAGTGCCAGGCGGCGCAGCGCCAGAGCCGCATACTGGAGGCGGCGCATATCCCGGACCGGTACCGTCATTGCTCGCTGGACAATTTTGAGACAGCCTTTACGCGGTCCTACGGGGAGTCGGCGTTCCGGAACCGCCACCGGGCCGAGAAGCCCGAGGCCAACCGGGCGCTGACCGACGCGTTGAACGTGGCGCGCATGTACGTGCGTGAGTACTTCAACGACGATGAGCGCAAAGGCTTGCTGATTACCGGCAACATCGGGGCGGGGAAGACGCACCTGGCGGTGGGCGTCTTGAGCCGCCTGGTTCAGGAATACGGAATCAAGGGCCTGTTCTGTGATTACCGGGAGCTGATTAAAAAGATTCAGAACAGCTATAACCCTCAGGTGCAGACGACCGAGCTTGAATTGCTTCAGCCGGTGTTTGTCGCGGAACTATTGGTGCTGGATGACCTGGGAGCGCAAAAGCCGAACGACTGGCTGTGGGACACAGTCGCGCTGATTCTGAATACGCGCTACAACGACAAGCGCCGGACGATTATCACCACCAACTACCCCAATGATCTGGCCGGCGAGGGAGAGAAGAACGAAGCCGAGAAGGCGGCACGAAAACTGACCCTGGGCGATCGCATCGGCGACCGGATGCTGTCGCGCCTGGCGGAGATGTGCATTCCGATCGAGATCCATACAGGGGTGGATTTCCGGCGCCGCGTGCGTGGCGCACCGGTGATCTGAGTTCGACAGATGCGTAAGGCACTCGATATTGCTGCCCTTCTGCTGCTGGTCCTTCTATGGGGCATGACGGCGTGGGCGGTGTTTGGCCCGAATCGGTTGCCGGCGAGAATTCCCACCCATTTCAACGCCGTCGGTCAGGCGGATGGCTGGGGCACGCCGGGCATGCTATGGCTGCTCGCGTTTGTGGCCGCGGTCATTTACGCGCTCATGACGATGGTGGCTCGCTATCCGGGGGCGTTCCATTTTCCGGGGCGCACTTCACCAGGCGCCCGGCACCAGCTGGAGAGGATCGCGTTGCGCATGATGGGCTGGCTCAAGGCGGAAGTGATGGGGCTCTTCGCCTGGATCCAGTGGGAGACGGTCCGGTTGGCGCGAAGCGGGGAGGGAACGCTGCCGGTTCTCTTTCTGCCTGGCGTATTGGTCGTGGTGTTCGGCACGATTGCGTGGCACATTGCGGCCATGCGGCGCGTCGGACGGGGAGCCTGATTCCGGCTTCCATCCTGCCCTGACAGAGCCAGGACGGCCCATCCAGGTTTGTGGTTTCAGAAGAGAGCGGTTGGTTTTCCTGGTGCCTTGTTCGCGGCTTCAGAATACCCAGAGGCTTCCGAGGACCAGCAGAATTGCCGCTACCGTTACGGCCTGGTAGACGACATCTTCCGTGGGGCGGGAACGTCGGGAACCATTCGTCGATGGCGGCAGCGGATGCGATGCAAACTGCGTCGGGGGATGCATCTTGCGCCTGCCTTTCTTTGCCTGTGCGGCTCTATGATTGCGGTCGGTACTGCGATGAAGCTTTCAATCAATAATGACGGGAACGGCTTGAACGTTACATCCCGCTGAACCATTGGACGCGCCGCAGCTTCGCATTCGCTTACAAACTTAGACGCAGCTCGCTTTGCACGGATGCACAAGAAGAAGTCTCGCGATTGGCTTGCGTTCGCGACGCCACGATCAACTTTCGGCACGCAATACACCCACGATAGGATTCTGCGCCTGTTTTCAGAACAGGGGGGTATTCCCGAAGTAACGGGGTGTACAATCCGGCTCGTGAGCGATGGACCTGATTTGATGCCTTCCGTCCCTGCTCGGGAGCGGAACTGGATGCCGCTCGCCATCGCCGCTGCGGCTGTCGTGCTGGTCGCCGTGGTCGTAATCGTGATGACCGAGCATGGCAGGAAGACGGCAACGCCGGCTCCCGTGAATGCGACCGCCGATGCCTACGCGGTGAACCTGCCCATCTCAGGACTGCAGATGAGTGAGTCGGCAAACCTGGCGGGCGGCAAGGTCACCTACCTGGACGGCCACATCGGCAACCAAGGAGATCGGACGGTGACCGGCATCTCGGTGCAGGTGCTGTTTCGGGATGCGGCGCAGGAAGTGGCTCAGAATGATCCTCCCCAGCAGATGAAACTCATCCGCACGCGGGATCCATACGTCGATGTCGAGCTGCTTTCCGCAGCGCCGCTCAAGCCGGGCGCCGAACGCGATTTCCGTTTGATCTTCGATCGCGTGGTTCCCGATTGGGATGGGGCTCTTCCGCAACTCCGGATCCTTCACGTCCAGTTTCAATAGCAAGCTATCCCTCAGATTGCAAATCCGGATAGGCGCGCGGGGCTGCGGGTAGAATCTACCGGGTTCGGTGCCGGTAGAAACTACCGCTGGCGGTAAAAAGTACTTAGAGGTCGTTGCTTGCTGTTTGCACCAGATCAAAGAGTCACAGGTGGGAGTTTTAGATAACTTGCACAAATGAATACCAGTTAGTGATTTTCCGAGCGCGGGCGTGAACTTTGGCAGACGCATTGCTACTTCCTGGGCGAGCATAAAGATTGGCTCGCATCGCGGTTTACGCGGAAACATCAATTTTCATTACAAAAAGAGGCGAACTCTAAATGACATCGAATCCAGCCCGGAACTTGTTCCCAAGCAATTTGGCGGTCCTAGCGTTGGCGGCAGCCATCGCCCTCCCCGCCGCCGCGCAGCAGGGGCAGTCCGCAACCGGTTCGCAAGATAACCCTCCTTCGACGGCGCAGCAGCAGCCCTCCCCAACGGCCAAGCCGTTAGCCAGCCAGTCGAAGGAGGGTTTTTGGGGACGGGTCAATCCCTGGGCCCGCAAGAAGTGGGTGAAACGGCAGACCGACCCCATCAACGACCGGTTGACCGAACTCGATGAAGTGAATGCCAAGAACGCGAAGGACATTCAGGATGTAGACGCTCGCGCGCAGGCGGGCATCAAGCAGGCACAATCAACGGCCGACCAGGCCAACCAGACGGCAACCGCGGCCACCTCGCAGGCGCAGAGCGCCAACCAGGTCGCCACTACCGCCTCCGGCCACGTGGATCAGTTGAACACCACGGTCAGCGGCATCGACAATTACAAGCCCATCAATGAAATCGACGTCCCGTTCAAGCGGGGAACGACCGCGCTGACCGACGACGCCAAGGGCCAGCTCGATCAACTCGCGGAGAGCCTGAAGGACCACAAGGGCTACGTGGTTGAGATCGAAGGCTATTCTCCTGCCCGCGGAGTGGTAGGAATCCAGAATTCGGAGCGCCTGACCGCTGCGGTCCGGCGTTATCTGGTGGAACATGACATTCCCGTCTACCGGGTGCACGCCGTGGCCCTGGGCAATGCCCAGGCAGCAGCGGCCAACAACAATACGGGCGAGCAGGAAACGAAACCCGCCCGCACTGGCAGCGTGCACATTCGGTTGATGGAAAACAGTTTGGCGGCCCGGGACTCTGCATCACCCCAGGGTGCAGGATCCACGACTGGTGCGGAGCGGCCCTAAGACCGCGCAGCCACTCCCCCGAGGCTCTTTCCGTGCCAACGGCCACCCCGCCGTAAGGCCGCCAACCAAGCTCTCGTAACAGAGAGAACCAAGGCAACTTGGCCCCCGCCGAAAACGGGGGCCGTTTTTTTTTCTACTGGCAAGAATTTTGAAGGTTGGGGAATCAAAGCCGCTATCCCACGAAGGGGTCAGCAATAGCAAATCTGAGGTTTGCTTGTCTATCCGGATGTTGGCAAACTGCTCTCAAACCGCTCCCAGGAGCGATTGGCCGAAGCTTGCTTGTCGTTTGATTGCCCGTTTTCTCCGTCCTGAGTGTCTAAGCCGGATAAGCAGTCAGGAGGGTTTCCATGAGGGCAAATCGTGCGATTCCATGCCGGTGGTTTCAACCTGTCCTCCGTGTCGCGATGGCAACGGCACTGCTCCCGCTTTCCATCTCTGCGTCAGGCTTTGCACAGGGCAGCGACAAGCCGCCCAAAGTGAGCGAAGTCCCTCTCACCGCTGATCAACTTGCCATTTACCGTGCGGTACTCGATGACTGGGCGGCGGGGGATCGCAGTGTGATCTATCTGTCCATGCTCACCGAACCCATCGGCAATGGCGACGATCTTCGCGATTGTTCGAAGAAGCACGTTTTCGCGAAGCCGGTTCCGAATTTTGCCCACCGCCTTCGAGAGACGGATTTAATTTCACTCGGAACGCATGAATTCCGGCTGGTGAATCCTGAGGAGCACTCCAAACAGATCGAGGCTAACGACCCAGAAAACGCCATTCGTGAGGGTAAAGGCGGCAAGGATCTCGATCAGGCTGTGGACAACGCGATTGCTCACGGGTTATTTACCCTCGGCGAGATCCAATTCGACGTGACTCATACCTACGCCCAGGTCTCTTTTGGTTTCCGGTGCGGGATGCTCTGCGGCCACGGCAGCACGCTGCTGATAAAAAAGACAGACCAAGGTTGGCGGCGGATCAAAACGTGCGGGGGCTGGGTATCCTGAAACGCTGCAGCAAACGCAAGATGACCTCTGAGGCGCCGCATCCGCCCGTTAAAATCACACCAGTATGGAGAAAACGAAAGACACTTTCCCGGTTGTCGAAACGATTCTCGACGGCAGCCGTTTTATCCGCGCCTGCCTGCGCCGGCCCGTGGACCGCACGCCGGTGTGGTTTCTACGCCAGGCCGGGCGCTACATGCAGGAATACCGCGACGTGCGCAAGCACCACACGCTGGTGGAGATCTGCAAACAGCCGGAGCTGGCGGCCGAGGTCACCATCACGGCGGCCGAAAAACTGGGCGTGGACGCGGCCATCATTTTTGCCGACTTGCTGCTGCCACTGGAGCCGATGGGGCTGGATTTCGAATTCCAGGCCGGCGAAGGGCCGGTGGTGCATCATCCGGTGCGCACTGCCGAGGATATCCGTCAGCTGCGCACGGACCGGGTCGAGCAGCTGACCTATGTGGCCGCGGCAATCCAGAAAGTGGCCACGCACTTCAAGGACCGGCTGGGCATCATTGGCTTCTGCGGCGCGCCGTATACGCTGGCCAGTTACATGATCGAAGGCGGCGGCTCGCGCAACTACATCGAGACCAAGCGCTTGATGTATCGCGATCCGGCGGCCTGGCGCATGCTGCTGGACAAGATCGTGACGGTGCTCGAGCTGTATTGCCGGCAGCAGGTACAGGGCGGCGCGGACGTGATCCAGATCTTCGATAGCTGGGTGGGATCGCTTTCTGTGTCCGATTATCGCGACTTCGCGCTGGAGGCATCGAAGCGCCTGGTGCGGGCCGTGCAGGAGATGGGCGTGCCGGTGATTTATTTCGGCGTGGAGACGGCCGGGTTGCTGGGAGACATGGCTTCGACAGGCGCCGACGTGATCGGCCTGGATTGGCGCCAGCCTCTCGACGAGGGATGGCGGGCCGTGGGCCATACCCATGCGGTGCAGGGAAATCTTGACCCGATTACGCTGTTTGCGCCTCCGGAAATCCTCCACCAGAGAGTCAGAGAGATTTTGCGCGCCGCAGGCGGGCGGCCGGGCCATATCTTCAATTTAGGCCACGGGATTGTGCCGGGCACGCCGGTGGAGAATGTGCAGGCGGTGGCGCGCATGGTGCGGGAGTTTCGGCCGGAGAACAGGGTGCCCTGATTGACCCGTCACCGGATTTCCGGACCGTTAAAAAAATGAAACAGGATTCCCTTAAGCAAGTTAGCGTCGCTTTGCGATGCAGCAGGTTAGCAAATTAGCGGGTTCCAGATTTTCAGCCAGGCCCGGGAGGCGAAGGCAAGTGCCAACGAACGATGCAAAATCCGACAAACGCGGCGTGCTCCTGCTTGCTCACGGCACGCCTGAAACCATCGATCAGATCCCCGAGTATCTTCGCAACGTGGTCAGCGGTCGCCCCATGCCGCAGCACGTGATCGAAGAGATCCAGCACCGCTATTCGCTGATCGGGCGCAGCCCGCTGACCGACATCACCCGCGAACAGGGCAGGCTGGTAGAGGCGGAATTGGCCAAAGACGGCGATACCGTACCGGTGTATGTAGGCATGCGCAACTGGCGCCCCTATATTCCCGACGTGGTGAAACAGATGCGGGCCGAAGGGGTGGAGCAGGCGGCCGTGTTGTGCCTTGCGCCGCAAAACTCCCGCACCAGCGTGGGACTCTACCGGCGCGCCGTGCAGGCCGAAGCGGGTCCCCTGCGGATCGATTTCACGGACAGCTGGGCGGATCATCCGCTGCTGGCGGACGCGTTTGCCGAGCGCCTGCGCGCCGCCCAGAGCCAACTGAGCGGAGAGACGGGGGCGCCGGTTCCGGTCCTGTTTACGGCGCACAGCGTGCCCACGCGCACCATCCAGCCGCCCGCCTCGCCGGAAGAAGCCGGACCGCGCCACTGGCCGGGCGAGGGCGCCGATCCCTACGCCGACGATGCCCGGCGCACGGCCGAACTTGTGGCTGCGCGGGTGCCCGAGATCCCGCAATGGTGGTTTGCATTCCAAAGCCAGGGCGCCAGCGGGGGCCCGTGGATCGGCCCCACCGTCGAGGAAACGCTCGACGGCATCGCGGCGCAGGGCGTGAAGACGCTGCTCCTGCAGCCCATCGGCTTCCTGTGCGATCACGTCGAGATTCTCTACGACGTGGACATCGCTTTCCGCGAGTATGCGGGCCATCGCGGAATCCGGCTGGAGAGGCCTGAATCGCTGAATCGATCACCCCTGCTGGCGCAGGCCATTGCCGATCTGGCGCGGCAGGCGCTTTCCCGGCTTACGGAAGCGGGGCAGGTTGCACCCAAGTAATTGCATCGATTGAGGCATGTTTCCGGCCGACGGAAGGCAGGTTTATATTTCTTTCCAGTCCGGAAGATGCCTCAATTTTCCACTTATCAGAAAACGGAAACGTCGGTTATGCTGGTTAGTTCACCCCTATCACGATCTGCGAGCCGCTCCGGTGTCTTCGGTGGAGGGGTGGCCATTCAAGTGGAGAACGATGAAAGCAGAGGGGTGTTTTGACTGGCCACCCATGAATGAAGAAGTTCAGCCCGCACGCTCGTCCGCGCCCCACCGCCTGATTTGTCCCGAGTGCAAGCGTGCTACTATGCGCCGCGTGCCCCGGGTCGGATTCCTGCAGAAAAAGATATATCCCATCTTCGGGTACTATCCCTGGGAATGCTCGACGTGCCGGGTCGAGAAGTTGTTCAAGTTCCGCGGCGCGAGACGGAAGCGCCACTCGAAACCGGAAGAAACGAACCTGCCTGCCCCTTCCCAAAAATAGTCTGCTCACCCACCCGGGCCTCTAAGGCGCCCGCAGCGCTTTGTCACACTTGTGCGTGACGAGTGACGCGGGGGTTTCTCCAGATCCGATATACAAATCGACACACAGACCAAAGCCGGTTCACCGGCGAAAGGAACGCACGCATGCGTATTTCGTATCTCGCGGTAGTTGCCGCGGTTGCCCTGGGCCTCTCGGTTGTTCCCGCGGTCGCGCAATTGGACGATGACAGTCCGACCGTCACCAACTCAACCCACAAGGCGAAGCCGCTGGGTTATACCGATCCCCAGACCGGAGTGTTTCACCCGGTGATCCGTGTCGCTCCGGAAGCAACGGCTGCGCCGCTGACCGGCACCATCCAGGTCACCATCAACGTGACGATCAAATCCACTTTTACGAAAGGTTCCATTCTTTTGTGCTCATCCATGGTTACAGCCACCAGCATCAACCTGGCGAGCACGACGGGCACCGGGATGGACTGGCTTGAGGATGCGTATACGACGCAGACCATAGGGGGTACTTCGGCCACCTGCGTCGTGACCATTCCGTACTCCTGGGGGATCCCTGCTTCTTCGGCAACGGTCATGAACCAACTCGACGGTGAATACTCTGTTGCCGTCCTGGTCCCGGGAACGACCGCATCCACGGTTTCCAGTGTGACTCCTCTGCGGAGTTCCACTTCGAGTTTCGTGACGACTACGAAAATGCCCGCGGCGGGCGCAACCTCGAAGTTCACTATCAACGCAACGCTCTGACCGTTCGCCTGCGGGCCGCTGGCCCGCAGGGAGTCTTGCACCTCGCGCCGGCACCGGACCCGATCCGGTGTTCGCGCGAGAGCTGCGTCCGGCATTCCATATAATGCGGAGAACCGGCTACCCGGTTGCTGAGGAGCGCCCCGTGCCCCGCATGTTGCTTGGCTGTTCCGCCTCCGTTGTGCTTTCCGTGCTGCTGTTCGCGGCGTCGTCATCCGCTCAGACCGGGCCCGCGCCTCCGGCGCCGGTCTACGTCAAGGCGGGCCATCTCTTCGACGCGACCAGCGACCAACTTCGCGACAACATGATCCTGGTGATTGAAGGAGAACGCATCAAGCAGGTGGCGCCCGCAGGCGAGATCGCGATTCCCGCGGGAGCGCAGGTGGTGGATCTTTCGCGCGCGTGGGTTCTTCCCGGGCTCATCGACTGCCACACCCACCTCTCGTTCCGTGCCGACCAATACGATCCGATCAACGACGTGAAACTGACTCCGTTTGATTTCGGCATGTATGCGGTGGTGAACGCCGATCGCACGCTGCAGGCGGGATTCACCAGCGTGCGCGATGTGTCCTCGCCGCCGTTTCTGGCGGTGGATCTACGGCGGACCATCGATGAGGGCTTCATTCCAGGACCGCGCGTGGTTGCGAGCGGCCCGGCCATCTCGATCACCGGCGGCCACGGAGACATGAACGGCTTTGCCCCGGCGGTGTCGAACGCGATGTATCCCGCCGAGCGCGGTTTTCAGATCGCCGACGGTCCCGAAGAGATGCGGCACGTGGTGCGGGCACAGATCAAATATGGCGTGGACGTTATTAAACTCCTGGCCACCGGCGGCGTTCTCTCCCAGGGCGACAAGCCGGGCGCGGAGCAACTGACCTACGAGGAAATGAAGGTAGCGGTCGAAGAGGCGCATCGCACCGGGCGCAAGGTGGCCGCCCATGCGCACGGGACCCAGGGCATCAAGGACGCGGTGCGCGCCGGAGTGGACTCGATCGAGCACGGCAGCCTGCTCGATGCCGAAGGCATTGAGCTGATGAAAGCCCACGGCACGTACCTGGTCGCCGACATCTACAACGACGACTACATCCTGGGGAAGGCGATCGAATTCGGGCTGCCCAAGGAGAACGTCGATAAGGAAAAGATGGTAGGCCGCCTGCAGAGGGAAAATTTTGCGAAAGCGGTTGCCGCGGGGGTGAAGATTGCGTTCGGCACCGATGCGGGCGTCTATCCGCATGGAGACAATGCGAAGCAGTTTCATTACATGGTGAAGTTCGGCATGACGCCGGCGGGCGCGATTCGGGCGGCGACGTCGTCGGCCGCCGACCTGATCGACCGGGCCGGCGAAGTGGGTACGCTCGAAGCGGGAAAGTACGCCGACCTGATCGGGGTGACCGCCAATCCGCTGGACCAGATCGAAGTGCTGGAGCACGTTACATTTGTCATGAAGGGCGGGAAGACGTACAAGGACGAACTGGGAGCGGGGAAAGCGGTGCGGTGAATCCGCGACCCAAATGCTTGGGCAATTCACAGCCACAATGCTTCCCACCCAGGCAAAGCTTGGATGGATCCCGTCTGGAGCCCGGGGTCTCCCGCATTCGAGGCTGCTAACGTCCCGGAGAGTTACGGGGTGGATTGGGATTGCCGCTAAAGTGGGATTGTCCGCGCGAGCAATCGTGATTCAAATCACATCATCCCCTTTGGGTAATTCATAGACTGAGCCAATATATAGGAGAAGATCCAAATGGCCGCTCGACCCGTCGAAATCGCCACTTCCTTGAGCGAGAAGTACCAGGCCTTGCACGATGCCTTCAATGCGCTGGTCCTGGACGCCACGCATTTCCAGAATTCCGTGTCGATGACCGACACGGCGCAGCGCGGTTTGTTGAATTCTCTTACCCGAATCATGGCCTTCTCCGACCACGTGCATGTGGCCTTGAACCTGATGGCGGAGGATGTGCGTTCGATCGAGTCGACCTATGGCGAGACCGAGAATTCGAACCTGATCGATCTGGACGAGCGGTTCGATGAGTGGTTTACAAAGATGAGCGCGGGCAACGCGAAGGTTCACTGAGGACTTCGGTTCCATCCCGCCCTGGCCGCAAAAGCAGAGACGCGGCGCGGGTGGGGCCGCCGACCCTTAAGCGATTCAGCGTGGGCTCAGGGTTTGATACTTCGCAATCGAATATCCCAAAACCCCACCCGGAAAAACATCCAGTGGGCCGAGGTGGTGATGCGCGAGGCGCTGATCACCGCGGCCATGCTGCAGGCCGCCCAGGGCAGCCAGCGATGTCTCTGGCAGCGGTTTCGCGACCACTTTAACTACAGTGAACACGGCGGTCGTGTGCCCGGAAGGAAAACTGCTTCCATGAAGCGGCGACTTGTTGGCGTTGAAAAACGTGTCGCGATCGTTGCCATTGACGGGCACATCGACGGGCGTTTCGCGGCGCGTGATTGCCCTTCATGGCCGGGTTGACGGTGACGCTGTCGCCATAGGCTAACGCGCAGTTCAAAACGGCCTCATTGGCGAACGGTCGAGGCGCAGCCCTTCACCTTTTCGCGAAGCTCAGGATTCTGCGAATATGGTCGATCTTGTCAGAGTGCAAGCCGTCCAGATCGCTTTCCGAGAGCCGTCCTTCAGCGATGAGTCTGACAAAAAGCATAAGCAAAACGGAATATCGGTAGTCATACTTTTCGTCAATCTGGCGGCGCTGTCTGCCCAGCCAGTCCTCCAGGTCCCAAAGCTCCGATGCCCGGGTGATCTTCGCCATTTTCTGCCTGGCGGCGTTGACGGTATCCTGCAACTCCTTCTCGAGCGCGGACTGAAAAACCTTACGCGCGATCTCCTTTTCCGCACGGGACCAATTCGGCTCGGCAAGTGGGTTTCGGTATGGCTGTGGTTGTCTTGTTTCGGTTTCCATTTCGCAACGCTCCGGAGCCATTCTAGCCCGGGGCGTCGGCTGATCGAAAACCGGTTGCTCCGGGGGGGTGCATTTCTTCAATTCGGGGGCTGATACCGCAGGACGCACCGGGTCGTTAGAATAACTCGATGCTGGATTATGAGATTTCCCCTGCTGAAGCCGCCGCTCTGCTGATGGAGAAACAGGCTCGCTTCGTCGATGTTCGCGAGCCGTGGGAATTTGCGGCGGCGCAGATCCAGGGCAGCGTGCTGATGCCCATGGGCGAGGTGCCGGCGCGCGCCCACCAGGAACTCGATTCTGACGAGCGGCTGGTGATCCTGTGCCATCATGGGCAGCGCTCTCTTCATGTCGCTGCATGGCTGCGCAACCAGGGGTTCGAGCAGACACAGTCGCTGCGCGGCGGGATTGATGCGTGGGCATTGCAGGTGGATGCGAGCGTGGGGCGGTATTAGGCCGGGTGCCTGGTCATGGTGCTGACATCCCACCCAAACAGAGCATGGGCGGGGCACCCATGGATGGCGCATCCCGCACCGCGGCAATGGGGCCCCTTGGCCTATACTCGTCACTGTTCAAAAACTGTGTTACCAAGGAGTCTTTCCGATGTCTTCTTCCGCTGTTGCGTATGCCCAGGAGAACCATCCGCGTTTTCTGTCCGAATTGAAAGACCTGCTGCGCATCCCCTCTATCTCCACTCTGCCGGAGCACGCGGGCGACTGCCGCCGCGCGGCTGAAACGCTGGTGTCGGAGCTGAAACGAATCGGCATGGAGAACGCGCGCATCGTTGAGACCAAGGGGCACCCGCTGGTGTATGCAGACTGGCTCCACGCCCCGGGCAAGCCGACCGCGCTGTGCTACGGCCACTACGATGTGCAGCCGCCCGATCCGCTGGACGAGTGGCACACGCCGCCCTTCGAGCCGACGGAGCGTAACGGCAATCTATACGCCCGCGGCGCAGTGGACGACAAGGGCCAGATGTACATGCACGTGAAAGCGTTCGAATCGCTGCTGGCGACCACCGGCAAGCTGCCGCTCAATGTGCGGGTGCTGCTGGAAGGTGAGGAGGAGGTGGGAGGGGAGGGAATCGCCGCCTACGTGGCCTCGAAGCCGCCCGAGTTGAAGTCCGACTTTGCGCTCGTCTCGGACACGGAACTGTTCGCGCCCGGCCTGCCCACGCTCTGTGTCGGGTTGCGCGGCATGATCTACACGGAACTCGAGGTGAGAGGCGCGAAAACCGATCTGCACTCGGGCATGTACGGTGGAGCCGCGCCCAATCCATTTGTTTCCCTGGCGCAGATCATCGCCAGGCTGAAGGACGAACACGGGCACATCCTGATCCCGGGGTTTTATGACGACGTGGTCCCGCCCAGCAAGGAAGAGCTTGCGGCCTGGAAGAGCCTTCCCTTTGACGAGGAAGAGTATCGGGAGAAGGAAGTGGGGGCGAAGACGCTGGTAGGCGAGGACGGGTACAGCGTGCTGGAGCGAACCTGGGCGCGGCCCACGGTCGATGTTCATGGTATCCCCGGCGGGTTTACGGGCGCGGGCGCCAAGACCGTGATCCCCGCCAAGGCGACGGCGAAGGTGTCGATGCGGCTGGTACCGAACATGACGCCGGCCAAAGCGTTCCAGCAATACAAGAGCTACGTGGAAAAGATCGCGCCCAGGGGCGTGGATGTCGCGGTGCGGCTGATTCACTCCGGCGATCCATGCCTGATCCCGGTGAACAATCCGTACATCCAGGCAGCCACGCGTGCGCTGCACGAAGTGTGGGGGAAGGACACGGTGTTCATCCGTTCCGGGGGATCGATCCCGATTGTGGGCGACTTTGACCGCCACCTGGGTCTGCCCAGCGTGATGATGGGCTTTGGGCTGCCCGACGACAATCTGCACGCACCCAACGAGAAATTCCATCTGAAGAACTTTGAGCTGGGAATCAAGTCCATCATCAGGTTCCTTGAGGAAGCGGGGAGGGGGTAGGGAACAGGGAATAGGGAGTAGGCAGAGGGGATTGGCGGGTGAACTCTGAGAACCATGTGGCGGATGCTGCGGCGGGGTTTGTGCTGGCAGGCGGACGGTCCAGCCGCATGGGGAGAGATAAAGCATTCGTAGAGTTCGAGGGGCGGCTGCTGGTCGAGCGGGCAATCGCGATTCTGAAAGGCGCCGCTCTTCCGGTTCACATGGCGGGAGTGCGTCTTGAATCCGCGTCTCGCCTGGAGGCATATGCGCCGGTGGTTCCCGATGAGGCCGCAGGGAAAGGGCCACTGGCGGGAGTCTGCGCGGGGCTGAGAGCGACGGGGGCCGAATATACCGTCTTCCTGCCCGTCGATGTTCCTCTCCTGCCGTCATCGCTGATCATCTACCTCCTCTGGCACGCACGGGTTACGAAGGTCGCGGTTACGCTGGCGTCGGCCAACGGCGATGCCGCAGACGTTTCCAGCCGTGCTTGCCCGGGAGACTCTTCCTGTTTTGGAGCAGAGGCTGCGCCGCGGCGAACTGGGCTGCCTGGCGGCGTTCCATGCCGCGGCGGCCGAGGTCGGGCGAACGATTTCGGTGATTCCGGTCGAAAGGCTTGTGCAATCGGGCCGGGTGGCTCATCCGGATGCGCTCCCCGCGGCGCGCTGGTTCCTGAATGTCAATACGGAGGCGGAGCTCCGCCTGGCGTTGTCTCTCCGGCAGAGTCGCGTAAGCTGATCACAGGCATGCTCGATCCCCTTCCCAATTCCAATCCCGCGCCTTCTGATCCGGAACCGTTTGAGGAGGAAATCGTGGAAGAGCAGCAGGTGGTGCAGGCCAGCCAGCCGCCCGAACCGGTGATCGTCTTCCGCGATGTCTCGATTTCATTTGACGGCAGATCGGTGCTGGAAAACGTCAGCTTCCAGGTGGAGCGCGGCCAGACGCTGTGCATCCTGGGGCGCAGCGGTGTGGGTAAATCGGTTTCCCTGCGCATGTTGATGGGATTCCTCAGGCCGGATTCGGGCTCGATCCGGGTGAATGGACAGGAGATTACGGAGCTGAACGAAGACGGCATGCAGCCCATCCGCAAGCGGGTCACGATGGTGTTTCAGAATGGCGCCCTCTTCGATTCACTCAGCGTGCGCGAAAATGTGGCCTTTCCGTTGCGCGAGCGCGGGGAACTCGAGGAAGAGCAGGTGCTGCAGATCGTCGATCGGCTGCTGAAGCTGGTGGGCGCCGACGATGTGCAGGATTTACTGCCCGCGAGCCTGTCCACGGGGAGGCGGCGTGCGGTGGCGATCGCGCGCGCGCTGGCGGCGCAGCCCGACGTGGTGCTCTACGACGAGCCCACCACGATGGTGGATCCGATCATCGCCCGCCGGCTGGGCGGCATCATCCAGCGGCTCAAGCACCAGCTGGGATTCACCAGCATCGTGGTGACCCACGACATGCGTTTTGCGGAGCGGCTGGCAGATCTGGTACTTTTCCTGCACATGGGCGGTGCGCAGTTTTTCGGTCCGCTCAAGGGTTTCGTAGAGTCGCGAGACCCCGATATCCAGCAATTTTTGACCCTGGATGCGTACAGGTTACCTAAGGAATAAACCCCATTCATCGCGCGATAATGGGTTCTGTATTAAGATCGTCTTGCCACGACTGGGAAGGGGAAAAGCGGCCTGAACCGAAAGCACGCAATTCCCTTTTTAAACAATGCTCTACGGGGCGCAAGTTTTGCTATACTCTGTGTAATCAAAACGCGGCTTGGCGGCGTCTGACATAAACGCAGCCGTCAGACACTGTAAGTTCCTTCCTTGATCTGGGTCGTCAGTCCAAACTTAATGCGAGTTTGTGGAGAACGTTTTTCACTTGTCCTCGGAGTCCCCGGTTCGATGTTCGTAGACGGACTGCCACGTTGACTCAATCTGAGAACGCTTGAACTGTAGAAGTAATCATCCTCAGGACTGCAGTCCTGCCCTGCGGTCCGCACTCTCACTTTCCCGTACGGATACAGCAATCGGGCCTACAAGCCAGTTCCGTTGCACCCGCGATGAAACATCGTGTGGATAGCGGACATTCAGGAATAAAGGCAATAGAACGCTTGGGGCCTGCGGAAAAGCATATGGCGACATCCGAATACTGGCAAAGAGTTACTGCCTCGGTTTCTTCATCTGAATGGGCCAACGCCGCCAAGCGGAGGGCTTCGCGCGGAACGTCGAAGTTCTGGATGGTGCTGGACGCTTTGACGGTCTTTGGCGCGGCTGGTCTTGCCACTCTTTATGAGTTCAAGATGAGTCCGATCGTCGAGGTGAGGAGTTTCTGGCGGGGAACGCTGATCCACGGCCGCTCGATGGGAATCCTGCTGACGCTGATGTTGGGGTTTATCGTCTCCCTGATCGTCATCAGCCGGCGACTGCACCTGTATTCTCCGGCGCGGCTGGGCGGGTATCTGCATGAGCAAAGGCTCACCGCGCAGGCCTGCTTCACCGCGGGGCTTCTGCTCACCGGAACTCTCTATCTCGTCCATGCCGACGATATCCCCCGGCGGATCGTGCTGGTGACGTGGGCCCTGGTCCTGGTGTCGCTCAGCATTCGCCGCCTGGCTTACCGGGTTATGTTGTATCGGCGGTTCGAACGCGGGCTGGGCGCGCGCAACGTTCTCATCGTCGGTACGGGACCGGAAGCGCATGCCCTGCGGCATCACATCGAGAGAGTTCGCCACCTGGGCTATTCCTTCAAAGGCTACATCGACACACACGGTTCCGGGCCGCGTCTGGCTTCGGCTTCGGGGGACGTGGTCGGCACCCTGGACACCTTGTTTACCCTGGCGCGCAAGCAGTTCGTGGATGAGATCTTCTTCACCTCGCCCTGCGAGCGGGGGATCGTGCAGGACGTCCTGGAGAAAGCCCGCGCCGCGGGAGTGGACCTGCGCGTGGTGCCCGACATGTACGACGGCCTGGCCTGGAACAGCCCCATTGAGTATATCGGGCAATTTCCCACCATCCCGCTGCACCGCGGCCACGTTCCGGAAATGGCCCTGGTGTTCAAGCGGACATTGGACATCGTTTTCTCCGTGCTGCTGCTGTTCCTGCTTGCGCCTCTGATGCTGGCTGTTGCGATCGCCATCAAGCTGGATTCCCCCGGTCCGGTCCTGTACTCGTCGGAGCGCCTGGGCAAGAAGGGCCGGGTGTTCAAATGCAAAAAGTTTCGCACCATGGTGCGCGATGCGGACCTGAAACGCGCCGACGTCATGCACATGAACGAGCGCGACGGCGTGCTGTTCAAAATCAGCAACGATCCGCGCATCACCAAGCTGGGCCGCTTCCTGCGCAAGTATTCCCTGGACGAACTACCCCAGTTCTGGAATGTTCTGCGCGGTGACATGAGCGTGGTGGGTCCGCGGCCGCCGATCGCCAGCGAAGTGCGGCAGTACAAGCTGAGTCACCTGCGCCGGCTGGATGTAACGCCCGGAATCACCGGGCTGTGGCAAGTGCAGGGACGGAAGGATCCGTCTTTCGACAGCTACATTTCCCTCGACGTCGCCTATATCGAAAGCTGGAGCCTGTGGCTGGACCTCAAGATCATCCTGCGCACGATCGCGGTGGTATTCGAGGGAACGGGCACGTAAAACAGGGGTCAGGGTTCAGGGGTCAGGGAACAGGGATCAGCTTCAGAGCGTCAGATTAAACTGAATACGTGAATATCGCGCTAGCGCAGATCAACCCCACGGTCGGCGATTTCACCGGCAACCTGGAAAAGATCGTCTCCATGAGCCGGCGCGCCGCGGAACAGGGCGCGCGGCTGGCGGTGTTTTCCGAACTTGCGATCTGCGGGTATCCTCCGGCTGATTTTCTTCAGAAGCCAAGCTTTCTTGAGCGCTGCCGGACGGCGGTGGACGAACTGGCCTGCGCCACGCGCGAACTGAAAACGGCGGTTCTGGCCGGTGTGGCGCTGGCAGCGCCGGCCGGTTCGGGAAAGCCGGCGGTGAATGCGGCGGTGCTGATCGATGGCGGCCGCATCGTGCTGGAACAGCACAAGCGCCTGCTGCCGTTTTACGACGTATTCGATGAGCAGCGGTACTTCTGCCCGGCGCGTTCGCAGCAGGTGATCGAACTGGACGGCGTGCGGCTGGCGATCACCATTTGCGAGGATGCGTGGAATGACAAGGGTTTCTGGCCGCGGCGCCTCTACTCCATCGACCCGATGGAGGAGATCATGGCGCAGCGTCCGGCGATGCACATAAACCTGTCATCGTCGCCATTCTGGCACTCGAAACGCGAACTGCGCCGCCAAATGCTGGCGTCCATCGCCCGCCGGGACGGCATCCCTGTGCTGATGTCGAACCAGGTGGGCGGCGACGACAGCCTGATCTTCGACGGGTCGTCGCTGGCCCTGAACGCGCGCGGCGAACTGATCGCGCAGGCAGCGTCGTTCGCGGAGGACCTGGTGATTGTCGATCCGTGCCACGCTCCCTCCATCGCGGAGCCGGTTGCGGACGATACCGAGGCGGCGTACCGGGCATTGGTCCTGGGCACCCGAGATTACGTGCACAAATGCGGGTTTCGCAAGGCCATCGTGGCATTGAGCGGCGGCATTGACTCGGCTCTGGTGGCGGCGATTGCCACCGAGGCGCTGGGCGCGGAGAATGTCCTGGGAGTCGGCATGCCCAGCCCTTATTCGTCGCAGGGCTCCATTGACGACAGCCGCCGGCTGGCCGCCAACCTGGGCATTCGTTTCGAATTGATCTCCATCACCGAGCTGTTCCGCGGATTCACGCACGCGCTGGAGCCTTTGTTTTCGGGCAGAGCCGAGGACATCACCGAGGAGAACATCCAGCCGCGTATCCGCGCCACCCTGCTGATGGCGCTGTCCAATAAGCTGGGCGCGCTGGTGCTGTCGACGGGCAACAAATCCGAGATGGCCGTCGGGTATTGCACTTTGTACGGCGACATGGTGGGCGCGCTGGCGGTGATCGGCGACCTGGTAAAGACCAGGGTTTACGCCGTAAGCCGGTGGCTGAATCGCGATAAGGAGGTCATTCCTCCGGCGATCCTGGAAAAGCCGCCTTCGGCGGAGCTGCGGCCGGGGCAGATGGATACCGATTCGCTGCCGCCCTACGAGGTGCTCGACCCGATTCTGGAGGCCTATGTGGAGCGTTACGAGACACCCGAACGCATCGCTTCGGCTCACGGATATCCGCTGGATCTCGTCCGGCAAGTTGTGCGCCTGGTGGAGCGTTCGGAATACAAGCGCCAGCAGGCGGCCCCGGTGCTGAAAGTCACGTCGAAGTCGTTCGGCACGGGCCGCCGTTTTCCCATTGCGGTGAAAGTCCAGGTATAGGGACTGAGGGGCCGGGACGAGCCTCCTATCCCGCCCAAGCGGAGCCTGGACGAGGCAACAGGCGGGATTGGCTTTCTGGATTGCGGCGAGAGATAATGGAAGGCAACCGCGAACAGCGTGTTTCAAGAGCAGTTTTGCCGGCCGAAGCGCGCTTCGGCCAGGCGCAGGCTTCCCCGGGCCGGAACTGAAGAAGCACGCTCCAAGAAGGAGAACCCGTTTGACCCGTCATTTCCGCCTCTTTGCCGGCCTATCTGTGCTGGCTGTCCTTGCGTTCCCCCCCGTCCCGTCTTTCTCTCAGCAACAGGTTCCTCCGGCGCCCGCGCAGACCCAGGCGGCGCCGGCGCAAGAACCGTCCGCGCCCACGCCTGCCGGACCGCCCGTATTCCCCAAGCCTGATCCTGCCAATTTCACCGCCTCGTCGCCGACCCCCGAAACCGTAAACGCCTTTCTCGAACAGAATTGGGGCTACGACGACAGTCGCATGTGGCAGGTGGAGGCCATTCTGAAGACGCCCGCCGAGGGTGTCAGCAAGGTGATTGTCTTCGCCGGGGACAAGGCCGGCAAAACGAAGTCCCAGGAATTCCAGTTTTATGCGTTGCCCGACGGCAAGCACATCATTGCGGGCGACCAGGTCCTGGTCTTCGGCGCTCATCCCTTCACGGACCTGCGCGGCCTGCTGCAGCAGCAGGCCAACGGCCCCTACAGGGGCTCGGACTCCAAGGACCTCGAGTTGGTGGAATTTGCCGACTTCCAGTGCCCGCACTGCAAGGAAGCGCAGGCCAACATGGAGAAGCTGGCGACGGACTTCCCCAAGGCGAGGATCGTGTTTCAGAATTTTCCGCTTGCCCAACACCCCGAAGCCAAGCACGCAGCCAGCTATGGCCTGTGCGTCGCCAAGCTGGGCGGCAGCACCGCGTTCTTTCAGTTCGCCGCTGCGGTGTTTGACGGCCAGGATGGATTGAACACTGCGGACGGGGCCACGCTGACGTTGAACAGCGCGGTGACCAAGGCGGGCCTGGATCCGGAAAAGGTTTCTGCCTGTGCGGCGACACCGGAGACTGCCAAGGACATCAAGTCGGCGGTGAAGCTGGCCGAGGACTCCGACATCTACTCGACGCCAACGCTGGTGGTCAACGGCCGCCAACTGCCGGTGAATCAGCTTTCCTACGATGTGCTGAAGCAGATTATTCTTTACCAGGCCAAGCTGGATGGAGTGACGGCACAGTAACCCGCTGAAACAGGAAACCAAGCGCCTTCGGCTCTGCCGCCCTGTATCAGAGCGGCGAAGCTTCGGGCGCTTTTTTGTTTTTTGCCTGAGTACCCCCGCGATCGCGCGCCATCACTGGACTGCACAAATGCGTAAATGGACGGCTGTCGGCGCACAAGTGCCGGATACAGTGCTTGCATCTCGAACAACAATGCAATTTCGTCCATCCGCCTCTACGAAATCATCTTACGCATGGTTCGCAGCTGTCGCGCCTTGCAAAAGCTTGAGGTTCGAGATGTCGAGAAATGTGACGACAGCACCGACGAGCGCGCCGGCCTTGTTCATGGGATAAGACCAATATTCGACGGGGAAGCTGGTTCCGTCGTGGCGCCACATCACTTCGTCCGCGACGTGGGTCCCCTCTCCTTTGCGGATCGCGACATATATCTGACATTGTTCATTTGGGTACGGACTACGGTCGGCGTGGGAGTGGTGCACAAGCGCGTGCATATTTTTGCCAAGTAAATCTTCGCTCTTTGTGTAGCCAAGGAGACGCAAACAGGAGGGATTGCAGAACGTGCAATCCCCGTTCATATCGATTCCATAGATCGCTTCGGCTGTGGAGTTGAGCAAGAGCAGGTATTTCTCTTCGCTCTCACGAAGAGACTCCTCAACCTTCTTGATGTCGGTAATATCGATCCCAATGCCGGTCATGTGGCCCGAGCGATCAGGCATAACGACCCCGCACGCGTCGATCCAACAAGTGGTGCCGTCCGGGCGGACGACTCGATATTGGGCTGCATACCTTTCCTTTCTGCCCGCCCGCACGTCTTGTATCGCATGCTCGACTTTCTGCAGGTCGTCCGGGTGAATTCTGACCGTTGCATCTTCCACGTGGCCTGAAAATGTGCCTCGCGCGAATCCCCACTGGCGGCAGGTCTCCTCGGACCAGAGCACGGTGTTTGTTCCCAGGTCCCAATCCCACAACCCGAGGCCCAGGCCCGCCTCCTGGGCCAACTCGATTCGCTTCTGCCAATCGAGATTGGCCCGGATCATTCGATTCCGTTCCGTCATGTCGCGCAGGACGCACGCTGCTCCGGTTACGCCCCCGGATACCTCAATGGGAATGTAGGTGATCTGCATTTCTCGCAAGCCAAGATCGGGATAGGTAATATTCAATTCGTAATTGACGACCTTACCCTTGAAGCATTCATCCAGCTTCCCCTTTACCACCTTCTCAAAGATTTCCTCACCTGAGAAATCAGAAAGCAAACTCCCCAGGAGTTTTTCTCTTGTAGTTGCTCGATAATTCAAGAATGCACGATTGGCAAGAACGTAGCGATATTCCCGATCAATCACCACGATCATCTCTTCCAAGCCTTCCACGACGCGCTCGTATTGCCGCAGCTTCTCATCAGCCTGCTTGCGCGCGGTGAAGTCCAGCACAGCCACCGATACACCCACCACCTCACCGGCCTCGTCGCGCGCCGGTTGATAAGAGACGAGAGAGGTCATTGCGCCATTTTCCCTGGTAGCGGGCACATCGACCTCAAAGCCAGCAATGGCTTCGCCTTGCAGCGCTCGACGAATGTAGGGCTCAAATTTCGGATACAGATGGGGCACCATCTCCTGAGCTGTTCTGCCCAGGTACTCCTCGACCGAGCGTCCTCCCATCTCCGCCAGTTGCCGGTTTAGGTTTACGTAGCGCAAGCCGCGGTCGAGAAAGCCAAGCCCTACCGGGGCCCCATCGTAGACCGCTTGCAGTTGCGCCAGTTTCTGCGCCGGCAGCCCTTCCATGCCGCCAATCGACAGGTTCTTCCACGGGAACGCGATACCGGTGGCAACCTTGTGCGGGGGAGCAGATAGAACGGTGGAAAGGCTTTCCGCCGGTTCCGGCTGTCCGAAGAGCCAGCCCTGCCCAGTGTCGCATCCCAGCCACAGCAGCATCTCAGCCTGCTCGTGGGATTCCACGCCTTCGGCCACGGTCGTGAGCCCGAGGCTCTGCCCCAGCCCAACAACGGCGGCGACAATCTTGCGGCTGTCGCGCTTCTGCACCATGGAACTGACAAAACTCTTGTCCACTTTCAACTCGTCGAAGGGCAGAGATTGCAGGTGGCGCAGGCTGGAATAGCCGGTGCCGAAATCGTCCAGGGTAAGCTTACAGCCCAACTCCTTTAACTCCTCTGCAATCAGACGTGCCTGCGCCGGATTGTCGGTCATGGCGCTCTCTGTAATCTCGACCATGACCCGCTCGAGAGAAAATCCAGTTAGCCTCGCGACCTCTTCGAATTGTTTTGCCAAGCTGCGGTCGCGCAACTGGATGGGGGGGATGTTGACGGAGAGCTGCAGCGCGCCGGGCAATGGCAGCGCCGAACTAAAGGCCTTCACGAGGATCTGGTATGTCAGCTCGTGAATCCATCCATCCCGCTCTGCCAGCGGGATGAAATCATCGGGCAGGATTATCCCCTTGGTCGCATGGCTCCACCGTGCGAGAACCTCAAAGCCCGTAAGCTTGCCGCTGCGAAGCTGAACCTGAGGCTGGAAGTAAGGGAGGAACTCCCCGTTCTCCAGCGCCCGGTTTACCTCCGCCAGATCGATGGCCATAAGGGGATACTATGCTTAAAGACCGCTCAGGTGCCCGCAGGATTGGCGGAGGTCGGCGGGAAGGGCCCGTCACTCGGGATGATAGCCTTTTCTTCCACGCAAAGAACTGCGCACTCCTCTGACCCCCCTCAATGCAGAATGCCGCTGCACTCTGCCCGCTCTGGGCCTGCTCCGCAACCAGTCCCCGCCACTTCGTCCATGCCTCTGTCTTGCGCTGTCGCATCCCTCAAGAGTGCGGCACCCTTCTGCCCGAGACAAGATGGGGTCTACGTACCGCTCACGATATAGTGCATCGCGGCCACCTGTTCTAATTGCTTGGCTGCCGTTCTAGTCTGATGAAGCGTCAGGGGGGTTCTTAGTGAAAAATCTGGCAGAGTTCCGCATAGGGGGTTCTCGACCGGAACACGAAACTTCCCGGGCTTTGCCTCAATGCGTTCATTGGGGCATCTCATCAGTTGTCCGATAGCTTTTCGATGTGATCGATCACGAAGGTATCAACCGGGGCATTCTGCTTGACCAGCTTCAGGCCGACCTGCTTTTCTAGAGCGCCAGGTAGCGGCGGTAGACCAATCGTCTCTGAGGAATCAGCGTTCGTTTCCGCGCTGTCGGGTCCGAAGTCGAGCACTGCATCGTAGCGCCCTGCAAGCCCGGTCTTATCAACTACGGACAGTGGCAGCCCCAAGCCCAATGCGTCCGCGATCTGCTGCATCGTCACATTGAGCAACTCTAGACGGTGCTCGCCGCCATGGCTCAGCTCACGACCAAAAACGCCGCAGCGTGCAGGGACCGCCTCATACGATGGATTCACATTTGGAAACTTGTTCTCGTCTATCTGGGATGAGGAAAGCGTGCAGGACGCGCCTTCAGGATGCGGCTTAAGTCCCAATCCCTGCTTCGCCATCACAAGTGCGTAAACCTGTCCCTCGCGTTTCTCTATATGAGCCGCGAGCTGGAAACGATCTTCGAGCATCGAACGCACCATTTGGCGCACATCGTCGCGGCTCGGCTTGCCTTCGGCACGGGCATCGACGGTAAACCAGCTTTCTTGAGCCCACTTTGGCAGCGCCTCCCGCGCTTGACGCCTGGTTTGTGAACTGCGAAGGTCGTACGCGAAGTTGATCAACCACGGGAGCTGTACATTCCAAGAAAACAGACCACCTGGTGGAGGCGCTGCGTTACCAGCCGGGTTCAGGAAGTCCGCTCCCTTGAGAGACAATTCCTGAGTGCTGGCTCGGACGGACGCAGCGTCAAATGCAGGCTTGTCGGCACGGCTGGTTGCCGCACTGACCTGGCTGACGGCGGACTGCATTTGAAGCGCAGTCGTCATGCAGAGCGCCAATATCGCGGCTTTGTCAACTTTGGATGAATGAAAGAGCATCGTTCACCTCCCGCGTATGGATCAACTGGTTCGATGCGGATTGCGAAGCAACGCGATAGCCAGAATCAGACTGAGAATGAAACAGGTGCTCGGTTCACATCGCGATTAAGTGTACTGTCAGCCAGTGTCAAGAGGACCAAATTGCGTATTGCGGTTGGATCGTGGACGGCTCCGACCTAATCCTTTTCTTCGCCCCCTCCCGGTCCAGCTTCGGCACCTGTAACCGGTTTGGGTATCCAATTTCCGGACTCGATCTCAATCAATTCGTCTTCTGAGTAATCCACGAGGAATCGTCCGTGGTTTCGAAGCCCCTTCGCGATGGCAATGATGCCAAGGATTGCGCGAACATCTTCGGGGGTTTCGGCCCGCAACACTCGGGTCGTTGCGATCTCGGCCAGCTTTTCAATTGACTGAAAGTATTCCTCCGCAATCCAGCCCGGTACGTCTGGGTTTCTGCCTCTTTTGCGAGCCAGTTCGATGATCGCGACAATTGCACAGGTGTTCCAGTCAAAGTCGCCACGTTTGCGATAAGCATCCACGAGAAATGGAACTGCCGCGAATGAAGCCTCACCAACGTCTCCCTGATGATGGAGTTCCTCCCAAAGCTCATGCCAAACCTCGGCGGTGTCGCTGTCAGTTTCAAGTTTTTTGAGCAATGGGCGCGGATCGAACGGCATCTTGTATCCGCCGGTCATGCTTGACCAACGTGCGTCTTCAAGGCTGATCATGAGAAGGAAATATACCATCTGCTGTTGGATAGCGAGCGGATTGTGGTCAACTCGGAACTAATGCCAGTCAGCAGTTCGGAAAAAGCAACTGCAGATCCTTCCGCTTCGCCGCGCTCAGCGTCAGGATGACAGCGCTTTTGGGCCGGCGACGGTCGTGGGCTACGGCGAAAGTCGCGAGTGGTGGCCGATGCGGAAGTCTCGCATGAGCGGGGTAGCGCCCGATGAGATTCGCTCGATGTGGAGTTTGTGCAGGTGTTGGTGACCAGCTTCCCACCCGGCGCAACTTTGGGAAAGGGAAGACTCGGCGGTACTCGACCGCGACACAGTTTCTATGATGTCCTCAGGGCCCGCACGGGATCGACTGAGGCAGCATGCCGCGCGGGAATCACCGCGGCCAGCGTTGCCACAGCGAAAATGGCCAGCACGCCCCCGCCAAGGGCGATCGGGTCCAAGACCGGCGTCTGATAAAGGATGCTGCGCAACCAGCGCACCAGCGCCAGGGAAAGCGCGAAGCCCACTCCTGTGCCCAGGAGAACCGGATAGGCAGCCTGCTGAAGTACCAACTGTATGAGCGCGCCTTTTCCCGAGCCGAGCGCGATGCGGATTCCGAATTCCCGCTGACGCAGGGAGACCGAGTAGGCAAGCACTCCGTAGACACCCATCAGCGCCAACAACAGAGCCGATGCGGCGAAGCTGGTCAGCACTTCCACCTGGAATCGATCGGTGGCTACCGAATCGCTGAGTTGTTCATCCATCGGCCGGAGCGCGGGAATGGGCACTTGCGGATCAATATCCCAAAGGGCCTGGCGTATTTCGGGAATCAGCGTGTCGCCGGGTTGCGAACTGCGCACCAGAAAGGTAAGCGTCCACGGCGTCCACGTCCAATAAGGCATGTACACCATGGCGGCGGAATCTTTCAATCCGTTGATCCGGGCGTCGGCCACCACCCCAATGACCGTGATTGGATGGTCGTCGTCCGGGACGATGCCCGCGATCTTTCGGCCCACAGGATTCTCGCCGGGAAATCCGTCATGCGCTGTCCTTTCCGAGATCAGCGCAACATAAGGATTGGCGCGGTCCGAGGAAGAAAGATTGCGGCCTGCGAGGAGCGGAATTCGCATGGTGGCGAGGTAGTCCGAATTGATCCAGCGCACGTTGATCAGTGGTCTCTCCGCGCTGGAGATGGGATGGTCCGGCCTCGCGAGTTCGTCCACCCACGTTTCCCCGGTCAGCGGCATTGCGCTGGTCACGGCCACCGATTGGACTCCCGGTAATCCCGCCAGAGCGGTCAGAGAACGGTCGGCAAACGCCAGCTTGATTGTCTTGATGTTGGGAACCTTGTCTCCATACTGGGGGGCAAACAGGTCAACCTGCGCAGCCGTAACGTGGCTGGAGTCGAATCCGCGATCCTGCCGCAACAGGCGGGAAAAGCTGCGCAGCGCCAGCAGAGTAACAATGAGCAGCACCACCGTGCATGCAATTTCCCCGCTTACCAGCAGGCTTCGCGTGCGGCTGCTATTGCGCGCATTCACCGTTCGAAAAGAACTGGACTGCAATGCCGCCTGTGGCGGCACGCGGAGCGATCGCAGCGCCGGCAGAATGCCGAACCCCACGGCGGAACACATCGAAAGTCCGGCGGCAAACAGCAAAACCAGCCAACTCACTTGCACCTGATCCAAGCGCGGGACATTCGCCGGAGCGAGGGTCAACAGAATCCGTACCCCGGCAAATGCCAGACCGATTCCAGCCAATCCTCCCACGGCAGCGAGAACCAGGCTCTCGGTCAGGTGCGCTAACACTAATTGCGTCCCGTTTGCTCCAAGCGCAGCACGCACCGCAGTCTCGAGCATCGCGGTGGTGGTGCGCGCCAGTTGCAAATTGGCGAGGTTCACGCAACCAATCAGAAGGACTCCTGCCACCGCGGCCAACAGCAGCCAAAGAGCGCCACTTATACCGGAAGTGATGTCTTCGGCCAACGGAGTGACGGCGGCTCCGAGATGAAGAGGCAGATGCGTCGACAGGCAGTAGGCGCGCAGCAAACCATCGAGCTCGGTCCTTGCCTGGGCAAGGCCGGCGCCAGCGCTGAGCCGCGCGATCACTTTGTAGTTGAAGTCGCCATCGTCGGTCTTGAGGTCCCTTTCGCCGGGCACAAATGGGCCGTAGACCATGGGCTCCCGGGTTCCGCCAAGCTCCTGAAATGGAATCTGGGGCGACAGGGCGATTTGGGGGAAGCGCATTCCTTCCGGCAGGACCCCGATGACGGTGCGCGGCGTGAGGCCCAACCGCAGTGTTTGGCCGATAACCTGCGGATCGCCGTGAAAGAACGTTTGCCAGCCTTCATAGCTCAGCAGAACCACATTGTCCGATCCCTTGACGGCGTCACTGTCGGCAAAGTCCCGGCCCAGAACCGGGCGCACTCCGAGCAGACGAAAGAGATTGGGAGAAGCCTCGACCGTTCCCACCATCCGCGGATGATCTCCCGATGAAGACAGGCTGTCGGCGCCTTGTTGAAAGATGGCCGCATCTTCGATGGTTTTCGCGTTCCGTTTCAGGTGCAGAAACTGCCGGTAGTTATCTGGAATAGCGGAAAACTTGTTCCGCAGTTCATCTTCGATCTCGCGAACCACCACCAGGCGTCCGGGTTCGCGAAAGGCGAATCGTCGCAGAAGGACTCCGTTTACCACGCTGAAGACGGATGTGACCGCCCCGATCCCCAGGGCCAGCGTCATGACCGCGACCGTGGTATACCCGGGCGATTTCCGTAATTGACGGATTGAGAATCGGAGATTCCGGCCGGTCTGCGCGAGCCACAAAATCGACCGCTCGTTCCGGTGGAGTTGTTTGGCTCGTTCCACCCCACCGCAGGCTCGCCTTGCGGCCAGGCGTGCTTCTTCAGGGGGCATTCCGCGGCGGCGGAGGTCCTCCTCGATCAGGGCAAGATGAGACGCAATTTCTCTTGTTAATTCTTCTTCGACGCGGTTGTTCCGGGCGAATCCGCGCAGTTTTGCAAACCACCGCCGAAGATGGGTCACGATTGTGCCTCCTCTGCCAGCAGGCGCTCGACCAGGTTGGACATTCTCTTCCAACGGTCCGTTTCCTCATTCAAGGCCTTCAATCCCGATTTTGTGATGGCGTAGAATTTGGCCTCACGGCGGTTCTCGGTGAGCCCCCAGGCGCCCTTGATCCATCCGTACTGCTCGAGCCGGACCAGGGCTGGATATAAAGTGCCTTGGTTCAGGTTCAGAAGGTGATCGGAAATCTGGTCAAGCCGGCTGGCAATCTGGTAGGCATGGCGCGGCCCCATCGTGGCCAGGGTACGCAAAACTATCAGGTCCAGCGTGCCCTGGAGGAGCTGCATCGGTTGTTTTTCTTCACTGGGCATCCAAATGCAACGATGATGCTACTCCCTTCACTTGCTTGTCAAGTAGAGTAAATATCGCCGGTTGGAAGAGGCTGACTTACCGCGCCTGCGGGTTGCGCTGGATGCGCACCATGGTGGTGTGGTCGGAGTGGCGCGGGCTGCGCACCACGTGCGGGGTCATCACGATCAGCAGGGTCGAAGAGTTCTGCTGGTTGTTCTTGCTGGTGATGTTGTTCAGGCCGGGGACCTCGCTCAGGCCGGGCGTGCCGCTGATGGCGCGGCTCTCGTTCTTGTCCATCTCGGTGGCCACCACCACGCCCTGATTCTGAGGCACCGTGACAACCCCCGACCAGGCGCGGTTGGCGAGCACCGGCACGCCGTTGATCGAGCTTCCGGCAAGCGCGGCGATTTTCAGGTCGATTTTGAGAGCCACATCGCCGGAGCGCATGATCGAGGGAGTGGCCTTGAGCGTAAGGCCCAGGTCCTCATACTGGATCATGGGGATGCTGGGAGTCGCGCCGGCGCCCAGCCCGCCGAGGAGCGACGACAGGCTGCCGGACGTTCCCGGAGCACTGAGCCCCGGAATATTCGGCAGGCTCGAGCCCACGCTGGAGAATGTCGAGGTGGTGATGGGGTACCGCGTGCCGCTCTTCAAGGTTCCATCTTCGCCGTCGCCTAAACGCATCTGGAATTGATCGAGCTCGCGCGAGTCGGAAGAGTTCAGATTGAGATTGACCGTGATGGGCTGGGGTGTGATGCCGGAAAGAGTGATGCCTCCCCCAAAAAGAATCACGCCGCCCTGCAGCAGCGAACTGGAGACCTGTCCGGAAGCCAGCAGGATGCCGAGGATGGCCAGCGTGTCGCCGGGCGCGGCCAGTCCAGAAGAGATGATCTGCTGCACCAGCGCCTGGTTGGCGTTCAAAATGGATTGCTCTTCGGCGTAAACGTTGAATGCGGTGACCTGCTGCGGCGGCGCGATGCCCGTATTCAGGGTCCGGATGTGCGCAATCTGGATCAACTTGACGTCCAGCAGCACCTGGCTGCGACCGTCGAGGAGGCTGCGGAAGGTGGTATTGAACGCGTTCAGCTGGCTCTCCGGCGCGCGCAGGGTAAGCGTTCCGGCAGTGGCATCGACGGCCGACTGCGAGACTTCGAAGATGTTCCTCGCCAGATTGCCGATGTCGGTCATCTCGGTTGCGGTCAATCCCGACAGGTAGACGGTCTCCACGCCGTTGCGCGTGAACTGGGTGCGGTTCTCGCGCGTATCCAGGGCCACCACCACGCGATGGGCATCGATGGTTTCGTAGAACGACTTGGTGGCCATCGAAAGGGCGTGCGCCGCTTGCTCGAAATCCGCATCGTCGATGTCGAAGCGCACCGATTGCCCGCGAACGCTCTCATCGAGAGCGACCTGGATTCCATAGGCCTTGAACACGTTCTCGATGACCTGGCGCTGGTTGGAATGGAGGTGGAAGTTGCGGGTGCCGGACGCGGGCGCAAGCTTTTCCATTTCGCCCAGGCCGGTGGACACGCGCTCCCGCCCCGCGCTCACTTCATCCGCCGGGGGAAGTTCTCCCAGCTCTCCGAGGTGCTGCGCCAGTTGCGGATTGAGCGGATCGAGTTCGAACGCATGTTCGAGCGCCGCGCGGGCGCCCTGCGAATCACCCTGCACGCGCGCCTTTGCAGCGGCCTGGATGAGGGCCGTGGCGGCATGTCCGCGAGAGACTTCAACGGCCATGCGGTAATTGTCGTTGGCAGGATCGAGCGCAGCCGCCTTCTGGTAATCCTGCAGTGCCTCTTCGAAGCGGCCCTGCTCATACAGCTTCGCGCCGGCGAGGTAGAGTGTGGAAGCGTGGCGGCGCTCGCTCTGGGTGGGCTGCTTCGTGTTTTTGAGCGGGGCTGAGGGCGGGCGGGAGGTGGATCCGTTGATCGGAGCGCTTTGGGGCGAGGGAGGTGTCGCCGGGGCTGCGGCGGGAGACGTCTCCTGAGACAGGCAAACATGGGAGGACACCATCACCAGGAGCAGCGCAAGGAACGCACTTTGAAGTAATCGTGGCCCATCCCACCCCGTTCGGGCAGGGCCGGGACGGTGCACCCCGGATTCATTTGTGATCAGGCGATGGCCGCTCATGACCGAGCTCCTGTGTTCGCGAGGAGGTCGGCCAAGGTGGTGGCGCAAACTTCAGGTCCGAGCGCCAGCAATTCGTCGAAGGTGTACCGGCCCGTGGCTACAGCGATCACGGGCAGGAGATTGGCGCGTGCCGCGTCGATATCGCGCGGTGTGTCGCCCACCACGCAAACGCGCGCATCCGCGCCGGCCATCTCACGCGCCTTGGCGGCGGCGTGGGCCAGCAACTCGGAGCGGATCGGAAAACGATCGCTGAAGCCGCCGAATTTGAACCACTCGCGCAGTCCCGCCGCCTCCACCTTGATCCATCCGATCATTTCGAGGTTCCCGGTGGCTACCCCCAACAGCGCGCCGCGTTGCGCCAGGTGGCGCAGGACCTCTTCCACGCCCGGCATGCGCACCAGGTCGAGCGCGTGGCGTTGCTCGGCCACGGCCTTGCCCATGGCTTCGAGGATGGCCTCGGTATGGGATTCCAGGACTTCGGGCGGAACGCCGGCCTGGACGCAAGCTTCGCGCAGGATGCCGGTGTCGGTGCTCCCCTGCAGGACGATGCCCGCCAGCGTGACCTCGAACCCGGTGACTCGCTTCACGCAGGCGGCAAAGGAATCGACATGGATGCGGTCGCGGCTTCGCAGAAGAGTGCCGTCGATATCAAAGAGATACGCATCCTGCGCGTCCCACACAAATCCCGGCTGGATGGCAACGCGCGCGGCGACTCTCGGTTCAGGTATCAGGCGAAGGCTGGAATCGGTGGCGTTGGGGTGCATGTTCTCCGGCGACGGTCAGCCCTGGCGGTAACCCTGGCGAGCCGTGCTGTACACAGGACGCTCGGACCGCGGCGGGCGCTTGAGCCCGGCGCGGACCTCCGCGAGGCTCAATCCCAATTCTGCCATGGCGCGGCTGAGGGTGTTGCGGTGCATGCCGAGCTCTTCGGCGGCCTTGCACTGGTTGCCGCGATTGGCTACCAGAACTTCGCGGATAAAGGCCCGCTTGAACTCGTGCACGGCATCGTCAAAGCGAATGCCGGTGGAATGCATCTGCGTAACAAGGCTATCCAGTTCCCGTCTCACGTGCACCTCTGATTGTTTTTACTAATCTGTCATAATACCCGTTCTCGCGCGGTGGAACGCAGTGGAAAAACGCGCGTCAATCGTGGTTGGCGTGCAGCAGCCGTTGCGACTCTTCTTCGACGGCATGCAGGCCCGAATGAACGCGCGATGACAACTCCGATGGGGTGATGGTGGTACTGAGGTGCAGGGCGCCGAAGAACATGCGGGGAAGCGTGGATTCGGCGAGCCAATGCTCCTGGGGGAAGAAAGCCACGATTACGAGGATGAACACGATGACGAACACGATTCCTTGAAAGAAGCCGAAGATGCCGCCGGCAATGCCGTCGAGCCATCCCAGGCCGACCATCTTGAAAGCCTTGGCGAGCAGATTGCCGATGAATCCAATCAGGAACATGACCAGAAGCGCAATGAGGATGAAAGCGATCGTGTTGGCCACGGCGGAAACGCGGAAGAGGGGGAGAAACACAGCGGCCAGCCGGTCATAATTCCAGGAGGCGACCGCAAGTCCCAGGATGAGTCCGCCGAGCGAGCACACCGACCGGAAAAATCCCTGCGCAAATCCGGCAATGATCGCGGAAATCATGATGATGACGACGGCCCAGTCCACGAGGGTCATGGCGACTCGCTACGCTCCTTCAGAGATTAGATCAGGTTTCGGAGAATCAGAAACTACAGTTTCAAATCGCGTCCGGTGAGCCTTTGGAAGGCGTCGAGGTACTTGGCCTGGGTGCGCGCGGCCACCTCCGGGGGCAGGCCTGGGGCCGGCGCCTGCTTGTTCCAGTGTATGGACTCGAGATAATCGCGAACGAACTGCTTGTCGAACGATGGCTGCGGACCGCCGGGTTTCCAGGAGGCGGCATCCCAGAAGCGGGAGGAATCCGGCGTCAACACCTCATCGGCCAAAAGGATGGTTCCGTCGACAATTCCAAACTCGAACTTGGTGTCGGCAAGGATGAGCCCCCGCGATTCGGCATGGGCGGCGGCCCTGGCATAGATGGCCAGCGTGAGGCGGCGCAATTCATTGGAAACCGCAGGGCCGAGGCGGGAGGAGATCTCGTCGAAGGAGATGTTCTCGTCGTGCAGGCCGCCCTCGCTCTTGGTGGCCGGCGTAAACAGGGGTTCCGGAAGGCGCGACCCGTCCTGAAGGCCGCTGGGCAAAGGGATGCCGCAGACGCTGCCGGTGGCCCGGTAATCCTTCCACCCGGAGCCGGCAAGATAGCCGCGCGCCACGCACTCCACGGGAAACATCTTCGCCCGCCTGACCAGCATGGAACGGCCCTCCAACTGGTCCCTAAAAGGCTCGAGGATCGGCGGGTACTGGTTCACATCGGCGGTGATGATGTGATTGGGAACGATGCCCGACAAGAGGTCGAACCAGAACAGGGAAATCTGGGTGAGGATCTTTCCCTTGCCAGGAATGCCGGTGCCCAGGATGTGATCGAAGGCCGAGATGCGGTCGCTGGCGACCAGCAGCAGCGCATCGTCTATGGCATACAAATCACGGACCTTGCCGCGTCCGACGAGAGGAACAGTTGTACCCAAATCGGAAGTGATGAGAGCGGTCACGAAAGACCTTTCGGAATTTAGAACTGAAAACCGATTCTCCTGCGGGAGGCGGGGTTTGTCAATGTTGCCGGGCAGATGGAATGGCGGGAAACGGGGCGCGGATTTAACGGTGGAAAAAGGTTTTAACCCCTGTGACAGCCGTCACGGAATCGGTTTGCAGCATAGGCGACACTCCAATTGTCAACATGGTTCGGGGGGCAAGCAGTAAATAGCCTCTCTTGAGCCGGGAGACACGAGGCAGCCGTGGAAAGGGGAAGCCGCAGCTCACCTCGTTTGTATAGGGATCGCCAGTAGCTTCGTGCTACCGACCTCCAGTGCAGGCTACTGGCGCCCACTTTTGTTAACTTGTTCATACAAGCGCCTCCGAAGCGAAGATTTCCTTCGGAGGCGAATTTTTTGTATGCAAATTTTTCCGGGCGGCTGCTCGACTCCCAAGAGTCTCTGCGTCCGTTCGTCCCAGGAAGCGGCGTGGTATCCCAGGTCCGAAAACCAGGGACCTGGGATACCCGGAGTTTCGAATCAGCCTGTCCCAGCCTAGAAGCGGATCGTCGGTGCGAACGTCACGCGCAGGTTGTTTTGCGTTCCGTTGTTGAAGTACATTTCGTCGCCTGCTTCGATGCGCACTCCAAAGGGTCCGCCGAACGCCTCGATGCCGCCGCCGGGATAGACCGCGACGTGCGTCCCCCCATTGCCGAACGTGTCAAACGAGCCGGCGAACGAGTTGCCGGAGGCGGTGGCATTGCTCACGGTGAAGTCGGCGAATCCGACTTTACCGGTCGCAAACGCGCGGAACGGGCCCGAGGTTCCGAACTGGAACTTGGGTCCGAAAAGCCCCGTCAGCGGACGCAGTCTGCTGGTCACCGTGGTGGAAGTGCCGGTGGTGGTGCCTCCGTTGGTCGAGACGGTGGTGTAGTTGCGTTCGAAGTCGTAGTTCATTTCCGCTTCGAGGGCGACGTTGGGATGCACATTGAATCCCGCACGGCCACCGAGGCCGATGTAGTTGGTGGGAGTGCTGGCGCCGCGTGGAGTAAGGCGGAACAGATCGCCGTAGACTCCGAACTCGCCGTGGCTATATTCGCCCACCTCGCTGCGGGGAGGATTTTGCGGGCTGGGAGTGTTGGGATACTGCTGGGAAAGAAGCGCCACGGGGCACGCCAGAGCTGCCGCTGTGGCAAAAAGAACAATGCGTTTCATCGTTTCGTGTACTCCATTGAAAAAATTTGCGTACGTCGAACCATGGATCCGGTAGCCGGTTTGACTGGCGAGAGACTGCAGGCAAAATACTCTCGGCTGACGTAGATGCCGGTGCGAAATGTCAGGTTGACCCGGCGCAGATCGGCGTCCGCATTGCGTAGGTTCGCTCCGAAATGCCATGGAGAAGCAACCCCTGCGCGATTGCTAAAATCCTGTACTTGGACGGGAGAGGTGTGCTCTTCCTGCCGCGTTCACCGAATCGCCGCTAGGCTTCGATCAGCTCTTTGAGCTGGCCGTTTACATAGGCTGCGCGGAGCGCCTTCTTGTCGAATTTGCCCACGCTGGTTTTGGGAACCTCGGGAATGAATGCCCACCGTTCGGGGATCCACCATTTGACAACGCGCGAGGCCAGGTGGGCGCGAAGCTGCGCGGCGTTGAGAGCGGCGCCCGGCCGGAGAACGACGCAAGCGAGCGGGCGCTCGTCCCATTTCTCATCGGGCACGCCGATGACGGCGGCCTCCAGAACATCGGGATGACACATGATCGCGTTCTCGAGCTCCACGGAAGAAACCCACTCGCCGCCTGATTTGATCACGTCCTTGGAGCGATCGGTAATGTGCACATAGCCGCGCTCGTCGATGGTGCCCACGTCGCCGGTGCGCAGCCATCCCTGGTGGAATCTCTCCGGCGCAGGGTTGCCATAATACGATCCCGTGATCCATGGACCGCGCGCTTCGAATTCGCCGATCGACTTCCCATCCCACGGCAGGACGCGATCGCCTTCGCACACGCGCAGCTCGACACCGGGAATGATGCGGCCGGTCTTGGTGATCCACTCGATCTCGTCTTCTTCGGCGCAGCCCCTTGGCGGTCGCGCGACGGCAATCACGGGGCTGGTTTCGGTCAGTCCCCAACCCTGGAGGACCTTGACTCCGTGCCGCTCAAGAAAGCCTTCGGCGAGGCTGCGAGGCATGGCGGCGCCTCCGCAGAACACGACGCGAAAACAGGAACAATCGACAGAGTGCTCGTCGGCATAATGGAGCGCGGCGCTCAACACGGTGGGCACGGCAGCGCACATGGTGGGGCGCATGGTACGGATCATTTTGCACAACGGCTCGGCCTGCAGGAATGGACCGGGCATGAGGAAATCGGAGCCGGCCATCCATCCTGCGTAAGGAATGCCCCAGCCGTTGGCGTGAAACATGGGCACGATGAGCAGGCCGCGATCGTTGACGTTGAGGCCGATGGCCCAGGGAGCGCAAATCGAAAGCGAGTGCAGGTAGATGGAACGATGGCTGTAGATGACGCCCTTGGGATCGCCGGTGGTTCCGGTGGTGTAGCACATGACAGCGGCCGCGCGCTCGTCGATGGCGGGCCACTCGTAGTCCGGGGGCTCGGCGGCGAGCAGCTCTTCATAGCGGAGGCTCTTGCCCGGCAGATCCGCTGCATCGCCGATGACGATGTAGAGTTCCACGGTCGTTAGCTTGTCTTCGATTTTCCGGATTAGCGGGATCAATGACGATTCAAGAATGATGATCCGGTCGCCGCCGTGATTGATGATGTAGGCCAGTTGATCGGGGAACAGCCGCAAATTCAGGGTATGGACGACGGCGCCCATGGAGGAAACGGCGAAGTAGGCTTCGAGGTGCTCCTGCGTGTTCCAGCAGAGAGTGCCCACGCGATCTCCGGGGCGGATGCCGAGTTTGGCGAGGGCCCGCGCCAGTTGCTTGGCACGCGCGCCCACCTGGCGAAAGCTGGCCGAGCGCGGTCCTTCGCCGGTCCAGGTGTGCACCTGGCTCTCGCCGTGTACCTTGATGCCGTATTCCAGAATGGAGTCGATGGTCAGGGGATAATCGGCCATGGTGGAGAGCATGGTGGCGGGCCTCCGGGGATCAAATTCGACAATTCTACTGGATTCGAAGCAGCTTTCAGCTATCAGCCCTCAGCTATTCGCTGAAAATGCACCTGTGGCATTGGCAGATGTAGTTAAGGCACGCCGAAGGCAGGCATGTCAAAGCTGTTAGCTGAAAGCTGACGGCCGACAGCTGAAATTCAATCGAATCGATGGCGCCAGCGATAGACGAGGTCTTCGGCGGCTTCGGCCCAGGTGGGGAATTGGAAGGTAAACCCGGATTCAAGGAGGCGGCCGGGGACGACGCGGCGGCTCTTGAGCACCAGCTCCGATTCGGTGCGCAGAAAAACGGCTGCCAATTCGAGGAGCGGACGTGGTGTGGGAAACCCGTTGGGAATGCCGCAGGCCTGGCGCAGGATGGCCATGAACTCGCGGTTGGGAAGGGGATGGGGCGAGGCCAAATTCACCGGGCCGGTGATGTCGTCGCGGGCGATCAGGAATTCGACGGCGCGCGCGAAGTCGAACTCGTGGATCCACGAGACATACTGTCGGCCGTTGCCCTGCGCCCCACCCAGTGCGAAATGCACCAGGTTGAGCAGGATCGCGAAGGTATTCCCGGAAACAGGGCTGAAGGTGATCGCGCTGCGCAGGGCCACCTTGCGGGTGCGCGGCGTCCGCGCCTCAAAGAAGGCCGCTTCCCAGTCCTTCGCCACGCGGATGGAGAAGTTCCAGGTTTGGGGAACGTGGCGCCGGGCGCTCATCCATTCCTCGCCGCCGAGCTCGCCCGTGGCTTCGTCCATATCGCGGTCGAGCGCATGGCGATAGATGGTCGCGGTGGAGGCATTGAGCCATACCTTGGGCGGATCGGCAAGGGCCGCGATGACTTCGCCGAGGATCCGCGTGGAGCGGATGCGCGATTCGTAAATGGCGGCGCGGTTGGCGGCCGTGTAGCGGCAATTCACGCTGCGCCCGGCGAGATTGATGCAGACGTCGGCGCCCTCGAGGTAGTCCGTCCACGGGCCGATGTGTTCTCCGTCCCAATGCACGGTCTGCCAGTTTTCGGCATAGGGCAGGCGGGTGAGGATGGTGACCTGATGTCCGCGCTGCTGAAAGTATTGCGCCAGCACGCGGCCTACCTGGCCGCTGCCTCCGGGCAGCACAATGCGCAGCCGCGGAGTGGTCATTCCGCGTCTCCAAAAACAGCCTTCAGGAGATCGGTGACGCGCTTGTGGAGCGGGCGCATGAGCGGCAGCGCGGCCAGCTTGACGAGCAGCAGCAGGATGTCGAGTGTTTTGTCGAACAGCAGGCGCGTGCGGGCCTGGCCGGGGGAATCATCGTACACCCAAAACCAGATGAGGCCCATCTGGTAGAGCCACAGGAGCCGGGGAACATAGGGCAGAATGGAGGCCGGCAGGTGCACTCGCGACTCGTTGAATGCCTGCTCGAAGTAAGCCAGATCGCGGTTGCGGATCGCGGCGGTCTGGGGGCTGAACGGCGATAGCGGATGGCGCGGATCGCTGTGCGCGGAAAGCGCGGCCAGGAGCGCCCGATTGGGGGCGAAGTGTTCGAACTTGAGCCCGATGATTTCGCGCAAGCGCTGTTCGAGGGTGCGACTGTGCGCCAGGGCCTGGTCGAGCGCCGGGATCATCTCGTTCTGGGTCTGCTCATAGAACGCCATGACCAGGGCGTCCTTGGAATCGAAGTAGTAGTAGGCCGCGCCCACGGCCATGCCCGCCTCGGCGGCGATCTCGCGCATGGTGGCAGCGTGGAATCCGCGTTCGCGAAATACCTTGAGAGCCGCAGCCAGGACGCGTGCGCGGGTTTGCTCCGATTTTGAAGTGAGAGGGCTGGCGCTCATTTTAGATCTATTTGAACACGTTCAAAACTCAAGCATACAGAAGTCCGAACCTCAAAACAAGCTGAAAGTCAGCGTGTTCATAAAGCGGGCGTCAGGAGTCTGATGATGATAAAGGTTTAAGGCAAGCGCGAACGAAAGGCAATCGCAGATCCTTTGTGGCGTTGATCGTGCACCGCACGATCAATTTGCTCAGGATGACAGATTAACGAAAGGGTTTAGTTAGCTATAAGAAGCGAAAAGCAACTGCGGATCCTTCGACTGCACGCCGCCGTGCGGCGCTTCGCTCAAGGATGACAATCTTTAAAACATCAGAACCGCTTCTCCGGAAGCCGGGCATTCCTGGTTAGGGGCGGGGCGGCGGAGGCGGAATGGGATAACGCATGAAAACGCGGCGGCGATGGGTGCGGATTTCGTGCACCACAACGGAGACGAACAGGGCTATGAACAACAGCGGGCCCCAGAATAACCATGCCGGTTCTACCACGCGGTCGCCGGTCACGGTGACTGACTCGGCAGTGCGCACGCCGCCAAACATGGCTACCAGGTCCTTGCCGATGGAGACGTCCTCACCCAGCCGCACGGAGCCGAACATGCTGACCATATCGTTGCCGATGTGGGCGTTGTCGTCGGCCTTGATGCTGCCGAAAAAATTCACCACGTCGTGATTGGCCGCGTTGGCAATGTGGACATCGCCGAAGAATACTACGATATCGCCCTCCACGGTCCCATCGGCGTCCACATCGCAGAAAAAGCAGACTGCATCGTGGATGGAGCCGTCGCGGGGCACATGAATGGTGCTGCCGAACTGGACTTCGTCCCTGCTGGCGTGGGCGGGAAGCGCAAGCATCCCCAGGCCAGCGAAGAGCAGACACAGGCATAACAGGCGCCGTCTCATGGAGCCTCCTTCCGACCGGTACGCGTAATCGGATGCGGAAGTTCCCGGCCGGGGTGGGCCGGGTTCGCCGGAGAAACCAGTGTAACGGACGGAAGGGGGATTGCGGTGGTGGACCACCATCCCGCCCAGGCGGAGCGGGGACGGGGCACCCAGTCCTCCGAGGTCCCAAAAACAGCGGTTGGAGCACCCCGATAGCTTGCTATTTTTTAGAACTCGAAGCGCATGCCGAGCTGGATTCGTCGCGGCGGGTTTACGGACGTAACCTGGCCGAAGTCCGGCGAAGTTTCCACCTGGTCGATGCTGGCCGCATTCGGGTGGTTGAGGATGTTGAATGCGCCGGCGGAGAAGCCCAGGCGCGGCGCGTCCTCGTTCTTGTTGGGAGTGATGGCGAAGTCGTGGCCCCAGCGCAGATCAAGGTCGACATAGGAGGGCATGTTCTCGGTGTTGCGCGGAGTGTCGGAGGGGCGCGCGTTAAAGAGACTGGTGCCGAAGGGGTCGGTGCCTGTCAGGACGCTCCAGGGGCGGCCGGAGTTGGCAAAGATGCCTGCCGAAAGGTTCAGGACGCCGTCGGGATGGATCATGGCGTACATGCTGAGGCGCTGGCGCCGGTCGAAGCTGGCGTTGGACCACTCGGCGCCGGGATCGAGTTGGTTTTCAGGGAAGAAGCCGATGCCGTCGGTGTTGGACTCGTAATGGGACCAGGTGTAGCGGCCGAAGCCGGTGAAGTACTTGTTGAGCCGCCCGCGGTAGGAAACGTCGAGCCCGCTGCCTTCGAGGAAGCCTTCGGACTGCATCTGGCGCACGCGGCCGTAGGCGGGATCGGGCCGCTGGGTGAAGTCCGACTCCGGCGTGGGCGCGTTGACGTCGATGGAGCGGAATGCGCCCACATCGCGCATGGAGTAGACGCTGACCACGGCCGTGGCCTTTTCGCCAAGCTGCCGCTCGACGGACATTCCGTACTGGAGTTGGTACGGCATGCGGGAATAGGGATCGAATTCGACTCGGGCCAGGGGCGCCGAAGCGACGTCGACGCATTGCGTAATGGGGACGCAGCCAGTGGCCGGCTGCGAGGCGGGATCGAGCGAAAGCGTCACCGCGCGGCGCCGCGGCTCGAGGCCCTGGTAGCGGACCAGGTCGAGCAGGGAGCCAGAGCCGGTGCGGTCGTAGTAGACGCCGCCGCCGCCGCGAATCACGGTCTTCGAGGCGTCGTTCAGGATCCAGGCGAAGGAAACGCGCGGCGAGAAGGCCAGCCGCTTCTGGGCGAAAAAGCTTTGCCAGTCGTAGCGAATGCCCGGAGTGATCGAGAACCGGTCGTTGATTTTCCACTGATCCTGGAGGAACGCGCCCATCTCCTGCTGGTGGTAGATGAAGTGCACGTCGCCGGAATTCTGAGAATACGCCGTGGGGTGATTGGCCTCGTAGTTCTGGAGCGCCGAGGTGAGTACGGTGACGCCGTCGGGCGCCAGCGAGGGACCGAATACATAGCCGCCCTGGGCGTAGGTATTGTCGTCGAAGCCCCGGCGGTTCAGGTGCGGGATGCCGGCGCCGAACTTGACGTAATGATGCCCGTGGGTCCACGTCATCATGTCGTAGATACGCAGGTTGTAGTCGGTGGAGAGGGCGTCGCTCTGCGCCGATCCGGCGGTGAAGTAGCCCTGCACGTTGACGCGCGGCGCCTCGGCCGCGTTCACGTTGTGGCTGAAGTCGTGCTCCGCGACCAGCGAGACCTGGTTGAGGAGCACGGCTGAGAGCGTCGAATCGACGTGGATTTTAAGGTCGTCCTCGTGGTAGCGGTTGTTGAATCCGGCGGCGGCCATGGTCTGCCCGCCCACGCCCTGGTTCTGGCCAGTCCAATCCTGGTAGCTGTATTCGGCATAAGCCGAATGGCGATCGCCAAACTGGTGCGCGGCGCGCGTGCTGAATTCCGTATCCCGCGTGGGTGCCGGGACGTTGGCTGTGAACGGCACACCGGCAGGGTTGGCAGCCGAAGGAAGCGTGGCGCTGACCACCGCGTCGGTGTCGTACAGGACGCGATTGAAGGAGAGAAGAAAGCTGCTCTTGGGCGCGAAGAAGATAGGCCCCGTGGCGCTGCCTTCATAATATTGGCGCTGTTCGAACGGCTTGGAGGGAGCAAGGTCGTTCTGCGCATTCATGGCCGAATTGCGAAACAGGAAATTGAATTGGCCATGATACTTGTCGGCGGCGGACTTGGTGACGATCTCCATCTGCCCGCGGCCCGGCCAATAGTACTGCGCCGAGTAGGGATCCTGGTTGATGCGCACTTCCTGCACCGCCGATGGAGAAACGGTGGCGCGATTGGCCTCGACGCCATCGACGATGAGCCCGGAGCCTCCGGTGGCCGTGGCGCTGTCGTCAAGGAAGGCGCTCATTGCGGTCACGTAGTCGTTGTCGAAAATGGGCAGAGTTTTCAGTTCCTCCGAAGACATCACCGAAGAGTCGTGATTGTCCTCGGACGCGGCCAGGTCCTCGCTGGCATCGGCATTGACCTGCACGTTGGTCGAGAGCCCGGCGATGGGCAGGGTGATGCGCAGGCTGGCGGCGAACCGGCCGGCGGACGAACTGGCCACTGCCTGAGCCGGCGCGGCAACCACGACGGGGGTTTTGATGGTCTCGAATCCGGGTTCGGAGACGACCAGCGTGAAATTCCCGGCATGCGGAGGCACAAGCTGGAAGCTGCCATCGCCGCCGGAGTGGCAACTGCCCGCGACCGAGCCGCTGGCGTCGACGAGGTCCACTTCGGCGCCAGGCACAATGGCGCCTGTGGGATCGGCTACCACGCCGTTTACCGCGGGCGCGGGCGCTGGCGCTGGGGGAGGGGCTGCCGGACTTGAGGCAAAGAGCGAAGGCGATAGAAGGAAAGACAGGCAAAGAGCAAGGCGGCGAATCATCCAGGTCTCCACGACAGCAAGAAATTCAACAAATCACGCGCGGGCAACAGCGGTACGTCTTGGATCAGCTCGGGAGTGGAAACGTTACCACACCGGGCGCTATCTCTGGCCGAAAAATGGTCTTAGCGGGACTCTAAGCCGCTGCGCACCCTGTCGATGCGGCATGTCGGCACAACTCTCGCGAAGAACCACCTTCAAGTGAAGTTGAATCTCCGGCAAGACTACTGTTGTTATGCTAAATCGATTTTCGCAGGTGTCAACGCTAGAGTCCAGTCTAGCGCCGAGTCCACGACCACATCCGGCGGCGCTTCCATCAGGTTCTGGGGTCCAAACCCGAATTGGCACCCCAGCGTCCAGACCCCGGCATTGCGCGCCGTCAGCACATCCACTTTGCTGTCGCCGATCATCAGCGTTTCTTCTGGTTTCACGTTGGCTTCGCGCATCAGGCTCTGCAGGCCCATGGGATCGGGCTTCTTGAGGGGGAAACTGTCGCCTCCGTAAATGCGAAAAAAAGTGTCGCCCATGCCAAGGCCTTCGCAGATGGCGCGCGCCGGCCGGACCGGCTTGTTGGTCAATACCGCCATGTGGCGCGGGGCGCCGTCGGGCATGCGGCCGAGAGCGGCGAGCGCGTCCAGGACGCCGTCGTAGGCGCAGGTGAAGTCCAGCTTGTGCTCGCGATAGTGAGTGAGGAAGAAGCTGTACGCGGTGGCCAGTTCCTCGTCGTGAACCTCATCGGGAGAAACGCCGTTCTCGACCGCCAGCGACCGCCGCACCAGCATCGGCGCGCCGTTGCCGACAAAGCTGGCGATGATGTCGTCGCCGAGGCGGGGCCGTCCCATATGCTCGAGCGCCGCATTGACGCTGTTGCACAGATCCCGTGCCGAGTCGATGAGGGTTCCATCGAGATCGAACACCATGAGCTTGATGCGCTCGACGGGGATGGGGCGGAGGACGCGGATCATGCCTCCAGTGTAAAAGACAGGGAACAGGGATCAGGGAACAGGGAACAGGGAACAGGGATCAGGGATCAGAGCCGGTTGTATAAATCAAAGTTTTGCAAGGGCAAGCACCCCGCCCGAACTCTGACGGAATGAATCGACCGCTTATCATCGGGGGTTCCCAGGTCCCAACTGCGGGACCTGGGCGCCCAGGTTAGTCGTTCTGATCACTAAACACTGACCGCTGTTTTACGCTGCGTGCCGGTGAGCCGACTTGTTGATCTTGCCGGCGAGCTGGCTCAGCTTGTGGTCGGTCTCGCCTTCTTCATTCAGTGTTTGCTGGAGGAGGTCGGCAATTTCCGCCTGGCCGAGTTGTTGCGCCCAGGCACGGGCCGAGCCGTAGCCGGCCATCTCGTAGTGTTCCACTTTCTGTGCCGCGGAGATCATGGCGGCATCGCGCACGTCGCCCTCGCTCTCCTTCATGACCCGATCGCCCTCTTCGAGCAGGCCTTTCATTCCTTCGCAGGTTTTGCCGGTCGCGCTTTTTCCCAGGATTCCAAATACCCGGTCAAGGCGCTTGATCTGTCCTTCCGTCTGGTGCAAGTGGGTTTCAAGTGCGGTTCGCAATTCCGCGGCGTTGGCATTTTTCGCCATTTTGGGGAGTGCCTTGGTGATCTGGTTTTCCGCAGAGTAGAGGTCTTTCAACTCTTCGACAAGGAGTTTCTCGACGGTATCAACGGGCATTGCTTATCTCCTTTTTTGGGTTTCGTTCGCGGGGTGTGATGCCGGGGCGGGGGAGACCGTTGCTACACCATCGGGGAGTTCAGGCCGGATGGTCTGACCCGCGGTATTGCCGTCGAATCTGAACGTTGCGAAGCGGAATGCTGCCTCCAGGGCAACCGCGCGGCCATGACGGCATCACACCGGGCATGATACGCAAACTCAAATCGGGACAATATCGGCTGTATTCGCGCAAGAAGGACGCCTCAGGCAAGCGGCGCAACCTGGGCACATTCTCTTCGCTCCGGGCCGCCACGCAACATGAGCGCGAGGTGCAGTACTTCAAGCGGCATTAAGGCGGATGAGACGCATGGCGCATGGACCGAAAAAGTGGGTTCGCACAGTCAAGACGGATTCGACCCATCCGCGCGAAGGGCTGTTCAAACGCGATCCCCAGACGATCGCTCGGGAGCTGGCGTCGAAAAAGGTCTCGCCCAAGGGGCCCGGGTCGGGAATGCGAATGCTGACATACTTCATCAACCGGGCCGGAAAAGGGTTGAGCGCGAGCAGAAGAAGAAATCTGGAGAAAGCCAAGGAACTGCTTTCCGAGCGGGTGAAAAAATCACATCACCGGGAGAAGAACAACCAGTAGCGGGAAGGGAGGGCAGCCGATGCCGGACGATGAAACAGTCAGAAAGGCGAAAGCGGATTTGCGCGAGGGTAAGTCACCGACCACGGCGGCGGGAGAATTTGTCCACGAAGAGATCGACCATGTGAGGGAAGGGAAGCATGGCGCGCGATCGCCGCAGCAGGCCATTGCGATCGGGTTGAGCAAGGCGCGGCGGGCGGGGATTCCTCTGAAGCCGCCGGCAAAGGGAACGACGAGCACCAGCACGCGGCATAAGGCGGAACAGGATTATGAGCGCGGCCAGAAGGATCCCCAGACCAGCGGGGAAGGATCAACCCGGAGGGGCCGTTCGCGCATGAAGGCGATGCAGCGCGAACCCAAGTCTTCGGCGAGCCATTCGGCGTTGTCGCGGCAGGCCAAGACCGCCGCGAAAAGAAGGAAGAGCAAGTAGGCAGGAAAGTCGCCGCTCCGGTCAATCTACGAAGTCAACCAGCGGCGCAATTGGGATGATGCCTCGCTCGTGGCCCAGGTCGAGCAGCTTGCGGATGGCCTTGCGTCCCTCGGCACCGTAATCGAGCGTGCGTTCGTTGACATACATGCTGACGAAGCGGTTGGCCAGCGAAGTATCAAGATCGCGGGCAAACTGCATGGCGTACTCGAGCGCCTGCTCGCGATGATCGAGCGCGTGCTGGATGCTGTCCCGGAGTGCCTTTGAAACGATGTTGTGGGCCTCGAGTCCAAGTGAGCGGCGAATGGCATTGCCGCCCAGCGGAAGCACCAGGCCGGTGGATTCGCGCCACCACACGCCGAGGTCGATCACCTTATATAGACCACTGGAGGTATATGTCAGCTGGCCTTCGTGGATGATCAGTCCCGCATCGTACTTGCCCGCCAGGATGGAGGGAATGATCTGGTCAAAGGGAACCGTCTCGGTTTCTACCCCGGGGTTGTAAATCTTCAAAGCCAGATACGCGGTGGTGAGGGTGCCGGGGACGGCGATGCGGACGCCGTTCAGGTCGGTCAGGCTCAGCCGGCGGTTGGAAACGATCATGGGGCCATAGCCTTCGCCCACGCTTCCTCCGCAGCCCATCAGAGTGTAGTTGTCCTGGAGGTAGGGGTAGGCGTGAAAGCTGATGGCGGTGACATCGAAGAAGGCTTCCTGCTGAGCCCGCCGGTTGAGGGTTTCGATATCGCAAAGCGTATGCGTAAACCGGTAACCGGGAACGCGCACCTTGTTGGTCGCCAGGCCGTAAAACATGAAGGCGTCATCGGAGTCCGGGCTGTGGGCGATCGAGATCTCGCGAATGGCCGCCGAGGCCGCCGGTGCAGATTGGGTGGTCACGGAGTGCAAAGTCCTTTCGATGGAACTAACCAATAGGGCTAGGGGGGTTGCGGCGCCGGTGGAACCATGCGGCCGCCAGTCCAGCGGCAGAGACCACTTTCAATATGTCACCGGGAAGAAACGGTACTACCGCTTGCATTAGGACCACGGCAGCGGAAGCGTGCGTGAACATCGCCAGCCACAAGGCGCCTACCGACAAAATCAGCAGGCTACCCGCAGCGGCGCTCGACAGGCCCGCGACAAATCCCCGGCCGGTGCGGCGATAAAGATATGAGATCAGCAGTGCGGCGAACGGATATGCAAGCAGGTAGCCCGCCGTGGGTCCGAACAGGTGAGCCAGGCCGGGCACGCTCGCCGCTCCGGGAGCGAATACCGGAAGCCCGAGCGCTCCTTCGCCCAGGTAGGCGACCAGGCTGGCCGCCGCCAATCGGGGCGACAGCAACAGGCCCAAAAGAAGAACGGCGAATGGCTGCAATGTCAGCGGCACGGGGGTGAAGTAGAGCGGCAGGGCAATGTGCGCGCATGCGGCCACGAACGCGCTGGCTGCCAGGACGATGCCAACCGCGCGCAGCCACTCCAGCGGAGCCGCCGCCACAGCCACCGATGCAGCACCCGAACGTTCACTGTCCATCGCTCTTCCTCCGTTTCAATTTTCACTCTCCTCGTGAAGGGAGCGCCCCTTGGCACTGCCGGGCGCGGGTAGTTTCCTGTGCTGACGCCGGATGTGCAACGCCAGGCCGCCCGCAGCCAGCAGCAAACCGCAAACCGAGACAATCATGACAATCAGGAGCCAAAGCATCGGGCGTCAAAACGCTACTTCCGTGGATGATGTGAACGCGGACTCTCGCTTCATCGAGAGCAGAAAAATGCCGCATCTTCACATCGGGCATCGAAGATCAGCGTTCCGCGCGCCGCAACAGCCTACAAATCCGCTAATGCCAAGGATAGCAAGGCAGGGCCGAGGGACCAAGGAAACAGGGACGAATGGAACCGGGAACCAGGAACAGGGGGCGACATTATCGGGAATTTCCTGAGGCGGCGAGATTACCGGATATCCACGCCAGGTATGCCTGGCTGCCGCCTTCGACAGGGAGCACCAGGAACTCCGGTGTTTCGTAACGGTGCAGCTGGTGCAGTCTCGCTTCCAGCGCCGCAAGAGATTCGATTCCGGTTTTCAGCAGCAGCATGGCTTCGTTGGCCGTCTCGAGCTTGCCTTTCCAGGAATAGATGGACTCGACCGCCGGAATCACCGTTGCGCAGGCGGCCAGGCGCTCTTCGACCAGCGCGCGGCCCAGTCTGCCCGCTTCCTCCGGGCTTCCCGCGGTGGTGAGGACAATGCGCGCGGAGGAAGTAGATTCAAGCATGGGACCTCCTGTACGGCGGGTTACCTCTTCGGCTATTTGGCAGTACACGACTGCCCAAGCATGATTCTGTCAGAGCACAGCTGTGATCCATTGTGTCGCAAGCGGAAGCTCTTTGCGCCAAGGCGGCCCGGACGTCTATAAACGGGATGCGCAAACAGGAGACTTACTGTGAGCCCAGCGATCAAATTTGGTACCTCGGGCTGGAGAGCCATCGTTGCCGATGAATTCACGGTCGCCAACATCCGGCTTGCCGTGGCCGGCGTCGCCGCTTATGTCAAGACTCTGCCGCGACCGCACCGGGTCCTGGTCGGCCGCGATCCGCGCTTCCTGGGTGAATCGTTCGTCGCCGAGGCGGCGCGCGTGCTTGCCGGATCGGGCGTCGCGCCCATCGTTATTTCCGATGCTGCGCCCACCCCCGCCATCGCCTACGCCGTTGGCTCCCTGAAGACCTCGGGCGCCATCAACTTCACCGCCTCGCACAATCCCCCGGAGTACAACGGCATCAAGTTCTCCACCCACGACGGCGCGCCGGCCCTGCCGGAAGTCACGAAGCAGATTGAGTCGGCCATCGGACAGATCGCCGCCGGGGGCGGCAAGGTGACCTGCGGCCATCCGCCCGACAGCGGCTTCGAAACCGCCGACGTCAAGCCCGCCTTCCTCAAGCGCCTTGCTGAACTCGTGGACCTGAAGGCCATTGCGTCGTCGGGAATCAAGGTAGTCTACGACGCATTCTGGGGCGCAGGGCGTGGCTATACTTCCGATCTTCTCCGTGACGCCGGCGTCCGGGTCGAGACTGTCCACGACTACCGCGATGTGCTCTTCGGCGGCCACGCGCCTGAGCCCGACGACCATCTGCTCGACGATTGCAGGGAAAAGATGAAGGATATCGGGGCGCAAATCGGCATCGCCACCGACGGGGACGCGGACCGCTTCGGCATTGTCGACGATGACGGAACCTTCATCCAGCCCAACTACATCATCGCCCTGCTGTTCGACTACCTGGTGGAGACGCGCGGCTGGAAAAACGGCGTGGCCAAGAGCGTGGCCACCACCAACCTGGTCAACGCCCTCGCCGAGCACCACACAGTCCCGCTCTTTGAAACCCCGGTCGGATTCAAGTACATCGGCGAGCTCATCATCGAAGACAAGATCGCCATCGGCGGCGAAGAGTCGGCCGGTCTGACCATCCGCGGCCACGTGCCGGAAAAGGACGGCATCATTGCCGGCCTGCTGGTGACCGAAATGGTCGCCACCCGCGGCAAGAGCCTGGGCGTGCAATTGCGGGAATTATTTGCCAAGGTTGGTTCCTATTACCCGATTCGGGAGAACTTCCAGCTTGACCCCGGAAGTGAAAGCCGCGTTCACTGAGAAGTTGAAGTCCGATCCAACGGAGTTGAGCGGACGCAAGGTGAAGCAGATCGTGCGCACCGACGGCCTGAAGCTCATTCTGGACGACGGCTCGTGGGTATGCTACCGGCTGTCGGGCACCGAGCCGGTGGTGCGGGCCTACACCGAGGCGCGGAGTGAAAAGGACATGGAAGCGCTTGCGGGCCGCGGCCAAACAATTCGTGATGTCATAGGGAAGTTCGGGATCCAATGCAGGATGAATATTTACAGCAAAAGGCAGGCCAAAACAGAGGCCGCAAGGCGGAGCGGCCGCGACCGCTGGTCGAGCGGGTGGTGGACTGGGCTCTGCGCGTATGGCGCCCCGCCGGCAGCGTGCTGGCCGTCGCGCTGGCGCTGTTGCTGACCTGGCATGTGATCAGCGGCAAACACGGCCTGTCCGTCTGGCAGCAGAAGCGCACCGAAGACCGCCAGTTGCGCAAGGAGATCGACGGACTTCAGCAGGAGAACGGCCGGCTGAAGCAGCGGGTCGAAAAGCTCAAGTCCGATCCCCACGCCATCGAACGCGAGGCCCGCGAGAGACTCCACTACGCCAAGCCGGACGAGGTCATCTACGACCTCCCGCCCGATCCGCCCGCCCCGAACCAGCCCTCCGGCAAGTAGCGCCGCGCAGGAACATTGAACCCCTTGATTTTGTCGTTCATTGTTTTTTCCCCAGTTGCTCGTCAAGATAGCGCTTCAGACTCGGATAGTTGTCGAGCTTGTTGTACGAATCCGTTCCCGGTTCGTCGTGATCCGCAAAGACTTCGTTTCCACGAACAACAATCCGGAATGACGGAATTCCATGGACCGGGAAGGAACGACCCATTGACATATCGTGTGCCAGCGCGGCCTCGATTTCGCCGCCATGATCCTTCAAGACTTGCTTGACGCGCGCCAATTCCCCGGGAGCGAGCACAGATGCGATGGTTGACTCGATGTCTCCGCTTTCGCCCCAGGTCGATTGATTGCGAAACAAGTCGGCCGCTGCGCGTTCATACTCTCCGATAGAAGCGCAAGCGAGAGCCCATCGCGCGGCATCCAGCGCATAACGGTGTGACGGGATGGGTAACGGGTACTCGCGGTGGATGAGGTAGACCAGACCCTTATTGCAGTAGTCCTCGATCACGTGGGCCAGGGTTTGAAGGTAAAACTCCGCACAACCGTGGCATTGGAAATCGCTAAAGACCTCAATGACAATCGGAGCGCCTTTGCTGCCTACGCCTCGTTCGTCGGGAATAGGGGACAAGGCGGCAGAGTCGCGAGCGCACGGGCTTGCCAGAACAACGACGAGCCATAAAAAGGAGCGTCTAAGCACGGGCATGATTGCAAATCTTACTATGATTCCTGATTCTCGAACCACGCCGCACCGGCGCCCACCAGAGGCGCGCGGTCGCCCAGAGCCGAAATCCGCAGCTCGGCAAAGTCGCCGATTTCCGCCTGCGCCGCCGGCAGGAAGAGTCGCGCCGAGCGCGCGATGCCTCCACCGAGTACGATGACCTGGGGCGCAAAGCACTGGAGCACCGTACGCAGCGCTATCCCAAGGTTGCGACCAAACTCGGAAAAAACATCGGCGGCCGCAGGTTGGTTCCCGGCCAGGCCGGCGATCGCCGCCACCTCGCGTTCCTGCCCGGTGCGCTGGTGGTAGCTCTTTTGAATGGCTCGCGTCGAGATCTGGTCTTCGACGATCCCACCCAGGTAGGGCACATTCCAGATCTCCCCGCCGCCCGGCACGCCGCACCCTTCGCGCACCAAGTGTCCATCCACGCCAAATGCCGATCCAACGCCGGTGCCGAGCGTGATGCCGACGACGCGCCCGACGCCGTGCCCTGCTCCGTCGGCGATCTCGCCCATCAGGTAGGCGGCGGCATCATTCAGGAAATGGACCTTGAGCGGCGTCCAGCCGAAGTGCTGCGCCAGCGCGCCGCGCAGATCGAATCCATAAAGATACGCCAGCTTGTGCTGCATCCAGCTCACGCCCGCCTGGTAATCGAACGGGCCAGGCATCGCCAGCGAAGCGCCCAAAACACTGGTCTGGCCCTGAGTCGCCGACGCTCCGAGCGAGTGCAGCGCGCCTAGAAAGGTCTCAATCGTTTGCTCGGGAGGATATCCCGCGCTCACCAGGCCGTCGAGATGGCAGGTGCCGCGGTCGAAAACCGCCGCCGAAATATGACTTCCGCCCACGTCGTAGACAAGGACGTGGTTCTCCTCACCGGCCACTCAGGATTCCTCGTAGTCGGCTTGCGCCGATCTCATTCAGCATATCGGACTGGAGCGCACGCATTGCCCTTTAAAAGTCAACGTGGGTTCGCACCGAGCCCACCCACGCCGGACCGCGATCGCGGTTGTAGCCGGGATCGGAGATATGCTGCACGTCAAGGGCATAAAACAGCCCGCGCCATGCGTGCCACGTGTAGTAGCTCTCGACGATGTTCTCGCGGCCGTAGTTCAGTTTTCCGTCCCCCAGAAGAAAGCCAACGCCGCCGTACCGCAAATAGTTCTGATGATCGCGCTTGATGGCGTTGGTCACCACGGCAATCCCGAACTTGTCCTGCTCGCGATGCCAGTGGCGGCCGGAGTAATCGCCGCCCGCCTCGAAGGTTTGGTCCACCTCGGTGTAGGCGAACGACTCGTGCTGGCCTTCGTTCCATCCAAAGCGCCCGAACACGCGCAGGCTGTCAGATAGCTCCTGCTGGATGTTGTAACCGAAGCCGTATTTCAACGCCCCGAAGTGCTCGTGGGCGGTGATTTTCGGGGTGGGATCGGCTCCGTTCAGAAACGCCCGTACCGCCTCCCGATAGTCGCCCATGTGGGCGCGGTTGGCATAGAACAGCACCCGCGACACGCCCTTGCGGTTAGGGACAAGGCTGTGGCGCAGCTCAAACTCGCCGTTCTGGCCGTGGGCCCGGCTGAACGCCCAGTCCAGGTCGATTCCATTGGCCACAATCGGCATGGCGAAGATGCCGTAGCGGACCGACCACGCAGGCTCGTCGTATTCCGCCATTCCGCCCACGGTGTATCCGCGCGTATCGGCCGCATAATCCCACGCCCCGTTGTTGTCCACGGTCCAATTCATGAACTGCAGGTGGCTGTCGGATCCAATGTCGTTGACATCGAAGAAATCCGGCAGGGTCATCTTGCCCAGCCGCAACTCGATGCGGCGTAGGGGCACGCTGGCGGCGAGGGAGAAAAAGCTCGGGTCCTGGCTGCTGGTCTTGTCCGTGAGTCCAACGACCTGGTGGATCTGGTAACGCGCCGGATAGGGGTTCGTGCTCAGGTAGGGGTTGCGGACGACATCAATGTTGGGTTCGCCGGCGAGTCCCAGCGCCTCGCTCAGTCCGCGGCCGCCGGCGGACTCCAGATCGAAGATCAGGTCGGTGTTATAGCGGACGGAGTGCGTGGCGCGCATGGCCGCATACATGGTGCCGACAAGGGATGTCTTGTACTCCGCGGAGTTGCGGAAGCTGTTCGGTCCCTCGTACAGAGAGTGAAAGGGAAGCCGGCCCTGGAAAATGATGTTGGCCTGGCCTGAGAGCCAGTAGCGTCCCCCTTCGGGATGGGGGAACATGGTGAGTTGGGGATCGGCCTCCGGCGCTTCCCCCGTTGAGCTGTCGGCCCCGGCATGTTGGTCTTCGGCCGGGTAGCCGTCCGCCGCGGATTCAGACAGGAAGTTGACCCGCAGTCGCGGCGCCGATGCCGGGGATGGAGGAGCGGAAAGGAGCCGGGATCTCTTCTGGCCGTGCGCTGTTGCCGCGGCGGCCGCCCAGGCAACGGCCGCGAAAAGGAAACAGAAGCGGAATAGCAGGATACGAAGCATAGGGCGTTTGTTTCTGCCTGGAACCGGTCGGGGCGCGGAGGTAGAATGGAAATGCAACTATACCCCCACTTGGTAGATACCATACCAGGGGTTGGTATTGTAAAGCCCCCAAGGAGCGGCATGTCCCACCACGAGCGCGAAACCATCAAAATGGTGCAGAGAGTCCGCAAGCTGCGCGGCCAGCTCGATGCCATCGAGCGGTCCCTGACCAATGACGGAGATTGCGGAGATCAGTTAATGCTCCTTGCCGCCGTCCGGGGCGGCGTCAACGCTCTGATGGGCGAAGTGCTCGAAACTCATATCCGTTTTCATCTGACGGACGGCTCCAAAGAGCAGATCGCCCCTGAACTGGCCGAAGACCTCATCGACCTGGTGCGCGCCTATCTCAAATGACCTCATCGGTTTCTCCCGGCGTCTCCGTCTCGGGTTCATGGTAATGGCCTTCCGCCCGGGCGATTGTGAACGTACGGTTGAATCCCCACCCCGTCAGAAAGAAAACGGGCACCGGGTGACGGTGGGTGCCCCATCCAGGCTCCGCATTGGCGGGGTGGGTTCAATTCCACCGGCATCCGAGACCGGTCCTCTCCAATCTGCGTGACCCACGTCACCGGCTCGCCGTGCCCGGGCAGTGCTACGCTAAACGTATGGCGCAAGGGATGCTTCATCGCGCAGGGGTGGCGATTGTGCTGATCGCGGTGCTCCTGCTGCCCTATGGAAGATGCCAGTCGCCCGTCCGCGGGGACGGCCACGACTGCTGCGTGCATCCACCCGCGCCTGCGGCCAGCCTCGAATCAAGCTGCTGCACCGTGCGGAGCCAGTTGCCGGCGATCGTTGGCCAGCGCGCAGTCCTCAGCGCGCCTCCTGTTGCCACCATGGCCTTCGCCGGGACCGCCACCGAGTCCGCGATCCAACTGGTGATCGCCCCCAAAAGCCCGATGGCCCAACATTCTCCCCCGCCCGGCGCGTCCGTCCTGAGAATCTGATTCCTCTCCTTTCCGTGTAGGCTGCTCCGGCGCTGGTTTCTGCGCCGCGAGCGATTGCGTTGCCTGTCATGCGGACTTGCCGATCACGCCTGCCTTCTTCCGTGCGTAGATTGCGCTCCCGCTGCCGCGGACCATCTCGTGGACGCTCCGCTTTGGTCGTGGAGTTGAAAAAGTGAAATTAAAGATGTTTGCCATAACCTCCTTGCTGGTGCTCGCGCGGCCTTCTCCCGGGCAGGCCGGACCGCCGGCAGGCGAAGCCACGATCCTCACCGTGGACCAGGCTGTCGCCGAAGCGCGCGACGCCAATCCCGAGATCCGCGCCGCCGTCCGCCGCCTGACCCTGGCGCGCATGAAGACTTCCACCGCCCGCAGCCTCGAGGATCCCATGCTCATGGTGCGCGACTGGCAGACGCCGCTTGCCAAGCCCTGGGACCTGAACCAGGCGCAGCTCATGTTCATGCTGCAGCAGACGTTTCCCAATCGCGAGAAGCGCGACATGCGCGCCCGCCTCGCCACAGACAGCGCGGAAGTTGCCGCCGAGGATCTGGAGTCGCTCCGCCAGGAGGTCGCCGCCGAAGTCCGCAAGACCGGCGCCGACCTGAAGCGCAACGCCGACGCCTTCAGCCTGCATGACCGCGAGGAAGCCCTGATGAAAGAGGCGCTGGCCGGCGCGCTGGCCGAATACACCACGGGAAAAGTCCCCCAGTCTGAAGTTCTCCGGGCGCAGATTGCCGTGACGAAGCTGAACGAACACATGATCGAACTCCAGCAGGACCGGGATTCGGCACGAGCGCAGTTGAATGCGCTGCTGGGCCGCCGGCCGGACGAGGACATCGAAATCAGCGGCTCGTACACAGCTCCCGGAACTGTGCCTTCCATCGAGGATCTGGAGCAAACCGCCATCGACCACCGGCCGGAACTGGCCGGGCTCCGCAAGCAGATCAGCGCCGCGCAGGACCAGGGCCGGCTGGCGCGCATGGCCACCAAGCCTGACTTCACCGTGGGTCTCGGCTACATGCTCTCACCCAGCGGCTCGACGTATCGCAACGCGTACATGGCCGAGTTCTCGATGAACCTGCCGCGGTGGAATCGCGATCGGCACGAGGGCGAAGCTCAGCAGGCGGACGCGGCGACCGCGGTGACGCAGGCTGAGCTGGAAGCCCGCAGCAATGCCGTGTTTCTCGAAGTGCGCCAGGCGCAGATCGACCTGCTGGCTGGGGAAAAACGCGTCAAGCTCTATCGCGACACGCTGCTCCCCGAGGCCGATGCCGCGTTCAAGGCGGCCACCGCTGCCTACCAGCACGATCGCACCGGTTTCACCAACCTTATCGAAAGCCAGAATGTGTTGCTGGACATTGAAACCGCCCTCTACACCGCCGAAGCCGGCGTGGATGCGGCGCAAGCGCGCCTGGAGAGGGCCACCGGCGCCCCCCTTTCCGCGCCCGGACAAAAGGAGACAAGCCAATGACATCGAGCGAGAAGAAGCACTTCCTTCTGGGAACCGGCGTAGGCGTTGCTGCGATTGCACTGATCGGCGGCCTGCTGGCGTCCAGAAGCGCTCACGTGTTCGCATCGCAACCCGGGGCGAGCGCGCCCGCCCCGCCGCAATCCGCGCGCAGTGTCCCGCAGGAAAGACAACCGGGCACGCAGCCCGGCGCCACCCTGCAACTGACGCCCGCGGAGATGACCGCTGCGGGCGTGCAGGTGGCCGAGGTGCGAACCGCCGCGTTGAGGACCAACATCGACGCGTTTGGGCGCGTGGAGCAGCCGGAATCGCAACTGGCCGCGGTGAGTGCATGGATCGGCGGCCGTGTCGACAAACTCTACGTGCTTTATACCGGCGAAATGGTACACCGCGGGCAGCGCGTCGCCGACCTCTACAGTCCCGAGGTGGCCACCGCGCTCGAAGAGTACCGTCTCGCGCAGGAACATCGCGATCGGCTCAGCCAATCCGACGATGGGTTTGCGCGCGCGCAGGCCGACTCCCTGGTCGACGCCAGCCGACGCAAGCTGGAGCTTTGGGGCATCAGGCCCGAGCAGATCTCCGCGCCAGCGTCCGCCGCGATCCCCGGCGTCCCGCACGTCACCATCTACGCCAACGGCGAAGGCACGGTTGTGGAGCGCAAAGTTACCCAGGGCCAATATGTCAACGCCGGCGAAACCATGCTCACCCTCGCCGATCTAAGCGAAATCTGGATCAAGGCCGATGTCTATGAAGACCAGCTGCCGCAGATCCGTCCCGGGCAAGAGGTCGACATCACCGCCGAATCGCTGCCGAATCGCACACTCCACGGCCACGTGCAGTTCATCGAGCCGACCACCAACCCGCAGACCCGGACCGTGCCTGTGCATGTCCACCTGCCCAATCCCGGCATGCGGCTGATGCCCGGCATGTTCGTAAACGCTACCTTCGTCAGTCGCGCCGCCGGGCCCTCAGTGGTGGTGCCTCGTTCCGCCGTGCTCGACACCGGCACACGCAAGATCGTGTATGTGGCCAAGCCCGACGGCGTGTTTGAAGCGCGTGAAGTTAAACTCGGCGCGCCCACCGAAGATGTCTTTCCCGTGACCGGCGGCTTGAGAGCCGGCGAAAAGGTAGTGCTCAACGGCAACTTCATGATCGATTCGCAGGCCCAGTTGAGTTCCGGCATGACCGGCCTGTTTGGCGGAGCGAAGGAATTCGGCAACGCGCAGCAGTCAGAGGCGGCCGCTCCCGGCAACGCGGCGAAGATCGAACTTCATGCCGCGGGCGAACTGAAGGGAGGCGAGGAGAACGCCTTCCAGGCGACGCTGACTGACGCCGCGGGCAAGCCCGTCAGCGACGCCCAGGTCACCGTCACGCTGCTTATGCCGGCCATGCCCGCCATGAACATGCCCGAAATGAAAAACTCATTCGCCCTCACGTGGGTCGCAAGCCAACAGGCTTACGCAGGCAAAGGCCAAGTGCCCTCGGCCGGCTCCTGGAACGCGACCATAGAAGCCACCCGGGCCGGCGCGGTGATCGCCTCCGCCCGCACGCGCATCGTTGCCAAATAACCCGGTGCCCGGGTCCCCGGTTTTGGGACCCGCGAGGGAGCTATTCCTCCCATTGACTCAGGAAGAAAACATGATCAACCGCGTCATAGAATTCTCGATGAAAAACCGCTGGCTCATTGTGGCCATCTATGCGGCCTTCGCCGGCTGGGGCTACTGGGCGCTGCTCCACACCCCCATCGACGCCATCCCCGACCTGAGCGAAAACCAGGTCATCGTTTTTACCGAGTGGCCTGGACGCGGCCCGCAGGAAGTCGAAGACCAGATCACCTATCCGCTGACCGTCAACCTGCAGGGGCTGCCGCACGTGAAAACCGTGCGCTCGTCCTCGCAGTTCGGCTTCTCGATGGTGAACGTGATCTTCGAAGAGTCGGTCGACATCTACTTCGCCCGCACCCGCGTGCTCGAACGCCTCAGCCTCGCGCCCGGCTTTCTGCCGGCGGATGTCACCCCCGTCATGGGACCCGACGCCACCGGCGTCGGCCAGGTCTTCTGGTACACGGTCGAGGGCCCCTACGACTCGGGCACGCTCCATTCCATCCAGGACTGGTTCATCAAGTACCAGCTCAACTCCGTGCCTGGCGTGGCGGAAACGGCCAGCGTCGGCGGATTCGTGAAGCAGTACCAGATCGATCTCGATCCCATCAAACTGCGCGCCTACAACGTCGCGCTAAAAGACGTGGTCGCCGCGGTTCAGCGCAGCAACAACAATGTGGGCGCCAAGGTTATCGAGATCGGCCACACGGAGGACATCGTGCGCGGCCTCGGGCTGATCCGCGGTCTGGGCGACATCGAGGACATCTCTCTCGGCGCGTACAACGGCACGCCGGTGACGGTCGGCAACGTGGGCAGCGTGCAACTCGGACCGGAATTCCGCCGCGGCGTTCTCGACAAGGACGGCAGGGAAGCCGTGGGTGGCGTGGTCATCATCCGCTATGGCGCCAACGCCCGCGATGTCATCGCCGCGGTCAAGCAAAAGATCACCGAAATCCAGCCCGGTCTTCCATCCAACGTGAAGATCGTCCCGTTCTACGATCGCAGCATCCTCATCGACCACGCGGTCGATACCCTGCGCCATGCGCTGATCGAAGAAGTCGTCCTGGTCACGCTGGCGCACATTCTCTTCCTCTGGCATTTCCGCAGCATCCTCATCGTCACCATTCCTTTGCCACTGGCCGTGTTGTCCTCGTTCCTGTTCATGCGCGGGGCCGGCATCAGCTCCAACATCATGTCGTTGGGCGGCATCGCCATTGCCATCGGTGTTCTGGTCGATGCAGGCATTGTCATGACGGAAAACGTGATTCGCCAGGCGGAACAATACAGCGAAGAGCACGGCAGCTATCGCGAGCACATCGGGGAGATCACGCTGAACGCAGCGCGCCTGGTCGGCCGGCCCATCACCTTTGCCATGGTCATCATTCTCCTGGCGTTCATTCCCGTTTTCGCGCTCACCGGCATGGAAGGCAAGATGTTCCATCCGCTGGCATTCACCAAGACCTTCGCCATGGCGGCTTCGACGATCCTGGCCATCACCCTGGTCCCGGTGTTGTGCACCTTCCTCATCCGCGGCCGGCTGCATCGCGAAGACCAGAACCCGGTGATGCACGCGCTGGGCGCGATCTACAGGCCGGCGTTGCGCTGGGCGCTGCGCCATCGCATCCTCACGCTGACCGCGGCCGCGCTGTTGTTTGGCGCGGCGCTCTACACCGCCACGACCATCGGCTCCGAGTTCATGCCGCCGCTCGACGAAGAGACCGCGCTCTTCATGCCCATCATGGATCCGCGCATCTCGCTCACCCGGGCTACGGAGGTGATGCGCCAGCAGGACCGCATCATTGCCGCCGATCCACAGGTGGAGATGGTGGTGGGCAAGGTGGGGCGCGCGGAAACGTCCACCGATCCCGCGCCCGTCAACATGGAGGAGACTACCGTCACCTTCAAGCCCAAAGATACCTGGCCCCGGGGCCTGACCAAGGACGCGATCATGGCGCGCCTCGACGAGAAGCTGCAGATTCCGGGCGTCACCAATATCTGGACGCAACCCATCCGCAACCGCATCGACATGCTCTCCACCGGCATCCGCACGCAGATCGGCATCAAGGTCTTCGGTCCCGACCTGCGCGTCATCGAGTCGCTGTCAGACCAGATCAAGAACGTGGTCCGCCAGATCCCCGGCGCCACTGACGTCTATGCGGAACGCACCAGCGGCTCGCCATACCTGGAAATGACCGTCGACCGGCAGGCCGCCAGCCGCTACGGCCTGAATGTCGGCGATGTGGAAGATGTGATCGAAACCGCCATTGGGGGCAAGAACCTGACAACCACCATCGAAGGGCGCCAGCGCTTCCCGGTGCGCGTGCGCTATGCTCGCGACTTCCGCCAGGATCCGCAGCAGCTCGGCGAAGTGCTGGTGACCGGCAGCAACGGCGCGCAGGTGCCGCTGGACCACGTTGCTTCCATGCGAACCACTACCGGACCGTCGATGATCTCCAGCGAAAATGGCCTCCTCCGCGGGTCGGTGCTGCTCAACGTGCGGGGCCGCGACGTAGGCGGCTTTGTCGAGCAGGCCCGCCGCGAAGTCGCTCAGCGGGTGGCCATGCCGCAGGGCTACTACGTGGAGTGGAGCGGCCAGTTCGAAAGCCAGATCAGCGCCCGCAAGCGGCTCGAGCTTGTTATTCCTCTCGTCCTGCTGGTGATCTTCGTCCTTCTCTATCGCACCTACAACTCGGTGAAAGAAGCGGCGCACGTTCTGCTGGCGGTGCCGTTTGCGCTCACCGGGGGCGTCTTCCTGGTCAAGCTGCTGCACCTGAACTTCTCGGTCGCGGTGTGGGTGGGGTTCATCGCGCTTTTCGGCACGGCCGTGCAGACCGGGGTGGTGATGGTGATTTATCTGGAAGAAGCCATAGCGCGCCGCAAGGCCGCGGATGGCGCATTGACCCGCGAAGGCCTGCACGCCGCTGTGATGGAAGGCGCGCTGCTTCGCCTGCGTCCCAAAGTGATGACGGTGGCTACGGTCGTAGCAGGCCTGCTGCCGATGCTGTGGTCTACCCGCGTCGGCGCGGAGTTCATGCGGCCGCTGGCGGCGCCGGTCCTCGGAGGGATGCTCAGCTCCTTGATTCATGTGCTGATCGTGACGCCGGTGATTTTTACGTGGCTGCGGGAGAGGGAACTTGGGCGCGAGGCGAAGGCGGTTTGAGAGGAGAATCGCAGGTTTCCAATTCGAGGCCTGGAACGCCCGGCGGTGCTGTGCGCGGATACGGCGCCCGCTCCAGACGTTGTCGCTGAACGCAGTGAAGGATCGGCGGTTGCTTTTGGAGAGTATCGAGTGGCATTCCTTCCAAGTAGCCCACGACCCACCAAGAACCTTGCGGGAAGAAGTAGAATTGTCGCACCATTCAGACTCCAAGGCTGGGTTCAATGATCCGCTTATTACCATCCATTCCTGAGTCTATCGACCGGTTCCGCGCCAATCCGTGGCCGTTTCAAAAAACTCTCGTGACACCGCGCAAGGACATGGCGAGTTTTTTATCAACTCTGCTTGCCGCCTTCCCAGTCGACCATGGAGTCGCATCGACGGATCTGGTAGTGTTCGAACCAGATAGTTTCTTGGAACTTCTCAAAGCTCGCGAACTCGTAATAGAGAACCATTGGACCTTCTGCGTGGAAGCTTCCAACACCGAGGACGTAGCGGCGCTGCTAGATGCGATGCTCAATGACTGGATTGATTTCGTGTTTGTGCCGTTGCCTGAAAGCTTTGCAATTTATGCCGATCACGACGAGTTCTTGACGTTCTATGTTCCAACCTCATCGGAGTTCGATCAACTCGTCACCAGACTCGAACTGGTTGGATTTTGCTTCGAAGACTACGTTCGGCCATCCGGGGGAAACAATATCTGGAGGTGAACCGATTCGTCCAGGGCGAGTCACCGCCCACTCGGACATAACGGTGATCCTGATCATGGTTGGGGACGAGTCCGCGAGAATCATTCCGCAATCCGCCATTGAGTGTATTGACCTGAATGAGGCAGTTTGAGATGTCGAAGAAATTTGTGATCGGCCTGGGCCAACAGGGAATCCCATGGGACTGCCCCTCTTGCGCCCACCTTTCCTGATTTCAGCGTTCCCGTACCATCGTCCATATCCAGCCACAGTATGCCAGGATCATGAACGGATACCCCAATCCGGGCAACGGCGACGAGGTGGGCAGGACCGGCTTGCCCCAAAGAATCTCTGCAAAGCTTGTGGCGAAAATCAACGCTGCGATGATGCTGACCACGCGGACCCAGATCGCAAACCGCCGGGGGATGCCGGTCATCAGCAGGGCGGCAGCCCACATGGCCGAACCGGCTCCAAACGTCGGCACCATGGCGTTCAGCGGCTGCGCCGTTCCTCCCAGCATCACGCTCTCGCCGATGCAATAGACCAGGAACCCCGCCGCCACCGCGTCATTCCCGGAACGGAAATGCTTCAGGGCCAGAATGGCTGTCGCTACAATCAATCCCAGTCCATCGATCGCCCAGAAAACTGCGCGCAATCGTGGATCGCCCACAAACGTCCCGGCCATTCCAAAGATGCCGCCCAGCATCAGTCCCACAATGACCACTGCGTTCAGCGGACGCTTCATCCCTGTTCCTCCGGGATACCTGGAGGACCGAGAATCTCAATGCCGTACCGCGCTGCCGTGCTCAGTATCCGTTCCATGTCGGGCGGTTCGGTGGGCGGCGGCGGGGGCGACATCGTCAAAGCCGGCTGGGAGAGTGCGCGCATAAAGCTCTCGAAGCCTCCCGGTTCTACCACCAACAGGAACCGTGACTGCTCCGAATTCACCAGAAACGTGTGCGGAATGTCGCGCGGACCAAAAACGAACGACCCGGCCGGTGCGTGAATTATCTTCCCGCCAACCCAGAATGTGAGTTCTCCCTCAATTACGTAGAACCATTCGTGCTCGCGATGATGCACGTGCAGAGGCGATCCAGAACCCTTTGCCGCAAGCACCTCGATGACACCGACACTGCCTCCCGTGGTTTCAGCGGTCGCCTTCACCGTTACGAGGCCGCCAAACGACCAGAAGACCTCTCCCTCGCCCCGCCGATTGGCAATGGGGCCTACCGCCGCAACAGACATTTGGAACCCTCCGGACTTCCATGCGTCGCAAAAGAGCGTGCGCTCCTGGCCGCATTTGAAGATGGTTTCCTTGAGAACAGCCAAAGCCTATCACGGTCGGTGCCATCCCATGAAGGACTTCGGGCAAACTCATAATTCGCTCCGCATCCAACCAATTTTCGTTCATATGGGTGGGTCGAATACCCATGTATAACTCGTCCATGGCACCGAGGTTATGTCCGAGTTGGCCACGACTCACCCAGAACGGCTCCGCAATCAACACGAGATTAGACAGGATATGGGAGAATCGCTCTATGGCAGCGCGACCTTCGATAGCAGAAGTGGAAGCTTCTCTCGTCAAAGCCGTGCGAGATTACCTTCTGTTAGAGCGGAATGACCGCATCTCCGAAGATGAAAACCTGCGTTCCGTCTGCACGTGGTTGTCGCGATGGCTCCGAGACATGCTGCCTAGCGAACTCATGTGGGGGCCATACCGCTCCGTAGATGACATCCTTCCCTGCACAGCAGATCGACGTTCACCCACGGATTTAGAGTTAACGGGATTGCTGGTTTGGATGGGCGACGGCTCTCGGGAGTGGAAGGAACCTTTAAGCGCCGTAATCCATGTCTCTGGTCCGTTGATGCAGTGGCGTGGCAAGGTCAACGTTGGCGATGCAGTTCGGGGCTTAGGGAAATGCCCTTATGAAATGTCGCACGATTTTCCGGGCGTCCCGGTGCATAGCTGGCTGTTTACCTTCGTCCTTCCCGATCCCGATCCTGAATGGGCGTCGATGCTGATGCTTTCGACTCTTTGAGCGTGTCACCGCCAACTCGGACATAACCCCGAAGTCATCCCTCAGTGGTTGGCGGGAAGATGTCCATCCCGACGGACTTCAATTTAGCTTCTCGAAAAAGAGATAAATGGCGGAGATACGGCCATCCCTGGCAATGATGAAATCCGTCCCGGCGTAGGCCGGCGCCTCTCCCGGGCGCCCCGACACCCATTGCACCCGCCCGCCATCCCCCACTTCCTCGGGCTCGGCAATGGGCTGGTATTGAAAATCGGGGTGAGTCGCTTTAATCGCCCCCGCAATGCGATCGATCTCGTCCCGGCCGCGGAACACGCCGCCTTTGGGATCGTAGAAGACGACATCTTCGTTATAGATCTCGTCCATCGCCGCGCGTCGCCGGGCGGAGTCGATTTCACCAAAGACCTGGTGAAGATTTCGGGTCAGCAAGGTCGATATGCTGTAGGGCACGGCGGGTCTCCTCTGGGCGTCGGGTGCGGCTTGCGAATTCCCGATCCGCAACCTTGGATGTGCAGGCGTGATATTCGTTGCAACAAATATCTCCCTGCCATGCCGGCAGGGCCTCATTCCGCGTGCAACACCACCTCGAACAGCAGCAGGCTCACGGTGGTGAAAATGATGTCGTAGCCGAGCAGCAGCTTGAGCCACAAGGACGGATCGCTTTCGCCGGTCAGGATCGACCGGGTGGATTGCACCATGCCCATGAGCGCGGGCATGAAAATCGGAAACAGGATCAGCGGCAGCAGCAATTCGCGGTTGCGGCTCCGGATCGACAGGGCCGCGAAGAACGTGCCGTTGGCCACCAGCGCCCAGGTGCCCAGCGGCAATGCCAGCAGCAGGAGCCACCCGTTCCCCACGATGCGCAGGTTGTACATCACCATGAACACCGGCGCCAGCACGATCTCCACCACGGAGACGAAGAGAAAATTGGCGAGGATCTTGGCCAGCAGCAGGTCCGACCCCGACGACGGCGCCATGCGCTGCGCATCCAGCACCTGGTGCCGGATCTCGCGCGCCCACGCCTGGTTCAGCGCACTTACGGAGGCGAACAGCAGCGCCACCGTCAGCACGCCGCCGGCGATCTCCCGCGCCACCGCTCCGCGCGGATCGAAAGCCAGCGAGAAACAGCACCACCACCAGCAGCGCGAAGAACAACATCGAGTTGATGGCTTCTTTCGAACGCCACTCGATGCGCAGGTCCTTGAAGAGATGCGTCCACAGTGCGCGGCTCATCCCTTGGCCTCCGCCGCATTCGGCCGCGCGTCCTTGGTCAGGTCTGCCGATTCCACCGGTACTCCCAGCGCCCGCGCGGCACGCAGATAATCGTCCGGCGACGAGGATCACCTGCGTCCCGCGCGTCCCCGCCGACACGCTGATCTTGTCAAACAGGATCGCCGTCTCGTCCAGATACACGGGGTAGGCTTTCCTGGCGCCGAAAATCGTGACGCCGCCGCGGATGTATCCCGTCAGCGGCTGCACGTCTTTGAGCGGCGCCATCTCCGCCTTGCGCAGTCCCGCCGCCCGCGCCAGCTTCTTGAAATCCAGTTCCGCGTCTCCGGGAATCACCGCGAACACATAATCACCGCGCCCGTCGGTCTTCCACCCCGGCGACGAGGACCTGTCGGCGGGGACCCCGGTGATCAGCAGCGTCTTGAACACCTGTTCGGGCGGCATGCCGATCTTCTTCGCCACCGTGATCGCGGAGAGATCCTCGGGATCCACTTCGTATTCTTGCAGCTCGAACGGGATGCCCAGGCTCTCCAGGAAACGCGCGCCATTGGTCTTCATAGCGTCGGATTCCCCGGCTCCAGCGATGCTACGCGCCCCGCCTGCAAGGCCAGCACGAAGTCCGCGATGGGAGCGGCCAGTTCGCGCTGGTGCGTGGTCAATACGATGGTCCGGCTTCCGTGCCGGAACTGCGCCAGCAACTCCACCATCTGCCGCGCCGATTCGATGTCCATGTTCGAAAAGGGCTCGTCCAGCAGCAGCAACTCGGGCGCGGGCAGCAGCACGCGCGCCAGCGAAGTCCGCTGCCGCATCCCCTGCGAGTACTGTCCCAGCGTGCGCGGCAGCGTCGGGTCCAGCCCCACCTGCGCCAGCGCCTCGGCCGGAGAAAGGCACTCCCGCCCCTGGTACAGGCGGCGAAATAGCGCAGGTTTTCCTGTCCCGTCAGCTCGTCGTAAAGCATGGGCGCATGGCTCATGTACCCGATTCGCGCTCGGGCATCCTGCGGTTCCAGGTTTTCGAAAACTCGCACCGTTCCCCTGCTGGGCCTGCATCAGCCCCGCCAGGATGCGCAAAAGAGTGGATTTGCCGGCCCCGTTCGGGCCGATCAGCACATAGCAGCGTCCGGTCTCAAGTTCTGCCGAAACCTGGCGCAGCGCGGCAAAGGAGCCGAACAGCTTGGAGACGGCGTCGAGCCGGGCACACGTAGCCGCCGTCGTAACTTCGGTCATGCGGTTAGTTGCCGGTGGGAGCGGGAGCCGGCGGAGTGGCATCGGCGCGTGGATTGCCCGAAGCCGGAGACGTGGCGGGCTTCGCCGGTCCCATCCCGGGCTGGCCGCCCGGTGATCCCGGCGCATACTTGCTGGCGCACTTGGCCTGCAGTATGTTGGCGTGGAACACGCCGTCACGCCCGAATGTCCCTTCGGCCAGGGCCTGCGAATCGTCCTTGAACGTATCAGGAGGAGGCTCCGAGCCCTTGTATTCCACCTTCAGCAGCCTTCCCCCCGGCGCCTTGGGGGAGTGGCTCTCGAACTCGTTCAGCACAAACGTGACGTGGGTCCCGTTCTGCTCGATCGAGCCTGGCCGCACAAAGCCCTCCACGCGGAGGTTGTTGTGGTAGGCCTTGTCGCCCATGCCACCCAGCTCGGCAATGGTTACGTAGTAGCTCTTGTTCGCCCCGTAGCCGGTAAAAGCAAGCCAGGCAATCGTGCCCAGGATTACGGCCACGGCGATTCCGATCTTTACGTTATTCGAGGACTTCGACATATCTTTCCTTAACGATACGAGTCCATAATCGGCCCGGTCAACCTCTAATGTCGTGATTTAGGTCACACAAGTCAACATAGGCGGGTGGAATTGTCAGGACACCTGCTGCCGGCGACCGTCGTTGCCGTAAGTCATTGGAAACGCTTAATCCTGGGCCGGTTTCGCCTTCTATGCGTCGTCCCCGGCGTCATTCCTGCGAACCGCTGCCACTACGGCCGGGCTCGCGAAGATGGCGAGAAAACAAAGAGCGATGAATATATCGTGCATCTGCCTGATTCCTCAGAAGAAAGAGATACACGACAGTGGTTCTTTTCGCACGTGATCCAGAACACACTTGGGTGCGGAACTCCGGGTGCCCCAGGTTTTGGGACCTGGGAAGGACTATCCGCCAAAATTACGAATGCCACGTTTTGTCCTTCGAGTGGCACAACTGCTCCAGGTTGCAGACATTGCACTTGGGATTCCGCGCCAGGCACACCTGCCGCCCGTGGTGGATCACCTGGTGCGAGAAATCGATCCACTTCTCCCGCGGCAACACCCGCATCAACTCCTCTTCCACCTTTTGGGGGGTGTCTCCCCGGCCCAGACCGAGCCGCCGCGCAATGCGGAACACGTGCGTGTCTACCACCACGCCTTCGGCCAGTCCATAGGAAACACCCAGCACCACGTTGGCTGTCTTGCGCGCCGCGCCCGGGACGGTGATCAGCTCGTCGAGCGTGCGCGGAACCTGGCCGCCGAATCGCTCCACGATCGCCTGCGCCGCGCCCTTGATCGACTTCGCCTTGTTGCGAAACAAGCCGGTGGTCCGGATCAGGTCTTCCAGCTCCGGAATCGGCGCCTGAGCCATGGCTGCCGGGGTAGGAAAGCGCCGGAACAACTCCGGGGTAACCATGTTCACGCGCACGTCTGTGCACTGCGCCGAGAGAATCGTCGCCACCAGCAGTTCCCACGGCGTCTTGTGATTCAGCGCGCAGACGGCGTTGGGATAGGCTTCATCGAGCCCTCGAAGGATGGCGGCGACACGCTCGGGAGCGAGATCGCCTCGCGCAGATGCGGGCTTCGAAGCACGCGACGCGGTCGCTCGCGGTTTTGGCTCCAGCCTGGAACGCGCAGGAGCGCGCTTCTTCGCTGTTGAGGTTTTTTTTGCGACCTTGCTTGCCATAGGTCCGAGTCTAATTGACCAACAAACTAGGCCAGCTTTCCTTCCAGCCACCCGCCCAGTTTTTCCATCGGCAGCCGCACGCCGATGAAGAATTGCCCGAACAGCGCATAGATCGCGCTCACTTCATCGAAGCGCATCTCGTAGATCAGCTTTTTGAAGACCACCGGATCGTCGGCGAACAGGTCCACGCCCCACTCCCAGTCGTCGTAGCCGATCGAGCCGGTGATAATCTGTTTCACCCGATCGCCGTAGCGCCGGCCGATCATGCCGTGCAGGTGCATCATGCGCTGCCTCTCGGCGAATGGCACCATGTACCAGTTCACCTGCTCGCCGCGCTTGCGATCCATGGGATAAAAGCACAGATACTTCGTGTCGGGGACAGCCGGGAAAAGCCGCGGCCTCATTGCCTCGGTCCCGCGCTGCAACGACTCCTCGACCTCCGCATTCCACTCCGCCGAGTGCTGCGCATGGCCCCCGGCTGCCGCCGCCTCATACGTTTTGCGGGTCGACTCATACAGTCCCAGTTCCACCACCGATACATACGAGTGCACCGGCGCGAGAAAGTCGTACAGCGCCGTTTGCGCGAGATCCAGCTCTATCTGGTTCAGCTCTTCCAGCGAGTCGCGAAAATGAATCAGGATCAGGTCCCCCTTATGACCGAGTTCCGAATACATCGCCGACTGGATCTTGCCGTCCGCAGAGCGTTCCAGCCGCTGCAAAACCGGCATTAACCCGGCAATCGTCTTCGAGCGATCGCCGGGCGCGCAGCCTCGCCACGCCTTCCAGTCGAAGCGGAAGAACTGGTGCAGAACGTGCGAACCTTCGAGAGTCAGCGGAACCGGGGGAAATTCGGTCAAAACGAGCACCTCGTCTGTGCGGTTATAAACATCGACCATCCTAACAAACGTGCTCACTCCGGGCAGGGCGCTTCGCTCAGCCCTATATACTTGAAATCGCGCATGAGCGAAAGAATCCTCGCCTTTCTCGTTCATTTTGTTACCCAGGTCATTCAAAGCGGCGGCTACGCCGGCATTGTTGCGCTGATGGGAATCGAGTCGGCATGCATTCCGTTGCCCTCGGAGATCATCATGCCCTTCGCCGGATACCTCGTCTACAAGGGCGTTTTCACTTTGCTGTGGGTGGCGACCGCCGGCGCGCTGGGCTGCAACGTGGGCTCGGTGGTTGCGTATTGGATCGGCGCATGGGGCGGTCGCCCTCTGGTGGAACGCTACGGCCGCTGGGTGCTCATGAGTCATCACGACCTGGACAGGATGACGTATTTCTTCAACCGGTACGGCGCACTCACCGTTCTTCTCGGCCGGCTGCTGCCGGTGGTGCGAACATTTATCGCGTTTCCCGCGGGCATTGCCAGAATGCCGCAACTTCGATTTCACCTCTACACGTTCCTGGGTTCCTGGCCGTGGTGCTTCGTGCTCGCCTACGTTGGCATGAGGCTGGGCGAGCAGTGGCATACCGATCCGCGGTTCAAGGCCGTATTTCATCGTTTCCATCTCGCGGTGGAACTCGCCCTGGTTGCGGCCATTGTTTGGTTCGTGTGGTCCCACCTCAGGCGTCTCCGGCAGGCGGATCCGGCATAGAACAGCCCGCCGGTGCCCGGGGGTACACTATTCCATTCGGAACATCTCTTGTTGAACGGCGCGGGAATCCCCGTGACGAAGGAAGGTTAGGAAAAGGTATGGCAGGTGAACAGCAGACTGGCGCCAGGGCGGGCGCCGGGCAAATTGAGCCCGCGAAGGGCAAACTGGGAATCATGGTCGTGGGGCTCGGCGCCGTGGCCACCACCATGATCGCGGGAGTGGAAGCAGTGCGGCGCGGCCTGGCCAAGCCGATCGGCTCGCTCACCCAGATGGGCACCATTCGCCTGGGAAAGCGCACGGATAATCACTCGCCCCTGATCAAGGAATTTGTCCCCCTCGCCGACCTGAACGACATCGTGTTCACCGGCTGGGACATCTTCGAAGACAACGTGTACGAGTCCGCGGCGCACGCCAAGGTGCTCGAGAAAGAAACTCTTGATCAGCTCAGGCCCTACCTTGAGACCGTCAAGCCGCTGCCCGCGGTGTTCGACCAGTACTACGTGAAGCGCCTCTGCGGCACGCACGTAAAGAAGGGCGGCAACAAACGTGAACTGGCCGACCAGGTGCGCGCCGACATTCGTGCTTTCAAGAAGACCGTTGACCGGGTGGTGATGATCTGGTGCGGCTCGACCGAGATTTTTCTCGAGCCCACCGCCGTGCATCAATCGGTTGAATCCTTTGAGCACGGGCTCGAAGCGAGCGACATCGGCATCGCCCCTTCGCAGATCTACGCGTATGCCGCGCTGAGCGAAGGCGTCCCCTTTGCCAACGGCGCTCCGAATCTTACCGTTGACATTCCGGCCATGATCGAGCTGGCCAAGAAGAACTCCGCCCCCATCTGCGGCAAGGATTTCAAGACCGGCCAGACGTTCATGAAGACGGTTCTGGCGCCGGCATTCAAGGCTCGACTCCTCGGCGTGTCAGGCTGGTACTCGACCAACATTCTCGGCAACCGCGACGGCGAAGTGCTCGACGATCCCGAATCCTTCAAAACCAAGGAGGAATCGAAGCTCGGCTCGCTCGAATACATCTTCCAGCCCGAGCTTTACCCCGACTTATACAAACACATCTACCACAAGGTGCGGATCAACTATTATCCTCCCCGCGGCGAT
>CAVPNO010000144.1:0-3197 GCA_963706455.1 uncultured Acidobacteriota bacterium | reverse complement strand
TCTAATGCCGGTTGCCAGGTTGCCGACGATGTCGGAAAAAACGTCGAGGTCCCGTACACGGCGACGTATACGTTCTATGTTTCGAAGTAGGTCGGTGGTTTACTCCCCGCACGCCCCGACCGGCACCCTCAGATCCCAAGCTTGCGGACTTCCTCGTTGTAGTACTTGCGGTAAAGGATGTCCCATTCCTGGGAGCCTTCGAGGATGATCTTGCGCTGGGAAGCGATCTTCTGGCGGGCGGCGGTGTCGATCCGTGCTTCCTCGGCGAGCAGGGTTTCGAGAGCCTTGCGTGCCTCCTGGCGGATGGTGTTGCGGTCTTCGAGGAAGCCGACCTCGTTCACCTCGGCCAGCGTGTCGGCCACAGTGTGGGCCAGCTTGTTGAGCTTGTCGCGGCTGATTCTCATAACACCGCCTTGTATTTGCGCGTCAGCTCGGTCTTGACCTTCTTGAACATTTCAGCGTACTGGGCACCGGTCTTGCGCATTTCCTCGGAGTAGGCATCGAGGATCACACGCACCTCTTCGTTGATGCGGTCCTCGAGCGACAGTTCGTCGGTGAGCCCCTCGATCACACGCTGTTCGGTCACCTTCAAGTTGCTGGTGGTGATCATCTTCGCGTCAATGAGGTGCTTGACCGTACGGCGGCCCAAGTAACCAATGTACTCGCGGGAAAAGATCATGGACTAACAGCCAGAATAACGCACCGGGCGGGGGTGTGTACATTGGGTGGTTTTGCACTTCCGACATGGTTCCCAGGTTTCAAAAATCGAGACCTGGGGCACCCAGTCAGAGAGAATCCAGTTGACCGCAGGGAGTCTTGCAGTCACATTTCAGGTTCGGTTCATTGCGGCTTTTGCAAATCGCCATTGGGTTCTCGCCTCGTCTGTGCCTTTAAACACTCTCCCGATGGGGACAGGCTTTGGTGTTGATGCAGCCATCGGCGAGGCGGAGGCGCTCGACGGGGCGACCCGCCACGAGGTGCTGTTCGACGATCTCGGCGGCGTCTTCCGGGCGCACAAAGCCATACCAGACTGCCTCGGGATAGACCACTACGGTGGGCCCGTGTTCGCATTGATCCAGACAAAGGGACTTGTTGATACGAACGCGATCGGCCAACCCAGCAGCCTTGGTGAGTTGCTGCAACTGGGTATGCAGTTCGCTTTTCCCATCGGCGGTGCACGAGGGCCGGGGCGCGCCGGCGGGCCGAACGTTGTGGCAGACGAAAACATGATGCTCAAAGGGCGGCAATAGCAGAATTCCTCCTTTCTCCAGACTAAACGGCATCCCGGCAAAAAAAGGTTTCCACAACCCTCCCGGCTGGGCCACCCTCATCTGCGAAAATGATTGCTTGAGTATGAGCAAGGACAATCTGCTTTCGCTGAAAGACGACATGGTTGCCTTCATCGAGGGGCACGGGATGCGGCGCCTGCCGGGGTATGTGACGGAGGACATTCCATCGATCCTGTGGGAGGACCATGGCAATGCCGACGCGTGGAAGGATTTCGTGGAGATGGCCAAGCACGTGGCTGCTCCGTTTATCACCTTCAGCGAAATGACGCTTGACCGGGATGAGCTCGAGGCGCTCATCGAGGAAGCCGGAGAGATGAACTTCCCCGATGAAGAGGCGAGCGAGCTGGTCGAGGCGCAATGGCTGCGCAAATACGCCGGCATGCTGGGCTACGTCCAGCTTGGCTTTGTCTACCAGGGATTCATCTTTCTGCACGAAACGACCACGGAGTGGTATGAGCGCTACCAGGCGCTGCTGGAAGATATCGAGAGCTTTCAGGACATTGTGATCGACGACGCCCACGAGGGCTCGGGCGACGAGGACGAATAAGCGCGCCGGTGAGCACCGCGGGCTCGATCTCCGACAATTCCGCACGTAGCGAGACATCTACGCCGCAGCGTGCTTATCCGCGGCAGCGCTGGGTACCGTCGCCTTCGCAGGCGGAACCGGCAGCGGCACTGGCGCAGGCGGCGCGCCTGCCGCAGGTACTGGCCGAGCTGCTGCTGGCGCGCGGCGTGACCGATGCGCACGGCGCGCACGCCTTCCTCAACCCCGATTTCGGGCAGCTGCACGATCCGATGCGGATGCGGGGCATGGACGCGGCGGTCGAGCGGGTGGAACGGGCCATCGCCGCCCGCGAGCCTATTCTTCTTTACGGCGATTACGACGTCGACGGCACCACGGCGGTCGTCCTGCTGAAGACGGCGATCGAGATGCTGGGCGGAGTGGTGCGCTTTCACGTGCCCCACCGGCTGCTGGAAGGATACGGCCTGCAGTCGAGCGTGCTGGAAGCGGCGCATGCCGAGGGCGTGCAACTGGTGATCACGGTGGACACGGGGATGCGGGCGTTCGCCGAAGCGGAGACGGCGCGGCGTATCGGACTCGACTTGATCATCACCGATCATCACCTGACGGCGGCGGACGATTCGATTCCGTGCGCGCTGGCGATTCTCAATCCCAACCAGCCCGGCTGCGGTTATCCCGAGAAGTCGCTGTGCGGCGCGGCGATTGCTCTGAAGTTGGCGATTGCGCTGCTGGGGCGCCGCGACCCCGAGCGCACGCGCGCCAAGACATTGCCCAGCTTTCTGAAGATGGCAGCGATCGCCACCATTGCGGACGCGGTGCCGCTGCGCGGCGAAAACCGGGTGATCGCGGCGCTGGGGCTGCGCGAGCTAAGACGACCGGTGAGCATGGGCCTGCGCGCGCTGTTTGCGGCCGCCTCGCTCGATCCCGCGGCCAGGGAGCTGACGGGTTTCGACGTGGCGTTCCGGCTGGCGCCCCGCATCAATGCCGCGGGGCGGATGGATGTGGCGTCGCAGGTGATCGAATTGTTCTGCACGCGCGACCTGGGGCGCGCCAACCAGCTGGCGTCGAACCTTGAATCGCTCAACCGGCAACGACGGGACACCGAGGCGGCGGCGCTGGCCGCGATCGAGGCGCGGCTGGCGAAAGATGGCGAGTTGGCCGGATGCCGGCTGGTGGTAGTCGATGGGGACGGGTGGCATCGCGGGGTGATCGGCATCCTGGCGTCGCGAGTGGTGGAACGCACAGCCAAGCCGGCAATCGTGATCAGCGTGGAAGATGGGGTGGCGCACGGGTCGGGGCGTTCGGTGGATGGGTTTCCGCTCCTGGAAGCCATCGAAACGTGCAGCGATTTGTTCACTCGCTTCGGCGGGCACGCGTTTGCCGCT
>CAVPNO010000143.1:0-11513 GCA_963706455.1 uncultured Acidobacteriota bacterium | reverse complement strand
CCGTTAAAGGCGCCTACCCAGTACTGCATGACCCCACCGTCAATGTCTCCGTGAAACGCAATACCCGGGCTGCGGAAAGCGGATGCCGCCGACGGGTACAACAATGCCGTGAAACCGCGTTCCACGAAGTCCAGGTTAGTGGCACCGGTGCCGGATTCCTGGGCAAATGGCGTTTTGAACTGGCCGGCCTGGAATTGAAACTCAGGCCGAATTCTTACGTTGAGATAAACATCGCGCACGACGGAGCCGCTGGTGCTCGCAGCGTCGGTGAGCAGTGCGAAATCGAAGTGGGAACCGTAATGGCCCTGGAAACCGAAACGCGCACGGCGCAAAACAAACGTATCGGCTGGCGCTCCGTCGCCCTTGTAGGCCCGGTAATCATTGTCGACGTAACCGTAAGGGCTGATGCTGAATTGTCCGTCGAGGCTACGGATGAAGAAGTGTTCTCCGTTCCATCCCGCAGTCAGCGGAGCGTCTTTCTTAGGCGCAACAGCTGGAGTTTGACCCAGCACCGCCGCCGCTGGATCAGGATCCGGATCCAGCAGAACCGCGTTCATCAAATGAGCGCTGCCCGTGCTGCTGGAAACTGGCAGCGAATTGGCGGCCGGCCGAAGGGGCATCTGCAACTGGTCGAATTTGCGGCGAGGCATTGTTGACGGCGGCGGCCTTTACCCCCGCCAGTTTTTCGACCATCGCTTTCAATTCTTCAATGGTCTGCCGCTGCGCGGCTACTTCGCTGCGCAGCTGATCCACCTCAGCCTTCGTCGCGGCCGTCTGCGTCGACCCACCGGTTTGACTCGCGGGTTCCGTGCCCTGAGTTTGCGCGAGCACACCTGACGCCATGAAGCCGAGAAGCACGAAAAACGCTATTAGCGAGCGCATGTGTTTCTTCTCCCACGTGATTTGCATAGGGCCCGGCCGTGGTCGGGGCGGGCACACTGGATTAGAGCGCCGCCTCGTCCGGTCGGCCGAAAGCTCGAAGAAATCGCGATAATGCGAACTGGAGGTCTGAAAAGCGGACCAATTACCAACGCGCGAGTAATTACACTACCCGCACATTTACTGTCAAGGCATTTCTTTGGCAAGGAACTCTGAGCAGCATCCCGAGTGACACAAATCACATTGTTTGAGCCGGGTCGGTGAACTCAATCACATCCCCGGACGAAGGATCGTGTCGTAAATCACATTCGCGCAATTCATTGCTTCTGCCTACACGCATGTTTTCTACGATCATTCCTGATATTGTTGCCGTGCCCGCATCGAATCGACGGAATTTCGGCTGGTGAGTTTCCTCCAGCGCATGAGTTTACACTTCGGCCAAGCCATCTTCTTGCTGTTTGCCGCTGCCATCGCCGGCGCGCTCAACGCGTTGGCCGGCGGTGGAAGTTTTATCTCTTTTCCCGCGTTGTTGTTTATTCGCATCCCGCCCGTTTTAGCGAATGCGACGAATACGGTCGCGCTTTGGCCCGGCTTGGGAGCGAGCACAGTCGCTTACCTGAAACGGCTGAACGCTCCGGCGCGAGTCTTGATTCCCTTGCTGGTTACCAGCGTCGCCGGAGGTTGGCTGGGCGCCCTCTTGTTGCTCAAAACTCCTCAGCATGCTTTTCTGCGGCTCGTCCCTTGGCTGCTGCTCGGAGGCACTTTGCTGTTCGCCTTCGGCAATTCGATCCGAACGATTGCAGGTAACACGCAGGCTCGTGACGATCTGCGGTTTACGTCATGGCGGGCGATCGTGCTGAGCTCGATCGCCGAATTGTTAGTCGCGATCTATGGCGGATACTTTGGCGCCGGCATCGGATTTATGACTCTAGGAATGCTCGCCATGATGGGCATGCGCGACATTCATGCTATGGGCGCCCTTCGCACCTTGCTGGCGGCAGCCATCAACGCGGCGGCGGTAATCACCTTCATCGTCGCCGGAGCAGTCCTATGGCCGCATTGTGCCGTGATGATCGTTGGATCTCTCGCTGGCGGCTGGTTCGGTGCTCATTACGCACAGAAGGCCGACCCACGAAAGGTGCGGATCGTCGTGATCAGCATCGGCGTCGCGATGAGCGCCTACTTCTTCGTGACTGTTCGCTAGTCCGATATGTGGAGCAACCCTTGCGGGAATCGCGAGCATCGGAGCCTGTCCGCGAGTGGGCCGGTAAGTACTATAATGACACTGCGGATAAGTCGAACGAGTCAAAACGTATGTTAGCCGATACCGCAACCGCCAAGTCGCAGGCGATGAACTTCGCGCCCGCGAATTTAAATCCGGAAAAAGATCTTCCCAAAGGTTTTCTCGATTTTCTTCTACCCCTTCACAAGCGGTTCACCCCCTGGCAACAGACTCTGATCGCGAAACGCGCGAAGGTGTTGCAAGCATCGCATCGCGGAGAGCCACCGAACTACTTGCCGGCCTCGGAGGCCACTACCTCCGACTGGCAAATCGAAATGCCGGACTGGTGTGCCGATCAGCGCAATCAAATGACGGGCCCCGCCGATGATGCCGAGTTAACTGTAAAACTGCTGAACTCCGGATCTCCCGCCGTCATGATCGACCTGGAAGATTCCACTGCGAACTTGTGGGACCACATCATGCTGGCGATTCAGAACACTATCGCCGCCTACAAGTACGAACTCGGCTACGACGACAAGAAGCGGAAAAAAAGGGTTAACGTTCAACGCTCGAAGACGGTCACGTGGGTGCGGCCTCGAGGCTTGCACGTCAGCCAGGGCGGCGTAATCAAGAATGAGATCATGTCGGCATCTCTGTTCGACTTGGCCATGATCTGGTACCAGATCGATCCTTCATGGTTGCCGCACAATTTCTCTGTATACATTCCCAAGAGCGAATCTGCTGAAGAGGCTTTCTGGTGGCGCGATCTGTTCCAGGCCTTCGCCAAGCAAAAGGGATTGCCGCAGGACTACATCAAGTGCATGGCGCTGGTGGAAGCGCACCCGCTGGCCTATCAGATGGAGGAATTCCTTTTCAATCTTCGCGACCACTGCCTGGGATTGAACCTGGGACGCTGGGATTACATGGCATCGCTGATCGATTTCATGCTCGAAGATCCCAACTGGATTTTGCCGGATCGCAATACCATCCCGCACGACGTGGCGTTCTTCCAGAACTTCCGCACCCTGATGCCGGAAATTTGCCACAAGCATGGAGCCCACGCCATCGGCGGACCTGCCCCAACGCAAGCCGAAGACGATGAAGATCGAGATTACCCGCCGCCTGCCCGAGGGCGTAACCGCGAAGGACGTTGCGCTCGGCGTGATTGGGCAGATCGGCATCGACGGCGCCACCGGGCACGTGATCGAGTACGCCGGCGACGCGGTGCGCGGACTCAGCATGGAAGGCCGCATGACGCTCTGCAACATGAGCATCGAGGCGGGTGCGCGCGCCGCGATGGTCGCGCCGGACGAAACGACGTTCGCCTACGTCAAGGGACGGCGCTTCGCTCCTCAAGGACGAGCGTGGGAAGAGGCGGTGGCGCGTTGGCGCACCCTGACTTCCGACCCCGGCGCGAAGTTCGACAAGGTACTGACCATCGACGCGTCGACCCTGGCGCCGTATGTGACGTGGGGTACGAACCCTGGGATGGTGGTGCAGGTCACCGACCGGGTGCCGGAGCTGAATGGCGCGAACGATGCCGACCGGCGCGCCAGCGAGCAGGCGCTGGCTTACATGGGACTCCAGCCCGGCATGAAGATCGAAGACATCCTGATCGATCGCGTGTTCATCGGATCGTGCACGAATTCGCGGCTGGAAGATTTGCGGGCGGCTGCGCGTGTAGCCAGGGGATACCGCGTGAATCCAAAAGTGCGCGCCATGGTTGTGCCCGGGTCGCAAGCCGTGAAGCATGCGGCCGAACAGGAAGGACTGCACCGAATCTTTCAAGATGCCGGATTTGAATGGCGTGAATCGGGCTGCTCGATGTGCCTGGGCATGAATCCCGATATTCTGCAGCCCGGCGAGCGCTGTGCTTCGACCAGCAACCGCAATTTCGAAGGCCTGGCAGGGACGCGGCGGGCGCACGCACCTGGTGAGTCCGATGATGGCGGCGGCGGCGGCCATTTCCGGGCACTTCACTGATATTCGCCACTGGAAGTACAAATAGAAAATTACCGCCGAGCACGTGGAGAACGCTGGGAAAGGCGTTTCACCACAGAGGACACAGAGATCACGGAGAACAGCTTTCAAGGATTGTCACTCTGAGTGAAGCGAGGAATCCGGTTGCGGTAGAGCAGAGAGCGGGCTTGCTGCTTCTCGTCGTTGGCGCGGCTATAAACGGCTCCGATGACAAGTGGTTGAGCACTTAGCCTCGCGTTCCTGCGGTCTCGGCGAACTTGGCGGTGAACAGGATTTCATGATGAAGCCATTTCGTGTACATAAAGGCCGGGTCGCGCCGCTCGATCGTGCCAACGTCGATACTGACCAGATCATTCCGAAACAATTTCTGAAACGCATCGAGCGCACCGGGTTCGGCGAATTTCTGTTTTACGACTGGCGGCGCACGGCAGAAAGTTCTGGTGAGCCGTTTGTCCTGGATCTTCCGCGCTACAAAGACGCAAGCGTGTTGCTGGCAGGAAAGAATTTCGGCTGTGGTTCATCGCGCGAGCACGCCGTCTGGGCGCTGAGCGATTTCGGCTTTCGCGTGGTGATCGGGCCATCGTTCGCCGACATCTTCGCCAACAACAGCAGCAAGAACGGATTCCTCAACGTGGTTTTGCGCGAAGAAGAGGTGGCCGAACTGATGCGGCGCGCGCAAGCGAGCCACGACTACCACCTGACTGTGGACCTCGAGCAGTGCAAGGTCTACGACGACCAGGATTTCTCCGCGACGTTGCCATGGATGATTTCGTGCGGCACTGCCTGCTCGAGGGTCTGGACGACATCGGGTTGACGTTGCAGCATGAAAAAGAAATCGCCTCCTACGAGGCGACGCATCCGACCCCGTGGGGATCGACGTAGAGGCGTTCGTGGTTGATTTGAAAGTTGTCTGTAGACGGGCGGGGACGCCCGTCACTCCACCGTCGGGACGTCGCACCATAGCACCATAACCATCACTCTTGTGATTGCCGTCAAGACTGCCCGACCATCACATTCGGCGCCGCGCCGGCGCTCAGTGTGGGTGGCACAGGAACCTTGAACGCAACCGCCAGCTCCGGCCTGGCGGTGACCTTCGCCTCGATCACGACATCGATCTGCACAGTGAGCGGCAGTACAGTAACAGGAGTTGCGGCGGGAGTATGCACCATTACCGCGAACCAGGCGGGCAATACGACTTACAACGCTGCACCGCAGGTTGCGCAGAATATTACGGTAGCCGCGGTCGCGGCCGGGAATACGTGGTCCTCCGGCGCTACCATGCCTTATCCAGTCGATTCCCCCGCGACAGCCACGTTGGGTTCAAAGATCTACGTGTTTGGGGGTCGGAACGCAGGATTACCTGTTTCTTATACGCAGATTTACAATCCCGCAACAAACGTTTGGAGCACTGGTGCGCCGATGCCGTTGGCCACCATGGGCCCCGTTGCCGTGCCGTTTGGTGGCTATATTTACGTGATCGGCGGTCAAACTTCCACGGCTCAGTCGTCTGTTGTCGGTACGGTATACCAGTACAATCCGACGACGAACACGTGGGCTACAAAGGCCAGCTTGCCGACCCCGCGCGCATCCCCCGGTGCTGTGGAAATCGCCGGCCAAATCTATGTCGCTGGTGGAAATTCCAACGTCGCGTACTGGGTGGCAAACCTGGAAAGTTTTGATCCGGTTGCTAATGCGTGGACAACTCGCGCATCCATGATCAGCGGGCGCTCCAACCTCTCGGCGGCGGCATTTGGACAGAAAATGATCGTAACAGCGGGCTATTCCTCTGTTGGAGGGATGAACGGCAGCAGCGAGGAATACGACACCACGACGAACACGTGGACGAGTATTGCCAGTTCGCAGCACCTTGATTGGGCGTGCACCGGTAATGTGCGCGGACGACTTTACGTGCTTGGTGGTGGACTGCTCGGTGGCATTGGCGTGACGACGAGTCAAATTTTTGATCCAACATCCAACTCGTGGAGTGCAGCAGCACCTATGCCAACGGCGACACTCGCTGTCATCGGTGCCGTATACGGCGGCAAAATCTACTGCTTCGGTGGCAAGAGCGTCGATCCCGGCGGTTCTGATTTCAATTCGGTCCAAATCTACAAGCCATAACTGCGGATGCTTTCGGTATCCCCCCGGGCCACGCCCGGGGGGATTTACCGTTTAGACGCTCGCAGTCTCTATACGACGGCACTGATTCGATCCCGTGCTTGTCAGGGTATCTTTCAGAGGCGATGCATTTTCTCAGGTTGATTTGTTCCACGCGCGTGTCTCTGGATACTCATTGCAGAATGTACTTCCTGAATGCAAGGGGCGCTTCACCCGCGTCCATGAGCATTGCGCTCACCACAGCGAGTTCAGCATTTCGCTTCGAACTCGACTTCGCCAAACAGAGCTTCTCGACGTGTTCAGGATTTCCCAGTTCTTCTTGTTGTCTTCCGATCGCCGGATCAGTTTCTGACCAAGGGCTCAGTCCAGCGACTGCTCCTGAACCCGTTACGGATCTCGGAGAATCCAAGTTGGGTCGAGTTCCGGGCGAGTGACCGCCCAGTCGGAAATAACCCTGGAGTCATGTCCCCATCTACCCGCGAGCATCCGGGCATGCGGCTGCGCCGCTCCAGTGCCGTCAGACGCGCAATGCCATCAGCGAGAAGTCGTCGTCGAAGTCCGCGCGCTGTTGCCAGTCGCGAACGGAGGACAACACCTGGTCCAATCCGTCCGCGTTTGATCCGGAACGGCCCAGAATCCCGCTGAATTCGTCGATCGTCATCATCCGTTCCGCCGGATCGGTGACTTCATAGCAGCCGTCACTGAATACAAACAGCCGCGAGCCTGGATCGAGCATCGCCTTGTGCTCCGAATAGTTGGCAAACGAGAACGCGCCGATGATCATGCCGGGGCAATCGAGACGCTTCACGGCGCCATCGGAAGCAACCACGATGGCGGGCGGGTGGCCGCCGCCGGCGTAACGCAATTCGCGCGTCGTCGGATTGAGAACGCCATACCAGATGGTGAAGTATTTTCCGTCCTGCTTCTCCATCGGAAACGCGCGGTTCAGTCCGTTCAAAACCTGTGATGGCATTGAGAAATCCGTGTCCGGCAGCGTCTGATTGCGGATGGTGTTGATCGCAGAGACCGACAGCAACGCTGCTCCCACCCCATGTCCGCACACATCCAGCAGGTAGATCGCCAGCTTGTCGGGAGCCAGCCAGTGATAGCCGAACGAGTCGCCTCCCAGGCTGGAGCAAGTAATGAAGCGCCAGTCGGAAGGAATGGCGCTGTCGGCCTCCATGGGCGCGGGCAGCAGCGAACGCACGTACGCGGCCGCGTCGGCCAGTTCCTTCGCGATCACCCGTTGCTGCGCCTCGAGTTTGCCGAACGCCTCGTCGCGCTGCAGGCGGTGGATATACGCGGTGGAGTGATAGCGGATGCGCGCTCCCAGTTCGAGCTTGTCCGGCAGCTTCACCAGGTAGTCGTTCGCGCCCGCGGCAAAGGCTTCCGCCTTGGTGGTCGCTTCTTCTTTCGACGACAACACGATGAGCGGAGTCGAGACGGTGGATGGATTCTGACGGAACGCGCGCACCATCTCGATGCCGTCCGCGCCCGGCATGACCAGGTCCTGCAGGATCACGGTGGGCTGGAACGTCTCAGCTTCGTTCAGGGCGATTGCCGGGTCAGAACAGAAACGGAACTCCAGGCCTTGAATGTCCAACAGCATGCGGCGAACGGTTTCGCCCACGATGCGCTGGTCGTCGATCAGCAAGACCTTGATCTTGTGCTCGGTGAGCGCGATGGGCGGTGCGGTTTCTTCGGTCGGCATGAAATTCCTCCGGGGATCTTTCAGATGTGACTTGGCACGCGATGCAAAACAACCTCGCAGATGCGAGGGGCAATGGACGAAAGGGGGAGGATTTCACTGGCCGCGCCGAGGTCGGCCGCGGCTTTGGGCATACCGTAGACCACCGAGGTGGCCGCATCCTGCGCAATGGTGAGTGCTCCGGATGTGCGCAGCGCCAGAAGGCCAGCGGCGCCGTCGCGTCCCATCCCGGTCAGCAGCACGCCCACCCGGGGCGACCGATGCGGCTTGGCCAGGCTGTAAAAAAGCGTATCGATCGACGGTTTGTGGATCGCGTCTTCGGGGGCGGGTGTATACCGGGCAAAACCGTTGTCGAACGTCAGGTTCTCTTCCCGGCCGGCGATCCAGATGGTGCCCGGCGACAGTCGCGCATCCGGTTCGGCAATCGAGACCGGCACCTTCGACACGTGCTGCAGCCATCCCGCCAGGCTCGACGTGAATTGCCGATCCACGTGCTGCACTACAATCACGGCCGCCGGAAATCCGGCCGGAAAATGGGAAAGAATTTCCGCCAGCGCCTGCGGTCCTCCGGTGGAAGCGCCAATGGCTACCACGGCAATATCGGACGTGTCGCGCGACCTCGCCGGAACGCGCCGAGGGTCCGCACCCGCCCGCGACAGACTGCCGGCCAGACGCGATACGATGCGCAGCTTTTGGATCAGGGGCTCGGCGCCGCTCAGGTCTTGCCCCGGGCCGAGAACCGGCGTATTGACCGCGTCCAGGGCCCCATAGCCCATCGCATCGAACACCATGTCGCGATTGCCGATGGTGGTCGCCGTGACCACCAGAATCACGCAGGGTGTGGACTTCATGATGCGCCGCGTGGTCTCGGCGCCGTCGATGCCCGGCATCACCAGGTCCATAAGGATGATGTCCGGCGGCGATTGCGCACAAAGCTCGATGGCCTCCTCGCCCGAATACGCCGTCCACGCCAGCGTGAATTCGGGCAGTTGCGCCACGATGCGCCGCAAGATCTCCACCGCCATTTTCGAATCGTTGACGATGGCGACATTCATTTCTGTTCTCCGGGCGCCAGGGGGGCCGCTTCCCCGATCAGGTCCACCACCGATTGCAAAAAGTTCCCGTTATCGAACGATCCCTTGGTCAGGTAGAAATCGGCTCCCGCGTCCAGGCCGCGCCGGCGATCTTCCTCCCGGTCCTTGTAGGAAAGGATGATCACCGGCATCCGGCCCAGCCGCGGGTTCGCCCGAACTCGCGTGATCAGTTCAATGCCGTTCATCTGCGGCATGTCCACGTCGCTGATCAGCAAATCATATTCATTCAGCCGCAGCAGGTTCCAGGCCTCCTGGCCATTTTGGGCCGTGCTCACCGTGTAGCCCGAGCGGACCAGGAGCCGCCGCTCCATCTCCCGCACCGTGTGGGAATCATCCACTACCAGGATGTGCGGAGTCAGCAGATCCCCATCCAGGGAAGCCGTGGCGGCGGGTCTGCCCTGCGCGGTCTGGATCAAGTCGTCCACGTCAAGAATCAAAAGCGGATTTCCGTTTTCATCCACCGATGCGGCGCTGACTCCCGGGATTTTTCCCAGCCGCGGGTCCAGGCGGCGCACCGAAAGCTCGGCCTGGTCGACGAACCGGTCCACGGCAAATCCGTATCCGCCCAAAAACAGCAGCGGCAGCGGTCCCTTGGGCAATGGCTTGTCCGACAGGCCAAGGATGGCTGCCAAGGCAATCACCGGGTGATCCACGCCGTTCCACGTCCCCACCCACTTGTCCCCCTCCGGCCGCGGCTCAAGATACTCCACGTGATCGATGCGCACCATGGGGATGCTGAAAAGTTCGCCTTCGGACAGCACGCGGATGACGCGGATGACCGAGCGCGTCACGGGCAGCGTGAGCCGGAACGTGGTGCCCGTGCCCGGAATGCTGGTCAGGGTGACGGCTCCGCCGGCTTCATGCACCATGGATTGCACGACGTTCAGCCCGACTCCACGTCCCGACAGCAGGGACGCGGTGTCGCGGGTGCTGAACCCGGGCAGGAACAGGAACTCGAGCAACTCCTGCTCGGTGAGCCCGGCCGCGGTGTTCGCAGGCGCGAGGTTACGCCGGACCACGCGCTCCCGAACTTGCTCGGAATCGATGCCTTTTCCGTCATCACGCACGGTGATGACCAGGCGGCCGTTCTCGTGCCGGGCACGAATAAGAATCTGCGCCTCTGCGGGCTTGCCGGCCGCGAGGCGTTCCGCCGGTGATTCAATCCCGTGATCGATCGCATTGGTCACCAGGTGCGACATCGGTGCTTCCAGCCGGTCGAGGATGTCGCGGTCTACGCGCGTGGTCTCGCCCGCCACTTCCAGCCTGACCGGCTTCCCCAGTTGACGCGAGACATCGCGCACCAGGCGGGGAATTCCGCTGATGCCTTCGGAGAAAGGCCGCAGTCGGCCCCCCAGCACGGCCCTATAGAGCCGTTCCGCGGTGCGTTCATTGGCGCGCGCCGCCTCGTAGAAATCCGAAACCTGGATGGCGAACGTGGCCAGCTGCCGTTCGACCTCGCCCTTCAACGCAACCCGCATCACCGACGATGCCGGCGTGTCTTCCACCATCTGCTGCGCCTTGCCGATGGTGTGCTGGCTGCGATCGAGAACATCGCCCCACGAGGCAAGCTGCCGCGCCGCAACCAGCGTCTCCGCGGAAAGCGACAGCAACTGATCGAACCGGTCGGCGGTGAGGCGCACCGTTCGCTCCCGTCCGGCATGTTCTTCCCTGGCCGCCTGCAGGAACCCATCGGTTTCGGCGGGTGCCTCGGGTTGGATTTTTCCAGCCTTCGCGGCCCGATCCGCAGGTTCTTGAGGCGCATCGGCCGTGAGTGCCTCCGAACCAGGCGTTGCCGCGTCGGGTGACGGAGCCGCCGGATGCAATGTCTCATGCACGGCAGCCGCGCATCTCTCGATCTCGGCCGCGTTCTCCTCGAGCCAGGAACCGGTTTCCGCTTCGGCCACCGATTGCAGTTTGACCAGCCAGTCGGTGGCCGCCAGCACACGATCGATCTCCGCCGAGTCCAGCGCCTGACCTCCTTGGGCGGCCACAAAACGATCCTCCATGGCATGGGTCAGGTGCACGATGGTATCCAGCCCCACGATCCGCGCGGCTCCTTTTATGGAGTGAGACGCGCGCATCAGGTTCTGCAGCCGGGCCGCCGTTGCTCCTTCGCGCTCCAGAAGCATCAGCTCGTTCTGCAGAACGTTCACCTGCTCCTCCGCTTCCATACGGAACAGATCGTAGAGCGAGGAATCTTCGAGGCCGCCGCCGGTAGAGGGAGTCACTTTTGCCGGAGCGGGGGCAGGGGACGCCGACGGCGCTGAACGGCTGGGGGCAGCAGGGCTCGGGATCGGTGCGTGCGCGTCTGCCTTCGTTTCTTTGCCATTGGCGGCGTGTTCCGCTGGCGCAGGCGGCGCCTCGCCCGCGGCTACCCCGGAATCAGGCGCCGGATGCGCCAGCTCCGGGGCCTCGCGTACCGCGGCCGCGCATTTCTCAATTCCGGCCGCGTTTTCTTGGAACCAGGAACCGGTCTCCGCCTCGGCCACCGATTGCAGCTTAGCCAGCCATT
>CAVPNO010000142.1:0-104214 GCA_963706455.1 uncultured Acidobacteriota bacterium | reverse complement strand
GCCTACTTCCCGATGCAGAAGTCGCGGAAGATTGCGTCGAGCACATCCTCCGAGTGGACTTCGCCGGTGATCGAGCCGAGCGCGGCGGCGGCAGCGGATCGATGTCGACGGCGACGATCTCCGGCGGCATCATCGAAAGTGCGGACGTGCGTGCGTTTTTGAGGGCTTCCAGAGCCATCGCGAGCGCGTCGCGATGGCGTTCGCGGGAGATCGCGATTTGATTGTTGGTTGTAGGTGCGGGCGGACGGTGCGATGAGCGCGGTGATGACCTTTGCAGTTCCGCGCGCAGAGGGGGCGGCTTCGTCGGGGTTGATTGCGCTGAATGGGAGTATCGGAAGGTTCAGGCCTTGCTCGCGAAGATGCGCGGCTGTGATGGCGCCGGGCAGGTCGCGCTTGTTGAAATTGCCAGGCCGGGGCGGTTGGCTGTCAGCCAATCACTTCGAGGTCGGCGGACTGAAGCGGGCGCGACGAATCGAACATCGCAATCAGCAGGTCCGCGTCGCGCGCCGAGCGTAGCGTGCGCTCGATGCCGATTTTCTGCCACCTCGGCCGATTCCGCGCACGCCCGCGGTATCGTTGAGCACCAGCGCGTACGGGCCAAGCTGGACCGAATCCTCGATCACGTCGCGGGTGGTGCCAGCGATAGCGGTGACTATGGCCCGATCTGTTCCAAGCAATAAATTGAGAAGGCTCGACTTGCCGGCGTTGGGCTTGCCGACTATCGTCGCGCGCACGCCATCGCGCATCAGCAGGCCGCGCGCAAAGCTGTCGTGCAGGACAGCGACGTCGGCGATGAGGCGCTCGATTTCGGCGGCGACCTCGCGCCGCGACGGGAGGCGGATGTCCTCGTCGGAAAATCAATTTCGACCCTCAAGATGCGCACGAATCGCGACAACCTGTGCGCGCAATTCCGCGACGCGGGCGGAAAGCGCGCCGGAGAGTTGCTCCAGAGCTATCGCGAGCGCGGAATCGCTGCGCGCGGCGACGATATCGGCGACTGCTTCGGCCTCGGCAAGATCGATTCGGCCGTTCAAAAACGCGCGGCGGGTGGAATTCTCCCTGCTCGGCGACGCGCGCGCCCGCCTCGACCGCGAGCGAAACGATGCGACACAATAAACGGACCGCCGTGACATTGGATTTCGGCTACATCCTCGCCCGTGAGGCTCGCCGGATTCGGCATCACGACCGCGAGCGCGCGATCGATGCGCGCGCCGGTGGCCGGATCGACGACGTCGCCCAGGCGCATCGTGCGGGGCGTCATCGCGGCGGAATGCGGGGGCTACAAAAAAAGATCGCGTCGAGGATTTCGAACAACTGCGCGGACCGGACAGGCGGACGATCGCGACGGCACCGAGGCCTGGCGCGGTGGCGGAGCGACTATCGTGTCGGGGAGATACATTGAAAGAACCTAATTGTAGTGAAACCCGCGGTGGGTTTCACACTTCCTTCGGCAGGGGTGACCCCTGCACCCGGTACTAAGAGAAGATGCGGGCGGATTTTACCCTGAGTACTCGTAGGGTCCCTGTTAGAAAAGTTTAAGGGGGAAGATCCCTAACCTCTCCTTGTCCGAGGAGAGGTCGGCGCGAGCCGCAGGTGAGCGACGGGTGAGGTGCAACGCTGGCAGTCGCAGTTGCGCGTAGTTGTGCTGGTGCCAGGCTGCGGAGTCAGTGTCTTGGCATTGCGGTTAAACAGTCGGCGTGGCTGAGCTGTCAGGTGTTGCACCTCGCCCGGCGACACCGCGTTATACGCGGCTTACGCCGACCTCTCCTCGGACAAGGAGAGGTTAGGAGTCCGGATCGTGAGGGTTCTGCGACCGCATCACAAAAAGTCTGCCTGTTCATTTCTCTCTGGTTCTCTTTTAAGGTTCTTCTATGCGATGTGGGTGGGCGCGCAACGAGTTGGCGATTCGCTATCACGATGAGGAGTGGGGCGTGCCGGTGCATGACGATCGGCGGTGGTTCGAGTTCGTCACGCTCGAAGGGGCGCAGGCAGGTCTGAGCTGGGACACGATTCTGCGCAAGCGCGAGGCCTATCGGAGAGCGTTTCAAGGGTTTCGAGCCGGCGCGCGTTGCGAAGTTGGCGGCGATCAATTTGGCGAGGTTGCTCGCGGACGCGGAGATCGTTGCGCAACCGGCTGAAGGCCAATCAGGTTCCCGCGATCGGCAACGCGAAAGCATCTGGCTGTGGCAGAAGGAGTTTGGCAGATTCGACGAATATGTTTGGCGATTCGTTGGCGGACGGCCGCGAATCAACAAGTGGCGCGCGCTGAAGCAGGTGCCGGCGCGCACCGATCAGTCGGACGCGATGAGTAAGGAGCTGATCGGGCGCGGATTCAAGTTCGTGGGCTCGACTATTTGCTATGCGATGATGCAGGCGACCGGGATGATTAATGATTGATCTGGTGGATTGTGAGAGGTACTAGGGCGGTGTCGCGGGGGAAGTGAATGATGCAGGGAGAAGGGCCGCAGAACCCTCACCTACCGGCGGCTACGCCCGCCGGCCGCCTCTCCCGTAGAAAGCTCCCCCTCACCCGCGCCAAGGCGCGACCTCTCCCACAACCAAGTGGGAGAGGCGAATAAAAGTAGCGCGGGACGCTACATCCTAACTCGGGCGAGGTAAGATTCGGAGCGGAGACGGCGCCCAATTCGTTGGACTTGAAATTGCGGTTGATAAACGCGCCGTCGGGCTGAATAGACCCGGTGGCTCCGCCCTTGTTCACGACGTAATTGCCCACCGTATCCCATTCGGCGATGTCGCCGATGATGGTGGCATAGGCGTAATCGAAGGACGTGCCGAAGCCGGGATCGACTGCCGGCAGGCCGATGGTAGTTGGATCGGGAGCATCTCGCCCGCTGAGGTAGGAAGGATTGGTGTAACCGCGCTGGAACGAGCTGAGGGTGCTGTTGGTCTGGACTTCAATCCCGCGCCAGTTCCCTCCCACAGTCAGGGAATGCGAGCCTCTCGTCCAGCTCAGGTTATCGGTGATGGTGTTTACCGGGACATGGACGATAAGACTGCGGTCCTGGGCGGTGGGCTGGGTGAGGAAACGAATCACCACATAGTCGCCCTGCCCGATGCCGATACTGGAGTAGCCCTGGCGGATATAGGCATAGCGCAGATCGTTCACGAGGGATGATGTGGGCGTAAGCGTGTAGCCGGCGGCGATGCCCTTGGTGTTGTCTTCGAGCGAGCTGGCCGGCGACTGCCCGGGAAGATTGGCGGCCGCGAAGGAAACGTCCTTTTGGAGGTTGCCGCGAACGAAGAAGTGGTTGCGCGCGTTGGGAGAGTAATCGATTTTGCCGATGTTGGTGTTGAGGCGGCTGGGCGCCGGAGAACTGAAGTTGAAGAAGCCATTGTTGATCCCGTCGCCTCCGGCCAGCACCGTGGCCGCCGGTTCGGTCCCCAGGTAGCTCAAGATTGCCTGATCCACGCCCGGCGCCGAGCACTGCGTGCAGGAGGCATCCAGGGCCGCGATCTGTGCCGGCGTCAGCATCACCGTGGAGCCGTCCGCCGCGAAATACCCGAGCTGGCCTTTCAGGAACGATGACGATGGCGTGGTCGCCGATACGGTCTCGTCGGTCGCCAGGCGCTGGCCTTCATAGTTGTAGAAGAAGAACAGCTTGTCTTTGAAGACCGGTCCGCCTACGCTGCCGCCGAACGTGTTCACGATGTACTTGGTGGGGCGGTTTGCCTGGGGTGGATCGGACGAAAGCTGCTGCTCCTTGATGAACCAGTCGTTGGCCACAAGGTTCGACGGGCGGTGATATTCGTAAAGCGAACCGTGGAACACATTGGTGCCGCTCTTTGTGACCAGGGATACCTGGGCTCCGGAGGATCTACCCGCATCGGCATTGGCGTTGGAGGTGGTGACGCGAAACTCCTCGGTAGAGTCGAGCGTGGAACGCAACACCCCGTTGAAGCCGTAGCCGTTCACCTGATCGTTGTCGTCTACGCCGTCGAGGGTGACGTTTCCCTGGTCGGACCGCGCGCCGGCAACGGCTCCCTGCCGGCTGTCGAGATCCTGCGGATTGACTTTGTCCGTCAGGCCGATCGACTCTCCGACATAAAGCGCTCCTGGCTGGAGACTGAGCAACGAGATGGGATCCCGCCCGTCCATCGGCAAGGCCTCGATCTGCTGATTATCAACAGAATCGCCAAGGGTGGCATCGGTGGTGTTGAGCGTCTGGGCCGTAGCCGACACATCGACAGTGACCGTTTCGGTGCGGATGGAAAGGGCGAAATCCACCGTGGCGGGTTGATTCACCAGCAGCTCTGCGACCTTGGTCTGAGATCCGAAGCCCTGGGCCGTCGCGCTGATGGTGTATTTGGCCGGAGGAATCTGCGGAAAGACGTACTGGCCCGCGCCGTTGGCGATATCCGTGAATACCTGGCCATTGGCGTTGTTGGACAAAGTGATTTTCGCTCCCGGAACGAGGGCTCCCGTAGGATCCTTGATGGTGCCGCGCAGGCTGGTGGTTGCCGTCTGGGAGAAGAGAGAGAGAGGGGTGGACAGGATGCAGAACAGCATCCATCCCGAAAGGAAGCGCTTCACGTCTGTTCCTCCGGAAAATCTTGGATGGGCGGCTCGAGTGCGCCGCTTCAGTTGAGTGAACTTGCGGACTGGCCGAGGAAACCGGCGCATCGAAATGAATTTGGAGCAACGGGAATCCTGCACGGATCTTCGCTGTGTCCGCTAAGGTGAATGCCGACCCGCGTGACGATCAATTGCATTCGGAAACGTGCGTCCTGTCCCGATCAGTCACCAGATATTTAATTATTGGCTGTTTATGGTCGCGCCTCAACGTCGCCTGTGACACGCGTTTGCCGCATGGTCACAAACTGTGCCCACTCGTCACAGGTGGGGTCACAGACTCACTGTTGCTGCTGCATCTGTTGCAATTCGATGAGCTGAACAGCGCGGTCCGGCGGCTGCTGCGCGCGTTCGACCAGGACCGACCAGTCTTCCGGAATGGGAAGCTGGCGATCGAGGGCCGGGGGCTGATCGCCGGCTTCGACATGCACGGCCACGTACAGATCGCTGTCGGTCTTGCCGCGGAAGATGCCATGGGTGGGCGGGACATCCTGGTAGTCGCGCCCGATCGCGGTGCGGATGTGACGGTGATGGGCGATGAGGTTGTTGGTGGGGTCAAATCCGACCCAGCCCAGATGCGGCATCAGGACATCCACCCAGGCGTGGGTGGCGTCGGGGGTGGAGCGGTCGTGGTCTTCACGGCTGCGGTAGAGATAGCCGGACACATAGCGGGCGGGGATGCGGACGTGACGCAGGAGAGCGATCATGGTGTGGGCGAAGTCCTGGCAGACGCCCTTGCCGCTGACGATGGCCTCATCGATCGGCGAGTCAACGCGTGTATGGCGCGGGCACGTATTCGAAGTAATCGAACAGGCGCTGGTTCAGCTCGTGGACCAGCATGAGGGGATCGTCGCGGCGGCGGACATCGAGTTGCGCGGCGAGTCAAGGCAGCGCGGGAGTTTCGACGGCGAAAGTGCTGGGCAGAAGCATCTCCCAGTAATCGCCTGACTGCGACCAGTTCATCGAGGGCATCCCAGGCATCGGGAGAGAGGAAGTCGGGGACGTCGGGAAAGGGCTGCTGCTCGACGACCGACTCGGCGATGATGACCAGCTGGTTGTGTTCGCCGGGAATGTCGAAGTGCTGGACGTTGTTGCCGAGGTGATCGCGGTAGGTGAAAACGCGGCAGCGCGGGCTGACCGAGAGCGTAAAGGTGAGGCAGTGCTGGTTCGAGTCGGTGCGCGGGTGCATGCGCGTTTCCATGATGCTCTCGCTGACGGGGTGCGAGTAGCGGAAGCGCGTGAGGTGGCGGATGGAGTAGAAGTTCATTGTCAGTGATCAGTAGTCGGTGGTCATTTTTCAAACCGCCAAGGCGGACTGAATCGAGTAATGCACGTAATAGCGGTACACGAGTTCGTGGATGCGGATGCACTGCTGGCGAATGGAGTGAAGGAACGCGCCGGGGTTATCGGCGAGGATTTCGCCGATCGTGGTGAATTCGAGCATGGCGTGCAGTCGTCCGATGCCGGCGGTCAGTTCTTCGGGGGAACGGCGGGCGCCGGATCGCTGGATGGATTCGATGGCGGCGCGGATGCAGTCGACGGCAGTAGCGAATGGCGTGGGGGAAGTCGCGATTGAGCAGCAGGAATTCGAGAATGCGGTCAGCGGAGATGTCGGCGGTGTAGACCTGGCAATAGGCTTCGAATGCCGTGCAGCACCGCAGAAGGCCGACCTGCTCGAGGTACTGGTAGCCGGAGTGCTCGCGTTCGGGAGCGCAGAAGAGATCGGGCTGGTAGACCTCGAGCATGGTGGCAGTGGCGTAGGCCCGCTCGAGGTAGCGGCCGAGACGGATGAATTGCCAGCCCTGGCCGTGAATCATGGTGGTATCGCTGACGCCTTTGAACAGGTGGATGCCGTCCACGATGGAAGTGAGGAAGTCGTTCATGTTGGCGCGGAACTGCGCCTCCGCCTGGGGCGTGCGGATGTGGTGGAAGAGGCGGTTGAGGCGCTGCCATTGCTCGGTGGAAATTTCCTCGCGGACCTGGCGGGCATTTTCGCGGGCGGCATTGAGGCAGAACGTGACCGCGGCGGGATTGAGGGTGTCGAAGAAAAGGGCGTGGGCCATGGACTCGAGGTCGCCGGTCCAGGCCAGGTCCGTGGGGTCGCCCAGGGACGAGAGGAGCCGGTTCCAGCGCGTTTCGGCCGAAGCGCCGCCGGGATCGAGCATCAGACTCATGGTGACGTCGAGCTGGCGCATGGTGTTCTCGGCGCGCTCGAGGTAGCGGCTCATCCAGTAGAGGCTGTCGGCAACGCGGCTGAGCATGGTGGCATTCTCCCGCGAACCTGGTTTGGTGATGGCAGCGTTCATCGTTGGTTGAAAGAGCTTCCCTCAGGGCTAAAGTCCGCGATTTTTTGGGGCGTTGTTACGGCACGACTGAAGTCGTGCCGTAACAAAACAGGATCATCGGTGGGGAGGCATGCCACCCCAAGAGCAAAAACAACCACGCGGCGAGAATGGGTTACCCGACATTTGGTGATTCATTGAAGAACCCATGTGTCCTTGCTTCCGCCGCCTTGCGAGGAATTGACGACCAGCGAGCCTTTTTCAAGTGCGACGCGGGTGAGGCCGCCGGGAACGATGTTGACCTTGTCGCCGAAGAGGATGTAGGGCCGCAGATCGACGTGGCGCGGCTCCAGACGATTGCCGATCAGGCAGGGCGCGCGGGAAAAATCCAGCGTGGGCTGGGCGATGTAATTGCGGGGATTGGCCTCGATCAGCGCGGCGAATTGCTCGCGCTGGCGGGCGGTGGAGTGCGGGCCGATGAGCATGCCGTATCCGCCGCTTTCGCCGACCGCCTTGACGACCAGCTTGTCGAGATTGGCCAGGACGTGGCGGCGCTCCTTCTCTTCGGTGAGAATGAAAGTTTCGACGTTGGGAAGGATGGGCTCTTCGCCGAGGTAGTAGCGGATGATGCGGGGCACGTAGGCGTAGAGCGCCTTGTCGTCGGCCAGGCCGGTGCCGAAGGCGTTGGCGACGGTGACATTGCCGGCGCGATAGGCGTTGAACAAACCGGCGCAGCCGAGGACCGAATCGCCGCGGAAGATGAGCGGATCGCTGAAGTCGTCGTCCACTCGCCGGTAGATCACGTCGACGCGCTTGAGGCCGTCGGTGGTGCGCATGTAGACGACGTTGTCGTGGGTAACGAGGTCCCGGCCTTCGACCAGGTCGATGCCCATCTGGCGGGCGAGGTAGGTGTGCTCGAAATAGGCGGAGTTGAAGACGCCGGGAGTTAGCAGCACGATGTTGGGCTCGGGACGGCCTTCGGGGGCCAGCGAGCGGAGCGTGGCCAGCAGCAGTTGCGGGTAATGCTCGATGGGGCGCACGCCGTAGCTATGGAAAAGCTTGCGGGAAGGTGCGCTTCATGACGCGGCGGTTGGTGAGCATGTAGCTCACGCCCGAGGGCACTCGCAGGTTGTCTTCGAGGACAACGAACTCACCGTTATTCAGGCGCAGCAGGTCGCTGCCGATGACCGCGATGTAGACATTGCGGGGAACCTGGAGGCCGCGCATCTGGCGGCGGTACTGCTTGCAGCTGTAGACGAGCTCGCGGGGAATGACCTGTTCGTCGAGGATTTTCGCGTCGGAGTAGATGTCGCGCAGGAAGAGGTTGAGAGCGGTGATGCGCTGGGTAAGGCCGCGCTCGATCCTTTCCCACTCGGCCGAGGTGATGAGCCGGGGCAGAAGGTCGTAGGGAAAGATGCGCTCGGTGCCTTCCTCGCGGCCGTAGACGGTGAAGGTGATGCCCTGGGTGAGAAACGACAGGTCGGCCGATTGCTTGCGGCGCTGCATCTCGTCGGGAGGAAGCTGGGCGAGGGTTTCTGCGAGAGCGCGGTAGTGGGAGCGCAGATCGCCGTTCCCTTCCCGCATCTCGTCGAAGGCGGAGTCGAGCGGGTAGTCACCGAAAAGGGCTTCGAGTTCGACGGAGGGACCGGCGCTCATGAAAGAAGAGGATTCCTCTTGGAATTTGCAGCCTGTTGTTTAGCTTGTAACACGGGAGACATAAGGGAGCAATGAGGTTTCCGTCCCCCTGACAGACGAGACCCCGCCCTGGCAGAGCCAGGACGGGGCCAACTGGCAGCCGGTCTTGTTGGCTTTTCTAGAAAAGGTTCCAGAGGGACTGGTTGTAGACGCTGTGGTGGAACTGCACTTCACCGCTTTTGACAATGGATCCGAGCGCCTTGGGGCAGCGGTCGGCGGCGGCTTCTTTCAGATCGGCGTAGCGGCCCTTCACGTCGTCGCCGAGGATCGTGGCGATCCAGTCGGACTTCCGGAAATCGGCGATGGCCTTGTAGATATTGTCGGGCAGATAACTGCCGCCTTCGCGCAGGCCTTTCTGCTTGGAGATTTCGCCGTCGATGCCGGTTTTGAAGATGCCATACAGCGCCAGGTAGGGATTGGCATCGGGCGCTACGGCGCGGACTTCAGTGCGCATGGAGCGGTGGTTGCCGATGGGAATGCGGATCATGGCGCCGCGATCAGTGGCCGAGGCGCGGATCTGGTTGGGCGCCTCGAAGTGCGGGTCGAGGCGACGATAGGCGTTCACGCTGGAGCTGAAAATAAGGCAGAGATCGAGCGCGCGGGTCAGGATGCGGTCGAGGAAGTTCCAGCCGAATTTCGAGAGCTGCTCCTGGCCCTTCTCGTCCCAGAAGAGATTGGTCTTGCCCTTGGAGACGGAGACGTTGGTGTGCATGCCGCTGCCGTTGACGCCCACCACGGGCTTGGGCAGGAAGCTGGCGGTGAAGCCCATGTTGTTGGCGATCTGGCGGCAGAGAAGCTTGTAAAGCTGGATCTGGTCGGCCGCGGCCACCACTTCGCTGTAGCCGAAGTTGATTTCGAACTGGCGCGGGCGCGACTTCGGGGTGGTCCTTTTCGTTCTGGAAGCCCATGGCGCGCTGGACTTCAGCCGCGGTGTCGATGAACTGGCGCAGCGGATCGAGAGGCAGAGAGTGATAGTAGCCGCCGGTGGAAACAAACTCGAACTTGCCGGTCTGGTGATATACCTTTTCGGCGTCCTTGCCGGCAAACAGAAAGCCCTCGATCTCGGTGGCGGCGTTGAGGGTGTACTGTTTCTCGGCGTAGAGCTTGTCGGCGTAGTTTTTCAGGACGCCGCGAAGGTCGCCCGAGTAGAGGGTGCCGTCCTTGTCGATGACGGTTCCGAACACCAGCACCTTGCCGTTGCCGAAGACGTCGGCGGGAACCCAGTAGAACGCGCTCCAGTCAATGCCCAGGCGCAGGTCGCTCTCTTTCTGGGCGGTAAAGCCGCGAATGGATGAGCCGTCGAAGGTGAGGTTCTCGTAGGCGTTGAGGAGGAATTTCTTGTCGTAATCGAGCAGGTGGAGGCGGCCTTCAAGGTCGGAAAAGAGAACGGTGACGGCCTTGATGCGCTTTTCGTCGGTGAGGTATTTGAGGCGCGTTTCTTTGATCTTGTCGCTGGGAACCCGGTTGACACGTTCGTGCTTGGCCTCGAGGTTCCTTTCTTCAAGCTCCTCGTACGAGAGGGCAAGGAAATTGCGGTATTCGGTCGACATGGCTCTCCTTCCGGCGAATGAGAAACAGGATGAATACAATTTTGGAATGCAGCAGGATGCGCGCGCCTTGCTGTGACTGGATTACTGACAGGTTAACTCCCCGTGACGGGCTGTCTACAAGAAAATTACCGCATGCGGCAGGGCGTGCTGCGGAAGCTGTGCAAATCGTGGCAGGTAAGGCCTGCCCGCCTCTCCGTTTCGCTGGAATATGCTGGAATTCTCAGGAGACGCTCATCGAACCCATGTTCAAACCTCTTCGCTGTTTCTGTGCTGTTTCGGGCCTGCTGGTGTTCACGCTCACAGGGTTGATGGCCCAGGATCCGGTTACCCAGCCTGCCGACGACTATGTGCGTTCGCATTACACCAAGTACGAGTACCGCATTCCCGTGCGGGACGGAAAACGGCTGTTCACCGCGGTGTATGTGCCGAAGGACGCAGCCGGCGGCCCCTATCCTTTCCTGATGGACCGGACGCCCTACAGCGTGGCGCCGTATGGAGAGGATCAGTATCCAAGACAGCTTGGTCCATCGGAGGAGTTTCAGAAAGCGGGATACATCTTCGTCTACCAGGATGTGCGCGGGCGCTGGATGAGCGAAGGGGAATTTCAGGAGATGCGGCCGCACATCGATGACAAGAAGTCGCCGCAGGATGTGGACGAGGCTTCCGACACCTACGACACGATCGAATTCCTGCTGAAAAACGTGGCCAACAACAACGGCAAGGTGGGCATCTGGGGCATTTCGTATCCAGGGTTCTACACTTCGGCGTCGATCATCGATTCGCATCCCGCGCTGGTGGCGGCCAGCCCGCAGGCGCCCATGACGGACCTGTTCATGGGAGACGATGCATACCACGGCGGCGCTTTCATGCTTTCGGCGAATTTCGGGTTCTATGTGTCGTTCCGCCCGCAGAGCGAGCCGCAGAAGCCGAAGCCGACCACCGCCTTCGATTTTGGCACCAAGGACAGCTACCGGTTCTACCTGAATGCGGGCAACATCGCCAACCTGGACAAACTCTATCTGAAGGGCTCGAACTGGCTGTTCAACGACCAGATGAAGCACGACACGTACGACGCTTACTGGAAGGCGCGCGACCTGTCGCAGCACATGAAGAACGTGCACTGCGCGGTGCTGGTGGTGGGCGGATGGTACGATGCCGAGGACCTGAGCGGGCCGTACAAAACGTTCTATGCCATCGGCAAATTCAATCCCGACACGCCGACGACGCTGGTGGAGGGTCCGTGGGTGCATGGCGGATGGGCGCGCGGCGAGGGCGGCCACCTGGGCGACATTCAGTTCGGTTCGAAGACGGCGGAATATTTTCGCGCCAACGTCCAGTTTCCCTTCTTCGAACACTACCTGAAGGGAAAAGGCGCGGCGCAGCCGAAAGCGGTGGTGTTTGAGACCGGTACCAATGTGTGGCGCAGCCTCGATAGCTGGCCTCCCCGGCAGGCCACACCGAAGACTCTCTACTTTCATGCCGGTGGAAAGCTCGGTTTCGATCCGCCGGAGGAGAGCCGCGGCTGGGATGAATATGCGAGCGATCCGAATCACCCCGTGCCGTTTGTGGGTTACACCACCGATACGGTACCGCAGAGGTACATGGTGGACGATCAGCGATTCGCCAGCTATCGTCCGGACGTGCTGGTGTACGAGACGGACGTGCTGGAAAAAGATGTAACAATTGCGGGGCCAATTTCGCCCCGGCTCAGAGTCGCGAGTTCTGGGACAGATTCGGATTTCGTGGTGAAACTGATTGATGTCTATCCGGACAACGCTCCCGATCCGGAAGGCATGACGAGCGGCAACAAGCGCATTCTGGATGCACCGCCGCTGCACATGAGCGGGTACCAGGAAATGCTGCGGGGCGAGCCGTTCCGCGCCAAGTTCCGCAACAACTGGGAGAACCCGGAGGCGTTGACCCCCGGAAAAGAGACCGATATCAGTTTCAGCATGCCGGATCTCTACCACACGTTTCGGGCAGGCCACCGCATCATGGTGCAGGTGCAGAGCTCGTGGTTTCCGCTGACCGACCGCAATCCGCAGACATTCACGGATATTCCCTATGCCAAGCCCGAAGAATTTCAGAAGGCGACCGAACGGGTGTACCGGCAGAAGGATGCGCCCAGCGGCGTGGAAGTGCTGGTCATGCCGTAACAGGATTCAGGGAATTCGAAGCGGAAAAGCCGCTGCCCGTCACCGCGAACTTGCCAAATCCTTTTCGTCACTGGTAAGGTTCGTGGTGCCAATTCCAACCAGGTTAAGAGGGGTGCGATGTTTACGCGAAGCCTTCGCGATGCCGTTGTACTGATTGCCGCCGTGATGTTTGCAGCGGTTTACGAAACCAGTGCCGAAGAAGGCATGTGGACGTTTGATAATCCGCCGGTCAAGCTGCTGAAAGAGCGATACGGGTTTACGCCGATGCAGGAGTGGCTCGACCATCTGCGGCTTTCGAGTGTGCGGCTCAACGACGGTGGATCGGGATCCTTCGTCAGTCCGGACGGCCTGCTGCTCACCAATCATCACGTTGCACGCGTCCAGCTGCAGAAGAACTCGACCGTCGAGCACGACTATCTCCGCGACGGGTTCTACGCCGACACGCCCAACAAAGAAATGAAGTCGCCCGATCTGGAGATCAACGTTCTGGTGGGTATGGAGAACGTGACGGCGCGCGTTCAAGGCGCGGCCAAGGGCATCCCCGACGAAGCCAAGGGGCTGAAGGCGCGCGACGCGGAGATCGCTGCAATCTCAAAGGAAAGCACGGAAAAGACGGGCCTCCGCTCGGACGTGGTATCGCTCTACCAGGGCGGCGAGTATTGGCTGTATCAATATAAGGCCTACACCGACGTGCGGTTGGTCTTTGCTCCTGAGGAGCAGGCTGCGTTTTACGGCGGTGATCCGGATAACTTCACCTATCCGCGCTACGACCTCGACATGGCGCTGTACCGCGTCTACGAGAACGGCAAGCCGCTGCACACCGACAACTATCTCAAATGGAGCGCAAAGGGAGCTGCTCCCGGTGAATTGATTTTCGTCCCCGGCCACCCTGGCTCGACACAGCGCCAGGATACGGTGGCCGAGCTGAACTCCGATCGCGAGATATTTGAGCCTAACTTTATCGAGTACCTGACGCGACGCATCGCCGCCTGCCAGGCATTCGCGGCGCGGGGCCAGGAACAGGCGCAGCTGGTAGGTAGCATGATCTTCAGCTTGCAGAACGGCCTGAAATCCCTTGACGGCCGCTTGGAAGCTCTGAACGACAAGGCTGTTACCGCCAAGAAACAGGCCGAAGAGGAGGATTTCCGGAAGAAGGTCGCGGCCCATCCCGAGTGGCAAAAGGAATTCGGAGATGCCTGGGACACCATCGCCGCAACAGAGAAGAAAGCGGCTCCCAGGACCAGGGCGTTGCTCTTCCGCCGTTCGGACAGCCGGCTGTTTTCCATTGCGCGCCAGATTGAGCAATACGTCGTCGAAGTGAAGAAGCCCGACGGCGAACGCCTTCCGGGCTATCACGACGCGCAACTTGAGGCGCTCAAGTTTCAGTTGTTCTCGCCGGCCAAGATCTACCCGGCCACCGAAAAGCTCTACATGACGTTTGCCCTTAACCTGGCGGCCGAGAAGCTGGGAAAAGATGACGAGTACCTGAAGACCCTGACTCAGGGGCAGGAAGTAGACCGCTTCGTGAACTCGGTGGTGGATGGCACCAAGCTGTACGACGTGGGCTTCCGCAAGTCGCTGGTCGAAGGGGGAGAGGCAGCCGTGGCGGCGTCAACCGATCCGATGATCATGGCCGCCCGCCGCACCGATCCGCTGGCGCGCGAATACGCCCGCTGGCAGAGGGATGAAATCCAGAGCGTGCTCACCCAAGCGGGTGAAAAGCTGGGCCAGGCGCGCTTTCTGGTCTACGGCAAGGACGCGTATCCGGATGCCACGTTCACGCTGCGCCTGAGCTATGGGACCGTAAAGGGGTATCCGTATAACGGCACCGTTGCTCCACCGTTCACCACCTTCTACGGCCTGTATGATCGCGCCGCCGGGTTCAGCAACCAGCCGCCCTTTGATCTCACCCCCAAAGAGACGGCCAATCGCGACAAGCTGGACCTCTCAACCCCCCTCAATTTTGTCTCCACTGCCGACATCGTCGGAGGAAACTCTGGCTCTCCCGTGGTGAACCGCAACGGCGAACTCGTGGGACTGATCTTCGACGGCGACATCGAATCGCTGGCCGGCGATTTCGTTTATGACGAAGTGAAGAACCGCGCCGTCGCGGTGCACTCGGCGGGAATCATCGAAGGCCTGCGCAAACTGTATGGGGCGGGAACGCTGGCCGACGAGCTGGAGGGTAAGCGTTAGCGCAACCTGTTCCGTGGCAAATGGGCACGCCGTTAATCTAAGTGCGCTTGGGACGGGTACGCGGCGGGGGGCACGTCGATTCGCGAATCACCAGCTCGGGGTGGATGGGAACGACGTCGGGAAAGCTTGCCTGTCCGCGAATGCGCTGGAGCAGGATGCGCGCCGCAACAGCGCCCATCTCCTGGAGCGGCTGGCGGATGGTGGTGAGGCTCGGGTTGTGAAACGCCGCGCCCTGGATGTCGTCGAAGCCGACCACGGAGACATCTTCCGGAACGCGCAGGCCGTGATTAAGGAGGGCGCGAATGGCCCCGATAGCGGCGATGTCGTTGTAGGTGACGAGGGCGGTAAAGTCGCCGTTGCGGTTGAGCAATTCGTTGGTGGGCACAAACCCCAGCTCCGGTGTGGAGACACGGAGTTCCAGTTGGACGGTCAGTTCGGGGAGAACGGGGATTTTCAGGTCCCGGGCGACCGACATCAAGCTCTCCCACCGATCGAGGGCGTCGGAGCTGTGGGTGCCGCCGCGCATGAAGGCGATCTTGCGATGGCCGAGCTGATACAGATGACGAAGGCCGAGTTCGGCGGCTCGCTTCTGGTCCAGGACTACGTTGGTGACTCCCTCAATCTTGCGATGTCCCGCGACCACGACGCACGGCAGGCTGAGACTCTTCTCGAGGATAGTGTCGATGACGATGAAGCCCTCTACGGAGCGTTCCATCAGCAGCCGCGGGTATTCCTCGATAAGGTCGGGTTTGCGGCGATGGCTCGCGGTGAGGTAGAAATAGCCCTCCTCGATAAGAAATTCCTCGACGCCCGCCAATACCTGGGTGGCATAGTTGTCGCTGAGTTCGGGGACGAGAACGCCCACGGAAAACGACTGCCGCTTGCGCAGAGAACGAGCGTAGAAGCTGGGGCGGTAATCGAACCTGGCCGCCGCTTCAATGACCCGGTTACGGGTGTCCTGAGGAATGGAGCGCACACCGGGAGCGTTGTTCAGCACCAGGGAGATGGTAGCCGGCGAAAGATTGAGATACTCGCCTAACGTACGCAGGCTGATGGGCTGGCCAGGCTGGGGAGTCACCGGCGGCTTTACGCGCTTCGGCATGCACTCCTTTTGTAACATTCTTTGCCGGCATCCGCTGTGATTTCAGGGAGTTCAAAGCGCTGCGGGAGGGCTGAGGGAGCGCGATTCAGAGCCCGTCCGGCGAATACGAGGGCGGCCCGATACGAACCGAAGTACAATCAGATGACGGCCTGCACCTGCGGAGAGCTGGGTGAGCGGTTGAAACCGGCGGTCTTGAAAACCGTTGTACTCGAAAGGGTACCGGGGGTTCGAATCCCTCGCTCTCCGCCAAAATGCTCTCCTGACCACTCTAGATGACTCCACATGCTTCCAATTATATCGATACAATGGCATGATTTAATTGAGTTTATAGACTACACTTCATCTTCATCCCTCCACATGGCTCCACGACCATCCACACCGAAAAGTCGGTGCTTTTGACGGTACATTTGTAAATCAGAGACGGTATTTACTTGCTGACGGTATCGTGGCTTGTGTATGCTGTTCTTCGTACTCATGAGTATGAAGGACCATGGAGGATTCAAACTGCCGGTATGCTAAAAGACACAGAAGTGCGAGGCGCAAAGATCAGGGTTGAAGACGGTATCGCGAAGCCATACAAACTGTTCGACCAGGGTGGCCTGCATCTGTTCGTTTCTGAGACCGGTACCAAGATTTGGCGATATCAGTTCCGCCTGAACGCAAAGCAAGGCTTGTACACCATTGGCCGGTATCCAATCGTGCCCCTCTCTGAGGCACGGGACAAACACAGGGAGGCACAGAAGCAGGTTGCTAATGGAATAAACCCCAGCACGGCAAAGCAGGACGCCAAGAAGGCCACACTGCAGGCGCGGGCTAATTCATTCCAGCAAGTAGCGGAACTGTGGCTTGAGTGGTTCCGCACTGGCAAGAGTGAGCGGCATGTCTCGACGACCGAGGCCAGATTGAGGAACCATGTTCTCCCTGCTCTGGGCGCTGTGCCGGTGAACGATCTAGGGACGAAGGATGTCACAGATTTCGTCAAGCGCGTTCAAAACGACCACGGACGCGAGACTGCGGATAGATGCTTGATGGTCATAGGGCAGATTCTGCGTTGGGCGAAGGCGAACGGGCATGCAAAGCAGAACGTGCATGCTGACATCAGACCACGGGACATTCTAGAGACTCCCACAGTCGTCAATTTCGCTAGCCTTGATGAAAAGGATTTGCCCGGTCTCCTTCAAGCAATTGAGACCTACCACGGTTCTCCGCTGGCCCGGCTGGGAATGAAACTCATTGCTTACACTCTGCTCCGTACAGGTGAACTGATCAGCTTGCGCTGGGCAGATGTGGACTGGGATACGGCAACGATCACCATTCCCGGTGAACGAATGAAAGCCGGTAGGGACCACATGGTGCCCCTCTCAAAACAAGCGTTGCACACCCTGCGCCTATTGCAGAAAATCAGCGGTTCCCATTCGAGTGGATACGTCTTCCCCGGTACACAGGGTGCGGCCACGATGAGCAACATGACGCTGCTTCAGATGTTCAAGCGTATGGGCTACGGAAAGAAGATGACCGGTCATGGTTGGCGAAGTGTTGCGTCCACGATCCTCAATGAAAATAACTTCAACCGTGACTGGATTGAAATGGCGTTGGCTCATGCTCCGCAAGGTGTCAGACACGCATACAACAAAGCCAAGTACCTACCACAGAGACGCGACATGTTGCAGTGGTACGGAAATCACTTGGATACACTGTGCGCTTGCTAAGTAGACAAGGATTGACCTGCACAAAATGGATGCCCACCTTGGAATCAATCTTGGTGGGCATTGTTGTTTTTAGACAACGGTTTTCATTTGCTGCTCCTGCCACTCCCTAATGGATGCCTCTGTCCAAACCGAGACCTTCGGTGCAAGCTGGAATGACTTCGGGAATCTGCCCTTTGCCTGCAGCGCGTAGATATATGATTTCGAGAGGGTGGTCAACTGAGACACGTCATTTATTCGCAGGAATTGATGCAATGTGGTGCTCAACAAAATAAACAATCTCCTATTTTACAAGTGTGTTGGCGGCGCAGAAGCCGCATCAAAGTTGGAAGGAATGAGGTAACAGGGCAATGGAATACATGATCGCCATATCCAATTCGGGTCCTGATCAGGACTGCAAGTACGACTGCATCTGCCATCCTGCTACCTCAGGAATCGGAATGGTTTGGGTGTCACCGCTCGGTCTGCAAGATGAAAACGACTTTCGGGAGAAGCTAGGTGACGTTCTCCCGTCCAGCGAAATTGAGAGCAGCATCAAAACGCTGGCTGTTTGGGATGCCCACGTTCTTACTTTTCACGTGCCCTATACCGAACAGCTAGAGCGCCTGTTTGGACTCACAAAGTAACCAAATTACAGTTCATCCTGTTCGATCACAGCATCGGGCACAACATTGAAGTCACCGACTGGGGTAGCTGCGCGAAGCCTGATCAATGCGAGGCTGAGTTCGGGAAGGGCTTCGATTATGATTCCCGCCGGAATCCCTTCTGCGTTTTCGCGCATTGTAATCAAGAGGGGCGGAGGTGGGTTATCGAGCCGAAAGTGTTTCCTCCAAGCTTCTGCATCTCGGATGATGGCTGCATTCTGCTTGCGCAAGCGTTTATGTATCTTCACCTGTTTGGTAAAGTTTTCCGGCACAATGTAGCCACCTGAACCTGACTCTTTGTCTAAGTAATTAAAATGACTCACGCTTCTTTATCCTTTTCCATTTCTCTGCGCTCTGAGGTTTGCGATCCTGAAGTCATTGGCACCCTTTGTGTGCTCAACGTATATATCTGCACCAATACTCAGGATGAAGTTAGCCAGGGGCATCATATGGGGACTGTTCGGCGATCCAATGTCGGTGTACGCAATGATGGTGTCGGCGTTAACAAATGCGAACCACTTTTGTGACAGGATTCGCTCGCGGGCATTGTCATCAACGATGATCTTCAGGGTCTGGAGATCACTTGCTGTTTGCACTTCCAGGTTGAGGGTTGTTTTGCTGAGTGCGGATATGATCTTCTTCATTTAGGCTCTTACTCCATTCTTTTGTTTAGCTCTGCGCAGGCATACGCCGCACGAGCGGGTATGGCCAAGGCGTAGATGTTTTCCAGATACCACCAGCACGGTGTCACACACGCACCGGCAGGACCAGCGAGCAACGACTGTGCCGTTAGGCGTCACGTGATCAGTACCACGAGAAGTGACAGTAAGGAGACCGAATCGTCTGCCGATTAGGTCATCAAGAGGGGGCATTATGTTCAATCCTTTTTGGGTATATAGGTGATCAAATAACAAGGGGCAGAGCCTGATAACAGACCCTGCCCACAATGTTTGTTTAGGTTATTGAGATTAGCTTGCGGCGAGCTTGAGGCTCACAACAGGCTGGGGCGCACTGCTCATAACAATGCTCGTTCCAGCGATGCGAGCGTAGCCCATGAAACCAATCTCTAGGGTATCCATATATCTCTCCACTAATCGGACTATCGAGGGCTGCCCATCTGTCCGTAGCATGTAAGAACTCAAAAGATCCCCGAAGAGGATAGGAAGTGCGTTAGCTACTCCCAGGTTAGGCATGCTCTGTTCAATCGTGACGTCAAAGCCCAGCAGCTTGCTGAAAGGTCCGTCCGCAGACGGATCAGGAGTCCAGAATGGTCTTCCAACATTTATGTTACGAATGATTCGTTTCCAATCATTCTCTGTCGCTCGCGCGCAGATCAGGTCATATCACATACCTACCTTAAATAGGTATCTTCCCATTTCGGAATCACTTGATTCCTACGCCCCGTCAAGGGCTGACCGTCACACTTTCTCACACTATTGAATATGTGAGCTTAGCTCGGTATTGTCTCGTTGCCGAGAGTTTCACCGAATTAGAGAAGTTCTTCGAGTCACATCACTGTGACAAGGGGCTTAGTAAGTTAACCCATCTTTCATTCCGAGCAGCGCAGCACGAGTAGTCGAGTTGAATACCCAAGTCGTGCGAGGATTGACGTACGCCGGATCTAATGCGCCATACAAAATGGTCAGATCAGACCAACCCACGCCGTTTGCCAGTACAGCCGTAGTCTGTCCAACAGTCGCACTGGCCAGGAGTCCACCGGTCGCCTGATTCGGCAGTGCGGTTCCGCTGACGTCAACGCCGGTGGCCACAGCCTTTGCCACGCCGCGAGCATATCGGCGGCCCAGAGACTCACGAATAAACGCATCGATGTCAAACGCGCTGTCTTCAAGTTCCTGAACTGAGACCTTCACCAAGCCAAGGCTAACCGTGTCAATTCCCAGCACCTTGCTTTGGAATGCAGGATCAGTCTCCGCAGGAGACGAGGTTCCTTCCGTGCCCAAAAGTTTGATACCCGCTTCTGTGTCGTCCGCAAGGCTGACCTTCAAAGGAGCACCGTTGTTCTGGGTTACCTTCTGCTTAACCTTCGTCGCGATTGGGCCGTAGAAGCGCTGAGCTTCGATCAATTCATTCCCGAAGATTTGTGGAATCAAAGCCCCGCCCGTTGCGTCGGAGGTGGTCAACAGATCGCGCTGCTCCGCATTGAGACCACCGAAGCCATGACGAGCATACGCACGAAATGCAGCGGTGAACTTTTTCTTCTGGCGACTGCGGTCTTCATGCATCTGACCGCCGAAACCCCCATCGCTGCTGATGGACGGGCGCGGGCTGGGCGTGAACTCCCTTCCTTCCTTACCCCGCAGTTCTTCAAACGCGACCAGAGCCCGGTCTGCACGCGTATTCAGTTCGTCGAACCGATTGCGGCGCTCGACAGAAGTCAGACCCAGCTTCGTCAGTTCGTGCATTTCCTTCAGGATGTTGTTTACTTCATTCTTTGCTTGCGTACTATTGCTATAAGCCATTGTTTATAGAGTGCCTTCTGCCCGTTTCACTACGAGCGGGTGGGACTTATGTTATGCGTCATTGCCGAACACAAGCACTGGGATTGGGTTCACTAAGTGGGTTGACAAAGTGTTTTCCAAAAGAAAAGGGCAAAGACTGCTGTTATCAGTCTTTGCCCTCGTGGATTGTCGAAGCTGTTTTGTTCGCCGGGTGTTACGTGGTGATCAGAGTGGTTGCTCTATTATGATCACCAGATCTTTCAAAATTTGTTAGCGACTTGAGCACTCCAGGGTCCAAGAGGATGGACGCCATGATTTCTCTGTCCTGATGCGTGCTGTCGTGGCTTGCTTCCTGCGTCTCGCCTTCAATATGTTGTCGCGATATTGGTCAGGGTCCAACTTATCCCCTTTGCGGTCGCAGCCGTGCCTGTATGAGTAACTCTCGGCACGTTCAGGGAATTGCTTCTGTAACTGCTGCATCAAGGTGTCTAATGCTCTCAATTTGTGTCCTTGTCATTTGTAAGCGGGTTTTAGTCATGGTTGCCAGCAGACGTTTGTTCTTCGGTCGGTGTGCTCACAAAATGTCATCATCGCTGGCATTGATGAATCGTTGCAGCGCATCCTCCTCATCAGGGTCGGGCGGAACTTCGATCCGTTGCCGGTCAAGTAGACTTATCCCAAGCTTGACCGCAGTTTGTATCATTGATTTATGGAATTGAATGGCGTTGCGAACAGCGGGGTTCTGTATGGGCTTTTCACTTTTGCCCGTGCGAGTTTGGCTCGAAACTGTTATCACGAGACCATTCCTCGCAATGTCATCTTCGGAAGAACGCCAATGACCGAACATCTGACAGTAACTTGCCAGGATTGAAGCATCGATCTCTTGCAGAATCCCTGCTTCTTCGAGAAGCGGAGCAACCCGGTTCCACTCTGCCCTTGCCGTCTTTGATAGGTACTTAGGGCAGGAGATTGAGCCGGAGGCAAATTGTGGAGTCTTACGGTCGCGGTTTGCGCGGTGTGTTCCGTTTAGCTTTTTCACTTCAGTCGTCTTGCGCCGCATTATGTAGTCCTTTGGGTCAATTTAGGCAGGAAATCGGTCAATTGTGCCCCGATTTCGCTTGATTTCAGGGGCATTTTGGAGTACTGTTTAGATATCCCACCACCCACAACTTATTGATTCAGAGCAGGATACAGATATCCGCAGGACCGGCGGGGGGAAGTATTGACTGATTTCTGCGAAAAAGTACTGGCAGTGTGAGAATTTGGCTAGCGGTCGGTCGCGTCTAGACCACGCGTGACAACTCACCACACCCCCTTCCTCTTTCGCACTGAACCCGCCCTTATCAAACCAAAGACCCGTTCGTGGAAAGCAGCTGCTTTTCTTTAGAGAGTTCGGCAAATCACATTGCAATCAAATCAGTCGGCACCTAGAATTCGATTGTCCGAAATTAAGAGGGAGGTCAGTTTGACACGTCACGACGAACAGTTAATTCCTTCGCCGCAAACCGACTCGAAACTAATGCCCTGCAGCCAATGTCAGGCTACAAGTCCACCGGGGCAGCGTTTCTGTGGCAATTGCGGCAGCGAATTTAACCCTGCCCCGATAACATTAAATACACTGATCGAACAACACGTTAAGCAAGCCATCGATACGCAACTCAAAGATCAGAAGGTCGTCGCCGTTGAAATTGCTGAATCCGTGTTTGAGCGGATATCCAAGTGGACCAAAACGTTTATTTTGTTACTCACGATTCCTATTGGAGCAGCGCTCTATATGATCTATGGCCAATATAGGGATTTCTCAAAGCTTATCGAGCGATCACGATCAGGAGCGGAGCAGATTTTGGAAAGCACATCGGCAAAAGCCCACGACGTGGATCAAAGAGTAAAAGCGGCGGACGACACAATGAAGGATTTAAATAATCAAATCGACAAACGCTCGGAGTTAGTCCATGCACTCGATTCCAAACTGACTGCTAACAAAATTGAAACAGAACGCTTTGAGTCGAGTATCAAAGAATATCAGGCTAAAGTTACCCAATCTGGGACAGACGTGCTCCGTATGATTTCCACGCTGCAGTCTCAACTCTCCGAGATTAAAGCCAGAAATGCTGCTCTTTCAGTGGCTATTTCATGTCAAGACTTGGCATTGAGCATTGTTAAGTCCATTAATGATCCCTCCAAAGCCCAAATACTTAGCAACGAACTTGCAAATGGGACATGCGATCCTATATGGGCGGAGTTCGTGGAAGCATACAAACGTGAGCGCCTGTCTCATCATGGCTCTGAGCTTAACCAACAATGTGTTGAGCTTGCAGCCGAGCATGGGCGGAAGATTGGAAGGCACGAAGAGTCCACATTACAAGGACGTCATCTATTAGAGCTAAATGATTGTAGAGACAATTCATATATAACGTTGATGTCCGTAATCGGCGGGCCGCCTGGAGTGTGAGCAAAGCCCGCCGTGTGCCATAGTGAGAGCATCATCGTGAACAGCGTGGACGCGATGAAGTCTACAACCATGGCTTTGTGACCGTCATAAAACGCCCGTTGCAAGCCGGGCAAAACAAGAACCCAAGCACTCACGCAGGGCGGAAAGGGCGACGGTCACGGTAAATCTCTTGATGGCATTTTGGTGAAGCTAAGGAAGGATGCCTAATTCTGTGACAACGCGCGGTGCAAGCACGGCAGGTAGGGCGTCCATGAATCTGCGGTCGTTGTGTTGCACTGCCCAGTCTCTCAACTCCAGACACGAGTTGTCATCAGCTTCCGGCCCCGCCGTAGTAAGCATGTAGCGTCGCAATTGTTCCGTCAGAGTTCCGGCGAAATTCCTTCCAGCACGCAGCTTTGGTTTTGGTTCATCCGATGCTCTGCCATGGCAAACAGTCACTAGAGCGTCTGCGAACGACTTGTCGTGCGTGAAGACTTGGATTCGAGGTTTATTGTCCCAGCTTTGCTTAGACAGTGTTCTGGCCTGTGACTTAGTGATTGCCCGTAATGCACTGACCAGCGCGATTAGCTGCAAAGTGTGGGCGCTCGCAGACGGTGACAAACTGCCACTCGTGCGTATCGTTCTCTTGTTGATCCGGATATTTAATTCGCTGCCCCAGATACCCTTTCGTTCATCATATGCCAGCAGAATATATCCGTCGTGTTTTGCGGAATCGTATCTCATGTCATCTTCTCGGATTTCAGCGACTCAGACCGTCAATACTTCAATGTCTGCAAGCTGGCAGGCTATCTCTTTTATTGAAAGGTCTAGTTGTGCCACTGCGAGATCAAGCAGGACGAGAATCCGTTTGCGCAGGCTGCACCGAGGCTCATTAGCATATTTCGCGTCGATGCCGTCTAGCGTAGTGCCGACAGTGTCGCGGAAAATGTGCCGTTGAATGGTCGCCTTATGATAGCCCCAGGTCGCGAACACAAGGTCGTCGTTCGTACCTTTGGAGTCAGTTTCGGTTCGTATGATGTCCCAATACAGAACCAAAAGCGCCCCCCGCAGGCCGGGCTCAAATTCTGTGTTGTCCTTGAGATCGTTGATTGTTTCGACTAGATAGCGCGTCACCATTGTGGAATTCTTTTCCCTTCACATCTAAAGTTGATTTCATTTTCGGATTTGTACATCGTGCCTGTGGAAAACCTCATGCGCAATGACCGGCAAACAGGAATAGAGGAGGGAGAGCGGATCTCTCTCCCATTCCCCCTCACATCTTAAAGTTGATTTTCCCGTTGTGTTTGTACATTAGTCCATGGGGCCGCGCCAATCAGGATTGGGAGCCATTTCGTCATACTGACCGGTGGTAGGCCAATGTGCTACCCATCCGCTCTCGTAGGCGGGGTTCTCTGGATCACATTCCGATCCTTCCTCATTATGCTCTTCAGAGTCCCTGTTCTCATCAGTTAAATTCCTCCACCCGAGCAGGTGCTGGATTGATTTCATCGAATCTTCCATCCCCTTTTCGAGAACGCGACTCCTTGTAATGGCCAACTTTAATACTAGGTATTTATCGAGCAGGAATTTCACCCTGCGCCTGTCAATGCCAGTTTCCCTTTCGATCTGTGACTGATTGCCTTCACCATCAATTAGGAACAGATGAAACACCTTCTTCTCTGCCGCTGAGAGTCTCAAATTACCGAGGGTGCCACCGTAGACAGCAGAACTCGCAAAGTCTCGCAGTTGACCCTGAAGCTTCGAATCACGAACATCCTGAACGAGCCTCCAAAGAGGCGGGAGTGAAACAGCATCATCGGATATGATCCCATGAAGCTCGATGGCATGATCAATCGTGATCATACCTGGTCCCAGTTCTGCCGGATTCTCTCGAATCTGGAGATGCCGCTGATTGTGCCTGCGCTGGGCTTCATTCCTGTTCTGAGTCTTTCCTTTGATCAAGGCGTGCAAATAGTGGATAAATGGTGCCTGTGTACCGTCCCTCCGTTCACCTTTGTAATCGTAAATAGTCTTACGCGGCTTAGTGGTCTTGTTTAACCGGGGGACGAACGAGATGTCCCACCCATGCAGCAGAGCGGTATACAGATCAAGTGCCCACTCTCTGGAGCCCTCTGCTGTTCCTTGTACTGTTGCGAATACAGTTAGATACTCGAATAGGCGAACTTGAAATTTCTGGGATCGTCGGCTCTCCTCACTGGTCACGAACAGGTATTCTAGCTCTCGTTCTAGTTCACTCAATTTATTGCTCCGTACAGCAGCCATGCGACGATCACGTTCGATTCGTTTGGCATCGTACTCGGCTCGTTGTGCTGCCATTTCTTCTGCACTCCGGGGCGGTGTCAACTGATACCCCCGCCGATGCTGGCCTCTAATCGGTTACTCATTTGCATTTTCCTTTGTGGTTGGAGATTGTGGTTGACAGTAGCATTGCGGTACATTTGGTGCGCACAGAGTGCAAATACGCCACTACTTGTAGGTCTGGTATTCTCTGGGCCAAGTTCGCGCATGCTCTGCATAGGGTCGAGTTACACACGATCAGATCGAGCGACCTAGAGATGTACTAAGACATCTATAAAGCTATTGAACAAACAATTAAGCTATTAAGTGTCAAGCAATGCTTGAGCAATGCTTGGAGCATAAAGAGATCGAGGCAGAGTTTCTAAAGCAGTTAGCATGAGTTTCGCCTCCCGCGCATGCTTGAGCATTGCTTGGAGCATTCTTCGTCTGCCTCACCCGAATCGGCCATCTGTCGGTTAGCCTTTTGGTGCCGATCCTCCGTTCCAACGTGCTGCGGATGCAACCTTTGCCTTGTTCGTGTTTGCGTCCGTACGCTTGGCAGATTCCTCGATGAACCGCTCCCAGGTTCGATGTCCAATGATGTCTAATTCCTCATCATCCTGTTGAACCTTGGCTGTATACACGTGGCGCAATGCCTTGAAGTCTGTAATGGCTTCGTCGATCTCTTCAGGGATCGCGCCTTGTATACCCTCTTGTGCGATGTGCCTCAGCTGCCGAGGGTCATCGAGTAAGATTCCTTCGTCCATGTAATACAGGAAAAAGTTGAGGTATACCGTACGTAAGAGCTTGTTTGGCATATAGCGGAGTTCGTGGTTAATGGCAGAGAAGTCCACCTGAATGAACTTCAATATGTTTCCGTTCTCAGTCCGAATTGACATACTTACTGAATTGATCTCCTTTGTTGTTTCGGTTGTGGGCACGCGGACACACGAGTAGCGTAGTCGCCATAAGTCGTTCCTTTGTCACAACTGCACAGGCACACGGGTGAGCATTTAGGTGCAGAGGCTTGTCTGCATCGAGAGGCACGGATGCGCTTTCAGGGTAGATCCCTGTCGCTGTCGGCCAATTGTCGCGAACATGCTTTCGCGCTGGCCAACCTAATCAGTTGTCGTTGGTTGGGAGTGTTCGGTTCCTTGGGGATGGAGCCGTCGAACTCTTAATTTATGCGGTCTCCAGGGTTCTTTTCCTGGGGGTTGTCGAATACTGCTCTATCGTCGGTAAAGCTGGCGGAGTCGTTCCGCTCGCCTTTCCTTTCGCTTGGTGCTCTCTTTTGCTCAGCTACATATCTAATCTTATTAGAAAATGGCCTATGTGTCAAGCGCAAAAGCATGAATCTAAAAGGCTTCCGGCGCGCGAGGCTGTGGTCCTTCCACGACGCATTCCTGGCATTTGGGTGACCCTCAGGTACCCCCAAACAATTCCAGAGGCTTGTAGCGCCTCTGGTGGCCACTGGTGGGCCATCTTAGCAACCCAGCCCGCTGATTTCATGATGTCATCCCCCGGGATCGGCCTCGACGCACGTTGACATCATCGCCGGTCCAATGTTGCATCCCATCAGACTGTCCCGTGTTGCCACAGAATCGCCTCAGAACTCCCCGGTTCACAATCTGGCAGCCCAACCGGTACCCGGAAACGCTCCTGGGGCAGAGTTTTGGGCCGATTTTAATCCACTTGGGCCCAGGGATGAAATCAAGTAATGGTCGGCAGGGGCTGATATCACGATGAATACGGGGCTCGGAACGGCAGGGCAACAGGGTTGAAGTCATCCAGGATGCCGGTATCTAGTCCTGTCCAACGTCGTCCTCATCCCAGGATGCCGGGAACCCGCTCCCGTTTAGCTGGTAAGATTCAGCCACTAACGGGCCCACTATCAAGGAGCGTCTACGATGCCAGAGAATAATGCTTCACAACTTCCTGCGCCTGCCGTTGTCCTCGAATTCCACTACAGACCAAAGAATGCAGCGCGTCCGCACGATGAACGTGAGAACACAGATTTCTTTGAGTGGCTTCCAGGCAGTTTTATTCCGATTCCTGCGGTCGACGACACGGTCTCTTACAAGTCTTGGAAACAAACCGGCCCCGGCGAGATGGACGGTGAGGACATCGTTGTGATGCGCAAGGTTGCGTCCCGGCACTTCTACATTGACCAGGATCGAATGGTCGCTTACGTTGTTGTGACCGACCTGAGTAGTAAAGAGGCAGCGGGCAGAGTGAAAGAATAAGGGTCTGCTGTCAACTGGGGCTGATATCAACGCTGGATTCAGGGCCGGGAACGAGGTGGCGACGGGGGCAAGGCAGACCATTCAGGTTCTCAATCTTTTCTCCACACATTGCCGGAGCCAAACTGCATCCAAATAAGGTCTGGTGGGCTGTCCTTTGGCATCTCATAACTGCGAGTAACGTCTAAAACATTCCCAATGTTACTCGTAAATCCCGCTGCCTTTGAATACTCTCTGGCGGCATGAATAACCACTATGTTTGGGACGGCCCCATTCGCAGCCCTAGTTGCCGCATCTGGGTCTAAGCGTGAATCAGAAACCTCTGGTGGAGAAACAAGACACCCATCCCACGCGGCAAGATGATTGATGCCTTTTGCCACATCCAACGTATCTGGAGGAGCAGTTATCGTGATCCGGCACAAGTCAGTCCCTGGGCCGATCCCCCCGCCTTGTAATTCATGAAAGGCACCTATAACCTGAGATATGGAGACAAATTCATTATCGAATTGAAATCCGTGCTTAGGGTGCACTTGGGACAGGGCTGCTATCTGTCTCTGCAGATTGTCCTCTTCAGAACCCAGCAGCACGTTCTTCTTTCTCATCGCCATATGATCGCGGTATACCTCGACCGGCACAAAGGCGCACCACGCTGATATGGCTATCACGACAATTGCAATGGATTCGACCAAAGCATCTCTGGCCCCTCCATCAAACGCCTTAGTGATTGCTTCCCTTCGCCCAATACCGCTCTTTGTGTGCTGAAAATAGCGGTCTGCCCTGCGGACAAACCATCCCACCGTGGCAAGCCCTACGGTCCACACAGACAGACCAAGATTAGTTTGCGAGGTAGCGGCCACCATTGCAGACCACGAACGCCATAAGAGGCGCTCTGCATGTACCAGCCATTCAGGGGAAAGCATGAACACAGCGTATCTTCCCCAGAATTACTCGTCAAGGTGCTGCCGATGATTTCCCTGACTACCTCGCAGCCTTCCTCACGGCAGCCCAACGTTTGCGCTCCGCTGCGGGTGGCCATTCTTGTGAATTGACCAAACCAAACGCGTTGGGAAAACGGGTGCCGACAGCTTTGGTCAACACCCGTTCGCCACTTACTTGAATTCTGCGTTGATTGCCATAACTTCGGTTATAGCCTCATCGAGAAGGGCATGCAGCTTGCGCTTAATTTTGTAGCCCTCTGCTGCCTAAAGGATTCCGCACAACACGTCATCGAACGGCGCGGCATACACATCGAGGTCATCAAGCATATAACGCCTCGATTCGCGCCGATAAACGCGGCTGCGGTAGTCCACATAAGCATTCGCTAACATAAATGCGAGTGCGGATTCAGGGGTGCGGTAAAGTGGTTCAATCGGGCTTCGAGGGCTTCTCGGGACCAGGAGGGACAAACTCCACCGAACCGCCAAATCGCTGTGAGCAGTATGGGCACAAAGCATCATATTGCGCGCCCTGCAAATGTTCCGCCCGTGGAGTGATAGCGATTTTCCGGTTGCAGTTTGGGTTTGGGCAAGTAACAATTGCTTCCATTCTCTTTCCCTTCCGCGATTGGTCGGTGGTGACCCCCAGGGAGTACGGGAATCAATTGGCTGTCCTCTCCTCTTTTCCATGTGACTTGAAGCCGCGCCAAACCCACCACGTAAGTGCGGCCAAGGCGTACAGAACAAGCGGCGGCCCTATTATCAACCCGACGAGTCTTCTCCAGTGCTCCAGATAGTATCCCCAGGAGTTTCTTGGCAAGAAAGACTCTTCTCTGATGTCCCTGGATTGCTTCGCCGATTCATCACATGTTTGAAGCTCTGACGCTGTGAGCATCCTTCCATCTGGTTGCAGCCCCAAGCAAATGACAAGATCCTTCTGATACTGGACCTCGTATTGGTGTCTCACATCCCAGAAAGATTTCTGCGGCACGAAAACCGCAATGAAAAAAGCCCACAGCATCGTTAGCGCGACAAACAGTCGGTGGAAGCCGCGAATAGGAGTGATCGTCATTTAGTTCACTGAGCTTTCGCGGGGTGATCTTCAAACCACTTTCGCGTCCGCTCCTGAGCCTGCAATAGAGCCTGCTTGGTGAGGTGAGAAGCTGCGAGGTCACGATCATCGACGCCGTTGGTACTCGAAGGAATGCCTCCAGCTTCACCGAGGCTTAACCAGAAATAGGCTTTCACGTAGTCCTGCGGAACCCCTTGGCCGTTGCAGTAAAGAATTCCGAGATGATTTTGCGCAAGAGTGCTTCCGCGACTTGCTGCTGCGCGGTACCAATATGCCGCTTTCACGAAATCTCTTGGAATCGCAGCGGCTTGAGGGACCGGACCCAACGCGACGGTTCCATCTGGCTGTTTGTCCATCTTCATTGGGCCGCCATCCTCGTAAACTTGGCCCAGTTCGACCGCCGACTCCACATCCCCATGCTCGGCGGCTCTCTGATACCATGTTAGAGCCTCTCTGGTGTTCTGGGTGACTCCCCAGCCGTGCAATAATGCGCCTGCAAGTCTGAACTGAGCGACCGGAAGTCCCTGCTCCGCTGCTTTGCGAAACCACTTAGCTGCTTCGGAATAGTCTTGGGGTACGCCGCGTCCAACCGCGTAGCACTGGCCAAGGTCAGACGCCGCTCTAGGATTGCCGCTCATCGCCTGCTGTTCGAGCGCGGCAATCTTCTCCGGGGAAGGCGAATCGGCTTGCTGCCCGGAAACAATAGAGACCAAGAAAAAGCAACCAACTGCGCCCACTATGCAAAAGGCTCTCGCCATTTCATTCCCCATTAGGAGCTTTCTTTGCCGACTTCTCGATGAACTCCCTCAGATTGGTTCTCTTTTCACCGAGGATGGACCCAGCCGCGAGTAGCACCGTTCTATTTCGCAGCCTTCTTCTGTGCAGCCCAGCGTTTGCGCTGTGCGTCTCCAATCCGCTTACGGGCTGCTGGGCTCAGGGTCCGTTTGGCTTTCACCGGTTTGGTCGCAGACTTCCTGCCGCGTTTGGTGGCAGCATAACCGGTGAGCAAGCTGCGGGCTTTTTCAATGCGGGCAATTTCGGAATCAATCGAGGATAGAACGTCATTCAGGCTCATGCGGCATAGTGTATCCTACGCGCCCTTGTACCTGCCGCAAATTGACACAGATTGCGTTTCCACTCTGGGTTGATTTCCCTTGCAAGCGCGGTTAATTTGAGAGCACAATCAGCAATATGCAATACCTACAGGGGCACATACTCAGTCTGCTCGGAAGAGTGTCCGCTCTCGGCGTCGCATCTATCGCCTTTTATCGTGCCTTCTTTATCTATGAAGATGAGGATGGGATTTGGCAAAACCGCTTGGATGGTATCTGGGTAAGCATACACGACCGCTCAAAGACTACTGATCATTTTGCTACTGCCCTCATAAACAAGATTGGTCAGCTAATGACACGCACATTTGATGTTATGTTTGGTAACAAGAGCTTTTCGCTTCAAATGTTCGTTGTCTCACTCAACGCGTCTCTCGGTGGGGGTATACTGTCTTACCTTTTATGGTTGCTTTGTATTCGTCCGAAACCCGCATGGAGCCATCATCCAATCGGGATATTTGCACCAATAATACTGAGTGGCCTGTTTTGTCTCGCGTTAGCTAGCTTGTGCATTCGATATCCCAAGACGCTGGTGTTTCTAGTCGCAACTCTACCATTGGACATTATGATCCTGTACTTTGCGTTTTTCGTCATCGAGGCTGTCCGCATCCACCAGCCGGGGAGTATGCTGCTCGAACCGGGAGTGCAGTATGGTCTCTTCACATTGCTCGTGCTTCTTGCTGTTGCATCTGATTTTGTAGCTTTGATTTTCCTCAGGCGGCTGCTCGTATCGGTCCAATACGCGGTACGCCTTCGAGAGATAGTGAAGAGACTGATGAAATCAATTGCTGCTCTCATTGGAGCCTTAGCTTTGCCTCTTATGCTTGTAGAACTCGTTGAGATTGTGCTTAGAATGATGAGTCTTAACCAGGGAGTTCTTGCGTTGCCGTTCCGGCCACTCGCGATAATGTTGATCTTTATGGACGTGATAACAGTCGCATACTGCCTTCTACCGATTTTCACGCTCATCTTCGTCCTTCTCAATAGGCTCCTGTTGCCCATACTCAGCAGAATGATCTACCCACTATCGCGTTTTCAAGTTCTAAGGAATCGCGCAGCGTTGATCTCTTTTGGAAGTTTGGCATTGTTGATTGGGCTGGGTCTTGAACAGTTCGGCATTAAGGCAATACTGACGCTCCTGAAGTAGACAGGATTCCGAAACAATAGGTCCTCGAACTCCTAAACACCACGGTCGCTATAGTACGTTCAGGACTGATATAACGCCGTCGCGGCGTGTCGCTTTGCACGAATACCAATCTTCGCCAGGGCTTCTGAGTTGTGCCTTCTAGGTTCCGCGAGAGAAATGACCGCAATGTGGTTGGATGGAGTAAGAGGGACGCTGGGATTAGCTACCAAACCCACCGTGAGGACGACTTTGTGACCGCGTCGGATTCTTTCGCGTAGCTGGTCTTCGTCGATCATCGTATGGTACCGCCGCAACCAAGTGTACGCTTCTGTTACAACGCACCAACCAGACGGTTGAGAGAGCAACTCGGAATAGAGGAGCGAATTGCTCTCGACCTTGGCTCTGGCTTCACGGCGGCAGCGTTCCGCTTCCGCTACCACCTGACTCGCGTTCTGGGCGGCACTCGCTCCCATGGTCAATTGACCTCCTGGTGCGTTGCGATAAGCCACGTTCGATTGCGAAGGATGCCGGTAATTTAATTAGCTGAGCCTGCGGACCGAGGGGCGCGCAGAAGTGATCTGCCGAGTATCAAATCGGGGTCGCGACAACGCCCAGTAAGGGTCACACGAGTGGATTTCCTCATGGGCAATGAGTTTGTCCTCACTGTCTTCGGACGCGACGGTCTGAAAGCACGTCGTGCAGATTGAATCGAACGATGCGTCGGGGTTTCTTCTGTGGGCGAATGGGATAAGGGTAGTCATTATCCACGCTCCTTGCGGTTCCGCCAGTTCCGGGGAATGGAGCGGAAGTTGTAGGTTTTGGCGAAACTCTGATGTCCAGACTAGCGTGAAGGTTGCCCCTTTGCCTGTGCAAAATTGCTCATTTCTGCCAACTGCGTCCTTGTCGTAAACGGCGTCCGTCCTAGCTCTAAGTCAAACTGAAATCACTTCTCGTTCAAAACGATGACGTCGCTTACCGGGCATTTTAGACAGGTAATCTCTCCGAGATTGGGAGCGTTGAAATCGATGGGGACTCTGGTCTCGATGAGTCGAACTTTATGCACGCCACAAACGGGCGGGTCTGAGCCCTTCTGTTGGAAGCACTTTTGCACCACTTTACCCTTTAGTGATTGAACAGAATCTTGCCACGATTGTAATATCCGGCCGGACACGTTTCAATTTCGCGAGTCCCGGTTGGATTGTCGCGTACTCTTCTCCAATTACGGTATTAAAGACGGTATCATGCTTTACAAATAGCGTTAACTGGTTTTATATTAAATGCGTATCGAATCCCTCGCTCTCCGCCATAGCCTGAAAAAAAAGAAGTTATGAGCCGTGTTACACTCCGTGTGACACTTTGTCCCATCGATAATCAGGATTTCCCACCGCGAGCGCGTATTGACCTTAAGGGGCAATATCATGCGAGCAGGTCTGTACGTTTGCGTCCGGCTGAAAGATGGACGCCACCCATTCGCTGAGCCGGTCTACTCCGGAATATTCGCATCTACTAAAGGGTCCATCTCTCGATTGCCTTTCGGGCCACGGCCGTCCGCAACGTTACACTGTGGAACCCACGAACTCTCCAAGAAGCGTGAGCCCCGGTACGTGAAGCCCCCGTCGAAATGTTCATGCGGTTAGGAATTTTCCGGGGCGAAGAAGCGGTTTTCCTATTTCTTGGATGGAGATGATGCGCGATTGTTGGCATAAGCGACAAGAGCATCAAAACGGGAATCACCAGCCGGCCCCATGCGCTTCAGAATCACGCAAGTAGCTTGCGCGGTCTGAACTGTACTTCCTTGTGGTATCACCGGACCGTGTTGGGCGATGCACCGAACGCTGAGCGCGGATAAGACAAACAATCTCAAAGCCTGTGTGTAAGACATACGATGCTCCTTTCTTGTGCCTGCGCGAGGCGGGTTTTTGTTGTGTTGTGGAGAAGGCTTCCTTTGCCCGGTAATGCGGAATCCTGATAGAAAGGGGCTCAAAAATGTCTCTTTTAATTTATCCGCGCGAGATCCGCCGATCAGCGTGGAGGGCAATGAAGCGGATTTCCGAAAAGGGGATGCGATGAAAAGATGTGGCGGGCATTTTCACGATGTCGTCGATTTTGTAGCGGTCAGAGCACAAACGATCAATAAGGATCAATAGGGGACATAGCGCAGGATGTAAGCCGTTCAATCAACAGCAGTTATTTTCAATGAATTTCAACAGGCTTCAATAAATCGTTTGACCAGTTACTCTGCGCTTTCATGGGAGTCAGCTAGCGAGTCCGCAATTGTGCCAAAGCACTTTCGCAGAGAGCCAATTCGCGCGCTGCTTCGGCGGGATCGCCACAAGCGAATCCGCTGGGGCTGATTGACGCAGGCTTGCGAACTCGCCGCCAGGTATCAACGCTCTTCTGGAACCAGGATCTCGCTTCGGTCCACCTTTCCGCCTGCTTCACCGGGGACTGGGCATTGCGCTCGGCTTCGGCCACGCTCAATTTTCCTAGGCCGAAGTAAGCTCCCGCAAGCGAATATCGGACCTCCTGTTCGTCTTCGTGGGACGCAGCGATGGGCTCAGCGATGGCCACTGCCCGACGGTAATTCTCCGCGGCGCTGGCCGGCTTTCCATTTTTGAGGAAGAAGTTCCCCATCTGCTCTCGGACCTCGGCCTCGTTTTCGGGCACAACAGAACTTTCGGAGTCGACCCCCGCAAGTTTCAGGTCGATTGCCAGAGCCTTTTGGTAATCTTCCATCGCCAACGTCAAATCGGACTCCAGCGAGGCGGACCACGTATGGGCCATGGTCAAGTCCCAGTTGATTCCTACCTGCTTCGGGTCCGCAGCCAGCGCCTTTTCGAGAATCATGACTGAGTTGCGGAGAGATGTGAGGGCCTCCGCCCGTCTCTTGAGCATCGCCAGAGCGATGCCGACATTGAGAGTCGCCTCGCCCAGTGCAGTGCGGGCATCCGCGTTGTTGGGATCGGCAATTGAAGTCGCCCTTGCGAACTGCTGTTCGCTGCGATAGTGCACTAGAGCGCCGGCGGGGTCGCCGACCATCATAAGAGCGTCACCCAGGTTGCTGTGAATGCTTGCCACGTCCCTCTGCGTTTTGACATTGTTCGGGTCGTCGGCAAGATTCGCTAACGTGACCAGGGCCCGGTTGAATATTGCGATCGCCTCGGACGGGTAGCCGGTATCCCTGAGATACCTGCCGATGTGGTATTCATCGACGGCCAGGTTCCGAAGTCTCTTGCGGTCGGTCGAATTTGCCGCCAGCCTGGTGGAAAGTTCCAGAGCCTTGCGGTAGTATCCCTCGCCGGTGCCCGTGTGAGAATCTTCAGAGGTCTCGCCAAGATCCGAATAGGCGCCGGCGGCTAGCGCCATGACTTCCTGATTCCCGGGATAGGCCTTCAGCAACCGCTCGGAAAGGTCCACTGCTTCCTGCGCTGAGCGCCGCGCATCAACTGTGTCGCTGCGCTGCATCTGCAGCGAGGAAACCGTGCGGTAGTTGTCTGCCAGGCTGATCATGTCCGCAACTGCACCGCCGGGTATATTCTTTCGGATGATCTGGGCCTTGAGGTAGCTATCCAGCGCTCCCGCAGGTATCGCCGAGGTTGGCTTCATAGGGCTGGCCTTGCACATTTCCGACTTTCTCGTAAGCGTCGGCCAACTCGCGCTGCAGTGAAACATCGTCGCGTGCTTCCCCAGCCAAGCTGTTCAGGTAAGTGAGTGCGTTCGATACCAGCAGCTTGCGGGCAGCGGTCGCTCCGGGCAGATCGCGGATCGCGTCGTGGATATCAAACATCAACGAATTGGCGAGTTTGCGCACCTCATTGAATCGCAACTCGGCCCGCGCGCGCTGAGCTTGCGCGATGCGGGCCTCCCGCGTTGTGCCGGCCATCCCTCCGACCAGGCTCAGGACCAGGAGCACAGCCGCCGCCACAGCGGCCTTGTGCCTTTGAATGAATTTCGAACTGCGGTAAGCGAACGTGTCGGGCCTCGCCAGTACCGGCATTCCTTCGAGGTGGCGCCGGATGTCCTCAGACAATTGCTCGACCGAAACATATCGCCGGAGCGGCTCCCGCCGGAGAGCCATCAGCACAATATTGTCCAGGTCGCCTGAAAGGCGCTTGCGCAGCCTTTCGGAATTCGGCTCCCTGCGGGCGCTGAGAATGAATGATGTATTGACGTCGGCGTTGGTATTCTCGAAGCGTCCGCCGGTGCGAGACACGACCAGGCTTGGCTTCTCCATTTCCGGTGCGGCCTCGTTCTCGTTCTCTACGCCACTCTTCCGCTGCCGGCTTGGTCGCAGACCGCTCAGCAACTCGTAGAGCACGACGCCAACGGAATAAACATCGCTTGCGGTCGTGATTGGCTCTGCGCGCAGTTGCTCCGGGCTGGCATATTCGGGAGTGAGCAACCGAAACACCGTGGGCGCCTCAGCCTGGAGTGGGGCGGACGTTTGCGGACCCAGGATCTTGGCGATCCCAAAGTCGAGCAATTTGGGAATTCCATCTTTCGTCACCAGGATGTTGCTGGGCTTGATGTCGCGGTGGATCACCAGGCTCTGGTGGGCGAACTGTATCGCAGAGCAGACCACGCGAAAGATCTGCAGCCGTTCGGTGATGGTCAGCTTGCGATCGTCGCAATACTGATCCAGCGGCAAGCCCTCGATATACTCCATGACAAGGTAAGGCTGGCCCTCATCCGTGCTTCCCCCGTCGAGCAGGCGGGCTATATTCGGGTGGTCCAGGTTGGCAAGAATCTGTCGCTCCGCCTTGAATCGCGACACAGTGAAGCTGCTATCGAAGCCGCGCCGCACCAGCTTGATCGCGACCTGCTTGTTATAGTGATCGTCGGCGCGCCGGGCCAGGTAAATGGCGCCCATGCCCCCTTCGCCGATCTCGTCCACGATCTCGTACGGTCCGATGCGTCTGCCGCGCCAGCAAGTGTCTTGCTGACCTGTCGCGCTTTCGTCCAGCGGGCAAAGGGGCTGCTCCAAAAAGTCGCCCGCCTGGTTATAAGAAAGAACCAGAGACTGAACATAACGGCGCACGACCGAATTAGGGCAACAGTATTCGAGATAGGAATCGCGTTCCTGGGGAGGCAGATCGAGAACCGCGTCGACTACCTCACGAACTTCCTCCCACGGAATGGTTTGCATCGCGTGCTCCCTTATGGCTGAGCTCGTGATAGAGCCAGGCTCGCGCGCCCTCCCACTTCCGCTTCACGGTGGCGGGAGAAACCTCCAGGACTTCTGAAGCCTCTTCGATCGAAAGTCCCGCGAAGAATTTCAAATCTACGATGCGCCCGCGCTCGGGATCCATGGTTTCCAGTCGGCTCAGTGCCTCATCGAGCGCCATCAAATCGAAGTCAGGCGCCTTGCCGAGTAGCTCTGCAATCTCGGTGGGCAATGGTATTGCGCCGCCTCCCCGCTTGGCGCTTTGGCGGCCTCTTGCGTAATCCACCAGAACCCGGCGCATTTCCCGGGCCGCAATTCCGAAGAAATGAGCCCGGTTTTGCCATTCCACATCTTGACCGACCAGTCGTAAGTAAGCCTCGTGAACCAGGCCCGTGGTTGCCAGCGTGTGGCCGGTCCGCTCGCGGCGCATGTAACTTCGGGCCAGACGCCGGAGTTCCTGATAGACGAGCGGCATCAGAGAGGCCAAAGCCTCATTGTTCCCACGGCTCCAGTCCTGAAGCAATTGCGTTACATTCTGTGGTGTGGATTCAGGCACAACCGTTTCTCCGACAGTACCTGCGAATTCCCAAAGATTCCTTACAGTTACTCTGCCTCTATCCAAAAGTCAACATTCATTTGTATTTGCGGGCATTCCTAACCGGCGGACGGATGGGGGCGGGATTGGCGTGGGGATGACGAAGTCGTACTCGAGGCGCCGCTCGGAATCGCGGCAGCAGGCAGGCTGCAAGTCGGCCAAGGGCGTCCGCATCCGCGTATCCAGCGGAGTTTAGGAGGTTTTCTTCGCCCCGGGTGATCTTGGATTAGATCGGCTGCGGTCGGCACGGGCGGCTTCATGGGTGCCGGATACTCGACCTTGAAGTGACTCCCCTAAAACAAAAGAGCCGAAGCGATGGGGGATCTCCCGCACCGCTCCGGCGTCTTGCAGCACCGATCGATTTACCAGTGGGACATATGGCTGATGCTGTTTATCTGATTGTGAACCGAGCTGTTGGAATAGGTATCGGCATATATATGCTGGTTCATCTTCTCGTAGGCATCGTTGGACGACCCATTGCCGGAAGCGCCGGCCTGTGCGAGCTGCAGTTTCGCCCGAGCCAGCGCAGCGTTGACGGCTGCATAGTTCGGCACGTTGCCGGTAACCTTCCAGAAATAGAGTGACAGGAGCAGACTGTCGGAAGGTGCCGCTATGACGGGGCTCCAGCTGGAATGCATCCCTTCCAGTGCTCTGGCAGACTGCATCAACCAGAAGTGATAGTTTTTCGTCGGCGGTCCTGATTTCGACTGCATTCATCGGCTGGCCCGCGAGCGCCCAATAATTCAGAAAGAGCACTTCTTCGCGCTTGAGCGAGAACGAGTGATCGTCGCTTCCGTGGGATCGCACCGCGTCATATCGGATTTCGCCGGGAGCGATGGTGAGAAAACCCATGCACCACGATCCGAAGTGCGCGTGCGCCACCGGCAACTTCAACTCCGCCGGGTTGGTGATCCCTGTATTGGCACGTTCAGCGGGGAGATTGCCCGTCTGTGCGTACAGCGAAAGAGACAGTACCAGCAAACCGAGCACAACCATCACTTTGCGCAGTCCGCCTTGCAGACCGATGCCTTTTCTGGCGCCAGATCGGGTCTGCGTGCCAATCTCGCGCTGGTTTGCATATTGATGAATTCCTACGCTTCCATACCCTGTCATGGCTAGTTCCTCCTTATCCTTTCCGTCACCGCTGTTGGGTTGCCTGTGCTACCGAGTTCCTCTACTCAGATAAGCGCAATCTCCCGAGAAACAGGCTCATCCCGGGAACGCTCTTTTCACCCGCCCCATCCCGCCTGTCTTGATTCACAGCACACCGCCGCGATCCCGTTCCCGGAGGAAGCGGCCGGTAGGAGTGCTGAAATAGTGAGGTGGCGCAGCGGGACTATTGAATGTTTAGAAATCTATCGGCGTCCTGAATCTGAATCTCCGCCTTCAGTTCGTCTCGCCCACGTTACACCGCGAAATGGAGTCAAAGAAGTCCAGAGCGAACCAGGGGCCGTGGCCGGCCCCTGATTCCCAGGGATATTTCCCATCACCGCCCCGTTCCGGTCAGAGACACCTTCTGCGGGGAAGCCTTGCCGCTATCGCCTATGCTCAGGCTGGCGGTGAGGGTTCCAGTTGCGGCCGGATCGAACGCCACGTAGATTACGCAGTTGGCGGCCGGCGCCAAAGTCGGTCCACATGTGTTGAGTTCGATGAACGAAGAGGGCTCCAATCCTGTCAGGGAGATGCTGGTGACGTTCAATGGAGAAGTCCCTGTATTGGTGAGGGTTACTGCCTGGGCTTGGCTGGTGGTGCCTCTGGCCGTCGAGGCGAAGGTGAGCGAGGCCGGGCTCACCGTCACCGAGTCCGCGGCGGTTCCGGTTCCGCTGAGTGCGACGGTTTGCGGTGAACCTTTGGCCGTGTCGGCGACGCTCAGGGTTGCCTTTAGAGCCGCGGCAGAAGCTGGTTTGAAAGACACGAAGACGCCACAGCTTGCTCCCGCGGCGAGTGTCGCTCCGCACGAGTGCAACTGCAGAAACGACGTCGGATTGGTTCCGGCGATCGTTATCGAATTGAGGGTCACGGATAGAGTGCCGGTGTTTTTCACGGTCACCAGCTGTGCGGCGCTCGTGGTTCCCGACACGGTGTTCGGGAACGTCAGGGCGGTTGGGGACAGGGTGATCGACAGAGTGGATGCCACCGTGCCTGTGCCGCTGAGTGTGACTTTCTGGGGAGAGCCTGTTGCGTTATCTGCGACGCTGAGGGTTGCAGGCAAGCTTCCGGTGGTCGCAGGCTTGAAGCTTACCGAGACGGTGCACGATGCACCGGCGGCGAGGGTCGTGCCGCAGGTTGTCGTCTTGATGTAGGACGTTGCGCCGGTACCGGTGATGGTGATGCCGCCGGTGGTGATCGTCAGCGTCGTTGCGGCGCTGGTATTTTTCAGTGTGACGATCTGCGCGGCGGTCGTAGATCCCACGGTGGTACCGGCAAATGTCAGGGTCGTTGGAGTAAGCGTCGCGGTGGGTGCGGCGCTGGCCGGCCACGCCTTGACAAGGTTGTAAGCATTGACCGTTCCCAGTCCGGTGGCCAGGTCATATCCCGTCGTGGAAACGTAGCCGCTGATCACGCCCACCGAATCGGTCGAAACCGTCAGCGTGCAGTTCGGGCTGCCCGGGACGCAGGGCACCTTATTGTTGTCGGTAGTTACGTCGTAGAAGATGCAGGCGTTTCCGGAAGCGACGGTTTTCGAGTTGCAGCTCGCCAGGTTGTCCTTGGCGGCGAGCGAGTAAAACACCGAATTGGGGAGTCCCTGGGCAGCGCCGCCCTGGTGTTGCAAAACCAGCGCCATAATGCCCGCCATGGCCGGCGAAGCCACCGACGTGCCGCCCACCGCCTGGGACGCAGCGTCCGTGGCATTGCTGAACGTGCAGGGGGCGGTATCCGAATCGCAGATGACATATGCGCTGTTCAGCGCGCCGCTCGATGCGAACAGCGAGACATCGGGAACGTCGCGCTTGCCGTCGGCGGGAACGCCGGTTCCGGTTTGCCACGTTGGCTTGGCATAACCGCCGGCGCAGCTCGCAGCCGTATTGGAAGTGGGCGCGGTGCAGGAGCTCTTGCCGCCCGTTCCACCCGCCACATTCACCAAGCCTATGTCAAAGTTGTTGACGAGCATGTATTCGCAGCTCCCCTCCTCGTTGTAACCCGCGGCGGTGAAACCGAGCAGTAACTCCACATCATCGCTGGCGCAACTGCTGTTCCACGGAACCTCGGGGATGTATCCCCGCGCAGAGGAGCCGTTCGCGGCATTGGTGGTGTTCCAGTAGGTAGTGGTCTGATTGGCCCAATTCAGGTCTGTGCCACCCACCGCGACATCGTAGGGAGTGCTCGAAGTTCCGCTCACTTCCAGGCCGAACGAAGCGCCATAGGGCGCCGTTCCGCCTCCATCACACGCCGCGGATCCCTGATCGCCCGAGGCCACAAACTCGGTAATGCCCAGGGCCGCTCCCATTTGCCACATGCTGTTGTTGGCTGCGTTCCCGGCGGTCCCCTCGGCGAGCTCGCAGTTTCCGTAGCTGAAGCTCATGATGGGCGCAACCTTGTTGTCGATGATGTAGATGGCAGACGTCACCGCGCCGTCTGTGGTCGCGGTGCTGGCAGTGGTAACGAACTTGATCGTCGCGCCTTTGGCCACGGCTCCGGACCATTCCACGTCCAGCGTGTTTTCGATTTTGTCGTCCGCTGAAGGAATGCCCGGGTCCGCGCCATTCACAATAATGGTGGGCGCCTTGGCGGGCAGGCCGAAATAAGATCGGAACGTTGCCACATCGGTAAGGCTTATGTCGCTGCGTCCGGCGATGGCAATGGTCTGGCCGGTGCCATCGATGCCCGCGGTCCATAGCGGCGCAACGTTATAGATCGTGGCAAAGTCATAAGGAGACACCAATTCAAACGTACCGCCGGTGACGGGGACATTAAAGAGCGGCTTGGCGATGACATCCGGATTTTCGGGCGTCCACTTGCCGGTCTTCGGGTTGCGCCGGAAAGCTCCCAGGTCGCGATGCAGCGGTTTCAAAAAAAAGTTGTGCAGCGAGACAATGCCGGCCACAACCGGACTGAGAGCCTCGGGAATGCTGGGGTCGGAATTGTTGGACAAATGTTCCTCCCCGCTCACGCTGTAACGATGAATCTCGGTATGGAACGCGCTTTGGACCAGTCCGGCAGTTCCGGAGAATTCGATAAAGAGGCGGCCATTCGTTACCTTGTCCACCCTGAAGCCATGATTCTGCAGCCAATTGGTGACCACCGAAATATCGGAGTCGGATGGACCAAAACGGCGACCGAACTCAACCGGGTCGAGCCAACGGTGGAAATCGGGAGATGCCCTGTCCATTTGCCGTGCCATGAACGCCTCGAGCTCGGCGTCCTGTTCCGGGCTGCGCTTGAGCAGCAGCAGCATGCGGTCCATCGGCAGTTGCTGGTCGACCGCGCCTCGGTCGAATTCAGGCCGCGCTTGGGGATGAGTGTTTCCGCGCAGTTGCGTCAGACGGGATTCATCGACAGGCTGAACAATCCGCGAGAGGACTTGCGGCGCGTCCTCCGCTCCCTGCGGAGCCCGATCGATATTCTGGCCGTAGGCAATTCTCGATTCGCAGATTGCAATGGCCAAGAGGACGCAGAGCGCTGCTTTCCGACCCGGGTCGCGCGCTGCGACGCCCGAGGCCGACGATCTAGCGTTTTCTGTGCGAGTCATACACTCCTCCTTTTGGAGTCGGCCGAGGGTGAATCCTCGCCTCCTCATTTATCCCTAGCGCAAGCGAACGGACAATTAGCTCATGTTGCGACGATTTTTTTGGTTGGGGCCGCTCAGCAAGGCTGGAACCGCATACCCGGCGGGAGCAAGAGATTATAAGGAGGAAGAGATTCAAATGGAAGGGTCCGTTTTGCATCGAGATGTATCAATGCATGGCTTGTCGCTGCAGTCGCGGGTCTGTTGTATGAAAGTTTGCCTAATCAGAGAAGCCAGGGTGCCCATGACCACGGAGCAAGGCGTGCTGGCCGAACGCTGGCGCGTTTACGACAGGTCAAACCTCACGCCTTGCTGGGTTTACCGGGCACCAGCGCGGGCTGCATTTGGAAGTAAAGGGGAGCCAGGTTCGACTCCCCTGGGTTCACCTCTCTACTGGTGAATTGCCACCCCTTGAATGTAGTTGTTGGGATTTGCAGCAGACACATCGATCACGGTGAATGTGGAGCGGTCCGGCGCCACCTGGAGGTTCAGATTCCAGCCGCAGCCTGCTCCGCAGGTTAGATTTGCAGTTCCGCTGCCATTGGCACTGAGGGACTGAATCGTAAACGAGTCACCGCTGAAGCCGCCAGTCCCGCAAGGCGAATGCGAGACGCCGCTAACATTGGTTGCCACCCCGCTGGCATTCAAGGTGAATGTGTACAGGGTTGTTCCGAATCCACATCCTGTCTCCCCAATGATCGTCATTTGCCAGTTTCCTGCCAGGTCCGCCGGAACGACGTTTCCGGTAGCTGAACTGGGCTTGCTCATAGCGAAGAGGGTTATGACTGAGAGCGCGACTGAAAAGATCAGTCGTGTCACTCGACGAGTGTGAAGTGTTGACATTTGCATTGGATCTCCTCTTGTTCATTCAGGGTGAAATGCAGCGTACGGCTCTGCCGATCCGCCGCACCGTTGTTGAGCGTCCAGCGGTGTCCTTCCCTGCCCCATCGAAGGCGTGGTCAGGACATCCGCACTGATTTGGCGACTTAGGCTTGCCAGATCGTACGTGGAGCTTCGACCTCGGCTTGACGGCCGAAATGATTCCCCTCCGAACCTTTAAAGGCCAAATACGCGATCTGTTGGGCAAACCCCGTGCAGGGACAGCGGGAAGGTGAGCTTGAAGAGGAGTCCACTTTTCGAATTGATCCCGTCGGACTCATTTCTTTCCCCTTCACCTGAGCTCTAAATTGTCCCTACACTTACTAACGCGCAAATTGGAGGGAAATTTGATCATCCTGTCCGCACGTTCTGTATCCGTCGGCAGATTTCCTGGGAAACTCGATCGCATTTTTCCAAGGGCCGACGAAACGATTTTGGGCAAGCTCGCCACTATTGGGAAAAATCAAACCTTGCTAGTCTCGCGGGACAATTGTTCCTTCGCGATATGCGCAACTACGAAGCGGCCTTCGCGCTTCCGTTCTCGCAGAGTTGAGTTTCAAGTGGTCAGAGTCCGCAAACGATGAACGAATCGGCACGAGTCGTCTATGCTTCGCCCACCGCACTTTCCCTGGTTTCGGACCGACGCTGCGGGCGGTTCTCAACAAGGCGGGAAGCAGCCTGCCCGTAACGCGAGTCCTGGAAGTTATTCGCGGCGTGGCGGCGGGGCTGGGCACCTACAAGGACGTCACCTATGGCATCTGTCTCTATGCAGGTTTTCGGGCCAGTCAGGGATGGGATGTATGCACCGGTCTCGGCGCCCCGCGAAACTTCTCCGGGCATTAAATCGCCTTAACTGATCGGAAACGGCCTCTTGCCGCTGAGCAGCTTCAAAGGCCCCTTAGCAGGAGGCCACTCCGGTACGCGCGCGGTCATCCCGACGTTGCGCGCAGCGCAGCGAAATGATCCGCAGTTGCTTTTCCAAATTCCCGGCATGGTGGCCATGGATCAAGATCGCGACCCTTTGCAGGGGACTCCAATTCATTCCTCGCGCAACAGCGTCATCGGGTCGACCGCGAGGGCGCGTCGGGCCGGAATCGATGCAGCCAGAATCCCCACAGCCAGCATGGTGAGAATCACGCTGCCAAGAATAAGCGGGTCTTTGGGCGTCGCCTGGTACACGATCGACGAAAGAACCCGGGTAGCGAGCACGCCGAGGATCATGCCTGCCGCCGAACCCACGGCGAGCAGGCGGAAAGCCCGGCCAAGCGCCGCGCTCAGCACCTTGCGCTGGTTCGCGCCAAGTGCGACTCTGAGGCCCAATTCACGCAGCCGTTTGCTCACCGTGTACGAAGCCATGCCGAAGATTCCGGTAACCGCGAGCATCGCTCCCAGCAGGCCCAGAACGCCCAGAGACACAGTGGCGACGCGGGCGGCGAAGAGAGCCGAGTCCAATTCGCTGTTCCACGTTTTGATCTCCAGCGGCAGCGCGGGGTCAAGACCGCGCATCTTGCGTTGCAGGGCCGCGCCGATCTCCTGCGGATCGCGCCCTGACCGCACCAGGAGCCAAACATCGCTGCCTTGGTGCTGCAGGAACGAAAAGAACATCGCGGGCTTCTGATCTTCCGTCAACGTCTGGTACTTGCCGTCCTCTACCACGCCGATCACTTCGGCCCGCTGACCGCCCCAGAACTTGAAATGCTGGCCGACCGCCTTGTCGACGGACCCAAATAACTTGCGTGCAAATTCGCGATTCACGACCGCGGTCGTCGGAGCCTTCTCCTCGTCGTGCATGGTGAAAGTGCGGCCCGCAAGCATCGCAGTGCCGGCCGCGCGGAAATAGTCGGGCGAGACCTGGAAGTTCTGGGCATCTGCCGCGGCATTGGTTAGCCGGTAGTCCGTGGTGGTGTCGGAAAACACATCGGAGTCGCCGCCGCCAATGCTGAGCGGCAGCCGATCGGCGTAACCCACCGCGGTGACACCGGGGATGGAGGCGGCCGCATCCAGCATCCGCTTCTCCATCAGGACTTGCTGCTCGTCGTTATATCCCGCCATGTGCAGATCAGTCTTCGCCAGCATCACGCCCATGGGTTGAACGCCATAATTGCTCTCCAGTGAGCGCGCCAGGCCGCGCACCGCTACCAGCGAGGCGGTGACCAGAACTGCGCAAATGGCGATCTGCAGGCCTAACAGGATGTCCCGCAGACTGAAGCGGCGAGAGCTGGTTACGTTGGCGGCGCCTGAGCGGATGACCTGCCAGGGATCGGTGCGCAGCATCTGCCGCACCGGAATCAGGCCGAAGAACAAGCCGCTGAGGATGGCGAGCAACAGTGCAAGGATGTAAGTCCTGGCATCCGGATTGACCGGAACATTGATCGGGATGTCGGGAATCGGCCGCCAAGTGCTGAGCACACGCAGAATGGCGATCGCCGCCGCCATCCCGCAAATGCCCCCGACCACAGATACCAGAAGCGCTTCCGTGAGCATTTGCCGCAGGATCAGCTGGCGGCGCGATCCCAGAGCGATCCGGACTGCAATCTCGCGTGCCCGGTCTGCCGCACGCGCGGAGAAAAGACTGCCAAGATTGGCGCACGCCGCCAGCAAAATGAGGCCGGCGAGCAACATGAGCCCGGCCATGAAGGCGCGTGTGGGCTTACCGAGGGTGTTTCCGGCCAGCCCGGGATGCGATAGCGAAAACTTCAGACCATCATCCTGCTTGGGATACGTTTTGGCCAGCGAATTGGCAATCGTGTTCAAGTCGGCCGTGGCTGCTTCCGGAGTGACATTTGGCTTCAGATGGCCGATGGTCCACGCCGAGTGATTTCCGCGTTCTTCCAGAAAGTCACCATTGCTGACCTGAGACAGATTCACGATCGGAGCCCAGAGATCCGGCGCAAAGAAAAGCTCGGTACCGCGGAAGTCGGCTGGCGCGACGCCGACGATCGTGAAGGGATGCTTGTTGATCTGAACGACGCGGCCGATTACATCGCGATCGCCGTTGAAATAGGTATGCCATAGCGCATAGCTCAGAACGATCTCCGGCATGCTGTTCTTGCCATGCTCTTCCGAGGCATGAATAAACCGGCCAAGGTAAGGTTGAATTCCGAGCGCGTCAAAATAATTGCCGCTGACCATGTAGGGCCACACAACCGAAGGATTTCCCTTGCCGGTGTCGAGCCCCACGCCGCCCATGATGTCGTACATCACCAGCGAATCGAAGCTGCGATTCTGGTCGCGCAGATCGCGGTAGTCCGGATAGGACTGCGAAGGAGTTGTTTCCGAGCCGTAGTTGCGCTCCACCATATACAAATTGCCGGGATTCGGCACGTTCAGCGGACGCAGCACCAGTGCATTCAGCACGCTGAAGACAATGGCATTGGCGCCGATGGCCAGCGCGAGGGTCAGCACCGCGGTCAGGGCGAATCCGGGCGCTTTGCGCAACTGCCGGAGGGCAAGTCGAAGAGTGGCTCTCATGCGTCCCTCGCTTGAGTTGTGGGGTCGTTCTTTTCGGGGAACCCGGGGAACTCGGGTCTGCTTCTCTTGTACGCATCGGCGGGAGCCGCGGTTCCATTTGAAACTGCCCGGTTCCCAGCCTGAGCCCGGGTGGATCGTCTCCCATGGGGAACTCTCAAACTCGATTGTAGTGAAGAATCCCTTCCTCCGCTGCCATCCTGGCGTTGCGCGCAGCGCAGCGGAAGAATCCGTGGTTGTTCTTCATAATTTCCGTATAGGGGTTTATTCGCGGGAAAGGCGTCACTCAGGTGAGGGCAGTGCGTCGTCTTTGTCTTGCTCTGGTTGGTAACCAGGACACCGGCAGTCCTTCACGGCGCACTTCCCACGGTCCGGCTTCGCTCCGCTCCCGGCAAAGTGGCGCGACGCGGACCACGCAGCACTACTGGGCTGTTGTCATTTGCTGCCAGGTCCCCACTTCACCCGCCTTCTCCGGCGTGTAATTAGGATCATCGCTGGTCCGGTAATTGCCGAATCCGTCAGTGAAGTGATACTGGCCCAGGTTGGAGAGCTGCGTCGTACCTCCGGTGCTCGGATCGTTGAGCGTATCGACGCCGCGGATCAAATCGTCCCAATGGTCGGAAGCACTGCGCTTGCCGCCATCCCGCAGAAAACTGTCGTCCACGCCGCCGCTGTTGCGAAAGGCTTCTTCCTGTTTGTCGAAGTTCGCCTGGAACGCGGCCTGCTGCCTCATGGTCTGCTCCATGATGGCCTGGGACGCACGGATCTGATCCCAGCCTTGCTTCATTTTCTGGTTGAAGTCGGCCATCATCTTGTCGTTGATCGCCTTTGTGAGCCGGATCCACTCCGGATTTACGTAGATGGACTTGGCAATCACGCAAAACATCGGCATGCGCTTGTCGAGAGTGCCCGCAGGCGCGCGCATGCTTTGCAGAGCCCGAAATCCCCAGTTGGTCTGTTGCAATGAACCTGCCGCCATGCTCAATTGGCCGAGACTGACGGCGTCAGTGCCCTGTTTGGAGATGTAGTAAACCCCGAAGAAAGCCTCCTCAACCGGCTGGCCATTCAGGTCGTAGCCGATCTTGATGGCAACACCGTGATCGCCGGGCCACGGATCCATCTTGAGGTTCTTGGCCAGGTCGGGGAGATCCTGCTGCCCGATCCACTTGAAGTTGGCGGCATTGGGGCGAACCTGCTGGATGAACTTTGCCAGTGCCTGCATTGGAGGTATGGGGGCAGACCAGATGGCTCCGGAGGGCAGGCGATCGCCTGGCTTGTTTTTATTGGGTGCGTATTTCCTGTATTGGGGCGCAACATCGACGATCTCGGCCCGCAGCAACGGATATTGGAAATAGGCCTCTGCGTTGTCGGGATTCTCCGCGTGAGAGGAAAAGATCAATGGGCACCTCAAGGCGGTCGTAGTGCCATTCGATCTTGCTTTCGAAGCTCCATTTCTCGGGAACGTGAATGGTCGCGGCGCGCATTCCCTCATGTTCGGTATCCGTGATCACCTGCTCCACGAACTTTTCTCCCACGGCGGCCGAGGCGGCGTTAGCTGGAGCGGCCTTGGTGGCGGGAACCGCAGGCGAGGTGCTCGGCACAGAAGCAGAGCCCGACGACGAAGCCGGAGAACTGGCGGCGGCATTGGCTCCGGAGGATGGCAATCCATTGGCTGCGCCGGGCGCGGGGCTGCTGCCGGGGTTCGCAGCCAGGCCGGCGGCCTGTTTGCACCGATCCGACAGTGCGTCCTTGTGATCCTTGAGGCAGGCCACGATCCGTCCACCTCCGGGCTGCACTCCCGCGCACAGCCGCTGCGCGTCGGCGGCGCAGGCGGCGCGAAGCGCATCCATCGATGGCTGACTGCCCTGCGGCGTGGATTGCGCTGCAGCGGTCAGAGCCGGAAAGGCAACCGCGACCACGGCCACAGTCAAAAGCCGGCAAGATACATTTGCAATCTCTCTCACGTTCATGTTGATCTCCTCAATGGAACCGCTCGGAACCCTCGGCAGACGCCTTCGGCCGAATGCAGCGAGCCGAGAGCGGAAACCGACTGGATTTGCGCCCACTCCCCTGACGCCGGATCCGCTCTCACTCAAGGAGGCGCAAAGGCCGGAAAAAATGACTCAGTTTTTCAAGAAAATCTTCCGATGCGGGAATTCGGCGGGCCGTCGGCTTGCCTATTTCTCTTCTATTTCCAGGAGTTTGCGACTGCGTGACAAAGGCGCTCCGCCATGGGGCGAGGCGGGCATCAGGGCCAAAGCCTCCCGGGCGGTGGCACGCGCCTGTTCCACCTGTCCTGCGGCGCGATATGCCTGGGCCAGCGAGAGCAGAACGCCGGGCTGATGCCGCCGGGTGAGATCCGCTTCCCGTTCGGCACTTGCGATCGCCAGCTTCGGATCGCGCAGCGAAGTGGGCCTGGCCGCGAGAAGAGCGTCAATCTCCATGTCCAGCGTGAGAACCATGTCGGGGTGCTTTTGTGCCATTTCCTTCAGAGTCGCGACTCCCGCGGCAGACATTGCGACGGCGCCGTCGACCTTCCCCAGCTCTTGTTGCGTGGTTCCGAGTCGCACCTGCAGGTCGGCCAGAGCCGCCCTCCATTCGACGTTCGAGGGATTCACTTTCAGTAGCTGGACCAGGATCGGTTCTGCCTGCAACAACTGGGATTCGGCCAGGGTCAGGCTTCGGTGGCGATCGGCGAGGCTGCCCGCAAAGGCCGGGTCGGCGGCGTCCTCGTTGTTGTACGACGCCTGCGAGAGATCAACATACACGTCGAATTGCGAACGGCTGTCTTTGGGATCCTGAGCGGCGATCTTTCTTTGAATGTCCAGTGCTTGATCGAACAGCGGCACCGCCTGCGCGAACTGCGCCAATTCCCGCAAAGCCGTGGCTCTCTTCCGCAAAAGGTTCGCGCGTAAACGCAATGCCGGCAGGGTCTCCTGTTTCGACTCCGGAAGGGCGTCAAAACGATCCTGACCGATCTCGTAATCTCTCAGAGCCTGCGCCGGGTCGGTTTCGATCTCGACATTGCCAACCTTGAGTTCACTGATGACGAGCGAGCGGCGGGCGCGGAGAAGACCGGGATCGACAGTGAGCGCCTTCTCGTCCAGCGCGATGACTTTTCGGTAGACTTCAAGCGCGCCGGCAAGATCGCCCATGCTCGGAGTCCCCGGTTGTCCCAGCTCGTCGCCCAGCGTTCCGTAGGCCGAAGCCGCTTCGCATATCAGAAGCGCACTCGCATCGCGCTCCGCGATCAATCCGTCGTAAACCCGAACGGCCTCCCGCATCGACGCCACTGCCTCGGGTGTTCTTTCCATTCCCCACAGCACCTCGCTGCGGGATTGCAGCACCGAGGCCATCGCGAGCATGGAATCGTGATCCGCCGGCCACGCCTTGGCCAGCGAAGTGGCGACCGCCAGCGCTTTGTCGAGACTGGCCAGCGCGCCGCTCCGATCGCCCAGGTTCTGATCGTAGGGGTTTCCCTGGATATTCCCCAGGCGCGTGTAGGCATTCACCAGGTCCAGCTGCGTTTCACGATCGCCGGCCGCATCCTTTGACGCGCGGTCCAGATGCTCAAGCACGCGCGTGACCAGCAGCCGTTGCGCGCCCGTTGAGCCGGGAAGCTCCTTGATTGCCTCGTCCAATTCCGACAGGAGGCTGTTGCTCAACTCGCGCAGATCTGCCGCCCGGGCTTCGGCTTTGCGGCGTTCTGCGGTGGCGACCTTGGCCTGCCACAACACTCCCCCGGTTCCGGCAAGCACGCTCAGAGTCACAACCGCCGCGGCCAGCAGCGCGATTCGATGTCTGCGGACAAACTTGCCGGCCCGGTAGGTAAATGTCCCCCGGCGTGCCGAGACTGTGCGCCGATCGAGAAATGCCTGCACGTCATCAATCAGCTGGGCCGCGGTGAGATAGCGCTCCAGGGGCTCCTTGCGAAGAGCCTTGAGCACAATCGCTTCCAGGTCCGTGTCCAGATGCCTGGCCGCATTTCCGGGAGCCACAGGCCGTCTCGGCGGCTGTTCGCAGATCACGCGCACCATCTCGGCCGTGGTGAATTCTTTCAGTTGATACGGCAAACTCCCGGTCAACAGAAGGTAGAGAAGCACACCCAGCGAATAAGTGTCCGAGGCCGTGGTGATGGGGTTGCCAAGCACTTGTTCCGGACTCGCGTACTGAGGTGTGAACGCAGGTAGAGAAGCACACCCAGCGAATAAGTGTCCGAGGCCGTGGTGATGGGGTGGCCAAGCACTTGTTCCGGACTCGCGTACTGAGGCGTAAACGATTGGAAGCCCTGGCGGGTCAGCTCGCTCTCCGGCCCTCCCGCGGCGGGGGACAAGAGCTTGGCGGTGCCGAAATCGAGAAGGCTGGGCGTACCATCCCTGGTCACCAGGATGTTGTCTGGTTTCAGATCGCGGTGCACCACCAGATTCTGATGGGCGAACTGGACTGCCTCGCACACGTTCTTGAATAGACGCAGGCGGTCCTGTACCGACAGGTGGCTCTCCTCGCAGAAACGATGGATGGGAACGCCATCGACATACTCCATCACCAGAAACGGCTCGCCCTCGCTGGTCACTCCCCCGTCGAGCAGGCGCGCGATCCACGGATGACTGAGTCCGGCCAGGATCTGACGTTCCAATCGGAATCGTTCCCGGAATAGATCGGTGGCAAGCGGAAGATCGATCAGTTTGACGGCGACCTGCTGCTCGAAATTGCCGTCGACGCGGTGCGCCACATACACCGCTCCCATCCCGCCGCGCCCGATCAGGCGATCAATTTCATAGGCGCTGACGCGCTTTCTATCCTCTCCCCAGTGGCCATCCGCAGGAAACGCCTGCAGGCGCGCGGCGGCCACCATTTCCTCCTCGGCGCATGCACGCAGCAGGGATGACACTTCCGCCATGAGCGCGGCATCTCCCTCGCAACGCAATTCAATCAGCTTCGCCCGATCGCCTTCGGGCAGGGCGAGCGCCTGGTTGAAAATTGCTTCGATTCGCTGCAATTGTTCCGGCGTTAGGGTCATGGCGTTCAGACTGGCGGCACGAAGTGGCGTTGCGTCTATACAGAAGGCGATAAACCGAGACAGAATGACTCAGTCATCAGGCGTGGGCGAGCCGGAATCGGGATGCAGGCGGCGGTAGAGCCAGCTCTTGATGAACTTCATGTCGCGATCGACGGTGGCTTTTGAACTCTGCACCAGCGTGGCAGTCTCTTCGGCCGTACAGCCGAGAAAGTAGCGCAATTCCACCAGCCGCACCTTGGACGGGTCGATGGCATTCAGCTCATGCAAAGCCCGGTCGAGTTCCAGCAGGTCGTCGCTGCCGACCTCCACCCATGGGAGATCATCGCTCAAGGGAACATGGATGCTGCCTCCGCCGCGCATTTGTGCCTGGTTGCCACGTGCATGATCGATCAGGATCAGGCGCATGACCTTGGCGGCGAAGGTGTAGAAATGGCGCCGGTCGTTGTATTCGACTTTCTTCTGATTGAGCAGCTTCAGGTAGAGCTCGTGCACCAGCGCGGTAGCCTGCAGCACGTCGGGGTTGCGCTCTCGGCGAATGTAGGCCGCCGCCACCTGGCGCAGGTGAGGATAGACCAGCGGCATCAACTGCTCGAAGACAGAGTCCTCGCCGTCTCGCCACCGCGACAGAAGCAGAGTGATCTCTCCGGTCTCCGGTTGCAACCCTTCTCCATTCATAACGGCGCCCGGGATTATTGAGTGCGATTCTACCACTTCTTCCATCCGCCCATCGTGGGGTTGTTTACAACCCGGGCCCGTTTTCACAAGTATTCGTGAGTCATCTCATTCCGAGTTTGCGCCTTCTCAAGTGCATCCGAAGTTGTTTCGTTCACGCTCCCGGTTGCCGGGCCTGGCGTAGCCGCCTCACCCGCTCCCTGACTTTGCCACGACGTTGGGCGGCGTACTCAAACCATGGTCGGTTTTTCCTTCCCTCACAAGTCCGTGGAAACCACTCCACTGCCTGTAGGATGAACCAATGGCCTCGACCGGAATGGGCAGTTTGCACCAGCGTGCCATCGCCGCGTTTCAACAAGGCGAGTCAGAGGAGGCTGTGGACCTGCTCCGCAGGGCCATCGAGGCGGATCCGGAGTCGGCTGTCGCGGCAAACGATCTGGGCTCCATCCTCGCCCAGATGGGCAGAACAACCGAGGCCATTCCGGCCTTTCGCCGCGCTATCGAACTTGTGCCGGAGTATCCCGAGGCGCATAACAACCTGGCCAATCTTTATCAGATGACAGGCAGTCTGGAGGAGGCCGTGGCCGGTTACCGGACAGCGTTGCGCCTCCGTCCTGAATATGCCGAAGCCTATCGCAACCTGGCCAGCGCGCTACGGCGGTTGGGAAAGATGGAAGAAGCAACCGCCGCTCTGGCAAAGGCCGTGTCGATGAATCCAGGTTATATCGAGGCCATCGCTATCCTCGTGCACCAACTCCGAGATCTGTGCGACTGGCGCATGATCGACGATCTCACCAGGCAGTTAATACACTCTGTGGAAGCCGGATCCGGCGCGGTCAATCCATTCGTGTTTCTGACTCTGGAGACAACGCCCCGGCAACAGCGTCAATGTGCCGAGCAATGGGCACAGGCACGACGGCTGGCGGCGAGCGGCGCGGCGGCGCAAGTCCCGGTAAAACGCGAGCGCATCACCGTCGGCTATCTCTCTGCCGACTTTCAGGAGCATGCGACGGCCCGTCTCATCTCCGAGTTGTTCGAGCTGCATGACCGCGGCCGCTTCCGCATCATTGGGTACTCTTACGGCGCCGACGACGGAAGCGCCGCGCGGGCAAGACTGCGTGGCTCGTTCGACTCATTCGTGGATCTCGAGCACGTCTCCCATGCATCCGCTGCGGCCCGCATTCGCGCCGACACAGTCGACATTCTGGTGGACCTCAAGGGCTACACCACCGGCGCCCGGCCTGAGATCATGGCGCTGCGGCCGGCTCCCATCCAGGTGAGCTACCTCGGTTATCCCGGCACCATGGGAACGCGAGCGATCGATTATGTTCTGGTGGACCGGTTTGCCGTGCCCCCGGATCAACAGGAGCACTTCACCGAAACGCTGGTTCACCTGCCGGATTGCTATCAGGTGAACGATCGGCGACGTCCGGTCGCACCCGCTCACAGCCGCGCGGAGTACGGACTCCCCGAAAACGGATTCGTCTTCTGTTGTTTCAATTCGCCCCACAAGATCACGCCCGTGATCTTCGATATCTGGATGCGGCTGCTGGAGCAAGTACCGGGAAGCGTTTTGTGGCTGCTCGAGACGTACCCGGCTGCGATGGCGAACTTGCGAAGGGAGGCGGAGGCGCGGCTGAAAGGCGGATCGGAGCGCCTCATCTTTGCACCCTCCGTCCCGAATGCCGAACACCTGGCTCGATTCGCGACGGCGGATTTGTTTCTCGATACCCTGCCCTATAACGCCCACACGCTGACCAGCGACGCGCTGTGGGGAGGGTGTCCAGTGTTGACATCGGCGGGCGAGACATTCGCGTCGCGCGTCGCCGGCAGCATCCTCCTTGCGGCCGGACTGCCCGAGTTAGTGACATCCAATCTCAAGGAATATGAAGCGGCCGCCTTGCGATTGGCGGATGATCGCGCGGAGTTGGAAACGCTGCGTGCGCGGATCCGGAAGAGCAGAACAGAAGCGCCGCTATTCGACACGCCTCGATTCGCGCGCGCCATCGAGACTGCGTTCGAGTGGATGATGCAACACGCCGTCCGCCCACCGGCGAGCGTCCGCGAGAGACATCCTGCCCCAACCTGATCAGTACCGGCATAGTCTCGGCGTCCCCGCAGAGTCCATGGGCGATCTTCTCCTCCTTGAAACACGGCCAATCGCCATGGAAGTTAGTCGGTACCGTTCATCACCGTTTCAACCAGGTCGCCAAGCTGGTGCGAAGTAAATTGATTGCCTTCGATATTTGCCGCCAGGCGCCCGCTGCGATCGATGAGGACGGTGTGCAACGGATGGGTGAGCAACCCCTCACTCAGCCAGAAGTTCATCCCGAACATTGCCGCCACCTGATGGATTTCGCCGATCGGCCCGGTGAGGAAATGCCAGACAGAAGGATCGGCCTTCCACGTATCGGCATATTCCGACAAGGTCTTACCCTGGTCGTGGTCGGGATCGATCATGATGGTTAACAGGATCAGATCTTTTTTGTCGCGGCTTGGCAAGCTTCTTTCCACCTGCGCGAAATTGTTCGACATGCGGAAGCAATAGTTCGGATTGGGGCAGCGGGAGTAGCCAAAGGTCAGGGCGACGACTTTGCCCTGAAACTGCGCCAGGTGGATGCGCTGGCCAACTTGGTCAGTAAGGGTGAAGTCCGGGACCGGGCTTCCTTGCGGAATGAGCTTCACCAGGTCGGAGGGATCGAGCGCACGGTGCAGCACGGTGAGTCCCCCGGCTTCCATCGGCTCGGGCTCGTAGCTCGCCGCAGTACCTGGATGAATCCGATCTGCGTAAGCGACCCTGCTGTCTTCGACAAGGTCGAATTCGATGGAGGTGCCCAGCTTGAGCGACGCAAGATCGGACCGGTCGCGCACCTTGAACGACATTTCCATCGGCTCCATATAGCCGGGAATGGCTTCACAGGAAACGATGAGCGAGTGATGCGCCTTGTCGACCTTGAGGACTATGCCTCGTGCCTTATGCTCCTCGGCGCCGGAAAGCGGGATAGTGGAGAGCAGGGCTGCGATCGCCAACAGTTTTGCGAATCTTGTCACTTTGCCCATCTCCATCGCTAGTCATTTTGCCACGGAAACCGCCCCGGTCCCGGCCGCTTTCAGCGGCTTGCGATCCAGCTTGGTGTAATCGCCGGCGAATTCCTTAATCGCAATGAACTGGTTCTTATCGACATTGGTAAAGTGCTGCCGCGTGCTGGTCGCCGGCCACCAGGTGTCGATGGAGAGGATGCGCGCGCCATGGCCCAATCCGATGTGCTGTTCCAGAGGGTTCCCGCCGAAGGAACTGTTCTCCCCTACGGTACGATAGACGGATCGCGATCCATGATTGTCGTTTTCAACCGTGACCTTGATCTCCGCGCCGATCGCCGAGCGATTGCTCTTGACGCCGATAAGCTTGACGTTGATCCAGTCGTTGTCGTTGCCGGGATTTCTGAACAGCCGCAGCGTATGCCTGTCCGAAGGAACGGCCCCCCCGATTTCGGCGATGATGTCTTCCTGGCCGCGGCGTTCAAGATCGGCGAATGCGATGCCGTGTCCTTTATGAATCTCGCCCGTCCCCGACGAGGCTGTGACATCCACAAAGGACTTCCCCTCCTTGTTATGCAGCAGCACATGAGGCATGAGCGAGACGAAGGATGGGTTGCCCATGCCGAGGTAGATGTCGAGGAAGCCATCGTTGTCAATGTCGCCGAAGTTGGATCCCATGGGCATGAAAATCCGGTCCAGACCCACCTGCGCGGTGACGTCCTGAAACGTGCCGTTGTGCAGGTTGCGAAATAGCTTCAGCGTGTTGCGGGATGCCTCGGGAACGGTTTGTCCTTCATAACTGCGTAACACGTTATCAATCGAGTTGATGTTATAGCCGGTCATGAAGATATCGGGCCAGCCATCGTTGTCATAGTCGAAAAACCACGTGGAGAAGCTGTAAGTGGAGTCCTCGACGCCGGCCTGTTTGGCGACATCGGTAAAGGTCAGATTGTGATTGTTGTGGTACAGGTGCTTGGTCCCATTGAAGACAGAGACGAAGAAATCAACGTACCCATCCTTGTCGTAGTCGCCGGCCGTCACGCCCTTGGCAAACGTGAGTTCGTCAATGCCCGCCGAGTGGGAGATGTCTTCAAAGGTGCCGTCTCCCTTGTTGTGAAACAGCTGGCTGCGTCCTTTTTCACTACCGACGAAGAGGTCGAGATAGCCGTCGTTGTCGATGTCTGCCCACGCGGCAGTTTGCGAAGCGGTCACGGTGTCTTCGAGGCCGCTTTGTTGCGTTACATCCGTGAAGGTGCCGTCGCAGTTATTCCTCATCAGGGACCGGCGCATGGGGAACTCCCATCCTCCGCGAAGCAGGAGGAAGTCGAGGCACCCGTCATTGTTGTAATCGGCGGCGACAATTTGCAGCGCGCCCAGTTGGTTCGACAGGCCTGCCTGGGCGGTCCGATCAGACCATGTGCCGTCGCCGTTGTTATGGAGGTAATGTGGGGAGTCGCACGCGTACGTGCTCAGGACGATGATGTCGAGCAGCCCGTTGTTTTCAAAGTCGTCCACAACCACGCCGCCCGCCGCGAGGAAGAGATTCAATCCTTCGGCGGGAGCCACGTCCTTGAAGCGACCCACGCTCTCCCTGGAATCGTAGCCCTTTTCGGCGACCAGATATTTTGCGGGGACGCCCGCGGGATACTCCCCCAGCATCTGATAGGCAAGATTCAGAAGCCACTTCACCTCGCGGTCATCCGGGTTGTGTTCGAGATAGCGCAGAAAATACTGGATCGCAAGCTTCGCGTTGTCCTGCTTGGCGAAATGCGCGTGCGGATCGATGGGCGGGAAGAAGTCGATAGTTCCCGACCCGCGATAGGATCCGTTTTCCATCTCCGCGAGGTGAAGATAGGTGACGCCCAGGGCTTCGTTAAGGAAAGGAAGCGAACGAGGAGAGCTAGCCACGGCATATTGATAGGCGGTCTGAAACTCCTTGACCGCCTTGTCCATTTCGCTGTTGTAGGCATGCAACTGCGCCAGCGTGGTGTGCGCTTCAATAGCGACGAGAGCATCGCTCTCTTCCAGAGGCGCCGAAGGGTTCGGAGACGGACCCTCGGCGTCGGACAGGAGCTTTTCCACCGCCGTGACCGCATGGGGCACCGATTGCTGCCGAATGGAGCAGATCTGTTCAGGACTGCGCTCCCAGCCATCGGGCTTTTGGGGAAATTGCTGGAAGGCATCGTCGGCTTCGTTAAAGCCGTCGATGCCGATCATATTGCGAACGGGTGGCGGCCCTGCGGGCAGGCCGCTCTCGCGGGCGGTGCCAGGATTCGACGGTGCCGCGAAAATCGTAAGAACTGCGAACCGATCGCGAAAAGGAATGACGCCTGTCACCCGCCCGGGCTTCAGACCCTTCAGCGCATCGCGAAATTCCGGCCGCAGGCTGTCGGGATTCAGGCGTCCCATGGATCCACCGTCGGCAGCGGTTGAATCCACCGAGCGCTCTTTGGCGATGACCCGAAAGTCCATTCCCGCTTTCAGATCGGCGACGACTTGCTTGGCTTGGTCTGCCGACTTCACCACGATAATGCCAACTTCGGCTTCGCTTTGCTGCGCGCGGTCCGCGGGCGGAGCAACGGCAAAAAGCCCCAACGCGAAGCTCAGCGCGGTATAGATCGAGCGACGAGTCGAAAGGCGAAAAGGGATTTTCGGACGGGGCATCGGCTACATTGCGTGTATACGGCGTCTATTCTATCTTGAATCCGGAGTGCCTGGTTCCGGGCGCTCCCCGCCCCGGAGCGACTCTTCGAATCTGGTCGAGCAATGCCTGCGGCGAAACGGGTCGCCCAAGAAACTGTCTCAGCAGCGTGGGCGTATCGACCTCTTCACCGAAGCGCAGCAGGTGCTCGCTGGTCCATGAGTACCACCGTGGATTGCCGGTTTCAAACGGTCCCAGGGCTTCGCGCGTGCGTTGGCGAATGTCGGCGGTCAGCACCGACCCGAGGCCGTAATTCACCATGTATCCCGGCATCTCGACGAGTTGCCCGCGCATGGCCCACCACGAGATCTCGGGGTGGCGGACGATGTGCAAATAGCGGCTGGTGATGTCGGTCCACACTCCGTTGGGATCGGCCGAGGGACTGCGCAGCATCCGGCATTCAAACAAGGCCCAGGCGACGTCGAGCATCACGGAGGAGAACAGATCGCGCAGCGACGCCGCCTCGGGCGCGGCCTGACCCAGATACTTACGCTGCCAGGAAGGCTCGTAGGTATTCCATGAAGGAACATCGGCGAAAGCTTCGTCGAACAGTGCCGCGGTAACATCCATAAACGCCGGGCGCACGTGAATCGCCATCTCGTAGACGGCGTGGCCATTCTCGTGAACCAGTTCGTTCAGCAGGCCGAGTCCGCCGGTCGCGTAGCTGCCGGAGATGTGCACCACGGACGGGCGCCACTTGCCGTCGACGATCCGGCCCCGGGTTACGAAGTCGGTATAAGCCAGAGGCGCCTTGCCGGGACGCGCTTCAAGATCGTAGAGCACGCCCAGTTCCTGCAGATCCGCTCCCAGGTCGCGATAATAGCGCTGAATTACAGGGACAAAGGAATCCTTCGGAGTAGCGTCGCGGAGCAGGCGAGAGGCTTCTCCGCTGCGATAGAAGTAGTTCCACGGCTCGACCATTTCCCTTCCCTCGGCCTGGCGCCAGGCGTCGAGAATCTGCTCCAGCCATCGCTCGACTTCCTGCGATGATACGCCGATCGTTTTCGCGGCCGCATCGACCCGCGTGCCCTGTCCTTCCGCCGCCGCCACGACCAGGGAAAGCAGCCGGCGATACGGGCTGGCTGCATCGTGCTTTCCGTCCACGGCATTCCAAAGCGGCTCCATCGCGAAGAAGAGTTTCTTTCGCCTTGCCTCCTCGCCGATTTCCTCCAGCATGCCCAACGCGGAGACACGGGTAACACGCTTGCCCTCGAACTCGATGTTGTTGGCCAACTCCGTGAAGCAGGAGTGAAGGGCGCCCTCGAGCGACTCTACTGAAAGGTCTTGGCGCTGTGCATCGTGGCAATGCTCGGGCGGCGCATTCTGATCGCTGAACTGCTCGGGAAAATCATCGCGGAGGTGACGGTTCATCACTTCGACCGCGCGGGCATCGATCCTGGAAAGACTCGAGGCGGAGATCTGACTTAGCGCCGTGGTCAGCTTGCTGCGCTTCTCCCTGTAGACGCCCTCCCACGCCCTGCGGTCCTTTCCCTGGTACGTCGCGAACAGATCGGAATCGATCGTCGAGAGAATGCCATAGGAGTCAGCAAGGTCCGCGTATATCGCTTCCGCCGCGGCAACGCGAGTAGACGCAGGGTCCTCCGCCGCGCAGGCCGGCAGCTTGAGCACAAGAAGACCGGCAAGCATCATCCCCAGTGCTGGAAAAGCCGGATGTATCAGGTCCAATCTCCGGCGAGGCCGCCGGAAGTCGGCGCGAGGGAAGATTTTGGCGTGCAGCCGCATGCTTTCAGAATAGCGTTTCTTCTTTAGGTACAATTCGCGGAAGCGGGTTCAACTCCGAATGTTGGCGGTGCCGCGCAGCGATAACGGACTCCCGCTGAATCCGTCGGCAAACTGGATTCGAGGAGTGTCGGAGGGAATGCCCAGGAGATAGCCTTGCAATTCGTCGGCGCCCATCTCCAGTATCGCCGTCAGCTGCGATGGCTCCTCGATGCCTTCCACGATCACCCGCAGGTTCATCTTCTTGGCCAGTTCAATCAAGGACCGAATCATGGTCGCGACCTCGGGGCCGAGGTGCAGCCGGCGGACAAAGGTGCGGTCGATTTTCAGCGCGGTAAACGGCAGGCCGGGCAGATACCCCAGGCACGAATAACCGGTGCCAAAGTCGTCGATCGCCAGGCTTATGCCAAGAGAGCGCAGACGCTTCATCTTCTCCGCCGAATGGCTGAGCGCGCCAATCATCACCGATTCTGTCAGCTCGATCTGCAGCAACTCGGGCCGCAGACCTGTGCATTCCAGTATCGACCGGACTTCCTCAATGAAGTTGTCGCAATTGAACTGAAGAGTAGAAACGTTTACGGCCACCTGTACGGGAAAACGCGAGATCTTCTGCCATTCGCGGCACTCCACGCAGGCGCGCTCCATGACGAATTTGCCGACGGAGTGGATGAGGCCGCTCTCTTCAGCCACTGCGATGAAGCTCTCCGGCGGAATTTCTCCGAGATGGGGGTGATTCCAGCGGGCAAGGGCTTCGAAGCGGACCAGCCGCCCGGATACGGTACTCCATTCGGGTTGGTAGGCCACATAGATTTCGCCGCGCGCGATGGCGCCGCGCAGTTCGGTCTCTAGCGTCAGGCGTTCGCGGGCCATGTGGCCCAATTCTGGGCTGAAATGAACTGCGCGATTTTTCCCGGTTCTCTTGGCGGCGTACATCGCACTGTCGGCTTGTTTCAGAAGATCAAGATCGTCCAGGCCCGCCGGGCGGCGCGTGCTGATGCCGATACTGGCTCCAACGGTAATCTCGTTTCCTTCGATCACGAACGGGCGCGACAAGCTCTGGATCAGGCCATTAGCGGCAATGGTTGCGTCATGTTCGGCTTCTAAACCTATCAGGATCACGGTGAATTCATCCCCGCCGACGCGCGCCAGCGTATCGATGGCGCGGACTCGTGACTTGAGCCGCTTGGCTACTTCGCACAAAAGCATATCGCCGATGACATGGCCCAGGCTGTCATTCACCAGCTTGAATCCGTCCAGATCGATGTAGAGCAGCGCCATCATCCACTTTTCCTTCTGCAACCTCCCCAATTCGTGCTCCAGTTGCTCGGCCAGGTAGCGGCGATTGGGAAGACCCGTCAGAGAATCGGTGCGCGCCTGCTCCAGCAGCTGCGATTCGGCTAGCTGTGCGATCTGGTGACGGCGCTCCAACTCGACGATCATGGTGTTGAATCCGGCCGCGAGTTGTGCGATCTCCTGCGCGCCCTCCTCGCGCACGTGCGCATCCAGGCTTCCCTCCCGGGTAACCCGGTTCATGGCAGCCGCAAGTTGAACCACCGGCCTCGAGATTCGCCGCTGCAAAACGGTCCCCGCAAATCCCGCCATGGTAAGCGATATCAACGCCAGGCCAATGGCTATGCCCAGCATGCGAGCATTCCGCTTTCTCAGGTCGCCGGTATCGGCGGTAACCACGATCGAGCCGACAAAATCGGTAGCCCGCCGTATGGGCCGCATTGCGTATTGGTATTCATTTGCCGCTGGCTTGCCCGCGCTCGATTGCCGCGCGCAGGGCGGCGCCGCCGCGTCCCGTTCGTATTCGGAAAAAAGAGAGCCAATCGTGTCGTAAAGACAGGCCGACACCACCGAAGGCTCGCGGCGAAGCGCATTCAGAACCTCGGCCGCCCCTTTCCGGTCGTTGAAGTCCAGTGCGGCCGTGGAATTCTGGCCAATCACATCGGCAAGCGTCGCCAGCCGGCTATCCAACTGGTCGATGGAACTGCGCGTATTTACATACGTGATCAGGGCGGTGAATAACGCCACCGCCAGGCCGCTGGCAAGCACCACCACGACTACGATATTCGAGCGAAGGCTGCTGCGGTGTGACTGGATCATTGCTCGCCTCCTCGGCTGGGAACAAGCACGGCGAGTTTCAGCAAGCGCGAGCTCATGTCAAGATGGCGGCTGCGTAGGGCGCGCAGATTCACTTCGATTTCAATCTCGTCTCCCGAGCGGACCAGTCCCACCATGCCGCCGGCTCGCACAAACTGATCGCTGTCCCCAACCGTGAGAACCGCGCGCCCGGCAACGCGATTGAGAATCGACCGCATCGTTCCCTCCGACAAACCCGCCACATACAAGACGTCGCAATCTCCAAGTTCCGCTTCCGGCGTGTGGATCATGACACTGATTCTCCGGCCGTCGCTGATCTTTCCATCGAGTACCTGCTTCAGAACTGGCCCGAGGTTTCCCGGCCCGATCACACCGACCACCAGCCGATCGCTCGCGCTGGGCCAGGAAACGTACTTGGTCAGATTGAAGACAAACGCAGCCCGCACGGCGCGCTCGTCCTGTTGAGCGGGCGACACCCCGGCAAAAACGAAGAGAAGGAACGCAAATGCCGCGATCCAGCGCGCGTGCGAGCGAGGGACGGAGCGTTCGCCTCGGAGCGGGCGGAGAATCACTTGGCCCCCAGCTTCCGCTCGAACCCGAGGCGATACGTCAGGCGAACACGCAGCGTGCGTCCGTCCTGGACTGTCGCCGGCGCGGCCACCTCCGGCCCGGTGGGAGTGGCCCAGCGGCGATCGAAAAGGTTATAGCCACTGGCCGAAAGCTCAAATCCGTGCGCGAACGGGCGCGACGACAGGGTAGCGTTGACAAGAAATGAGGATCCGATCCGCTGCCCCATAAAGTTCGGCTGAGGACCTGTGAATAATAGCTCCGTTCCCAGGAACCCCAATGTTGGGATCAGGGGCCGCGGCATTCAACTTGGCCAGATGAGACGGTGAGTTCATCACCGTGGTACCCCACTGTTTCTGGCGGGTCTGCTCGTAGGTATAGCTGGTTCGCACCCTCCAGCCCGAAGGATACTTCGCGATCAGCTCAAGCTCCCCGCCGCGTCCCGTGTCCCCTGTTTCGTTGGCGAAGTGGGTGTTGCCCGACGAATCCTGCTGCTCCTTGATGATGTTGTTCAGGTCGTTCCAGAAACCGCTGGCGGCCATCCGCACTTTCCCGTTGAACGTGTGCTCCAGAAGTACTGTATGGGAGTTGATGTTTTCCGGCCGGAGCGATTTGCTCGTCGCCGTGATGTCCACCTCGTCGACATAGAACTCGTCATAGGGATCGGGCGCCCGGAAGGCGTGGCTGAAGATGTACTTCGCCGACGTGCTGCCGGTGGGGAAAAACATCGCCGCCAGCCGCGGGCTGAGCGCGGTCCCATACAGGTTGTACCAGTCGATCCGGCCGCCAAGATTGAAGCTGAATCGGGCAGAAGGGTTGAGCTCGACTTCGCCGAACCCGGCGGCGTGATCCAGGGTTCGCCGATCATTCAAAAACGGCGGCTGGCCGACATAGTAGTTTCTCTGGTTGATCCGAAAGCTGTGTTCATCCGTCCCGCCCACAACCATCCTGTGCCTGCCGAGCCTCTCGCCGACCACCACTTCGAGCCCGACAGTGTCGGCCATGGCGTCATTGATTTGTACCGTTCGGCCCGTCGCGTCGGCGCCGGTATAGGGATAGGAACCCCAGAATCGATACCCATCGTAATAAGCGCGGACATCGAGCTGTAAGCGGGAAGAAAAGTCGTGACTATAGCCGGCATCGACGTACCCGACTGTATCCATGGTCCGGTTTCCCGGATCCGCAAAGATGGTCTGGTACGAGGCATTGGGAACGATCTTGTCGCGAGTCCCAAACAGCCCCTCGAGCCGGAACCGGCCACGGCGGATCATGCCGAACGCGTGATCGTACCGGTCCCCATCCAGATTGGTGGCGATCCCGTTGCCTGTGCCCGGACTGTCGTACTCGGGGAAGAAGAGGCGGTACGCTCCGTTGGAGCGGTACATGCTGCCCGATACCAGGGTTGCCAGCCGAGCCGTTCTCACTGAAGCCCGGACCTCACCCGTTCGGCCCGAAAATGAATCTGCGCCCGAAGTGACCTCGGCACTGGCCTGGTGATCCGGCTGCCGCGTAAAGACGTTGACGACCGCGAGTTCGGCATTGGTGCCAAAGAGCGAAGAACCCGGACCCCGCGCTACCTCGACGCGATCGATCAGGTCCATATCCAGCGGAAACTCGGTGCCCATCAACGCGCTGTCGAAGACGTTGTCGTTGATGCGATGTCCATCGATCAGCAGCAGGATGCGCGCGTTGTAATCGCCGCTCTGCAGGAACCCGCGCACCCCCACGTAGGCGTAGCTTCGATCGTAGGCGGTATAGAAACTGGTAATGCTGCCCAACAAATCAGCCAGCGTTCGCCATCCGTAGAGCCGAATCTCCTCGGCGGTGATGACGGTTACCGCTGTGGGCGCTTTTCGCGGATCCTCAAGGTGGCGTGAGGCAGTCGACAGCTGGACCTGCGTAAGGTCCTCAATACTCATCCCGGTAAGATCCGGAACAGGCGACTCCTGACCACGTGCCGCACAGGACGACAGCAGCCCGGTTCCGCACAGAAGCACCAACGCCGAACGGGTCAAAAAACGAAACATCCAACTTACCCCAGCGCGGACAGACCGGTCTCAACCCAGCCGGATGACCGTAAACGCTTCACGGCAGTCCGCCATTACCCCTTGCTCGATATTCGTAAAATCCCCAAGGTTTACAGGTATTTTCTGAATCCTACCGCTTTTAGTAATTCGTTTAAATACCCCGAACGTGTAGGAAGTTTGCCATTTGGAAAGATTCCGCCCAAGAAACTCGCTCCTGGCGCGCATTCCGGTCCAGGCCGCTGTCGCGCGGTCCCTTGCTAGAATCCATGCAGGATTCGCCCGCCTCAAAGCGCACCAAATGGCCAAGCAACTGCACTACAACGCCGCGGAACACATTCCCGAATCGGCCGCCCCAGACCCGTATTTACGGCCGTCGTTCCCTTTGCGCGATCGACTCAAGCGCCTCGCCTGGAACGTGTGCTGGACGTTGTTCTACCGCACGTCCCCGCGCCCGTTCCACGCCTGGCGGTCGATGCTGCTCAGTGCCTTCGGCGCCACCATGGGGGAAAGCTGCCATTTCTATCCCGCATCCCGGATCTGGGCGCCCTGGAATCTTGTCTGCGCCGACCAGGTTACCGCCGCTGACGGCGCGGAGATTTACAATCCGGCGCCCATGCATTTCGGGTCACACGCGATCGTTTCCCAAGGCGCGTATCTATGCGGGGCGACGCACGACATGAACGATCCAGCCTTCCCCTTGCTTGCCTACTCGAGTTCCATCGGAGCCTACGCCTGGGTTTGCGCCCGTGCCATTGTCTCTCCCGGAGTCAGCCTGGGCGAGGGCGCGGTGCTGGGATTGGGTGCGGTTGCGACTCGCGATCTCGAGCCCTGGGGAGTCTACGGCGGGGTCCCCGCACGGAAAATCAGCCAGCGTATGCGCGCCACGCCCCCTGAAACAAGACCTCGCGCGACCGCAGGTCAACAAGAATAGATACACCCTGCTCCCCGGGATGCGGCTTGATCCGCATTCCCAAAAAAGGTGCCGCATCGCTCTTTTTATGCCTTGACACGTATATGCCGATAGAGGTATATACAAAGAGTGGAATCTGTCTTCGATATCATTGCGGAGCCAAACCGCCGGGCGATCTTGAGCCTCTTGGTCTCGAGCCAGCAGTCGGTGGGAGAAATCGAGCGTCGGCTCGATATGCCGCAGCCGACGGTGTCGAAGCACCTGCGAGTGTTGCGCGAGGCCGGCTTCGTGGAATCCACCGTGGACGCCCAGCGCCGTCTCTACCGGCTGAAGCCTGGACCGCTTCAGGAAGTGGACGACTGGCTGGCTCCGTTCCGCCGCTTCTGGTCGGTCCATGTCGATGCTCTCGAGCGTCACCTGGACAGCATGGAGCATTCCACGCCCACTGAGCCGGCGCAAACCAAAAGGAAGAAGTAAGAACGCGGCAGCGCCCGCGAATCCAGATCCTGCGAGGAAACCCATGAAGATCAAAGTGACGAGCGTTTACGTCGACGACCAGGAGAAGGCCCTCCACTTCTACACCGAAGTGCTCGGCTTCGTGAAGAAGAACGATTTCAGCCAGGGCCCGTTTCGCTGGCTCACGGTGGCTTCAGCTGAGGAGCCGAACGGTACGGAGCTGCAACTGGCGCTCAACAGCAACCCTGCCGCCAGGGCCTATCAAGAGGCGCTGTTTCAGCAAAGCCAGCCCGCGGCCATGTTCTTCACCGACGACCTGCAGGCCGATTACGAACGCATGCAAGCGCGCGGCGCGGAGTTCACCATGCCTCCCACCGATGTGACGGCCTCCAAAATCGCGATGGTGAACGACACCTGCGGCAACCGCATCCAGCTCACGCAGCTCATGCGCTGGTCTGGCTGACGTTCACCAGCATCGCCGCCGGTGGACTCCGACGGCCCCAGCACCACGGAGAAGGTCGATGAGCTACAGCGAGAGCGAACATTACGAGCCGGGCACGGTAAATGCGGCGCGGGTACTCAAGGACGGAGAGAAGTGGACGCTGGTTCTCGTAAGAGAACTGCGCCACTCACCGGAAAAAGTCTGGCAGGCGCTTACCGATCCGGCGCATTTGCGCAAGTGGGCGCCCTTCGATGTCGATGGGAGCCTGGGGACATTGGGAACGGTGAAACTCACCTGGGGGGGAACGCCAGTGGCGGTGGAAACGACCGTGACGCGAGCCGATGCTCCCAGGGTGCTTGAGTACAACGATATTCGTTGGGAACTCGAGGCCTTCGACGGGGGCACCCGCCTGACGCTCTGGCATAGTATCCATCGCGGTTACATCGCGTGGGGCGCCGCGGGCTGGCACATTTGTTTTGAAGTTCTGGCTCAGCTTCTCAGCGGAGTTGCCATCGCCGCGATGGCCGGCGCAGACGCCGTGAAGTCCAAGCGTTGGCAGCAACTCAGGGGCGAATACGCAAAGCAGTTCGGCACCGAGGCGCCCGGCACCCAGCCCAACGCGGCTCAAGGGTCGTGAGTGGAGATCGATCGGCTGACAGGAGAGTAGAGAATGAACCCCATGGAATCGACCTTGCAGAATCCAGCCTTCGCCGCGGCGAGGGCAACCCCCAGGGCCATCTCCATCGCCTTTTGGATCGTCACCGCGCTCTTCTGCGTGGAGATGATGTTCACCGCTTACTGGGAGCTGCTCCAACTGCCCGCGGCGGCGGAAGCGTTCGCCCGCCTCGGTTTCCCCGCCGGCTCCTTCCGCGTCGAGCTCTCGTGTGCCAAGGTGCTGGGAGTGGCCGCGCTGCTCATTCCCGTGGTTCCCGCCCGGCTCAAGGAGTGGGCCTACGCCGGATTTGCCATCAACCTCGTATCGGCCCTGATCGCTCACGCCGCGATAAGCGATCGTCCGGCGGCGTTCGCGCCGTCGTCGATCACCAGCGTGTTCTGGGCGCTCTTCTACCTCTTCTGGCGCCGCCTGCAGGCCACCGCCCCGCACGAATGAAATAATGGACCGCTATGACCGATCTCAAACCTGCTCACAACCCGAGGAAGAAGCCCGCCGCGCGCAAATCGGCCGGCAAGGCCGTCCATGGATTGACCGCCGAGGAACAAGCGGCAATACGGGAGCACGTTCAGGAACTGAAAGCGGAGGGACGCGCCACCAAGGCTGACGGGGAAAGCGAAGTGTTGGCAAAGATCGCCGCAATGCAGCCACCGGATCGTGCCCTCGGCGAGCGGCTCCATGCCATCATCAAAGCCAACGCGCCGGCCCTCTCGCCGAAACTCTGGTACGGAATGCCCGCGTACGCCAATGAGAAAGGCAACGTCGTCTGCTTCTTCCAGGATGCCCACAAGTTCAAGACCAGGTACGCCACCCTGGGATTCAGCGACAAGGCGCACCTTGACGACGGCCACCTGTGGCCCACCTCCTTCGCGCTGACGGACTTGACTGGCCCTGAAGAAGCAAAGATCGGCGCGCTCTTGAAGAGGGCGCTGAGCTAAGCGCGGCCAATTCTCCGTGACCGCTGATGGGAAGAGATATGTGGCCATTGTCTTGCGGAATTTCCCGAAATCCTCGACGAGCTCATCGAGCACTACCCGGATAATTCAGACCATGGCTCGAAGGGTTTGACGGGCAATTTGAAGAATCAGAGGGAGCGCGGCGTTCAAAGCTCTGAGATCGGCGAATCAGCCGACGCGGGTGCACTCTTCGACTGGGATGTGGACCTGCTCGACGATCTCCAGGCCGAAGCCTTCCAGGGCCGGAATGTGCATGGGCGTGTTTGACAGCAGGCGGATGCGCTGGATCCCGAGGTCGGACAGGATCTGGCCGCCCAGGCCGATCGCCCGGAGGATGCGCCCGGAGCGGTCCTGCGCGCCTTCCCGTTCCCGCAGTTCGCGGTGCAGGATGAGCCGGGCCACGTTGGCTTCGCGGGCCGCCGCGGGCGTGACCGCTCCGCCGGGCTCGAACGCGTCGACAGCCGTGTGATCGATGGCGAATCCGCGCGAGGTGTTGTGCAAGTAGAGGATGGCCCCGCAGCCTTCTTCGGCGATCATGCGCATCGACTCGTCGAGGATCTCGCGGCAGTGGCAGTCGGCGCCGAACACGTCGCCCGCTGTGCAGCGCGTATGGACGCGCACCAGGACAGCTCGCGCGCACGGCGGCCGGGCATCCGCCGGATCTTCCAGCAGCCGCGAAGGCCCCTCATGAAACGCCGGACAATCGGCGCACAGGTCGCCCTTCACCAGCGCGATATGGCTCTCTCCGCCGTTCACTTCGCTCTCATAGGCGATCATCCGGAACTCGCCGTAGCGGGTCTGGATGCGGCTTTCGCCGGCGCGCACAATGTAGCGCTCGTGGCGCAGCCGGTAGCGGATCAGTTCCGCGACGGTAAGAATCTGCAGGCCGTGCTGGTGACAGAACGGGATCAGGTCGGGAATGCGCGCCATCTCGCCGTCGTCGCGCATCACCTCGCAGATGACGCCCGCTGGATTAAGGCCGGCGAGGCGGGCAAGATCGACCGAAGCTTCGGTTTGCCCGGCGCGAACCAGCACCCCGCCGCGGCGCGCGCGCAGGGGAAAAATGTGGCCGGGGCGGGCCAGGTCGGCAGGCGTCGATTTGGGATCGATGGCCACGCGGATGGTATGCGCGCGGTCGGCCGCCGAGATGCCCGTGGTGACGCCTTCGCGCGCTTCGATGGTCTCGGTGAACGCGGTGCCGAAGCGCGAGGAGTTGTTCAGGGTCATGGGGAACAGGCGCAGGTGATCGGCGCGCTCCTCGGTGAGCGTGAGGCAGATGAGGCCGCGGCCGTAGCGGGCCATGAAGTTGATGGCCTCGGGCGTCACGTGCTCGGCGGCCAGGGTCAGGTCGCCTTCGTTCTCGCGGTCTTCGTCGTCGACCACGACCACCATGCGGCCGGCGCGGATATCCGCCACGGCGCCAGGCACGTCAGTGAAGGGCTGTTCCAGGATGCGTTCGGTAAGGGGCATCGGCTTGTCTTATTGTCGCCTAAAGACGGGGAACAAGGAAACCGGGGACGAAGAAAGCAGCGAACGAGGGACCGGGCGTCCGGAGTTCAACTCCCATGCCCCTTGAGTGGAGGCGCCCGCACCGAAGGACCCGATCGTTCCCTGTTCCTTCGTTTCCTAGCGCGCCGCCACGGCCGAAACCGGGATCGTCACCGATCCCATGCGACCCGAGTTCTCATCGACGACGACGATGCGGTAAGAACCGGCGGAAGGCTTGATGGGCAGCGGCTGCTCCAGAGCGATGCCGTCGTGAAGGACTTTCTGGTAGGTGGCCGGCAGAAGCGTCAGGCCCAGCGTGCGGCCGGTATATTTCGCGTGCAGCGCGGCGTCGTCGCGCTCCACCAGGAAGATGTCAAGCTTATCGGTCCAGCGATCGCCGGTCTGGGCGATTTCCAGATCGGTCGCCGTGATGGAGACCTTGAGGCTGGCAGTGGCGGCGCCCGGCGCGGACAATGCCGTCAGGCCGATGTCGTTCACATCCTGCGGCTGCCAGATCGCCTGTTGAAACCGGTCCTTCAGCGTGGCCGGCTCTTTCTGGTAGAGGTAGCCGGTGCGGTAGCGCAGCCGCACATCGCGGCGGGCGGTGAGCTTGACCGTGATCAGGTGATACTTGCCATCCGCGGGCTGGTCGGGCGTGAAGCTCAGCAGGTAGGCGGCGCGGCCGTCCTCGGCGATGCCGTTCAGTTCTCCGGCGATGTCGCCTGCCCGGCGCAGGGCGCGGCCCCCGGTGGCCTCGGCCAGCTCGCGGATCGGCCCCTGGATGGCGTGCAGATCCTGCTGCATCGAAGCGGTGATGCGACCGGGCCGCATATCGCGGCCGAGGGAAACGTCTTCTCCACTGGGAGAGGTGATGGCCTGCCCCTTGCTGCCGGCGGGGCCTTGCTGGCCCGGCGCGGACAAACCCGGATTGGTTGGAGTCACCTTCACGTTCCGGTTCTGCATGTCGGCGGTGATGGCGCCGCCTTCCAGTTGCGAAGCGTCGAGAGGATAGATGCTCACGTGCGCCTCGTTCATGGCCTCCTGGGCGCGCAGCGTGAATGGCTCGATCGACGTGCTGCCCTTTTCGATGCTGACCGATTTTCCGCTCCAGTCCGCCAGCGCGTTATCGCTGGTCACCCACACCAGGTTCTTGTGGCCTGAAAACGCAGCCAGGTGGCGTGCAACTCCAACCAGCAGCGAGAGCGAGTCCGTTCCCGGCGTGCGGCCCCAATCGCGCAGCTGGGGATCCAGAGGCTGGACCCCCGAATTGGGATCCGTAATGTCCTGGTGCCCGTTCACCCGGGTCAGGTCTTGCTGGCTGTGCACGTAGTCAATTTGCTGGCGGTTGAGGCGCTCCTCGGCCTGGGCCCGCTGGAGGTCCAGGGCGTCCGGCATCCAGTGGGTAAGCGTGTCCGCGATCCGGCCGTGATCGACGATCGCCTCCAGCAGAATCTGAAAGCTGGAGCCTCGGAGGATGTAGAGGCCCACGGGTTCGTCGGCGGGGACGGTTTTCAGGAAACGCAGCATCTCCTGGCGAACGTTCTGAAGATCCGTCCAGGCGAGGTTGGCGGAGTCAATAAGAAGGATGGTTGCGTGGCTCTCCTGGGCTGCAGGGCGCGGCTGGAGCGACGGTGTGGCCTGGCGGTTGGAATAGACGGTTTCGGGCGCCGCGCTTGCCGTCGCAGGCGCGGTGGGAGAGGATGCGGCGGACGGGCTTGCCTGGCCGAGATACTTGATCTCCTGGCGGCGTCCGGTGTCGTAAATCTCGAAGTCGCCCGGATGAAGATCGGTGATCGGGTGACCCTTTTTGTCGTAGGCCACAAGGCCCACGTCCACCAGGCGCGTGGTGGTGCGCAGCCGGAAGCCGGACGTATCGCCGGGCGGCGGAGACTGCAAGGGCGCGTCCGGGAGTCCGGCCGTCTCCACGAACCTGATTTCCGGATCCGGAGGCGGCTTCGGCATCGTACTGGCGAGCGAGGAATCGGCTGCGGGCGGGCCGGCGGAAGCGCCCTGAGTCTCCGGCGAAGCAGTTCCCGGAGACGAGACAGCGGCATTCGTGTTGTCCGGCTTTGGCTGTGCACTAGCCGTGTCCTGCCCCAGGGGTTGCCCTGTCGTCGCTGCGAGTGGAGGCAGATCGGCCGCCGTTCCCGCGATCATGCGCGACTCCGCGCGAAACACGTGGTACTGGGTGAACGTGACGTCGTTCACCAATGTCTGTTCCGTGTTGTTGGGCGATGTACCCACCACCACCCCTGCCATCCCCAATCCCTGCTGGCCATGGGCAGCAGTCTGCACCATCTCCTGTTGTTCGTTGGAAATCGCATGCGCACGCGACATGGCAATGCTGTGCAGCGGGCAGATATAGGTCCGTCCCCCGATTTCAACCGGGCCGTACTCGACCACGGTCCTGGCGGTGCGCATCGGTCCGCCGGGCTTCAGGTCGGCGATCACCTCCAGGCGTTCAATGACCCCCGTCGCGGGATCGACCAGCATGTGGCCCTTGTAACCGGCCACTTCACGCAGGGGATGACTGCGGCCCTCGGAATCCTGCACGCAGCAGAAGTCGAGCTCGAAATGGGATTTTTCTTTGGGAACGGAATAGGCGAACGCTGCCAGTGGACCCGATTCACCCTGCTCCCAGCGCAGCCACCCAAGCTGGTTCTGCGCCGCATCCAGCAAGACCGTCGATAAGATTGAGCCAAATTCTCCCCGCGATCTCAATCCTCGTTCTGAAGACGCGGATCGCTTTTTTGCCGCGGGGGTCAGGTCCTCGACTTCGTGGTTCTCCTGGTATCCCACCGTGACTTGCGACCGGTCCACAAAGTGCAGCGGCTCATAGGGAATCGAAGAAAGGTCCTCTCGGGATCGTTGCGGGGAATCTTCAAAACGGTTCGTGGTCCGCGTGGCGATGAAATTCGGAAGTTGCGGAATGGTCTTGGTGACATACGCTACCACCAGCGCCATGATTCGACGCTGCTCCGCCCCGTCCGGCGGAGCGGTGGATCGAATTTCCTCGGCAGGTGGCGATTGAAACTGCGATGCGTCTGCAATCGCAATGAGTGCCTGGCGGCTCTTCTCGCCCGGTAGCTCCGCGATCAAGCGGCCCATCCGGGTGGGGCTCAATCGTTCCGTTAACTCCTGGTCGGCGATCCGGAACGCGACATCGGAATCCTGATTGCCGCGCAGGGTGGCGAGCATCTGCTCCAGTTGCGCGACGGTGGCGCGCTTGGCCGCCTGCAACGGAAGGCGCGAATACCGCCAGAACCAGCGGAATCGCGATCCAACGCCTCATGCCCTTCTCTCCGATCCAGACCAAAGTCGCAAACCGGGATTGCAGCGGTTCGCATTCCGCCTGAACAGGATCGAACGGCGGGCGGGCTTGCTGCCCCTGATGCCTTTGACTGAGGAATTCTACTCCCGGTTACGGCAATCCATCCGTGAGATCGAAGATGCGGAACGCGGAGCTTGCAGCCGGCTTCCATCGCGACCAAGCAGGGCCGTATAGTACCTGCCGGAGCTGCCCGAACCCGCAAGTCAGGAAAGTCCATCCGGGTGGGTTCCTTCAGGGCTGAATTCGCGGCCCGGAACGGGCTGGTCGCGCGACGGGTGATTACCACGTTTCCAGGGATACCCCAAACGGGTTATTACCTCGCGGTAAATATTTGTGTTATTAGATAGATAGCAAGACGTCGGAAAATGACGAAAAGATGAACTTGTGGCCAATAACGGCCCCTAAACTATTGATTTTTGAAGAAAAAATCCCTAAAATAGGACTTAAGATTACCTCAGGACTGTGGTCCCCTCCCCGCAGCCGAGGAATCAAAGCAGCTTTCTGCAGACTCTCATTTTAAGGACATCCAATCAATGGCAAAGCGTCGTGGAAATCCGAATTGGGGCAAGCCGGAGCCCATCGGGCCGGTTGTGCCCACTGTGACCTCTTTCGAGCAAATCGTTAAGGAATTCAAGCTTACCCCGGACCAGTACATCCGGTCCACCCGCCTTCGGGAGTGGGCCCGCCGGAACAAGAATTCCAAGTACATCCCCGAGGCTCTTCTTGAGGCTTGGGGATTCGAGATCGAATCGACGTTATAGGGCCCGTTCGATTGTTCGTCTGAAAGCGCCGCCATTGCGCGGCGCTTTTGCTTTGATATGACTTCAGCGGCGAAATCGTTTCAAAGTTTTTGTTGGAGTGGATCGCTGGTTGTGAAGGCAGGTTTTCTTGACAGCGGGCGAAGCGGGAATCTAATGTGTTTTTCTCGGGCAAACGTTTTCTTATTGACTGCGTGTCCAGGAAACGAAGGACAAAGGCAGGTCTTCGTCGGTCGCCGTGGCGACCTCCTCAGGATGACAATCTCGATTAGCTTTTTTTCGTCGGGGAATTCGGCATGGCTATCGTTGCAGGAGTGGATTTCGGCACGCTGAGCGTTCGCGTGTCCATCATGGACAGCGAGCGCGGACGCCTGGGCAGCGCGGTAGAAGAGTTCCCGCTTCACCGCAAGCGCGAAGATCCGGATTACGCCACCCAGGCGCACGCCGATCACATGCGCGCACTCGCGGCGGCGACTCGCAAGGCGGTTGCGGCGGCGGGCATCTCCGGCGAGCAGGTTGAGGCCATTGCGCTCGACACCACCGGCTCCAGCGTCATTCCGGTCGACGCGTCAATGCAACCTCTGGATGACTACTACCTGTGGTGCGATCACCGCGCCCACGAAGAGGCGCAGGAGATCACCCAGCTGGCGCACGCCGAGGGCCTGGAAGCCATCGCTTGGTGCGGCGGGGTCTACTCGCACGAGTGGGGCTTTGCCAAGCTGCTGCACTGGCTGCGCCACAACCCCGGCAAGCGCGACCGCTTTGCCTCGGCATTCGAGCACTGCGACATGGTGGCGGCTACGCTTTGCGGCATCACCGATCCGCGCCAGGTGAAGCGCAGCGTTTGCGCCGCGGGCCACAAATGGATGTGGAATCCGAAATGGGGCGGCTTGCCAGCCCAATCGTTTCTGTCGAAGGTCGATCCGCTGTTCGAGGGCGTTCGCGACAAGCTGGCCGGCGAGTACCTCACCTCCGATCATCTCGCCGGGCATCTGTCGGCGCAATGGGCGGCCGAGCTAGGCCTGCGCCCCGGCATCGCTATCCCCGTAGGCGCCTTCGACGCGCACTGGGACGCGCTCGGGGCCGGCTGCCGCGAGGGTGACGTGGTCAACGTGGTGGGCACCTCCACCTGCATCATCGCCATGGCCAAAACCACAGGCCTCATTCCCGGTGTGTGCGGCGTTGTGCCGGGCAGCGTGCATCCCGGGTACGTGGGGATCGAGGCCGGGTTGTCCGCTACGGGCGACATCTTCGACGCCATCGCGCGACGCGCCGGCGTAAAGGTGGCCGCGCTGGCCGAGGGGCTGGAGAATTATCGCGCCGGGCAAACGGGACTGCTGCGTCTGAGCTGGGACAACGGCGACCGCACCGTGCTGGTGAACCCGGAACTGGGCGGCGTCACGCTGGGCTGGAACCTGGTGCACACCGCGCAGGACGAGCTGTTCGCCGCCATCGAAGGCACCGCGTTCCACACCCGCATCATTCTCGAGCGCATGGGCGAGCACGGCGTGCCCGTCGATCGGGTGATCAACGGCGGAGGCGTTCCGCAGAACAACCGCGTGCTGAACCAGGTGTACGCCAACGTGCTGGGCAAGCCCGTGCTGGTTCCGGCCGGCGTTCCCACCAGCATGGGATCGGGCATCTTCGCGCTGCTGGCGGCGCGCGCCTACCCCACCGTCGAAGCAGCCCAGGATGCGCTGTGCCTGAAATTCACCACCGTCCCGCCCGATCCGGCGGCATCGGCGGTGTACCAGCGGCTGTATGCGCTCTACAAGAAGATCTACTTTGCACTGGGGACGCGTTCCGCGCCGGCGGTTCCACTGGGAGACGTGCTGCCGGAGTTGCGGAGGATTGCGAGCGGAAAGAATTGACTGAGGGTCATAGTCCGCCAGGTCTCAAAATCGAGACCTGGGGCACCCGGCTAAAGGTATCGTTCCCGCAGGATCTTGAAGTGGTGAGTCACGTGGCCGGCGGCAATGAATGCAAGCGAGCGGACGGTGAACGGGTTGCCGCTGGCGATTCCTGTGCGCATCCAGGCGTCCGCGGGAAGATTTCGAAAAAACGAGATGGTGGCCATGCGCACCCTTCGGAACTCATCCACATGTGCGGCCCACGAGACGGCGTCGGCCTGCGCGCCGGCGGCCGCGATCTCCTGGTCGTAACTCGGCAGAGGAGTTTCAAAGCCGCGGGCGAACCAGAGCGCGCGAAAGACGAAGGCCCGTTCGGTATCCGTGACATGATTCAACACCTGGCGAATGCTCCACTTTCCGGGACTGTACCGGTGGAGGGACGTCGTCTCGGAGATGGATGACAGCAGTGGAGTGTATTCATCGAGCTCGCTTTCGATGACCGGGAGCGGATCGTCTTCCCGAACTTGATCAATGTAGGTGAAGTAGTACGAAGCCACTTCGTTGGGCTGCGGTCGTCCATTCATGGCTGTGATTCTATCGCGCTGCATCGCCGATTCGGGATTTCTCTAGAACGGCATCTCAGATCGCGGCGATCGCATCCGCGCACGGATTCGCTGTGGCCACCAGAGATATTCGTCCATTTCGTGCCGCGGGCCTTTCAGTAATCAATCCATGGACCGTATGAAGGACCGTATGAAACGCCCCCCGCGGATCTCTGAGAGCAAACAAACCCCTTCCCGCTCCCAGCCGCTACACTGAATCTTCGGCTCGTCTTAACTCCTCCTGAAGGCTCTCCATGACTGTGCGCAAGCCCCTCGCATTTTTCTTGTTCCTGATCCTCGTTCCTCTCCTCGACCGCACGGCGCTGCCTGCTCAGTCCGGCCAGCCTTCGGCTTTCGGTTATGTCGATTTCAGCAAGGAGAACAAGATCGAAGAGAAGTTCCTGGCGGTTCCCGATCCCAAGCTGGCCGGCGAAGCGCTCAAGACGCTCACCGCCGAGCCGCACCTGGCTTCAACGCCTGAGGACCACAAGACCGCCGAGTATGTCGCCCAGAAATTTCGCGCGGCGGGGCTGGAAACGGAGATTGTTCCCTACCGTGTGCTGATGAACCAGCCCAAGGTAGTGACGATGGAGGCGTTCAACTCCGCCGGGCAGCGGATCGTGTCGGGGCCGGAACGCGAGCGCGTCGAGGGCGACCCCTTCCAGGACAATCCCAAGGTCGTGATGCCGTTCAATGGCTCGTCCGGGTCGGGCGATGTCACCGGCGAGGCGGTGTATGCCAACTACGGACGCCCCGAGGACTTCGATCATCTGGCCGCGCAGCACATTGACCTGCACGGCAAGATTGTGCTCGTCCGCTACGGCCAGAACTTCCGCGGCGTGAAAGTGTACCTGGCCGAGTTGCGCGGCGCCGCCGGGGTGCTGATCTACTCCGACCCCCAGGATGACGGCTACTTCAAGGGCGACGTGTATCCCGATGGACCGTGGCGACCGGCCAGCGCCGTGCAGCGCGGGTCGGTGCAGTACCTGTTCAAGTATCCCGGCGATCCGGAAACGCCGGGCGTGGCTTCCACCCCCGATCTGCCGGATTCGGCGCGCGTGTCGCCCGAGGGCAACCAGCCGCACATCATTTCCATCCCCATCAGCTATCACGACGCCTCGCCGATCCTGCAAAACCTGAAAGGCCCCAGCGTGCCGCAGGGATGGCAGGGCGCGCTGCCGTTCCGCTACCATCTCGGAGCGGCCGCCGGGCAAGACGCGGTGAAGGTTCACCTGGTTTCCGAGCAGGATTACCAGCGCCGCACCATCTGGGACGTGATCGGCACAGTAAAAGGCACGGACTATCCCGACGACTGGGTGGTGGCCGGCAACCATCGCGATGCATGGGTATACGGCGCGGTGGACCCGAACAGCGGCACGGCGGCCATGCTGGAAGCGGTGCACGGCATCGGCGCGCTTCTCAAGGACGGCTGGCGCCCCAGGCGGACCATGGTCTTCTGCAGTTGGGACGCGGAGGAGGAGGGTCTCATCGGCTCGACCGAGTGGGTGGAGCAACACGCCAGGGAACTGCAGAACGCCGTGCTCTACATCAACGTGGACGTGGCGGTGGCGGGGCCGGACTTCTCCGCTTCCGCGGTGCCCTCGCTCAAGCAGTTCGTGCGCGACGTGACCAAATCGGTGCCAAGTCCCACCGGCCCATCGGTCTATGACGTATGGAGAAACGCGCGGTCGGATTCGGCCGACCGCCGGCCGTCGAATGCGCCTTCGGATGGGGACGTGCGGGTGGGCGATCTCGGCTCGGGCTCGGATTACACGCCGTTCCTGCAGCATGCCGGCGTGCCGTCCACCGACATCGGCTCCGGCGGGCCCTACGGCGTCTATCACTCGGCGTTCGACAACTACGCCTGGTACACCATGAATGCCGATCCGCGCTTCATCTACCTGCAGGAGATGGCAAGAGTCTTCGGGCTCGAAGCTCTCCGCATGGCCGACACCGATGTGCTGCCCTACGACTACTGGAACTACGCCCGCGAGATCACATCCTACCTGGAAGCGGCGCAGAAAAAGGCCGGCGAGTACAAGCTGGGCGCAATCGATTTCAAGAATGCACAACTCGCGGCCAGCCATTTGTCCAATGCCGGCCAGCGTATCCGAGGCATCCAGTTGGTGCCGCCGGCCAATCCCGTGAAGTTGAACGCGGCATTGCGCCAGGCCGAGACGGCGCTGCTTACCGACACCGGGCTTCCCAACCGCCCCTGGTACAAACACACCATCTATGCTCCGGGCGAGTTCACCGGCTATGCCGCCGTCGTGATTCCCGGGGTGAACGAGGCCATCGAGGCGCGGAACGAAAACCGGGTGAAACAGCAGTTGCAGGTGCTGGCCGACGCCCTGAATCGGGCCGCGCAGGCGCTGGGGAACACCCAATAGCGCAGAGCGTTGTCAATCTCGACGGGTTATGCTGCGCCGGCGCAAAGCCCGCGATGCGGGCGTCAGATGTTAGCCCCATGTCGTAAGCCTGGCGAAGCCCTGTGAATGTGGTAGATCCAGCCCCTGCAAGGGCGAAAGAAGCGCAACCAATGCCTCCCCTGGTAGAGGCATGATCAGCATTCTGCATCACGCACAGCAATGGGACTGGATGGATTCCCAGGTCCCAAAATCAGGGACCTGGGGCACCCCTTAGTTCACGGTCAGCGTGAAAGTGGCTGTCGTGCTTATGTTGCTGTGGGCCGTGTCCGTGCCGGTCACGGTAATGGTGTACGCGCCGGTGGTGGTTCCCGGCTTGTTCACGGTCACGCTTGCGGTGCCGCTGGCGGAGTTGTAACTGCTGTCTCCGGAGTAGCTCGCGGTCAGAGTGTCCGCCCCTACTGCCAGCGAATTGGCGGGGATGGTGATGGTGGCGGCGCCGCTGGTAAGGGCCGTCGCGCTGGACGTGTATCCGCCCCCCGACAGGGTAACGGACCCGGTTGCGGGTGTCGTGCCTCCGGAAACGCTGATCGCCACCGCCAGCGAAGCGCTCGCTGAGATGGTGCCACTGGCCGGCGAGACCGTCACGCTAGGCGTGGTTTTCGGCGGAGGGCTGCTGCCGCCGCCGCAGCCAATCACCGTAAACGCCGCGGCCGTGATGACGAGCAGCACGCTCAGGATCCTGCGCCCGCGGCGCCAACCCAGCGGCACAAAGAAGAACAGCAGCGCGGCCAGCGCGGTGCTCCCGGCAGCCTTGTACCATGCCGAGACCGGCTTGCCCCGAACGATGGCGGGCGGGGCGGTAGTGGTCACGTTGACCGTCGCTGTCACGGCAGCGGCGCTGGTGATACTCACCGGGCTTCCCATTACTTGAAGAGTCGGCGCGCTCACCGCTCCGTTCGGCGACGATGTGACCGCGGCCGTCAGCGCGAGAGTTCCCGTGTAGCCCAGTACCGGGGTCACCGTAATGGTGGAAACGTTGCCCGAGGTCGCGCCGGCCGTCAACGTGACGCTGGTGGCAGAAAGTTTAAACGTCGGCCCGGTGACCGTCAGAGGCGCCGTGCCGGTCTGGCCGGCGTAATTGACGTCGCCGGAATAGGTGACAGTCAGAGTGTCGGAGCCCTGTGTGAAGCTGTTGCCCGGAACCGAGAAACTGTAGGTTGCGGCATCAGTGCCGCTGGCGGTCAGGTTCTGCGCGGAAGAAGTGTACCCGCCGCCGGTGAGGGTCACCGTGCCGGTTGGATTGCCTAACGTCATGGAGCCCGTGACCGTGGCGACCACCGTAAGCGGACTCGTGATATTGATGGAACTGGCCGATGGCACCACGCCAACCGTGGTCGTTCCAGCCCCAACGCCGGTGCCCCAGTACGTAACCAACTGGGCCGCATCCACGCTGCCCATGCCCGTCGCCAGATCATACCCGGCTGACGTGTTATACCCGGTCAGGAAGGGGTTGCCGGCGGTATTGGTTGCGCAGTTCAGGGAGCTGGCGGCGCATGGAACCGAGTTGTTGCCCAACGTGATGTCGTGGAAAATCGCGCTCGCGTGGCTGCCGTTGTACAGGTCGTAGAGCTCCTTGGCGGCCAGGCCCAGCTTGGCCCCCGTTTTCTGCTCGACCATCGCCAGCATGCCGGCGAACGCCGGCGTGGCCGCCGAGGTGCCGCCGACTCCGAGGAAATAAAAGCTGCCGCCGGACTGGGTAGTGCAATTGGCAGTAATCGTGGTGGTGCCGCTGGTCGAAGTATCGTTGGTGCAGACCAGCCAGGCGGCACCGTCCGCGCCGTCGCCGGCCATCAGGGCCACGTCGGGAAGGTCGCGCACGCTATCGGTCGGCACATTGCTTCCCCGCTGCCACACCGGCTTGGCATAACCGCTGGTGCAGGTGCCCGTGGTGACGTTGGTTCCCGTATTGGTGGAGCAGTTGCTCGCGCCGCCGCCGCCCGCCACAATGTTCGCCGACGATCCGGTAATTGGCACATTGGCGCTGATGGTCGTGTTGACGGAGGTGGAATCGTTCCAGGTTGACTCGGGAATGTATTTGAGCGCCGAGCGATAGAGTGTGCCATTGGTGGTATTCGCGTAAGTAGTGAAGCTCGAACTGCCCGCGACAAGGCCCGCAAAATCGGTGCCGCCCACCGCGATGTTGTAGGGCGTGGAAGCCAGCCCGCTCACCATCAGTCCCTGGGTGGCGACGGTTTCGGTGTTGTTGTTGTCGCAGCCGGCCGAACCGCTGTCGCCCGTGGAAACCGTCACCGCGATCCCCTGGGTTGAGGCTTGCTGCCACCATCCGCTCCACACCTGGTTGTCGGCCGTTGTCCCGCCCAGCTCGCACAGGCCATAACTCAGGCTGAAGATATCGACCGTGTTGTCGCTCAGCATATCGGCGATGGAGATGTCGATATTGGATGAGGTGTAGAAGTGAATCGTCGCTCCGGGCGCCAGGCCGCCGGCAACCTCGTTATCGAGGTACGACTCGTCGGCATCCCCGCCGGTGGAATTGGTCGCGGGATTGGTCGCGTCGTTGCTGATGGTGGGCTGCTTGGAGTCGCCCACGAACTTGGTTCTGTAGTCGGCCACGATGGTGGGATCAATGACCGCCTGCCCGCCGATGCCGATGGTCACGCCGGTTCCGTCGTAGCTTGTCCCGGTGGTGAAGTTGGCGTTGAAGGTGCTGTTGGGTGTGTCATAAATGGTCGCTGCGTCGCCCGGGACCAGGTAGAGCGAGTAGCCGGCCGAGGCTGAGCCGGTTGTCAATTCGGCCCGGGGCCCGCTCGCCGCGCCCTGCGCGCCGGCCTGCAGGCGATGTGTTGACGGATCATAGAAACCCATCCCTCGCATCACGTGCTGCGGCTTGGCCCGGATGGTATTCAAACGGGCAACGCCGGAAACCACTCCCGCCAGCGCCGACGGGATGCTTGGGTTGACAGTATTGGAGAGGAACTCCTCCCCGTTCGCGTTGAACGCGTGAATGGATGTGTGCAGCGCCTGTTCGATCTGCGCCACCGAACCGGAAAAGGAGATCGTGGTGCGCCCCGGATCCACCGGATCCACCTGCAGGCCGTGCGACTCGAGCCAGGAAACGAGCGCCGCGATGTCCGCATCGGCCGGCCCGTACAGCCTCCCGAATTCCTCCGGCGTCAACCACTTGTGGTAATTGGGTGAGGACTTCTCCAGCAACTCGGCGTCGTACTGGTCGAGCGCCGCCTGCTGCGCGCCGGTGCGGCCAAGAACCAGCCGCACGTGCGACATTTCGGTCGCGGCAGGAGCTTCGCCCCGGTCAAATTCTGCCCGGGCCACCGAGGGTACGTTTCCCTGGAGGGAAACCAGCGATTTCTCGTCGACCGGCGCGGTGATGCGCGGTGCGATCCCTGCGCGTTGCGCAGTCAATCCCGACGCGAAGACAAGGACACCTGTGACGGCGATGAGCGATGAGCGAAGGCAACGCATTGTCGTGCTCCTGACCTTTCTTGGGAATTCCTCGAGTTGTAATGTGGGCGCAGCGACTTCCATTTCCGGAACCCGACTGGCGCAGGCGCAAGACGTCACGCAGAAAACTTCCCGGGAAATGCGCTCGTACAAAATGGACCGTGGGGGCGATCAAGGATCCTGCCGGACAAGGGAAACTCCGCCATGCGCCTGGATCGATGTATGAACTCCCTAGTAAAACCCCCGGAAGAACGGAGGAAAAACACAAAGATTTAGGAATCCGACTGCAACAGTTGGAGGGTGAGCTTGTCAAGAGGCGGCGCACACGCCGGCTATTGGAAAGGCTGCACCCGTTAGACGCCCCAGATTTCGTTTAGGTGGAACCCGCACTCATCCTATATCGAACCGGCCGGGAAACCACGTTACCGGGGTTTACTTTCTTGCGCCCTGCGACGGATGTCATGAATTCGTCATACCTGCCGAGGTTGCAATAGACAAATTGTTTCCGGTATCCTGCCGTGTCCGCACACAGTTCTGCGACAATGGTCTGAATTTCGCCCTGGGAACCAAGACCTCTTCCGCCAGGGCCGAGGAATATGCGCGCATCCCTGTTCATCACCTGCTACAACGACACGCTCTACCCTGAAACCGGGCGCGCGGTTGTAACCCTGCTGGAAAGGCTGGGGGTGGACGTGGAATTTCGGCCCGCGCAGACCTGCTGCGGCCAGATGCACGCCAATACCGGCTTCCGCCGTGAGGCCTTTTCGCAGGCCGCGCGATTTGTGCGCATCTACCGCGACGCGGAGACAGTGGTGATTCCTTCATCTTCGTGCGTGGCGATGATGCGCGACCAGTACCCTGGGCTGTTCGAGGAATTGGGCAACGACGAGCTTCGGCGGGAATTCCATGCGCTGCTGCCGCGGGTGTATGAGCTGAGCGAATTCCTCATCGACAAGCTGGGCGCGGACGACGTTGGCGCGTATTTTCCCCACCGCGTAACCTACCACGCCAGTTGTCACGGTCTCCGCGCGCTGCACCTGGGTGACCGCCCGTTCCGCCTGCTGGCCAGGGTGCGCGGGCTGCAGCTGGCGCCGCTCGAAAATCTGGACCGCTGCTGCGGATTCGGAGGCACCTTCTCCGTGAAGAACGCGGAGGTGTCGTCGGCCATGCTGTCCTCGAAACTGACGGATGTGCTGGCGACCCGCGCCGAGTACTGCACCGCTCTCGACAACAGTTGCCTGATGCATATCGGCGGCGCCCTGCACCGCCAGTTCGCGGACATGAAGACGGTGCACATGGCGCAAATCCTGGCCAGCACCCAGGCGGTTCCCATGGAGGCGCTGTGAGCCAGGCGACGACGGACCATCCGGTTTTGGATCCGGAGAAGGCGCCTCCGTTCCCCCAGGCCGCATTCGCCATTCTGCGCAATACCCAGTTGCGCAAGAACGTGGAGCACGCCACCGACGTAATCCAGGCCAAGCGCGATCGCCTGGTGGCGGAGAAGACCGATTGGCAGCAACTGCGCGCCGCAGGCTCGGCGATGAAGATGCACGTGCTCGAAAACCTCGGCTACTACCTCGAGCAATTCGAGCAGCGATGCACGGCCGCTGGCGGAGTGGTGCACTGGGCGGCCGATGCGGCTGAGGCGCGCGCCATCATTCTCGACATTCTTCGCCAGGAAAAGGCCACGGAAGTCATCAAGATCAAGACCATGACCTCGGCCGAGATTCAACTGAATCCGGCCATCGAGGCGGCGGGCATCAAGGCGTTCGAAACCGACCTGGCGGAGATCATCCTGCAGCTAGGCGAGGATGAGCCCTCGCATATTGTGGTTCCCGCATTGCACGTGAACCGCAGCCAGGTGCGCGAGATTTTCGCGCGCAAAATGAATCGCCCGGAGTTGACCGACGATCCCACGGAACTGACCGGGGCGGCGCGGACCTTCCTGCGGGAGAAATTCCTGCGCGTGCCGACCGCCATCAGCGGGGCCAATTTCCTCATCGCTGAAACCGGCGGGGTGGTCATCGTCGAATCGGAAGGCAACGGGCGCATGTGCCTGACGCTGCCGCAGACCATGATCACGCTGGCGGGAATCGAAAAAATCATTCCCCGATTCCAGGATCTCGAAATCATGCTGCAGGTCCTGGCCCGCTCGGCCACCGGCGAGCGGATGAGCCCCTACTCCTCGCTCTGGACCGGCGTCACGCCCGGCGATGGTCCGCAGCGCTTCCATGTTGTGCTGCTGGACAACGGGCGCTCGGAGATTCTGGCCAAAGAGCCCGAGCGGCAGACCCTCAAGTGCATTCGCTGCGCGGCCTGCATGAACACCTGCCCGGTGTACCGGCAGACGGGCGGCCACGCCTACGGGTCGGTGTATCCGGGCCCGATCGGCGCCATCCTCACACCGCAACTGATGCGCCTGGAACACGCGCAGACGCTGCCCTATGCATCGTCGCTGTGCGGAGCGTGCTACGACGTGTGCCCGGTAAAGATCAACATTCCCGAGATCCTGATCGATCTCCGCGCCAGGGTGACCGACAAGGAGCGCGACCAGGAACGCCGCTTCTTCGACCCCATGTACCTCGGCCTGCGCGTCGCGAACTTCTTTTTTGCCAGCGCGGGGCGGTTCCGTTTTGCGCAGCGTATGGGGCGGCTCGGTTTGCGGCTCTTCACGCGCCGGGACGGATGGATTCACACGCTGCCCTCGATCGGCGCGCGCTGGACCATGACCCGAGACCTGCGCGGCCTGCCCCAGCAGACGTTTCGCGAATGGTGGGCGGAGCGCGGCCCGGAGGAGCGCAAATGAGTTCCCGGGAAAAGGTGCTCGAGAGAGTGCGGCGCGCGACGGCTAACGGCGCGCAGGATCCGAACGCCTCCTACGCGGCGCTGGAACGGAATTACATCCGCACCGGCAAACTGGGCGTAGAAGAACGGCTGGCGCTGATGATCGAGCGGCTCCGCGAATACGACGCCGAAGTGGTGGAATGTTCGCCGGGAGATTTGGCGGAGACGATCGCGGGGCAGCTTGCCGCCAGCGGACGGCGAACCGTTGTGGCTCCGCCCGGGTTGCCGCTTGACTGGCTCGTCCCCGGCTTCGAGTGGAAGATCGATCACGGGCTATCTACTGCGGAAATCGCAGCAGCCGACGGCGTGGTGACGGCTTCCTTCGGCGGGATTGCCGACTCCGGCACGATCGTGCTGCATCACTCGGAGAGCGAAGGCCGCCGCGTCATCAGCCTCCTGCCCGATTGGCATCTGTGCGTGCTGCGTTCGAGGGACGTGGTGGAGACCCTGCCGGAATATTTCGCGCGCTGCGCTTCGCCGCCGCCTTTGGCGACGTATATTTCCGGGCCGAGCGCTACCGCCGACATAGAGATGACGCGCATCAAGGGCGTGCATGGTCCGCGGTTTCTGCATGTGATCGTCGTTCAGGATCAGGCGTAATCCAGATCCGTTCCCGCCACAGGCCAGGATTTATACTAATAACTGCATGCTGCTCTAATTGATCCTCACCCCACCGGCTGCACGCTTCCCCGCCCCACCAGCTCTTCCACGTGCTCCATCCAGCCGCGATCGGCAGCCACATTCATGCCATCCGGCTCGAGGATCACGGCGTACTCGCCCTTTTGTTCGAGGTGAAGCATGACTTTGCCGGGGCCGGGCGCGGCATCGGCGGCGCTTTTGAGCGCCGAAAGCATGTCTTCCGTGGCGCGATCGAGATTGATGCGGATGCGCACCCCGGACGGCAGTTTCACCTGCACGTCTTCCAGCGGCTGGATGCCGCTGATGGAAATCTTGGGCGCGGCATCCTCTTCCTTCATGATGCTGCCGCGAATCAGGACCGGCGCTTCGATCTTCAGCTGATCGCATAACCGCTCGTAGTCGCGCGCAAAGCAAATAAGGTCGATTTTGCCGGTGGCGTCTTCGAGCGAAGCCTGCGCGTAGAGCTTCTGTTCGCGCTTGCTCTTCTGCACGCGAACGCCGCGGATCAGGCCGGCCACCTGGATCTCGTCTGCCGGCTCGCTGTCCCGGCCCCAGCGGCGCTCGGCGGGCTTGCGCTCCATCGCCTCGGAAATGGAAATGACAGCGGGCAGGTTGCGGATCTTCTCGGCGTACTTGTCCAGCGGGTGGCCGGAGACGAAGAAACCCAGCACTTCCTTTTCGTTGGCCAGGCGCTCGCTTTCCTCCCAGTCGGGCACGTTGGGCAGATCGTCGCCCCGATGCCCGTTTGCGGGCGTCTCATCAAAGAGTCCAAAAAGACCGGTCTGTCCGAACTCGGCGTCGCGCTGCGCTTTCTGCGCCCGCTCCATGGCCTTGTCCACGGCCTTCATCAGCGGTCCGCGCGTGCCCAGTGAATCGAGCGCCCCGGCCTTGATGAGCGATTCGATCACCCGCGAGTTCATCACCCGCAGATCCACCTTCTCGCAGAACTCCCAGAAGCTCTTGAAGCGTCCGCCCGCATCGTCACGCGCCTTGAGGATGGATTCGATGGCGTTGCCGCCGACGTTTTTCACCGCGGCGAGGCCGAAGCGGATGGCTTCGCCGTGAGGCGTGAACTGCGCGCGGCTGACCTGCACATCAGGCGGTTCGACCGCGATGCCCATCTCCTTGCACTCGGCAATGTACTTCACGACGTTCTCGGGCTTGGAGGTTTCCGACGTGAGCAGCGCGGCCATGAATTCGACCGGGTAGTGGGTTTTGAGATAGGCGGTGTGATAGGCCACCAGGGCATACGCGGCGGAGTGCGACTTGTTGAAGCCGTAGCCGGAGAACTTGGCCATCTGCTCGAAAATCTCATCCACCGGAGCCTTGGGATGTCCCTGGGCCACGGCTCCGTTCACGAATCGCTCGCTCTGCTCGGCCATGGCGGAGGCGATCTTCTTTCCCATTGCCCGGCGCAGCAGATCGGCCTCGCCCAGGGAGTAATTCGCCAGAACATTGGCGATGCGCATCACCTGTTCCTGGTAGACGATCACGCCCAGCGAGTCCTTGAGGATCTCCTCCAGAGCGGGAAGAAGATATTCGACCTTTTTCCGGCCCCACTTGCGCTCGATAAAGTCGTCGATCATGTCCATCGGCCCGGGCCGGTAGAGGGCGTTCAACTGCGTCAGTTCTTCCACCGTGTCGGGCTTGTAGCGGCGCAGAATGTCGCGCATGCCGGAAGACTCAAACTGAAACACGCCCGAGGTCAGCGCGGTGTGGAACACCTTCTGCATGGTTTGGGGATCGTCGAGCGGAATCATATCCACATCGATCTTTTCGCCGCGCGTCTGCTCGATCAAATTCACGCAGTCCACGATCACGGTCAAGGTGGCCAGCCCCAGGAAGTCCATTTTCAGAAGGCCCAACTTCTCCACGGCCTTCATATCGTAGGCGGTGACGATTTCGTCGTTCTTGGTTCTGGCCACAGGGACCAGTTCGATCAGCGGGCGCGGGGCAATCACCACCGCCGAGGCATGTACGCCCGATCCGCGCACCAGCCCTTCGAGCTTTTTGGCCGTGTCGATCAATTCGCGAATCTGCTTGTCGTTTTCGTAGATCTTGGCCAGTTCCGGCACTTCCTCAAGGGCGCGGTCGAGCGTCATGCCCACGGTGGTGGGAACCAGCTTGGCGATCCGATCCACGTCCGCGTATTGCATGTCCAGGGCGCGGCCGCAGTCCTTGATGGACGCCTTGGCAGCCATGGTGTTGAAGGTGATGATCTGCGCCACCTGGTCGCGGCCATACTTGCGCGTGACGTAGTCGATCACTTCACCGCGGCGGTTCTGGCAGAAGTCCACGTCGATGTCGGGCATGGTCACGCGCTCGGGATTGAGGAAGCGCTCAAACAGCAGCACGTTCTGCATGGGATCGATGTTGGTGATCTCCATGGCGTACGCCACCAGCGACCCGGTGGCCGAGCCGCGCCCCGGTCCAACCGGGATGCCGTGATCGCGCGCGTACTTGATGAAGTCCCAGACGATGAGGAAGTAGCCGGAGTACTTCATCTGCGTGATGATGCCGATCTCGTACGCCAGCCGGGCCTGGTATTGCTCGGGAGTGGAGCGGCGCACGCCGCGCAGCTCAAGTTGCCGAACCGACGTTTCCAGGCGCTTCTTCAACCCCTCGCGGCACACCTGCTCGAAGTAGCTGTCGATGGTGTGGCCGTCGGGAACGGAGAACTCGGGAAAGGGATCGTCGACCGGGTGCAGCTTGAAGTTGCAGCGCTCGGCGATTTCCACGGTCCGCGACAGGACCCCGGGCGAGTCGGGAAACAGGCGCGCCATTTCGTCGGCGGACTTGACGAAGAATTGATCGGAGTCGAACTTGAAGCGGTCCGCGTCCTGAATCTTGGCGTTGGTCTGCACGCACAGCATCACGTCGTGGGCGTGCGAGTCTTCGCCGCAGAGATAATGCGAGTCGTTGGTTGCGATCAGCGGAATGTCGAGCTCGCGCTCCAGCCGGAAGAGATCGTTCTGGATCTTGCGCTCGGCTTCCAGGCCCTGGTCCTGGATCTCGAGATAAAAATTGCCCTTGCCGAAAATGTCCTGGTACTCGAGCGCGACGGCGCGGGCTTTTTCATAGTGGCCGGCGAGGAGCTCTTCGCACAGCTCGCCCGAAAGGCAGCCCGAGGAGCCGATCAGACCCTTGGCGTGCTCGGCCAGGAAGCGCTTGCTCACTCGCGGCTTGCGGTAGAAGCCATAGAGCGAGGCCTCCGACGTGATGCGGATCAGGTTGCGGTAGCCCTCCTCGTTTTCGGCCAGCACCAGCAGGTGGTTGTAGTCGTCGCCCTGCGGCGCCGCGCGGTGGTCTTCGTTCTTGCACACGTACAGCTCACAGCCGAGGATGGGCTTGATGCCCTTCTCTTTCGCGGCATTGAAGAAGTGGACGGCGCCGTATATATTGCCGTGGTCGGTCATGGCCACGGACTTCTGGCCCAGCGCGGCCACGCGGTCGACGAGCTTTGTCACGTCGCATGCGCCGTCCAGGAGAGAGTATTCGGTGTGCAGATGAAGATGGGTGAACTCGGGCATGGCTGTTTCTATTTTAGTTTCCAATTCGCCTGATCGTTGTTCGAGCTGAGAAGGGAGGAATCGGTCCAATTGAGGAAAACGAGTCCCTAACTGGATTTCCGGTCACAAATCTTCGCGGTTGAGGGTCAACCAAACAGCTCGTACATCCTTGTTCTTGAGGAGCCGCTCGAAATGCGCTGTCGTCGCGACGCGGTACTGGGGTGAGTTGGGGACAACCATGTCCGGCTAGGCCGTCTTTCGGGCGGCATTTCTTTTCAATTCCGCCAGAAGCTCGCTCGCGGACCGGGTTTTGCCGGCGGCCCGATCCCTGCCGCTTTTCGCAATCGACGCCTTGACCTTCGCATCCCGAAGCTCGATATAGTCCTCCAGCTCGTCAGCGGCCATGATGCCAATCACGGGGATTCCATCCTTTTCTAGAATGAAGTACTCCTTGCCGACATGCGCGCGGCGGGCGATCTGTCCCAGGTTGATGCGCGCCTTGGTGATGGGAAGGCGGTTGATTTTAGTCATTTAATCAATCCTGATGAATCTTAATCAAGTGTAACATGACTCCATCCAATATTTTTCCGCCGCGCCTGGCGGCTGCACGGCCATAATTTCAGCTGCGAACCGATGTCGGGGATGGGGGAAAAGCGGGCTCAAATTGAGGATCCACCTTGTTGCGCTTTGAAAAGTGTCCTCATCGTCCGCCCGCTGCGGAATGCCATGCTCCAGAATCGCTGAGGAATCCATGCCGAAGGCATGGATGAAAGGAGTTCGGCGCATGCGATGGAGGGTTTTTACAACTCTGGCTGCCGCAACCGTGATCGTTGCGACAGGCGGATGCGGCAGTGGTTCCCAGTCGATGCCGCCCGGCAACATCGGCATCAGTTCCATTACCGGCCCCGACCATCTGCAGATCGGCGTGAGTTCCCCTGCGACGTTTCTCTATTCCGCGACCGTCACCGGCAGTTCTGACACCAGCGTGGAGTGGTCCGTGGACGATCCTTCGCTGGCGACCATCTCTGCCGGCGGCGTTGCGACTCCTTCCGCCACTAAAACGGGCACCGTAACCATTACTGCCACGGCCCATGCCGACGCCGCGAAGAAAGCCACTCTCAAAGTCAAGGTGGTCGACTGGATTCTTACGGGGCTGGGCGTTCTGCTGATCAACAGCGACGGAACCGGGCCGGTGGTTTTGTTTCCCTTGACGCAGCAACTATACGGATTCTGCTCCTGGTCGTACGACCACCTGGCATTTGTCTGCGCGAATCTGCTGACAACGTTCTCGCCGCAACAGTTCTTCATTTTTCAGACCGACGGCACCGCGGCGGGAACCAAACTCGTCAAGACTCTGGACATGGGCGCTACGGGCGACCCGGTCATCATTGAGAACCCAGGCTTCTCGCCCGACGGAACCAAGATCGTCTTCGAGGGCGTGGCTGCGGACCTGTCGCTTGGTGTCTACGTCGTCAACGCGGACGGTGCAAGCGCGCCGGTTCTCCTGGCCACCGATCCCGATATCGCCGACGACTATCTCAGCGCGCCCCGGTTCAGTCCCGACGGAAGTTCGATTCTCTTTGCCAGCAACGCGACGGTCTGGATCATGGACGCAGACGGGACGAACCAGCGCCAACTGGTGAGCGCGCCCTCGCTCGATGCCATGTACTCGCCCGATATGCAGACGGTTTACTACAACGGCCTCGGCGCCTTCGGGAGCGCGACCGGGAATGTTTTCCGTGCCGGCGCGAACGGAGCGAATGCAGTCGAGATCGGCGTCGCCGGGGACCGGCTCGCGGACGTATCTCCCAATGGAAATTCCATCCTGTTCGTGAACCTGTCCACGCCGACCACGTCGGGCAACTTTACGGCCAATCCTGACGGCAGCAACCGGCGCCCGGTGCCGGGCGCGGGATGGGCCACCTGGTGATGTTGATAGGGCCTGGAAGATTCGCGATCCGCGGATAGCAATCTCTCCCCGCAATTCGGTGGATTCGCGCGGAATGTCGTCATGGAGAATGACGGGAAGAATCCGCCCCAAAAGAGCACGGCCCGTCCGCATGGGACGGGCCGTCCGCTTTACTTAAATCGTGGTTCGGGCGCGCTTAGACGTTGAACGACGAACCGCAGCCGCAGGTCGATTTCACCTGGGGGTTCTCGAACTTGAACCCGGCGGCTTCCAGCGTCTCAACGTAGTCCACAGTGCAACCGTTCAGGTACATCAACGAGGTGGCGTCGACAAACACCTTCAGATCGTCGAAGCTGTAGACCTTGTCCATCATGCCGGCCTGGTTCTCGAAGGCCATCGAATACTGGAAGCCCGAGCAGCCTCCTCCCACTACGCCAATTCGAAGGCCGGCAGGGAGCGGCTCCTGGGTGGCCATGATCTCGCGCACTTTGGCGATTGCCTGCGGCGTCAGCACGAGCGGTGCCTTCTTGATGGTTTCGGTTTGCGGTGCAGCGGTTGTGGCCATCTCTCTTCTCCCTGTCTGGAAATTGGCTTGTCTAAACCCTTACTTTACTTGGTTCGCGGATGCCTGTACAGCCTCATCTCGCTGTAGATTGGATGCAGCCGGGGCCTGAAGGTCGCACCGGAGGGCTCCCGCGGAGGATGCCTCGCCGGCAAAAACTCGTTTCGAATCAAGCAAAAGCAAGATTCGCTTCACCAAAAGAGATGTGACTATTGTCACCAAAACATTACGAGCCGGAAGCTATGATGCTTTCGTAAGGCCCCGCTACTCACGAAACCGCGTTTCCCCTCACGGGATCGCCGGTAACTGGGACCAGAGAGACTTCTTGGAGGTGCACGATGGTTCCTGTGATTTGGTCAGTTTGGGCGCTGTGCATACTGTTTGTTGCGGTGATGTATCTGTATCGCTCCCGTTTAACCCGCGATGAGGAAGACCAGATCTTCCTCGATGATTCGTTCAACCACGTAAAGTCCGCTCAGGCGGCGATCACCGCGAAGGTTCAAAAGATCGAACCCGTGGTGAAGGCGTCCCTGTGGCTTGCCGGCGCGGCAACGGTGTTCGTCGTCGCCTACTACATCTGGGACATCTTCAACCAGTTCAAATAACACTGGCGTTGCTGGTCCAGCTCCCGGCCGGCGCCTGGTTCAGGCGCCGACCGCGTGATTTCTGTTTGCCGGCGAAATACGCCCATCCGGAGCTGAGCCTGAGCAATCCCGCAGAGTTCCACCACCCGTGGAAGCTACCCTCTGGCAGCCGCTCCGCGGCCTCATCCGCCTCTTGAATCCCCCGTCTTCCGGAACTATTCCACTTCCGGCCGCGCGCGATACCCGTCGCGGGCGATGATGTCGTACTTCAGCGGATGATGCTTCTCATCCTGGAAGCGCAGAGGCTTGCCTTCTTCATCCACCAGTTCCACGCGCAGCTTGCGATAACTGCCATCCTGCTTGGTGTTGGAGGGATGGTAGACCAGCTCGTACTTCGAACGGATGTTGGTATTGATCTCCCGGAAATCGTCCGGCATCTCGCCCGCGAACCGCGGGAAGAAGCTCTCGCCCCCGGTCAGCTTCGCAAATGTACGCATTTCGTTGTCGGCCTGAAGGTTATCCATCTCCCTCATTTGGGCGTTGAATCCCCCGCCCCCCTCGGTCATGGCCCGAAGGGCGCCCCCCGTCGACACGGTGAAAATCGTGATATCCGGCGTGGTCTTCACCTTCTGCAGGATTTTGTCCAGGGTCAGCTTCGACATGGTGTCCCGCCCGGTGCCGATCAGGATGATGTATTTGCGTCCCTCGATGCGGCTCAGCCGGTCTTCGGCTTCATACAGCGCGTCGAAGACATTGGTCTCGCTGAAGCCGGGTATCTGCAGCGTCTGCAGGGCTCCCAGAAGCTGCCGCTTGTCCTGGGTGAAGTCGGTGACGATCTGGGTGCGCATGTCGTAGGTCATCAGCGCCACGTAGTCCTGGGGACGGAGCTGCTGCATAAAGGAGTAGGACGCATTCAGCATGTCCTGGCCCTTCCACCACCAGTATCCGTTGGCAGCAAATTCGCACAACATCAGGGCCGTGATGGGGGCCTCGACCCGCTTGAATCCGGCGATCTTCTGCTCCACCCCGTCCTCGTACACGCGGAAATTGGACGGCTTGAGATTGGGCACAAACTGGTGCGTCTTCTCCAGCAGCACGCCCACGTCCACGGTCACCTCGAGGGCTTCCACGCGCAGCGAGAAGTTCCCGGCGCCTTCGGGATTCTTGAATTTGGGCTCGGCGGGAGCCGGCGGAGGCGTATCTTCCGGCTGCTCCTTCTTCTTGGGCAGCGCAATCGAGCCGTTATCCGGAGCCGGGCCGCCCGAGTCGGGCTGCGTCTGGGGCTGCTGAGGCGGCTGAGGCTGCTGCTGCGCGGGAGCCTGCGCCGAAAGCTGCGGCATGGTGGCCAGCAGCGTGAGCATCGACAGCGCCACCGCGGAAAGACTGCAACGATGCGAACGCGACGGGGACAACTTGGACATAACGACCTCGGTGGTCTAATCCTCCGGTGAAACCATCTGCCGGTTTCCCCAAGCATAAGGTATCGCCTCGCCAGGGGAACAGGCCAGGCGGCCATCCCTGGGCGGAAGGCGAAATGGGCCCGGCAAAGCCAAAAATGCGGCCAGACCGGGCGCCCGGTTCTAACCTTCGCGCCCCGGTTGTACTCTAATAGACGTGGTAATGCTTCCGAAGGAAACCAAGCTCCGCCTTGCTGCGCTGGCTGTCATCCCCTGCCTGGCGCTTTCCCCTGCTCTCGTTTCGGGGCAGGAGACGGCACCCGCCGCGGCTTCCCAGGCATCGGCTTCTCCCCCCCCGTCCAGCGGCGGATTCTTCCCCCTGAGTGACCTCAGGCGGGGCATGACCGCCACCGCCTGGACGGTGTTTTCCGGGACCAGGCCGGAGCCGATGGCCGTCGAAATTCTTGGCATACTGCGCGGGGTCCGCGGCCCCGGGCACGACATGATCCTGGCCCAGTTGCACGGCGCCAAGCCGGAATACACCGGCGTCGTGGCGGGCATGAGCGGCAGCCCGGTCTACATCGGGAACCGGCTCCTGGGGTCCATCTCCTACCACATCGGCAACTTCGCCAAGGACGCCATCGCCGGGATCACTCCCATCGAGGACATGTTGGAAGTCCGCGATATTCCCATCGGCGGACCGCTGGAACAGGCGCGATCGCGACAAGGCGCACCCACGCCCGTCAACTTGACCAGCGGATCCCTTCCTGCCTTTTCGGTGCCAGGTCTTTCGACGGCCGAAACCAATTTCCAGCCCATGGAGACGCCCCTGGTGATGAGCGGGTTTTCGCCCGAAGCGATCCGCCTGTGGCAGCAGAAAATGTCGGGGACCGGCCTGGACGTGGTGACCGCCGGCGGCTTTGGAGGGTCTTCAAAACCCGGCGACGAGCCCGCGATGGCCTCCCCCGAGGATGTGGTCCCGGGTTCGGCGGTCAGCGTGCAACTGATTCGGGGCGACCTGGAGATCGCCGCCACCTGCACGGTCACCTACATCGATCCGAAGCAGCTTCTTGCCTGCGGCCATCCGGTTCTTCAGGCCGGGCCCATCTCGCTGCCCATGACCAAGGCCGAGGTGATCACCACCCTCGCCTCCTCGCTGCAGTCGTTCAAGGTGATTAATACCGGAGACACCATCGGCGCCTTCACCGAGGATCGTGAATCGGCGATCCGCGGGGTCCTGGGCACCCGCGCTCACATGATCCCCCTGCACGTCACCGTCAAGGGCACGCAAAAGACGCGCAAGCTCAACGTGGAAATCCTCGACCTGGCGCCGCTGACGCCGCAGGCGGTCCTGGTAGTCCTGTTCCAGGCCCTGCTGCAAAACAACGAGAGCACCGCCGAAACCAGCTACCACCTGACGGGCAGCATCGACATGGACGGCTACCCGTCGGCCAAGCTCGACTTGTGGGCCCCCGCCACCGACAATATGCCCGCCCCCATGATGGCCGCCCTGGAGACGGGCGAGAGATTCGGCAAGCTCTACTCCAACAGCACGCGTCGCGGCACCATGCGGTCCATCGACCTGAACATCGAGGCCATTCCGCGCCGCATCGGCGTCGAGTTGGAATCGGCGCGGCTCATCTCCGGAAATATCGTCCATGCCGGAGATACCGTCATGGTCGAGGCGACGGTGAGACCGTGGCAGCAGACCGCCCACAATGTGCGCATCCCCATCACTCTTCCCTCGCGGCTGGAAGCGGGCAACGTGCGCGTCCTGGTTTCCGATGGCGGCGTGCTCGACCGCACCCTCGATCAGCCGCGCATGATGGCCCGCCCTGTAGACATGGAATCGGTGTTGTCCCAGGTGAGCAGCCAGCACCGCGCGGACCGCATTTATGTAAGCCTGCTGGTGCCGGAAGCCCAAGCCGGCATGGAAGGAAAGACCCTGTCGAGCCTCCCCATTTCCATCGCCAACGCCCTGGAGTCGCTGCGCGCGGCCCAGGATGTCAGCTTGAATGGCGAATCGGCGGAGGTGGCCGGCGAGGCCCCCGCCGGTGGCGTGCTGAACGGATTTCAGGTCCTCACCCTCCGCGTCGAAGGGGGCGGCGGGGTACACTAGAAGCAAGCGTCAAACTCCCCATTTCACGCCGGCCAGTGCCCCAGCTCGGCCGGTTTCACTTGCCACTCTAGCGAGGACCGGATCCACCATGGCCCAGATTCAAGGATTGGCGGCTCATGCGGCGGGGGCCGAGCTTCTGCCGTTTCGCTATGAACCGGGAGACTTGGCCCCCCATGACGTCGAAATCAAAATCTCCCATTGCGGCATCTGCCACAGCGACTTGCACCTGATCACCAACGATTGGGGTATCAGTCAATACCCGTTCATTCCCGGCCACGAGATCATTGGCAACGTTGCCGCGGTGGGCGAAGCCGTACGATCGCTGCGTGTGGGGCAGCGCGTGGGTCTCGGCTGGCAGTCGAATTCTTGCGGCGAGTGTGAATGGTGCACTCGCGGCATGGAGAACCTTTGCTCGTCGGCCGAGGCCACCTGCGTCCACCGTCATGGCGGTTACGCCGACCGGGTGCGCGCCAACAGTCGCTTCGTGTTTCCCATCCCCGACGCCCTGGAAAGTGAGAACGCCGCTCCCCTGCTGTGTGGCGGCATCACCGTTTACAACCCCCTGCGCAGCCACGGCGTGAACCCGTCATCGCGCGTGGGAGTCATCGGCATCGGCGGCCTCGGCCACCTCGCGATCCAGTTTGCCCGCGTCTTCGGCGCCGACGTCACCGCCTTCTCGACTTCGGCGGCCAAGGAGTCCGAGGCTCGCGCTCTGGGCGCTCACCGCTTCGTGAATACCCGCGAAACCCGGGCCCTGAAAGAGGCGACCAGCTCGCTCGATTTCATTATCAGCACGGTCAATGCCGACCAGGATTGGGGAATCTACGTGCACGCATTGCGGCCCACCGGCACGCTCTGCTTGGTGGGCGTTCCACCGTCTCCAGTGACCCTCCAGGCGTTTCCCTTGATCGCCGGCATTCGCGCCGTCACCGGCAGCCCCATCGGCAGTCCGTCGCGCATCCGGGAGATGCTCGATGTGACCGCCCGCCACGGCGTGAAAGCGCAGACCGAGAACTTTGCCATGGGCAAGGCAAACGAAGCGATTGAGAAGGTCAGGAAAAACAAGGTGCGCTACCGGGCCGTCCTGGCCAACTGATCGCATCCCTCCAGAGCCCTCCACCTCGCTGTGGCCAAAAATAGCCACCAACGGGACCTGGCCGACGAGTTCACTAGGAATGAAAAATCCCGGCTGGAGCGGTTCCGTGGAGATTAAGACGCTCCCAGACGCGGGCCAGCAGATCCTCCGGGCGCACCGGCTTGACCATGGTCAGAAAATCGTGCCCTTCCGAGTGATGCGACACCACATCGCAGTTGGAGTATTCGCCCGAAAACAGGATGACTTCGCAGTCGGGAACCCTGCTCTTCACCTCCGCAGCCAGTTCGAACCCGTTCATCCCATGGAGGACAACATCCGAAAGCAGCAACTGGGGCGGAATCACGCCGGCAATTTCCAGCGCCGCGGGTCCATCCGCCGCGGTCATCGCGGCCAGGCCGTGTCCCCTCAGGATCGTCGCCAGCGTGTTGGCAATCATCGGATCGTCGTCAACGATCAGGACGAGGGGCGGCAGGGGATCGGAATCATCCTGGGTGGTATTCCGACGAGCCATGTCGACCGGCACAGTCGGGAAATAGGTGCTCATGGGGAACTCTCCAAGCCCAGGGGGGAAGGTGGAAAACCGCCCGAGGCGCCGAGCAACCGTTCGCCCCGATGGCGAATGAAAGCGCTCGCAGTATAAAGCAAGTTAGCAGGAATCAATCGATATGGGGAGATTCTTTAAGCAATCGCATCAACTTCTTAGATCATCGAAACAACGCTACGATCCCAGGTCATTTTGGCTCGGTTTTGGGGTGCGGGGCAAGCAGAATTTGCCGCATGACCCCGGATTTTTCTGGTTGCTTTTCGTTAGTTTTTGACTAAAATTAGGTCTGCATCAGGATTATGCTACGATAAGCGCACGACTTCCTGGCGGAACCCGCATCGAATCCTTAAGGTGAATCACGTGAAAACGATAATCGACAAAGATGACCGAAAGGTTACGCCCATGAACTTTCAGTCGATTTTCCAGCGCGAGGTCCCCAAAGGACGGGATGGCAAGCACAAGGCCATTGTCACGCAGCTGCTCAGCGACCTCGACCAGCTCCGGGCGGGCTCAGCGCTCAAGGTCCCTCTGTCCGCGTTGCCGGATACGAAGGAAAATGTCCGCTCGGCCCTCAACCGGGCCACGCGCCAGCGCGGCCTCGACGTGGCGACGTCCAGCGACGCAGAGTTCCTCTATGTTTGGAACGTCGGGCCGGACAAGGCCAAATAACGAGCACGACACCACATTCGCTGCATCGCGAAGAATGACTCCACTCCCATGAACTCCATGCGCATCGATAAATGGCTGTGGGCGGCGCGGTTCTTCAAAACGCGCGCCCTGGCCAGCAAGGCCTGCGACCTGGGGCGGATTCGCATTCGCGATGCGGAGGTCAAGCCGGCGCACGACGTGCGTGCCGGCAACATGCTGCGCATCCGCAACGAAGGCGGCGAATACGAAGTCGAAGTCCTGGCACTGAGCGAGATGCGCGGACCGGCGATCGTGGCCCAGGCGCTGTACCGCGAAACCGAGGCCAGCCGGGAGCAGCGCCAGAAAGAGGCCGAGGAGCGGAGGGCCATGCAGCAATATGCGCCCCTGCCCGAACGGCGGCCCGGCAAACGGGACCGCCGGCGGATCATTCAATTTCGCGGACGATAGGCGTTCCCCCTCCGCGATGCAAAACAGAATGTAGGCAATCAGCTCCTATGATCCGCAAGGATCCTGCGCACCATTTCGGCGTTCTCCTTCCCTTCATCCTTGATGCGCGGATACTGCCCGCGAAGACATTCCGGCTGTGAGCGTGATCACCGGTTCTGATGCTGAATGGATGATTTAGACTTGCACTTTCCGTTCTACGCGCGTGCCTGATGTCTGCTGAAGAGATGAACGCCACCTTGAGCTATTCACGGGGCCCCGACCGTCCTCTGCTGGAGCTCACCATCGGCGATCTGCTTGATCGCACCGCCGGGCGGTATCCTGACCGGCTCGCCGTGGTGTCCCGGCACCAGTCGCGGCGCATGACCTGGGCGGAACTGAGTGCCGCCGCAGACCGGGTCGCACGCGGCCTGTGGTCGCTCGGCATCCGCCAGGGAGACCGCGTCGGCATTTGGTCGACCAACTGCATCGAGTGGATCATGATGCACATGGGATGCGCCCGCGCCGGAGCGGCCCTCGTCAACGTGAATCCCGCGTACCGCTCCCACGAGCTGAGCTATACCCTGACCCGGTCACGGATGAAGGCGCTGTTCCTCTGGCACCAGGACAGGCACGCCAACTACGAAGACATCCTCGAAAGGGCACGCCGCGGCTTGACGCTCGAACTGCGGCATACGATCTACTTCGACTCGAAGGAGTGGGCGGCACTGCTCGACGCCCCGGGGCGCCTGCCCGATCGCGTAGCCGTGGACGATGTAGCCAACATCCAGTACACCAGCGGGACTACGGGCCTTCCCAAGGGCGTGATGCTGACCCATCGCAACGTGGTGAACAACGGGCAATTCCTCGCGCAGGGGTTTCACTACACCGAGCTGGACCGCATCGCCGTTCCTGTGCCGCTGTTTCACTGCTTCGGGTGCGTGATCGGGACCATGTCGGCGGTCAATTCGGGCGCCGCCATCATCCTGCCCAACTGGACGTTCGATGCCCGCGCGGTGCTCGAGGCGGTGCACGCCGAGCGCGCCACGTCAGTGTACGGTGTGCCGGCCATGTACGTGGCCGAACTGGGGCTGGCGGACTTCGCCACTTTCGACCTGACCAGCCTGCGCACAGGGATGATGAGCGGCGCCCCGTGCCCCATCGAACTGATGAAGCGGGTGCTCAACGAAATGCACATCGGCGAACTGGTGATCGCCTACGGCCAGACGGAGACTTCGCCGGTGGTCACGATGAGCGATGCGGGAGACACGATAGAAGTGCGGGTGAATACCGTGGGCCGGGCCATGCCGCAAACCGAGATCAAGGTGATGTCCGCCGCGAACAGCGATACTTTGGCTCCCGGCCGGCAGGGCGAGATTTGCGTACGCGGCTATGCGTTGATGAAGGGCTACGACGGCGATCCGGAAGGCACCGCGGGCGTGATCCAGCCCGACGGCTGGCTGAAGACGGGCGACCTGGGCGTGATGCGCGAAGACGGATGCCTGCGGATCACCGGCCGCTCGCGCGACGTGATCATCCGCGGCGGCGAGAACATCTATCCGCGGGAGGTGGAGGAATTCCTCTATACCCACCCCAAGGTGGGCGAAGTGCAGGTGGTGGGGATTCCCAACCAGCGGCTGGGCGAGATCGTGGTGGCGTGGATTCGCCTGCGGCCCAGCCAGGAGGCTACCGAAGAGGAGATCCGGGACTGGTGCCGGGGGCAGATTGCCTACTACAAGATCCCCGAGCACATTCGCTTCGTCACCGAGTTCCCGGCGACGCTCTCGGGGAAGATTCAGAAATACAAAATGCGGGAATTTGAAATCGACGCGCGGGGGCTGCAAGCGGCGGCGAAGGAAGCGACCGCATAAGACAGAGACCAGCGGTCAGCTGCACACGTGCCGTTGCGATTAGGATTGGTTCGTGAAAAAACTTGCGCTCTGCCTTCTGTGCTTTGCCATGATGTCCCCTGCCTGGTCCGCCCCAAAGAGAGCGGTTCGCCTGGCCATCTGCCAGATCCTCGTCATCGACGGCGACCGCGAAGGCAACTTCCGCCGCATTGAGTACGCGCTCGAGAGCGCAGAGGCGCAGCACGCCGACATCGCCATCTTCCCCGAGTCCTCCATCCTTGGCTGGGAGAACCCCGACGCGCACAAAATGGCCTCCCCCATTCCCGGCGCCGACAGCAACCGCATCGCCGCATTGGCGCAGAAATACCACCTGATGATTGCCATCGGCATGGACGAGAAGGACGGCGATCATCTCTACGACTCCGCCATCCTGGTGGACAAGACCGGGAAGCTGCTCTGGAAGCATCGCAAGATCAATGTGCTGCCCGAACTGATGACGCCGCCTTATTCGCAGGGCCGGCCCGGGGACATCGGCGTGGTCGATACCGAGTTCGGGCGCATCGCGGTACTCATTTGCGCCGACACCTTCAGCGACGCATTCGTGGAGCGGATGAAACAGCTCAAGCCCGACCTGATGCTCGTACCCTACGGATGGGCGGCGCCCAACGACCAGTGGCCCGGGCACTCCAGGCAACTCGAAGACCTGGTGAAGAAGCGCGCCGCACAGGTGGGGTGCCCGATGGCCGGCGTCGACCTGGTCGGCGAGATGACCCACGGCCCGTGGACGGGCCAGACCTACGGCGGTTCGAGCTTCGTCGCGGACGAGGCCGGAAAGATCCTGCTCACGCTGCACGACCGCGATACCGACATGAAAGTCATCGCGGTTGGCGTCGGGCGGCCGGAAACTCACTGAGTCAATTCTCCGTTTCCCGGCGCGTCGCTTGACGTGCCGGCAAACCCGGGCGTACAGTCGATCATCGATATATCGATGATCGGAGGCCCAATGCCGAAACGCAAGTTTGATCCACTCCCCGCCGCAGCCTTCCAGATCCTTCTTTCCCTGGCCGACGGAGATTTGCATGGGTACGCGATCATGCGCCGGGTTGAGGAGCAGACGGCGGGCAAGGTGCGGCTCGGCCCCGGAACCCTCTACAGTTCGATCCAGGCGCTGCTCGAGGAGGGCGTGATCGAAGAGGTGGATCGCGGCCCCGCCAATGACGAGTCCGATGCGCCGCGAGACCGCCGGCGCTGCTACCGTCTCACTTCCTCCGGCAGAAAGGTCGCGCGCACTGAAGCCGAAAGACTCGCCGGGATCCTCCGCATCGCCCGCGCCCGGCGGATCCTGAGGGGGGATTATGTCTGAGAAGATCTTCGCCCTCCTCCTGCGCCTTTACCCGGCCGGTTTCCGCCGGCGGTACGGAGAGGAAGCCACCCGGCTTCTTCGGGACCGCCTGAACGACGAGCGAGGATTTGCGCGCCGGCTCCGCCTCTGGTTCGATCTGCTGGTCGATTGCGCCACCGGCCTGCCGCAGGCATACCGCAACAGCTATGCGATGGTGAACGCTTCGCCCGTGCCGCACAATGTCGGGGGCCTTCCCTCGTTCCGCGTCATCGAACAGGAACCGCTGGGTCCCGGATCGGTTGCCATCGGCAGCGTCCTCGCGATTGCCGCCCTCGCGGCCTTCGTGTTTGTCATGAATCATGCTTCCGCCTGGCATCCGTTCTCGAACTTCCATGGACTGGCGGCCCGCTCGACGCGCCAGGGTAGTCAAAGCCCCGAGCAGGTTGCCCAACAACTCGAGGAGCGGATGCAGGCGGACTCCGCCATGCAAGGCTGCGGTGTGGAGAAACTGGAACTGCATCCGGGCAACATCGGATACGTGAAGCTGAACTGGTTTGGCGACCCCGCGCGATGCGGCGCGATGGTCGAGGCAGTCATGGAGAAGTTGAATGAGACCGATGCGGTGATCTTCGATTTGCGCGACAACCACGGAGGCTTCCCGGAAACGGTGCGGATGGTCGCCGACTGGCTCTTCGAGCGTCCGTCTCCCTGGTATAACCCGCGCGCCGCATCCCAGGAAGGATCCGTGACCCACTCCCCCGTGCCGGGAAGCCGGCTGCCCGATAAGCCGGTGTTCCTTCTCACCTCTTCACGCACATTTTCGGGCGGCGAGCACTTTGCCTACGACCTGAAGACCCTCAAACGCGCGACCATTATCGGCGAGACCACCAGCGGCGCCTCGCATGGCAGCGGTCCTCCCCCGGAGGGCACAAAGCCCGTCTGGGAAGGCACCGGCGTGGAACCGGACGTGAAGGTGACGGCCGCGGATGCGTTGGCAACCGCGGAAAAGCTGGCGCTGGCCCAGGTGCGCAACGGCCGTTAGTGTCGATGTGAATCTGTGGGGCGAGCCCTTTTTGCCGGATTGCGAGTTCCGGAGCTCATTCCGTAAAAGAGTTGTTGGTCCTTTTCTGTAGCCACGCGGCTGCGTTGAGGGATCATACAGCCCACGCGCTTAGTCAGGTGCCGAATACAATCGATTCTGCCTCTCGTAACTGACGGGTGGGCGCTGATACACCCGGAACTTTCAATCCGCCGCAAAAACGTTCAAGAAGCCGACATTTCGGGACTGATCTTTCCGCCAAGGTCAGTCCATTGTTAAGCAGTTATACAAGTGATAACTGACCTGCCAGACTTGAGTTATTTGCCCGGCGTCTCAGAAGGTGGCGCCCCGAGGAGAAAGATCAGGCCGTCGGCCAGTCCTTCACGCCAACTCAGGTAATCATGACCGCCGTCGAACTCGTCATACCGTACGTCGTAGCCCTTAGCCAGTAGCACATCCCCCATGTGGCGGGAGGAACTTAGTATCCCCTCAGAACCAACGCCGTCCTCATCGCTGCCCGCGTCCAGGTAAAGCCGGATCGGCAGATGCGGTTGAGCAATAAACTGTCGCGCCAGCCACTCCGGTTTCGCCTCCGGATTGGAATCAACCGTCTTGCCGCTGCGAGCCGGCGCCCACCAAAGCGCGCCGGACATCGAGATCGCATTTCCAAAAAGCTCAGGAGCCTTGAATGCCGTGTAAGTCGCGGCCAACCCACCCAGGCTGAATCCAGCCACTACTGTCTCTGCCGGATCGCTCGCGACGTTGTATTGCCGATGCACCCACGGCAGCAGCTCAGACTTCAAAAACTCCACAAGCTGCGGGTTACAACTGAACTCACGGTCCCGCGCATCGCCCGGGCCGTCTCCAATGAACACCGCGACCACTGGTGGAATCTTGTTTGCAGCGATCAGGTTGTCGAGAATCGTTGGAGCCGGCAGCGGCGTCGGCGTTGCCTCCTCGTCAAAGTACCCGAATGCGTCGAAGAATACTGCGAGCCCAGCCGCCTTGCCGTTCTTCGAATAACCCGCCGGCGTGTAGACGTAAATATCTCTCTCATTTTTCAGTAGAGCGCTCTTGAAGCTGGTCTTTGCCACGTGTCCAGCCGGAACTCCCTTGCGCGACGCTATCCAGGGCTGCGGCGGTGCGTCCGGCATCTCCAGGATCGACAGTCCCGAATGCTCTCTCACGTCGACGGTATCGGTAGAAAGAAAAGCCTTCGGATTGAGCGGATCGATCTGCGCCGCGTCCGCCAGCAACCCCGGCGCTGGATCCGCAAGTGGATGTCTAGCGAGTGAAACTGGCGGGGCGTTGGGCGCCAGCTGATAGACGAACCGCTTCCGCTTGCTGATCCGTATCGTCCTGAACCAAACATCGGTTCCTTCAAGCGGGCTCATCAAGTAGTCGCTCTCCCACTTTTCCGCAAAAGGCTGCCACCATACCAGGACGTTCCTCGTGCTGACGCCTCCGCGCCACAGAAACGTGACCAGCATGTTCTCATCGTCTCCGGGGGCGGGCTCAATCAACGGAACACCGGTTATCGCTGCTTCTTTCCAGAAATTCGCCTCCGCGTCGGGCTCCCCTCGGGCCACAGAGGCAGACAGAGCCAATATCTTTGGGCTTTCGATCTTAGGCGCTGCTGGCGTAGGAAACGTCCGATCGCTCAGTCGCACAATCTTCGTTTCCGTCACCGCATAAGAGCCCGCAGCCGAGCCGGCGGCCAGCTTGAGCTCAAGGCGATAGCTACCTTCATTTTCCGCCAATATCCGGACTGTCCTTCCCGGATCGTCAAGCTCAAAGCCGCGCAACCGTTTTCCCGCAGGATCGAAAACATTCAGCAGCAGGTTAGCTGCGTGCACAGACACGCCCACTTCTGCCAAATCTCCCGCGCGCATGTGCAACGTATACGACTCCAGCCCTCCCACACTGATCGTGCCGCTCGCGGGTTTGCCGATTTCAAGCTCAGTGTCAGTAGCCGCTAATATGCAACCACCCCACGCGAGGAGCAAGACGGGCAAGAGAGAAATGGGTTTGCGAAGTGCCACCCCCAATGCGCAACCTCTCAGAATCTGTTCGATTCTCTTAGTCTACGGCTTGG
>CAVPNO010000141.1:0-7389 GCA_963706455.1 uncultured Acidobacteriota bacterium | reverse complement strand
AAGGCAACGTGGTTTCGCCCGACGACATGGTGGCGCACTACGGCGCCGACGCGACGCGCATGTACGCGCTGTTTGCCTCGCCGCCGGACCGCGACCTGGACTGGCAGGAAGACGGCGTGGCGGGCGTGAGCCGTTTTCTGGGGCGCGTCTACCGCCTGGTGACGAGGTACGCGCCCATGGCGCGCGCGGGCAAGTGCGCCGCCGCGCAGGCGCCTGCCGGCACGTCGCTGAAGCTGCTGCGCAAGCTGCACCAGACCATCGCCAAGATCACGCTGGACTTCGAAGGACGCTGGCACTTCAACACCTGCGTGGCGGCCATCATGGAGTTCGTCAACGAGGTCCAGGCGGCGGACGCGCAACTGGCCGCGGGAGAGATCCCGGCTCCGGTGGTGCATGAACTGCTGCGCAACCTGGTGCTGCTGATGGCCCCGTTCGCACCGTACATTGCGGCGGAGTTGTGGGCTGAACTGGGCGAGCAGGAGGCAGTTCTCCGTGCTCCATGGCCGGCCACCAATGCGGAGCTTGCCAAAGAGGACGAGCTTGAGATCCCGGTGCAGATCAACGGGAAACTGGTGGCGGTGGTGCGTGTCCCAGCCGATGCCAGCCCGGAGGCGATCGAGGCGGCGGCGCTGGCCGATGAAAGAGTGCGGGCGCGCATCGCGGGCAAAACGGTTGTCAAGGTGATCGTGGTGCCGCGCAAGACCGTGAACCTGGTCGTCAGGTAGCATGAGCAGCCAACAAGTGCGGGGAACGCAGTCGGCCGTCGCGCAGATGGGCTGGGTGTTCACGCGGCCGTCGCTTACCGCGCTGGAAGTGGGGTGGCGATGGCTGATCGGCGCTCCGCTGTTTCTGGCCTGCTGGAACGAGGGGCGGAAGATCCTGGCCGCATTGCCGCCATCCGCCACGGGTCTGGAGCAGGTGACCCTGCAGGATCCCTGGAGTGCGGCGGTGCGGCTTGCCGATGCCTGGGACCTGTACCGGCCGCCGGTGGTGCACGTTCTGAGCTGGCTGGCGCCGCTGGCGGCAGTGGCCTGGGTGGTGGTCTCCGGGGTGGGCCGCAACGTGGTGATGAAGCGGCTGGAACCGGGTGTCGGCTTTCGACCGGTGTCGATGATCGTGCTGCAGGCCACGTGGCTTGGCCTGCTTGGTCTTACGGGCTGGGCCTGGTACCGGTCGATCGGTTGGGCCGCCGTGACGCACATCGGAACCGGCGCCGAACCCGATCTTGTTGGCTATGCGATGTGGGCTATCTTTCTGACCCTGGGCTTTTTTACGTTGTGGGCGCTGGTGAACTGGCCCATCGCCGTTGCTCCGCTGCTGGTGCTGCTCGAAGGTCGCTCGGGATGGTCAGCGTTGCGCGAGGCGGTGAGACTGGGCAGGAGTTTCTCCGGCAAGCTGGTCGAGATCAACCTGGTGATGGGTATCGTGAAGCTGGCGCTGCTGGTGCTCGCCATGGTGTTTTCGTCGGTGCTGATCCCTTTCATCGACCAGATCGGAGCGGGCGCGCTGCACCTGGAGTGGGTCGTGGTTTCGCTGTTCTATTTCATCGCCAGCGACTATTTCCACGTGGTGCGGCTGAAGGGGTTCGTGGAGTTCTGGCGGACGTTTCGGGGCGCCGATTTCTTATCAAATTCCTGAGCGCGCCGACGATCTCACCCAGGACTGACGTCCTGGGCTAAGTTCTTCCGTCCCTCCGGGACTCCGGGGTGATCGGTCGCTCTGACCCAGGACTGGCGTCCTGGGCTAGCTTTCCGTCCCTCCGGGACTGGGGGAGTGATCTGTCGATCTCACCCAGGACTGACGTCCTGGGCTAATTTCTTCCGTCCCTCCGGGACTGGGGGAGTGATCTGTCGATCTCACCCAGGACTGGCGTCCTGGGCTAATTTCTTCCGTCCCTGCGGGGCTCGCTCCGACGAATACTATTTGTCTGGCTTTGGCTCTTGTGCCGATTCTTTGCGGTATTCGGGGCTCAGAGTTCCTTTGGCCTGGGCGATGGGGAGCAGCGTGGGGTAGAACTGCACGAAGGTGGTGTCCACGGCGGCGTGCTCGGCGTGGCAGGAGTAGCAGGGCGCTTTTTGGGGGATCAGCGTCCCGTTCTTGTCGGGCGCGTCGAAGGCGAAGAACGCCCACTTGCCAGGGAAGCGCGCTTCGTCTTTCACGTGGATCTCGAAGTCCATCACGCCCACTGCCTGGAAGTGGCCGCTGTGGTTGATGGAGCCCTTGGTGCGGGCCTCCCGGCCTTCGAGAATCATGACGGTCTTGTCCGGCCAGGTACCGGTGGCGAGAAAGCTGCGATACGCTTCGGGATTGACGAAGACATTGTCGAACATGGACATGGCACCCATGTTCATGGCCTTCGGGGCGTAGCTCATGTCGATGCCCGAAGTCAGGTAGATCCATTCGCGGTAATGGGTGGGCGGCAGCATATCGCCGTTCTTGGCATACGCGGGGGATTCCTGCGGAGAGGCCTTTACGGGTTGAGACGAGTGCAGGGAAAGGCCAATCGCAAAACCGGCGGCAACCGTGCAGATGACCGGCAGGGCGCTCAGGGGCAATCGCATCGAGTCTCCATGATTGCGTTGATCCAAGTTCCCGAACCGCGGTCGGGGATAAAAGGTCTTCCGAGCAGAGTGCATGTAAACATGCATCTCTCTTACGTCCCTACGGGACTGGGTTCACGTGGTGCGCTTGTCCCAGGGTTCCGCTGCGCTTCACCCTGGGCTATCTTCCAGCGTTCCCTAACGGGAACTTCAATGGGCTGTTTATAGTGAGGGGCAATGGTCCGGGCTAAAACAGTTTGAGGTGAATTACGAGGTACTTCTTTGGATTCTCGCGGATGGCCTTCACCAGTTGCTGAGCCTGGTCCATGGTCTGGTCGGTGTGGTCGAAGATGGAGCGATTCTGCATCAACTGGCCCATGGTGCCTTTCCCCTCGTTGATGCCTTTGAGCATTGAGTCGAGGTTCGAGATGGTGTCGTTGAGCTTGTCGGCGAATTCCTGATCCTTGGCCAGCTTGCCGAGCGCGCCCTTGCCGGCATTGATGTTGCCGACCAGTTCATTGGTACTGGCGACGGCCGAATTCAAGTTGTTGTAAAGGGAGTCATCGTGCAGCAGTTTGCCGGCCGTCCCCTTGCCTTCGGCGAGCGCTGTGGTGATGTCGTTCAGTCGATCGACCGATGTATTCAGGCGCTGATAAAGGGTGTCGTCGTGAATCAGCTTGCCCAGGGTGCCGTCGCCGCCGGCCATGGTGCGGGTAATGGTCTCCAGGTTGCCGGTCACGCGGACCAGCTTGTTGTAGAGTTCGGGATCGTTGATGATTTTGCCGGCGGTTCCCTGGGTGGTATTCAGGGTAGACACCAGCGTGTCCACCCTGCCCATAAGAACGGAGATCCCCCGCAGGGCCGTCTCGCTGGTGTTGACCACGTCGGAAATGCTGGGGGTATCGACAGATTTAAGTTCGGTGTTGTTGGCGGCCTGCGGGCCGGTGGCTTTTTTCGAGGAGATATCGACATAACTGTCGCCCAGGACGCCGGCCTGGGCAATAACCGTGGTGGAGTCGGTGTGCACGAAGCGGGCGTAGTTCTGGCCGATGCGCATGGTGACTTCCACGGGGAAGGGCTCGCGTTCGGGCACGATCCGGATGCGGATAATGTTGCCGATCGTGACTCCCTCGAGGGTGACGGGCGCGCCGGTCTTGAGGTTGGTGGCGTTGTCAAAATAACTGCGCAGCATGATTTTGCGCGCAAACAAGCCGCCCGTAGACCCGGACATAAGGAAGATGAGGACGATGAGGATGGCCACGGCGGCCAGGACCAGGGCGCCTACCTTGAGTTCCGACCACTGAATCTCTTTCCGGCTGGGCACTTTGCTCCTTTGGTAAACCGCTGGAGTTCCAATGCTTTGAGGATAACAAACCTCCTGAACACAGCGGAGGGGAGGAAAGGATCTGGATTTCCTGTCGCTGTGCGGTTCTCAGGGGGCATCTTCGAGGGTAACGCTGGCCATGGCCAAGTTGGCGCTGTGGGTAAGCGACAAGGCGGCGTGGCGAGCGTTGAGGGCGCGGGCCCTCTCGGCGGCCCTTCCATGAAATCGCAGGGAAGGCCGTCCTCCCGGCTGGCGCACGACTTCGATTTCAACCCAGGTGACGCCGCGGCTGATGCCGGTGCCCAGGGCCTTGGCGCCGGCCTCCTTGGCGGCAAAGCGCGCGGCCAGGCTTTCGGCGGCATGGCGTTTTTTCATGCAGTAGGCCTGTTCCGCAGGGGTGTAGACGCGGTCGAGGAAGCGCGCGCCGAAGCGATCCAGCGAGCGTTGGATGCGATCGATCTCGACCAGGTCAATTCCGGTGCCGACGATCATGATGCCGTTGCATCCAATTATCGCGCGGCGGGCAGTCCGGGCGCGTTCGATGGATGTTTGGCGGCGGTTCCAAATTACCTACGGACCAGGTGGCCGAAGGAGTGGGGCCTTTCCTGTTCCAAAGAGAGCCAGCTTCCGTTCGAGTCCGGAACAACGGTCAAGGTACGGTTCGCGGCTCCGATAAAGCGGGCATGAGAATCGGCTGGGCAGAGCACAGTTCGAGCCGTCCGGCGGGCATCCCGTGGGCGCTCGAGATGAAGGCGGTTTCGATGGAGGAGCCGTCACGCCTGGTCAAGACGCTGACCGGAGGGATCCTGGGCTGTGGCGGGTGGGTTCTCAGCCGGGGAGCCAGCGACTCGGGCGTGGTGAACATGCTGTTCGAATTCGAGCGGCAGGCCTGCCTGGACATCTACAGCGTTCTGATTGCGGCGGGGCTGGAGTTGAACCAGAACGGGCATATTCGCTTGACCGAGCTGTGTCAATGCACGCGCAGCCGGCAGCCGGAATGCGGCTCCGAGATCGCCAGCGTCGACCTGGAAATCCAAACGCTTCCCGCTCCTCTGGTTTCCCCCCCAATCCGTGCGCCCCGCGCCTGAGACGGCAAAGGCCCGGGATCTCCTCCAAGATCGAAGATTGTGGTTCTCTGCCGCCGACATTTCCGCGACGGCGGGCATCTAGAGTCAGATGAGGGCGGGAAAGCTTGCTTGAATGCAAGCGAATTCGATATACGCGCCAACTTGAGTGAGCTTACACTGATTCCCTGCCACCGCCTCCCCAGGTTCGCATCGATACTGATAGACGGAAGAAGTCGCCGTGGCAAATTCCCCGATCGGATTTTGACCAACCCATGAGGTCATTCGTCAAGCTGCTGGTTTTCGTTCCGCTGATCGTGTTTGCGTCCGGACCTGCCGGGCGCGTCAGAGCCCAGAGCTTGTCCGGTGGCCACGCGGACGCCGTCGAAGGAAAGCGCCCGGCAATTCACGAGTGCGAGAATGCCGAGGTGAATCTGCAGGTGAGAGAGGCTCTGCGGCTGGCGTGCGCGCAGAGGGGCTCCGACGAGGCGCTTCGATCGCCGCAACCCATCATCGTGATTGGATTTCTGGGTGGGTTTGCGAAGAGTGGCGACACCAAGCACCCCGAAGTAGGGTTCGGGGCTTATCTGCGGGAACGCTATCCTGCGGCAGTTCAGGTCTCCGTTCTTTCGAATCACGAGCAACGAAGAGCCATGGCCGACGTTCTGCGGCTGCTGGATACCGATCACGATGGAGCGCTTACGGGCGGAGAAAAAAGGCGGGCGAGGATCATACTCTACGGGCACAGCTGGGGAGCGTCGGAAGCGGCGGCCTTTGCCAGGGAGCTTGAACCGCTGGGAATTCCCGTGCTGCTCACGATTCAGATCGATATTGTGCCCAAGCCGGGGCAGAAGGCCCTGTTGATCCCGCCGAACGTGGAGGGAGCCGTGAACTTCTTCCAATCCGAGTCCGAAGGAATGCTGCACGGACGGTCCGAGGTGGTTGCCGAGGACCCGGAGCGCACAAAGATCATCGGGAATATTCGCATGACGTATGATGGCCGGCGCGTGGATTGCCGGAACTATCCCTGGCTGGCGCGCACGTTCAACAAGCCTCATCACGAAATTGAGAACGATGCCCGCGTCTGGAGCCAGATTGCGACCATGATTGATGCGCGGCTCTCGTCGTTGGAGAGCGCGATGGATCAGGCGGCAGCGCAGTGAGGGACGATCCCTCAGGCATTACTTTTGGAGTGTTTAGCAAGCCTACATCGATTGGCTCGCTGGCCCGACTTATCAGCCTGCTTCGACCAGGCCGTAGCGCCGCTGCCATTTATCCCTGAGGAGGGACCATACCCGGGCCCGCTCGGCCTCGGTGCCCTCGGCATCGCCGGGGCTGGAATTGGCGAACCGCGCGGCCTCCTGTTTGGCCAGTTCCAGCAATTGACGGTCGCGCACGAGGTTGGCGACTCGGAAGTCGGGAAGGCCGGCCTGGCGCGTGCCGAAGAATTCGCCGGGGCCGCGCATGGCCAGGTCGAGTTCGGCGAGCTCAAAGCCGTCCTGGGTGCGGACCATGGCGTTCAGGCGCTCTTCTCCCACCTCGGACACGCGCCGCCCGGTGACGAGGATGCAATAGCTTTTGGCCGCGCCGCGCCCCACGCGGCCGCGCAACTGATGCAACTGGGCCAGCCCGAAGCGTTCGGCGTGCTCGACCACCATCACCGTGGCATTGGGCACATCCACGCCGACTTCGATGACGGTGGTGGCGACCAGCACATCGATTTCGCCGCGCTGGAAACGGCGCATGATGATTTCCTTCTCGTCGGCGTCGAGGCGGCCGTGGAGCAGGCCCACGCGCAGGCCGGAAAGCGGGCCCCTGCGCAGCTTTTCGTACATATCCACCGCCGACTTCAAGCCCGATCCTGGTTTGGCTTTCGCCTCGGCTGCATGATTGGGAAAGAGCACGGGCGCTGCAGCTTTCGATTTTGAGGGCGGAGAGGGAGGCTTTGCGGATGAATCGGTGTCCGGCTCGTCCGCGGGAAAGTCCAGCTCCGGCTGGTCGTCTTTGGTTCCCTCGATGACGGGATACACGATGTAGGCCTGCCGGCCCTGCTTGACCTGTGCGCACACGAAGTCCCACACTTCGCCGGCGCGCTCGTCGGGCACACGGCGCGTGACGATGGGGGTGCGGCCCGGGGGCAGCTCGTCGAGGATGCTGACGTCGAGATCGCCGTAAAGCGAAAGCGCCAACGTGCGGGGGATCGGCGTCGCCGTCATCACCAGCACGTCGGGCTCCTCGGGCGCTGCGTCGTGCTGGCCGGGCTTCTTCATCAGCCTGAATCGTTGCAGTACGCCGAAGCGGTGTTGCTCGTCGACCACCACCAGGCCGAGGCGGTCGAATTCCACTTTCTCCTCGATCAGCGCATGGGTACCGATGACCAATTGCGCATCGCCGCGATGGATGAGGGCGCGGTTGTGGCGCTTGCGGTCCTCGTCCAGTGAGCCGGTGAGGAGCACGATGC
>CAVPNO010000140.1:0-4178 GCA_963706455.1 uncultured Acidobacteriota bacterium | reverse complement strand
AAGACGGAATTGAATCGACGCCTAGAAGCGGAGAAGCGTAAGCCTACCGCTTCCCGCGCTTCTGGCGCTTCACCCAAACGGGAAGGTTAGAACGGCTCAGACGTCGCATCCACCTTGCCGGTCAGTTCTGCATAGGTTAGGCGCTTGCCCGTGATCTGCGATACCGCCAGCGCGAAACGGTCTGCATCGGTGAGCGGATTTTCTTTGGTTGCACGGTTGTTGTAGCGAAACATCTGTTCGGTCACATAGGCGTCAAGGTGGAACGGCTCTACCGCAACATAGGTGCCGCGCAATGACCGCTTGAGCAGCGACCAAAAGTTATCCAATCCCTGAGTGTGAACCTCTCCCCGCACATACTCCTGCGCGTGATTCACGACCTCATGAATGAATTCTTTCGCGAGATGATCGAACCCTACCGCCGCATCGGTATAGACCTTGCTTCCCCGCTCCACTTCGTTGAGAACGGCATTTTGCAAGGTCTCGCGCTTGACGTTCGGCACTACCTTGGCGCGAACTTGCCGCAATTCGCGGTCGAGTACGCCGAAAACCGGAACCTTCGGTCTCGCCTTGATTCCTTCGTACCGCTCCTGCCGTTTGTCGGCGTGCATCTTGCGGGGATCGGCACCGATGAAGGTCTCATCGCTCTCTACCGGACCGCCATTGCTCCCGCCCATCTTCTCCCATCCCTTGCCAGCAAGAGCCAAACGGACGCGGTGCAGAACGAACCATGCTGACTTTTGGGTGAGCTTCAAATCCTTCGCCAGTTCATAGCTGGAAATGCCGTTCTTGCAGTTCACAACCAACCAGATCGCGGTGAGCCACTTGTCGAGCGAGATTGGGGAATCCTCGAAGATGGTCCCCGTCTTCGCGCTGAATTGCTTGTGGCATTCCTTCGCCATGCACTTCCAGATGCGGCGAGACTTGAGGAATGAGACTTTGGAACCTTCGCAATGAGGGCAGATAGCGCCCTTCGGCCAGCGCATCGAAGCCACGAATTCAACGCACACATCCGGATTCGCAAAGTAGCGAATCGCTTGCATCAGGCTTTTGGGAAACTCTTGGCTTTCCATGACATAACCAGAGTAGCCCAATTAACGTGGTGTGTCAAGTATATTGTTGCCTTTAGATGTCTCATTGGATATGCATGGACACAAGGACAAGCAGGCGCGAGCAGCGATTTGCAATTCGAACCGGCACCAGAACCGGCACCAATTCATTGAAGATCGGTTCTGGATTCGAAAAGCTCCCAACGCACCGTCTTCAAACCCGTAGACAAGTCGATTTCCGAAATTTGGGGACCGCCGCCCTACGTCCAGTAAACCGTCCAACCTCTGACGGCTTTCTCGAGCCGTGATACGGTCCCAACTCATGGGAACACCGATGATTGCCGGCGACGACCTCGACGTGGAGAGCACCGGCTCGAGGAACAGGTCCAATCCGATACCTCCGTCCAAGAGACCGATCGGGAGGCGATCATCAGGGCTCGGTGTGGCCAAGGTCTGTTCAAGAAACGGGTGATACGCATTGAAGACCGATGCCGGGCGTTAACAATTTGACCCATCTGATCGCTAGCCACTGCAAGCCTTGGCGCGACTCGTAGAGCGCCTCGACGGACAGAGTGGCCTGCTTCTGACTCCAATTATTGTGAAAATGCCCGCCACATCTTTTCATCGTGTCCCCTTGTCGGAAATCCGCTTCATTGCCCTCCACGCTGATCGGCGGATCTCGCGCGGATAAATTAAAGAGACATTTTTGAGCCCCTTTCTATCAGGATTCCGCATTACCGGGCAAGGAAGCCTTCTCCACAACACAACAAAAACCCGCCTCGCGCAGGCACAAGAAAGGAGCATCGTATGTCTTACAAACAGGCTTTTAGGTTGTTTGTCTTATCCGCACTCAGCATTCAGTGCATTGCCCAGCACGGTTCGGCGATACCACAAGGAAGTACAGTTCCAACCGGCCAAGCTACTTGCGTGATTCTTAAGCGCATGGGGCCGGCTGATCAAATCACGAGTCATTTCTTTTCGTTCGGGATCCGGGGAAAACAGTTCCAGTACGTTGAAGGCAAGCTACCCGAAGGCTTTCCATTTCATGGGAGACTGACAGACCACGATGTCAGGGACTTGCAAAGCCGTGGCGCCGAGGCGATTGTCGTCGAGTCGCACTACACGGCGGACGACCTCAAGCAAGCACGAGCAGAATGCAGAAAAGCAAGTGGAGACATGGCACATCAAGTCGAGGCGAGATCAGCTCACCCGCGCGCTCTGATGCGCGATGCGGCGTCGTCTAACTCCTTCGCCCACCCATCACCGTCTGCAGCAGTTGCTAGTCCTGCTCAAGTTGCCAGATCCGGCGTGACGTTGGAGGTTGCCTCGGAGCCACCGGGGGCCGACATTGAAATCGACGGGAGTTTCGTTGGAAGCACCCCGTCTACTCTCCACATGACAGCGGGCGATCACACTATCACATTAAAGAAGAGCCGATTCAAGGATTGGGAACACAAGGTGAACATCAGCGCCGGGAGCAACGTGCACTTGAACGTTGACCTGGATAAGGTCGGCGTGCAGTAAGCCACCTCTATTGAGGTCAGCGATCAGCAGGCTTTCTGTGGACAAACGCTGAGTTTCGCCTCGGGAGCGTCGCTCGAGATTGCTCATTCTACCCATCACCGAACCATGCGAAAGCGCGTCCCGAGATCAGGGCGTTTCACTGTTAAGAGTTGGTGACCTGGAGTATTGAGACATTTTTGAGCCCCTTTCTGTCAGGATTCCGCATTACCCGGCAAAGGAAGTCCTCTCCTCGACAGCCATCCCATGAAAAGCAGCGAGATCATCCGCGGTATCGTTGTGCTCGATGTGGCGACCGGCCTGTCCTCAACCATTCTTCCAGCACAAGGCGCATGGAAGCGAATCAAGAGGTGACAAATGCAACTTCCCCGCATCGCAGTATCAATTCTCCTCATTTCCTCGGCGACGATCATGATCTGGAGGGGCGTAGCTCATCGGCGTCACAACCACCACGTCATCCCGACCCACGGCTTTAACGACGGCCGGCCCGGCGAGTTGCGCACATCATATGATCAAGCCGCTCAAGTCTCCGATGGCTTTGCTCAACCCGATCAAGGCTATGCCGGCGAGGCAGCCCCCGATCGCGACTCTGCCTCGACCACCCAAGATCGGGACCGTGGTGACTCGGCCACGCCCGACTCCGCCTCCTGGTCGCAAGAGACTGCGCCAGATCACTCGACGAGTGTCCTGGTGCCCCCAAATTGGCAGTTGGCAAATGCAGAGGATGGCACTGTACAGATCAAAGGCCCCGCCAACGAGCAAGTGATCCTTGGGTATAAGACTTTCTTGACCCCGGGTACCCAGGACTATGCCCCGTACATGGAGCCCGAGGGCGCGCTGGACTGGTTCGTACAGACGCATGGCTCTCAACTGGTTCGTGTGGTCAATCGTGAGCGCGGCCCCGCAAATCCTGGTGAAGAAGCCGAGTTTATCACTGCGGAAGTACAGCACGAGGGCTCTCGCTACGAGCTTTATGCACTGGTCAGGACCACCAACATGCAAGCGAATATGTGGAGTTTCCAGATCTCTTATATGTCCGCGCCCGAGGAACGGTTTGACGCGGAATTCCCCACCCTGCAGCGTATCTGGAATAGCTGGACGCTCGACCCCGAGGAAGTCAATAGGCGCTTGGACTCCGCCGAAGAGATGCACCAGCAGACAGGGCGCGATTACACCCGGGCCGCAGTGGACAACATCCACGGTCATGACAATGAGCACCAGGCATTCGATCAGGTCCTCAACCGGGAAACCACGTGGGAGAATACCGACACCGGTGAGCGAACCCCAGTACCCTACGGCCACGAGCAAGACGTTCGTCGCTACTGCCGGGAGCATTTCATAACTTGTCGCCGAGTTCCCACCAACGAACTAGGGCGGTAGCAGGGATTCAACCTGGCGGGCTCCCGGGCTCACTGGAATACCGGAACGCTACCCGTCTGTGGAAAATGTGTTCAGGGGAATGGATGACATTCCCCTGAACCGAATTACATTACAGTTCGCTCCCCGGAGTCGGCCCGCCTGGATTCTTCTTCTATTTGTCGATGCAAGACAGTTCTCAATCAGCTCAAGGTACCGCTATGCGGGTAAAGCACCAAAGGTGCTCGCATCCGT
>CAVPNO010000139.1:0-80345 GCA_963706455.1 uncultured Acidobacteriota bacterium | reverse complement strand
AGAGATTTGAACTATCAAGGCCCTTACGGGCGGGCTGGCGGACAGGCTGGGATTTGAACCCAGGACAGCCTTGCGGCTGTACAGCATTTCCAGTGCTGCGCCTTCGACCGGACTCGGCCACCTGTCCTGCGCAAGAAGTCTAAAAGGCCGGGGTTACGCGGCTCCGCCCGACAATCTACCTACGACCTTTGGTCCTTCTGGGCCGCCCACGATGAGGGTGTCCGTCAGCGCGATGAAGAGGCCGTGCTCTGCGACGCCCGTCGTTGCCTTCAGACGCTCTCGCGAACGCGGGTGCGTCCTTGATCCCACCCTCTACCACCAGGTCCAGGATCAGGTTGCCGTTGTCGGTGATGTAGGGCGTCTCCTCCCCACCTCGCACAGTCAGGGTCGCGCCCAGCGCGGTGAGGCGCTCCGCCGTAGTGCGCCACAGGAACGGGAGCACCTCCACCGGCAGCTCACCCACCCCGAGCTGCTTCACCAGCTTGGAGTCGTCGACGATGACGATGAAGCGCCTGGCGGCCTCCGCCACGAGCTTCTCGCGAAAGAGCGCGCCGCCGCGCCCCTTGATCAGGTTCAGCGCGGGGTCCACCTCGTCCGCCCCATCCACCGCGAGGTCGATCGGCCCGACGGGCTCCTGGACGATCGGTATCCCCAGCTCGGCCGCCATCTCGGCGGTCGCGCGCGAAGTCGGCACGCAGCGCAGCTTCATGCCTTCCGCGACCAGCCGCCCGACGCCCTCTGTGAAGTATCTCGACGTCGTCCCGCTGCCCAGCCCCAGGAGCATGCCGTCCTGAACGAGCTCGAGCGCTTTCTCGGCGGCGGCTTGTTTCAGCGCTTCAGTCAAGGGCTTGGCGGATCGCCTTCATGCCTGCTGCAACGCCTTGTTTGTACCCGAATACCGAGTTGCCCGCCACCAGCACGGTCGCTCCAGCGCTCACGGCCAGCGGCGCGGTCTTGGCGTCGATGCCTCCATCCACCTCGATCTCGATCTCGCGGGTCCATCGCGCGCAGGCGGCTGATCTTCTCAGGACTGCGGGCGATGAACTTCTGCCCGCCGAACCCCGGCTCCACGGTCATCACGTTGACGAGGTCGATATAGGGCAGGATCTCTCGCAAATCATCGAGCGGTGTGGCCGGGTTGATGGCGACTCCCGCCTTGGCGCCGAGGTCCTTGATCGACTGCACGGTCCGGTAGAGCGACGTCGTGGACTCCACCTGCACCTCGATCAACGTGGCACCCGCTTTGACGAACGCCTCGATGAAGAGCTCGGGTCGCTCGATCATCAGGTGCGCCTCGATGGGCAATGGAGTTGCCCGGCGCACAGCTTCCACGACTAGCGGGCCGAACGTGAGGTTCGGGACGAAATGCCCGTCCATCACGTCCACCTGGATCCGATCCGCGCCGGCGGCCTCGGCCTCCTTAACCTGCTCAGCCAGCCGCCCGACGTCGGCCGACAAGATCGAGGGAACGATCTCGATTCTGCTCACTGGCCCGCCGCGGCCCGGTCGATCAACCATCGTGCGCCAGCAATCATCCCGGACGGCACCTCGCGCCGCTTGGCCAGCGCCACCGCTTCGGCTTTGCCGGCTCCGGTGGCGAGGATCAGCACCCGCCGCGCGTCCTGCAGCGCCCTCAGGGTCAGCGTCACGCGTTGCGGGGGCGGCTTCGGCGAGTCGTGGATACCGGCCGTCAGGCCTCCCGCTTTCAGCGCTGGGTGGCCGGGAACAGCGACGCCGTGTGCCCGTCCTCCCCCACCCCCAGCACGACCAGGTCTAGAGGTGCCACGGCGGCGACGACATGCGCGTAGAGAGCGGCTCCTTCGTCCGGACCCAGCTCTGCGGGCATCCGGTACACCGTGCCCGGCGAGACTCGGTCCAGCAGCGCCTCGCGCGCCATCCGGTAGTTGCTTTCTGGGTGGTCGGGCGGGACGCAGCGTTCGTCGCCGAACAGGATGCTCACGCGACCCCACTCGACATCAATTCCGGCGAGCAGCTCGTAACACCGCTGAGGCGTCGTACCGCCGGCCAGGACAAGGCTCCGCGAGTCTTGGTGCAGGGCTTCGGCAATGTCAGCCGCGGCGGCCGCCGCGACATCCTCCGGCGACTCCAGGACGATGAACTCGTCGGGCGGCGCCGCCACTAGAGGGCGGCCATCAGCTCAGCTGCCGCCACCAGCGACCGATCGAAGACCTTGTCCTGCGTGCCGTGCGACAGGAGGTCCAGGAGCAGCGTCGCCTCGTCCTCGGGATCGACCTGCTGGATGTGGCGGAGCGGGGCGCCCTCGCCGATCTCGATGACCGTGAGGAGCACGCGCGTGTTGTCCTGGCCGCGGCGCTCGCGGACGAAACGGCCGGCCGCTGCGGGGAACTCTCGCCCGGCAGATCTCCCGTCGCCGTGTGGTGCAGCTGCTCGGCGTTCTCGTCCAGCACGTCGCGATGCCACTCGACTTTGCGCTGCGCGATCTCGAGGCCCGCATCGTCCTCGCCGCCCGCGTTGTGCAGCGGGCTGTATCCGCCCGCGCCCACCTCGGGCCTCACGGTCCTCGCGCGCTCGGGGTCGCGCATCACCGTCAACTTGAAGGTCCCTCCGCCCGCGCCTCCCTCGATCCGGATCGCACTGATCTCGCCTTGCGCGAGCTGCGTCTTAGCCAGCCATTCGGTTGCCGCCAGCAGGCGGTCGATCTCCACCGAGGCCAACGCCTTGCCTCCCTGCGCGGCCACAAAGCGATCCTCCATGGCATGGGTAAGGTGCACGATGGTATCCAGCCCCACGATCCGCGCCGCTCCCTTTATGGAGTGAGACGCGCGCATCAGGTTCTGCAGCCGCGCCGCGGTCGCTCCTTCGCGCCCCAGCAGCAGCAGCTCGTTCTGCAGAACGTTCACCTGCTCCTCTGCTTCCATGCGGAACAGATCGAACAACGAGGAGTCTTCCAGGCCGCTGCTCATAGACTCACGCCGTCGCCAGGGTGATGTGGCGGAAAAGGTTGTTGCCGTCCAGCAGGTGCACCACGCCGGCCTGCGCGTCCTCGAAGCTGCCGGCCACCCAGTGAGAAGCCAGGGGGGACGGCTGATGGACAAATTCCTCCGTCGCTTCGCGGATCCCGAGCACGCCATCAATCGGCACCGCCCACAGCCGCCCAGGCGATTCCTCCAGGATCAGAGTACGCGCCGCGCTAGTCTCGTTGCGCGCCACGTCCAGCAACGCGGCCAGCGAACAGCAGGGAAGAATCTCGCCGCGGAATGCCACCAGTCCCATAAGAACCGTGCCGCTGCGATGCGGAATGCGCGCGATGTGCAGCACCGGCGACACGGCGAACGCGAAATTCACCGCCAGGCCCAACCGGAGCTGGCCCAGTTGGAAAAGGAAGATGGAACCCTTCTTCTGCGCGGCTTTTTGCGGCTCCGCGGAAATCAGCTGTCCGAGCTCATCCCGGTACCCCGGCGGCATCGGGCGATCAAACAGGCTGGACCGCGAAGCCTGGCTCATGCCAACTCCTTCTCCCGCATCGCGCCTTCCGATGGGCCGCCGCGGATGCGGCGAATGCGTGCCTGCAGCGCCCGCCGCAGCCGCGCACTGGGATGCATTTGCCACAGAGCGCACAGCAACTCCAGCGCGGGCACATAGCTCGGATCCAGGTAGAGCGCCTGCCGGCAACGCCGCTCCGCCAGGCGCAGGTTTCCCGATTCCCGGTATTCCAGTGCCCGTTCATAAAACTCCAAAGCGGTGGTTGGAATCCGGCCCGCCTCCGGCTTTGGAGCCCAATCGGTCATCCGGCGGAGGCGCGGCGGGGCCGGCAATTTCCGCGTCTCCGCTCGATGGCTCGAATGGATGGCGGTTTTGTGAATGAACGCGAACCCGGCTGCCGGCTTCAGAGCCGTGAAGCGGCTATTGAGTTCCGGCACCCTGTCCCCGGTTCCGATGATTAGCCGTCCCCCGGGACGTAGTACCCGGCTCAGCGAATCCGCCAGCACCGCACGCGCGACGGCGTGAAGATAAATGAAGAGGTTCCGGCACAGGACGAGGTCGTAGGCAGGTTCGTCGCCCAGCGCGCCCGGTATGGCCAGGTTGCGCCGCTCGAAGCGGATGCGGCTGCGCACGTCCTCGTGGATATGCCAATGATCGCCGCGTATCTCGCCGCACAATCGCCGGAGATCGTCGGGTACATGCTCCAGCGCCCCGGCCGGATAGATCCCCCGCTCCGCGGCGGCGAGAGCGGTGTGTGAGATGTCGAACGCATCGATCGTGAAACTGGAAAGGGGCAGGCCGGAGAGGCGCAGAATGGCGGCCAGCGAGTATGCCTCCTGTCCCGTGCTGCAGGGAGCGGAAAGAATGCGCAACGACGACTGTCCGGCCTCCATGGCGTTCTGCGCCCACATCCGGATCTGCTCGAACACGGCGTGATCCCGGAAAAAACGGGTCTCCTGGATCACCAGGGCGTCAATCACGTGTTCCAGTTCGTTTGCAGACGAGCGCAGGTATTCAAAGTATGCGCCGTGATCGGTCAGGGCAAGCTTTCGGCGCCGGCTCTCGATGGTCCACCCGATCCGGCTCGCGTCCAGCGACGCGGCATCAATTCCGGCTGCCTCGGTAAGGCGCTCCGCCACCTGGTGCAGTATTCCCTCGGGAATCTTGATGTGGGTCTTCATTCAGGCGCCTTCCGGAACCGCGGGGATAAAGTTTGCCAGCATCTGCAGGTACAGATCGAGGTCGAACGGAGTCGTTCCGGGGCTGTTGGCAGCCACAGTTTCCGTAACCGCCTCAGCCAGCAGGCCGATGTAAGGCACGGTCGCGCCCGGGGGAGCCTCTACCAGCATGATGCGGCTGCCAAATTCCTCCGGGGTTGACGCTTCGCAAACTACCCGGTTGAGGTCGAACACCGGCACCAGGTGTCCGTAAAACCGCAGCCATCCCGCAAAGTACTCCTCCGCCTTGCCCGTCAGCGCTCCAAATGGGGCCACCCGGTACACGCGTCCCAGGGGGATGGAGTGCGGGCCGCTCCGCAACCGGAACTGGAGACAGGTTGCCAACGAGCGCTCCTGGGTCTACGACCGTCTGTTCTTTCCCATTGCTCATGATTCCCAGGTCCCAAAACGTGGACCCTGGGGCACCCCAGGCACTTGATACGGTGGCGATATCGTCAGGCTTTCGCAGCCGCGCCGCTGAAGATCCGATCCTTCAGGATTCGCACGGCCTCGTGCAATTGCCGGCTCACCTCGTTCAAGTCACTCACCGAATCGGAAGCCTGGCGAGCCGTTTCCGTCAGTTGCCACATGGCCTCGGAAATTTGCTTCGCGCCCACCGACTGGTTTTGCATTCCCTCCTGCACCGTCTCGTAGCGCGGCGCGATCGATTCGACCCGCTCGATGATCTCGCCGAATTGGCCCTGGATGGTCTCCGCGGCCCCGATCCCGCCCTGAACCGCATCGGAGAATTCCCGCATTTCCGCCACCCCGCTGGCCACCGCTTCCTGCATCTCCTCCACCATCTGCTCGATATCCAGCGTGGCCACCGCCGATTGGTCGGCAAGACGGCGAATCTCGCGCGCCACCACCGCGAATCCCGCGCCCGCCTCGCCCGCCTTTTCCGCTTCAATCGAAGCATTCAGCGAAAGGAGGTTGGTCTGGTCGGCTACCTTCGTGATCGCCGTAACCACGGCGTTGATGCGCGAAGCCTTGCTTCGAATCGTGGCCAACTTGGTCGAAATCGAGTCGCTCGCCGAGCCCAGCGTCTGCATCGAGCGCTCCATCCCCTTCAGCCCTTGCCGCCCCTCGTGAGCCAGGCCCGCGGTGCGCTCGGCCGCCTCGGCAATCTCCACCATGGCCTTGAGCAGTTCCTGCGACGTGGCTGAAATCTGTTTGGCCGCGGAAGCGATCTGGTTGCTCGAGGCCATCAGCGTGGTCACGCTCTCCTGCTGGTGCACCGCGCTGGAGGAGACCTGCGTCGCGCTCGAGGTGAGGTTGATGCTCAGGTCGGCCATGGGGCTGGTGATCTGCTTGCTGATGAAATAGGCTAAAACCGCGCCCACCAACACTGCCGCAAGCCCCCCCAGAACGCTCTGCACCAGCAACTCATTGAACCGCGCGCGCACTGTAGCCGCCGTGCCCTCGTAATCCTTCGAATCGCCGATGACCACGATCACCCAGTCCCAGGGCTTGAAGTAGGTGTAGCGGACGATGACCTCCGAGTTGGTGATGGGATTCGGCTCGCGCACTTCGCCCGAATCGCCGTCCGGCAACGCGGGCGCCTGTGCAAGCACTTTGGGGAGCCATTTCGATTCCAGGGTCGCGCCCACTCCGCTCGGCTCGATGGCAACCATTCTGCTGAAATTCTCGCTGTGCGGGCCGTAGTAGACGCCCACCGAAGTATGGCCGCCGCTCATCGATTGCCCGCTGATGGCGTTGCGAAGAGCGGAAATCCCCTCCTGCTTCATGCCCACGTAGAACATGCCGATGATGTCGCCGCCGGCGTTTCGCATCGGTTCGTAGTCGGTGATGTACCATGCGTTCACCACGTACGCCCGTCCCCGAAACGTCTCTCCGGACAGGACCTTCTGAACCACGGCATTCGGCGACCCATCCGGCATCCTGGCTGGAATGAACGTCCCAATGCCGCGCTTGCCGTCGGTGGCCACCACCGTGGAGGCGACGCGCAGCATATCTCCGGCGGCGTTGACCCGCTGGAACACGGTCACCGTTTCCGTGGTCTCCTTGGCGATTTCGTCGATGACCGGGATGCGGCGATCGAAACTGCGGTCGTCGGTGAGCGGCGTACCGGCGATTGACCACAGCGGAGCGGTAATCTGCGCCGGCGCCCTGGTGAATTGATTCACGGCCTCCCAGGTGATGGTTTTTCCGGTGGGCTTTACGCCTCCCACCTGCTTCAGCTCCGAATCGCCAAACTTCAGGCTGGTGTCCACCGCCAGCTGCACAAAATCCTGCGCGAGCAGGCAGACGCTGTACATCTTTTCGGCGTTCCGCGCGAGGCGATCCTGCATGATCGCCGTCACTTCGTCGGAAACCGATTTGCTCGTTCGCTGTTCGTTGATCAGCACCAGGATGGCGACCGTGATCGTCGCCAGTAAAGACGTCATCGTACCCAGGACGGCGACCTGCTGGCGGAGAGACAAGGTAAAAAGTCGTCGAATCCCGGGAAGGCGAATCATCGAGCCACGCTCTCCCTCAGAGCCGTTTCCCGGTCCGGGTAAATGTCCATCAAAGCCTGAAAGCCGGAAATCTCGATGATTTCCAGAATCGGCGGGGGGATGGAAAACATTCCCACGCGGCCGCCGCATCCGGCGGCGTATTTGATGATCTTCAGGATGGACCGAAGCCCCGCGCTGCTCAAATAGGTCGCCGCCGACATGTCCAGAAGGACGCGCTCATATTTGTCCGCGAGAAGGGAAGCGATTTGCGCGTCGAAGGCCGGCGAGCTGATCGTGTCGAGACGTCCGGACACGGCGATCACCGGAACCCCTTCGACACACGTAACGTATGCGGGCACAGATGCGGCGTGGGTGCTGTCCATACTCGACAAGCTACTAAAAAACCCCATGTTTGGGTAGCAAAAAACTCCGCGGGAACCCGGCCGCGAGGTTCGGAGAAGTTCCCCTAAGGAACGCAAGAAGAGGAAAGTGTGGATGTTTCTTACCGCGACTGCGGTTGTGTTTTCGGCGGTTTGCGACTCCGGGAAAGCTTGCCCGCGTTACTCCAGCTTCTTCTCCAGGAAGATCCGGTTGGTTCCGTCCAGCCGTTCATACGAGATGCGATCGGCCAGGTTCCGAAGCAGATGGATGCCCAGCCCGCCCACGGTTCGGTCCTGCACTTTTATCGACAGATCGGGCTCGGGCGCTGCCAGCGGATCGAAAGGCCGTCCATCATCGACGATCCCCACGGCAAGGGTCCCATCCTGTACATGGAGCGTAATCACGATCGTGTGCTCCCGATCATCGTCGTACCCGTAATGAATGCAGTTGGTCACGATCTCTTCAATGGCGAGAGCCACGAAGTAGGCGACCTTTGGCGCAACCTGCCTTTCGTCAAGCCACGCCTCGGCCGCTTCCATCGCCGGAGCGATCGCATCCCGGTGGTTGCGAACCTCAATCCTGAAGCCTTCAGCCAAGTGTCGTGTGCTCCGCACTGAGTTTCCTGCGATTATAAGTGCCCGATCCCCATGAAGCCGACTCAACGATCGCCTCCCGGGAAGCCCGCCGCAAAAATCCTCGACAGTTTGCTATCCCCATCGGGCCTCCAGTGGAGTTATATTTACCTTGTTCCAGGACAATGTTCCCCTTTGAAAGCGCAGGATACCTTTAACCAGTGATAGCCATCCTCAAAAAGTGCGCGCTGGGCGTGGCCCTGATCGCTATATCTGCGGCCATCCTGCTCTATTCCGACTTTAGCTCGCGAATAACCAGTGCCGGGGCCCAGGGAAATGCCGGACGTCCCAGGAAGGTGGCGCTGGTGCAAGTCTCCTCCATCCCCGCCCTGGATGACGGCATGAACGGCATGCTGGAGCAACTTGCGCATCGGGGATATGCGGATGACGGTCGCATCACCCTTCGCCGCTACAACGCCGAGGGCGACATCAGCGTGGCCAATGCGATCGCCAAGGAAGTTACCAGCGGGGACTCCGACCTGATCGTTTCGCTCTCAACCATCAGCCTCCAGACCATCGCCAACGCGAACAAGTTCGCCACCCCGCCGCGCCGCCACGTTTTCGGCCTGGTCAGCGATCCCTATGCGGTGGGAGTGGGAATCAGCCGCGAGAACCATCTGAACCATCCGCCCTACATGACCGGCGTAGGCAGTCTCGCTCCCGTTGAGCAACTCTTCCAGTTGGCGAAGCAGTTGAACCCGTCCCTGAAAAAGGTTGGGCTGGTCTGGGATCCCTCGGAAGGCAACTCGGTGGTGACCACAAACGTGGGCCGTTCGGTGTGCGCAAAGATGGGAATCACGCTGGAAGAGGCCAACGCCGAAGACGCCACGGCGATTGGCGATGCAGTGTCCGCGGTGATTTCCCGCAAGGTAGACGCCATCTGGGTGAGCCCCGATGTTGTCGCCCTTCGCGGCATTGAGGTGATCCGGCAGAAAGCCGCCACCGCCAGGATCCCTGTGTTCTCGTCCACGCCCAACGCAGATTCGAAGCGGCTCTTCGACCTGGGCGCAAACTACCGCGCGCTGGGCCATGTCATCGGCGACATTGCCGCCGACGTGCTCGAGGGCCGTAATCCCGCCTCCATCCCCGTTGAGAACGTGATGCCGATCTCGCTGCACATCAATCGCACGGCGCTGAAGGGCCTGCGCGATCACTGGATCATCCCCGATGCGGTGGTGCAGAAAGCCGACGTCGTAATCGACGAGACAGGCCGGCATGAAAATCCCGCTGCCGAGGCCGCCGCAGCCAAAGGATCAAAATAACGGCGACACCGCCGCTTCGCTCCGATTCCATCGAGGAACTTGCTGATGCAGATAACCGAACTTCCGGGCGCCGAGCAGGTTGAGCTCCAGCTCGCCGGGCGAATCGATGCCACCTGGGCAGAACACCTGAGCGCCACCATCGAGAAATCCGTCCGTGCCGGGGCCCATCGCGTGGTTCTCAACTTCGCCGCTGTGGACTACATCAGTTCCCTCGGAATTCGCGTCCTGGTGATGCAATACAAGTTGCTCAAGTCGGTGAAGGGCAGTCTCGAAATCACTCAACCCACCGACTTCTGCCGCAACATTCTTACTACGGTCGGGCTTTCTGAACTGATCACTGCCGACGGCGGCTCGCCGGTCAAGTCCGAAGCCCCCCGCGCCCGCAGGGAAACGCGCGGCGGCGCCACTTACGAGGTGTACCCGCAGGCGGTGTCCACGCCGCTCGAATGCTCTCTTATCGGCGACCCTCAGAAGCTGGGATCTACCGGATTCACTGAAGCCGACTGCCGTTCCATCCCCTTCGCCGCCGGGTCCTTCGGCCTGGGACTGGGCGCCTTTGGCCAGGGATATGCCGACTGCGAAGGACGATTCGGCGAATTCCTGGCCGCCGGCGGTTGTGCCATCGCCCTGCCCACCAATGACCCGCACTCGCTGCCCGATTACGTGGTTGAGCAGGGCAGCCTCGTTCCCCAGGTCGAAACGCTGTACGCAATCTCCGGAAAAGGCGATTTCTCTACGATGGTGCGATTCGACGCTGTGGCTGACGGCCCCGGCAAGATCGCTCTCTCCGAGCTGGTCGCCACCCTGCTCGATCTCTCCAGTGGCGCCTCCATCGCCTTTGTCATCCTTGCGGAAGCCGCAGGTCTTGTCGGCGCCGGCCTGCGCAAATCGCCTGCGCGTCAGCCGCTTTCGCACGAACTCCCCGCGGTCCGCGACTGGCTCTCGTTCACCACCGAACGCAGCAGCGAAAAGAATCTCGCGCTGCTCGTCGGTGCGGCCGGCCGCGACATGCAGGGCCACGCGGCGAAATTCCTGCGGCCCCTCAAGGCCGGTTCCTCCATTGCCGCGCACATCCATGCCGCGGTATTCCCCTATCGTCCCGTCCCCCGCGGGGAACTTCCATTGGCCAGAACCATTGCCGACCTTCTTGCCGCATCCAGTCCCAACGCGCTTCTGCACCTGATGGCCGACACCCGCCCCTTTGAAGGCGTGGGCGAAACCGACCTGGCTCGCGGCGCCTGCTGGACTGCACCCCTGAACTCGATCGCACAAGGTTGAATCCCTATGACTCTCCTGATCGGCGCTCTCACGCTCGGACTCATCCTTGCCTTGCTCGCATTGGGCGTGTATGTGAGCTTCCGCATCTTCAACATCCCCGACATGACCGCCGAAGGTTCCGTCACCCTGGGGGCATCGGTGGCTGCCGCGCTGATGGTCAAGGGCCACAATGCGTTCCTTGCCACCGCCGCGGCTACGTTCGCGGGCGCCATCGCCGGCGCGGTTACCGGGCTGCTGGCCACCAAGTGCAAAATCAACGCCCTGCTTAGCGGCATCCTGGTCATGACCGCCCTCTACAGCGTCAATCTCCACGTCATGGGCCGCAGCAACCTGCCGCTGCTCGAAGTGAAGTCGCTGGCCACCATGACCGAGCAATGGGGCGCGCGCCTCTTTGGGGGTCCCTCGGACCTGGATGTCGCCGGATGGGCGGTCAGCGTTCGCGACGCCTCGATGCTCCTGTTTGTCTTTCTCTTCATCGTGCTGGTTTGCCTTCTGCTCTATTTCTTCCTCCGCACCGACATGGGCACCGCCATGCGCGCCACGGGGGATAACCCGGACATGATCTGCGCGCTCGGCGTCAGCGTGGATTTTGCCACCATCTTCGGCCTGTCGATTTCGAACGCATTAATTTCCCTGTGCGGTGCGTTGATCGCCCAATACCAGGGCTTCGCCGATGTTCAGATGGGTATAGGCATGGTGGTCCTGGGCATCGCCAGCGTCATCATCGGCGAGGCGCTGGTAGGCACGCGCGCCGTCGGACTGCTGATTACCGGTACGGTCATGGGGTCGGTCCTTTTCCGCCTGCTGGTCGCCATCGCCCTCCGCTGGGGACTCAGCCCCAACGACCTGAAACTCATCACCGCGGTGTTCGTCTTTGCCGCTCTCGTCATGCCCGGACTGGTGCGCCGCCTGCAGTCGCGCCGGCTCCAGTCGCGCCGCATCGATTCCAAGGGGGCCGAGGCCTATGCTGCAGATTGACCGCATCTACAAGACCTTCAATCCCGCCACGCCCAACGAGGTGCGCGCGCTCCGCAATGTCTCGCTGAGCCTGCCCCAGGGCTCGTTCCTGATCGTGATCGGCACCAACGGCTCCGGGAAATCCACCCTGCTCAACGCCGTCGCCGGCACCTTCCTGGTGGATGAAGGCAGCATCGCCATCGCCGGCCGGAAGATCACCCATTGGCCCGAACATCGCCGCGCCCGCTTCATCGGACGCGTGTTTCAGGACCCGTTCCGCGGCACCGCTCCCACGATGTCCATTGCCGAAAATCTGGTGCTCGCCTCGCGCCGCGGTCGTCCCCGTGGCCTGGGCCTGGCCGTCAGTCACCGCGTGCGCGCCGCATTGCGCGATCGCATTCGGCCCCTGAACATGGGCCTCGAAGACCGGCTCGACAACCCCATCGGAAGCCTCTCCGGGGGGCAGCGCCAGGCCCTCACCCTGCTCATGGCGTCCTGGCTCAAGCCCGATCTCCTGTTGCTGGATGAGCACACCGCCGCACTCGACCCCAAGACCGCCGACCAGGTGATTCGCCTGACCCACGACATTATCGTGCGCGATAGGCTGACCACCCTGATGGTGACCCACTCCATGCAGCAGGCCGTCAACCTCGGAGATCGCATCGTCATGATGCACAAGGGCCGCATTCTTCACGACCTTCAGGGCAGCGAACGCGCCCGCGTGCGTCCCGAGGACCTGCTGAACCGCTTTGAGGATGTGCGCCGCCGCGAGCAACTGGACGGCGCCGTAGCCGAGATGCTCGCCGCCAGCTACGTCTGACCCATCACGCTTCACCGCCGCTGTCACCCTCCGCAACGGTTGTCATCCTGAGGAGCGCAGCGACGAAGGACCTGCTTTTCGGATGATTCAACAGGTTTCAACATTCCAAGGAGAATCGAGTTCATGACCATTTCAAGACGCACCATGCTGATCCAATCCGCGGCCGGAGCGTTGGGCCTTGCCGCCGGATGCAAGCACATCCAGCCCGGCGCAGAAACCTCGCCCGGCAACGGAACCTATAGGGTGGGGCTGGTGTTCTTCGCGCCTGAAGAGGGCGCCGACCTGTGCATGAAAGGAATCTTCGACGGATTCAAAGGACAGGGTCTTGAAAGGGACAAGAACCTCAAGGTGCTCAGTTCTCATGCCAATGGCGAAATCGCCAATATCCCCATGCTGATCCAGAATTACGTCAGCCAGAACGTCGACCTGATCATGACCCTTACCACGCCCTGCCTGACGGCCGCGTGCGCCGCGGCCAAGGACAAGCGCGTCGTGTTCACCTACGTGTACGATCCGATCGCCGCCGGCGCGGGCACCAGTTTCGAGAATCATCTTCCGAACATCACCGGCGTCGGCTCCTTCCCGCCGGTCGAAGCCACCGTCGATATCATCCAGAAACTTGTTCCCGGCGTGAAATCGGTGGGCACGGTTTACAACACCTCCGAGGCCAACTCGGTGAAGGTGATCAGCGTAGCCCGCGACATGTTCCAGAAACGCGGAATCCACCTCGAAGAGGTCACCGCGACCAATACCAGCGAAGTGTTCCAGTCGACCCAGGCCGCGTGCTCGCGCAAGGTCCAGGCAATGTGGGTCACCGGCGACAACACCGCGCTGCAGAGCATGGACGGCATCGTCAAGGCCACTCAAAACGCCAAGGTCCCGCTCATCATCAACGATCCCGAGTTCACGGCCAGGGGAGCGGTGGCGTGCGTTGGCCTGGGATGGTACGCGCCCGGCAAGGCGGGCGGCGAGCTCGCGTCTCGTGTGCTGCGCGGCGAAAGCCCCGCCGGCATTCCCATCCAGGAAGTCGCGATCCAGAAAATCGTTCTCAACCAGGACGCGGCGCGGGCGCTCGGCATCGTTTTTCCGCCGGAGATCCAGAAAGCCGCCCAGGCCAGCGCCTGATCCATGACTCTGGATTTGTCATCCTGGAGCGAAGTCCGCCATGGCTGACATAGTCGCAGGATCTGCAGTTCGGGAGGCGGATGTATTCGATGAGCCTCGTGCGGTTGAAGCCATTCCAAAAACTTCAATCAACAAAAATCGGGCCCGGGATTCATCCCGGACCCGACTTCCGTTTCTGACCGGATTATCGCGCCGCCACCAGGATCTGTTCGCTCTGGTTCAGCTTCGCTTCCAGGGTCTTTGCCTTCTTTTCCCGGCTCCAGACGGCAATGTCAACATTCATCGCCGAGGTTCCAGGGCAGAAGATCCGGTGCAGGAAGTAGCGATCGCCGTAGCGGTTGAACAGCAGCTTGCTGGTCGGTCCGGCGTCGTGGTTGCCGTGGCTGGTCGAAATTGTGGCCAGGTCATGCGTCCGATCGTTCGAGACCCGGATCAGCCCCGATACCGGGGATGAGATGGTGTATTCGCCCGCCGGCAGCGGCGTGTCCCCCACGGTGAAGGCAAAGGGAATGTCGGCTTTCAAGGCGACCCCCTGGGCCATCGCTCCGGGGAGCGCGATGAGTACCGCAAGAGTGAGCAACGCGAGTGTAGGGATCCATTTCATGTGAGTTTCTCCTTTGGGGAAGATAGGTCGCTTTTTAAACGCCTTCACTTCCTAAAGCGGAAACTCTCGAAAATTCGTGAAGATCATTTTTGGACTAAGCCTGGTTGCTGATCTAACCAGGAAATGGCTACTTAGTCCCCACCTGGACGCTGCACCCTTTGCCCATGCACGCGTAGGTCTTCGAGGTGATCGGGTTGCACGTTTCCACCTTGAATTGAATGGGCCAGTCGCACTCGCTTTCGTTGCTGCTACCCTGGGCGCCGTCGCAGTTGGTGTCGTGATAGTGCAACGTGCGCACGGCCGATCCCGACTTTACCGGTTCCAGCCATGAGTCGCTGCGTGCCCCCATATAAACATTTCCGAACGGGGCAAAAACCGATCCGCACTGGTTCTTGTTAGGGCTTCCGTCCATCAGGCGCGTGCTAGCGGTGCAGGTGGGATCCGAACAAAGCCGTACAGCATATTCCTTCACTTCGCTGTGCTTCGCATCCGTGTTTGCCGCCGTGATTGCCCAGCCGTTGGTTGAGGTCGCGGTTGGCGGGTTGCCCTGGAGAAGATTGAACTGAAGGTAATCGATCCCGTTATTGTTCTTCGGATCGTGATGAACAGTTCCCTGGTAGGTATTGCCCGGGCCGGGCGCCCAGCCCGACGGGTCGCTCGAATCCGTTTTTCCATGAAGCGAGCCGCTGATGATCACGATAGGCGTGTCTTTGGGCGCCACCGACGACGTAATGATGGCATGAACCACGCCAACGATAATGGCGCCTATTACGGTGCCGATCAGAAACACGTGTGTTTTCGTGAGCTTCACAACGTACCTCCCGGAATACGCAGTTGGAGATTGGTACCCGCAAGAGTAGCTTGAACATCAGGACGGGAAAGATAACTTCGAAAGGCGTCTGGGCCCCAATTGTTGTTCAGCTTCGACGATAAGTCAATGGCCTTGTTGCTCAGGCTGGTGTAAGTCGCCTCGTCACCCAGCCTGTGCGCGGCGTTGACGGCAATCAGGATGCATCGCAGTTGCGAAGCATCCTTCGAAGCGGTCGAAAAGAAGCCGGCAGCGGCTTCTGACCGTGTTTGTGCGTCCTCCGGAACTCCGGCCATGAGTTCCGCCTCGGCGATCTGCAGCTTTTTCGCCCAGGACTCGTTAGGCTTTTCGTTCGGATCCGTGAGGCTCTCCAGATCATGCACCGATGCTTTGCCGCCTTGCAGATGTATGCGGGCCAGGCTTAAGTCCCAGTCGAGATCTTTTCGATCAGACGGGTCGAGGTTGGAAATCTCGTGCAAAGTGGCCTCCGCCGTGCTAATGGCGTCCTTGTACTTGCGACGGCTGAGAAGCGCCGCAACGCGCTCGATCCGGGCGGCGGGCGATTTGAGGCACAAATCGGACAAGCTATTCCAAGCCGAATCAAACTCCTCATACTGGCCGGATTGCCACAATGCGTTGCCGTAGATCAAGGACTCCTGGCACTTGTCGGCCTCGCGGTCGGCAAACGAGATCGCGCGTTTAGCGTGCGGAATTGCCTCGGGGAACCGCTCGGCTGTGGCCAGGATGGACGCCATGCCCTCTTCCGACTGCATAATCAGCCGGCGAATACCGGAGGAATTCGCGTCATCCAGTGCCGCCTGGCCCGATCGCAGCGCTTCTTCGAATTTTCCCTGGTCCCGCAATGCCCGCGTGATGAGCAGCAGACTCAGCCGCGCCGAGCTCAGATAACCATGCTTCTGGAAAAACACCCGGGCCTCCTCGGCGGGGCCAATCACTCGCTCGGGCGATCCCTTCTGATTCATCACACTCGCGACGGCCAGATTGGCCATGGCCTGGACGCGGAGTTGACGGCCTTGCTTCGCCAGGGACAGCGCCCGGTTTGCAAGAGATTCCGCTTTGTCCAGTTCCCCCTTGATAAGCTGAGCGTTGGCCCACCGGACGAGGCCGTCAGCCAGCCAAGAGTCCAGCCGGTTTTCGCTGGCCAGGCGGGTGACGAGTTCCGACATTTGATTTGCTTCGATCGATTCAGGGCTACTGTCATTGCTGCTGATCAGATAATCCGCGCTGATCATCTGCGTCATCGCGCGCAACTGCAACTGTATGCAACCCATCTTCGCGGCTGCGTCCAATGCCTGCTTAAGCAGCTTTCTCGCGTCAGACGCCCTGCCGAGAGCCAGCAGAGCGTAACCGCGCTCATATTGGAGCTCCGCTTCCCCCTCTTCATTCAGCTCCGCGGAGAACAACCTGCCGGCGGTTTCAAATGCTTTGTCTGCATCGGGCACATGGAGCTGGCGGCTTTCGAGCACCGCCATGCGCATATAGGGTGCGGGACTGGACGGATCGAGGGCGGCAGCTCTTCCGTAGAGCATCAGTGCTCGATTAATGTCGCCGGCGCGCTCGTAGACCATGCCCAGGTCCACGTTGCCGGCGGATTGCTCGGCCGGAGGCAGCTCGCGCAGCAGCCGCGTATAAGCGGCGACTCCTGCTTCTTCCCCATCCGAGACGGTCGCGTTGATGGCGCGTAATTGTCTCTTGTCGCGGGCGGGCAGGCGCCACTCGGACGGCAGCGCCTGCAACAGTTCGAGTTGCGCATCGGTCTGGAAATCGAGGTCCGCCAATGCCTCTGCCAGCCGTGCATGGATCATCGGGTATTTCGAGTCAATCTCCTTTGCCTTTTGCAACGAGCGGACCGCGCGCACAAACGTGCCCTCGTGCAACGCCGCGATCCCGGCCTCGTACCAGTGCTCCGCTTCCGGCATGGGTGGCGGCGGCTCCATTAACTTCTGCACCTCCAAATAACCTCCCCACAACACGGCGGCCAGCGGGATGCTGCACGCCGCCGCAAACAGCCCGGGACGATCCCGGCGCAGATTCTGGAGATTTAGCGGCCCCGTGGACAGGGCCCGGAACACCTCCGCCGCCGTTTGATAGCGGTGCTCCGCCTTGAATGCAAGGCACTTCGCGATCACCCGGTCCCAGTGCCGCGGAATTCCCTTAACCAGCGCCGACGCGGGCTTCGCCGGGTCCGCACGCTCCATCACCGCCTTCAACGGTTTCGTGGAAGGAAACGGAAGAACCCCAGTGAGAAGCTCATACAGCAGCACTCCCAGTCCGAAGATATCGGTCGCCGGAGAGATTACCCGGCCTTCGAACTGCTCCGGGGCCATGTATTCCACGGTTCCCGCCATGGCCTCCGGATGCTGCGGCGGGTCAGTGGACTGGGCGATTCCGAAGTCCATCACCACCGCATGTTCCCGGTCCGATCGCTCGACCAGCATCACGTTGCGCGGCTTCAGGTCCCGGTGGATGATCTTCTCCTGGTGGATCACCGTCAGTCCGGCGCAGATGTCCCTCGCAATTCGCTTCACGTCTTCCCAGGGGAACCGGCCCGATATCCGCAGCTTGTCGGAAAGCGTGATGCCGTTCAGATACTCCATGGTGAAGAACGGGACCGGGGGATCGGTTTCGTCCGCGGGGTAGAAGGCGTGGATCCGGCAAACATCCGGCCCGGAAGCCTGCAGCGCCAGTGTCACCTCCGATTGCAGCAGCTTGACGCACCGCGGATCATTGGCGAAGTTTCCCGTGATGGTCTTCAGCGCCACGGTGCGGCCATCCACCAGGTCGATGGCCTCGTAAACGTCGCCCATGCCCCCGGTTCCCACCAGGCGGACGATCCTGAAGCGCTTCTGGAGCAAGTCCCCGGCAGTCAGCGGCGGAGGGTCAGAAGCCAGTTCAATGATGAAGGTGCGATTGTTGATCTCGATCGTGGACTTGCCGTGGTCCGCCAGGAGTTCTTCCAGCTTGCGGGCGCGCTCCGGGCTTTCCTGGCGCACCTGGTCCAGCAATTGAGCGCGTTCCTCCCCTGGCATGTTGAGCGCCGCATGATAGTACGCTCTCAGCCGTGCCCATTCTTCCGGTGTCATGTGTTACCTGTTCAGTTCACACTTCAGCCACGCCCTGGCCATCCCCCAGTCGCCTTTTACCGTGCGGTCTGAGACTCCCAGCAACCGCGCAACATCTTCGAAACCCATACCGCCAAAGAAATGCAGTTCCACGATACGTGCCTGGCGGGCGTCCAACTGCGTTAGCCGTCCGAGGGCTTCATCCAGCGCCAGAATATCGACGGAAAGCGTGTTCGCCTGGACCAGGTGGTCCTGCAGAGTGACCTGGATCCGCCCGCCTCCCCGTTTCGAGGCATTCTTCCACCGGGCATAGTCCACGAGAACATGGCGCATCAAGCGCGACGCCGTGGCAAAGAAATGGGCCTTGTTCTGCCAGTTCTCCTGCGGGCTGTCCACGAGCCGGAGATAGGCTTCATTCACCAGTGCGGTCGGCTGCAATGTATGGTTGCGGCGTTCTCGCAGAAGATGGCGCCGGGCAATGCGGCGCAAATCCGCGAAAACCAGTTCGATCAGGCGTGATTCCGCCTGCGGATTGCGATCGCCTAACTGGGCGAGAAGGGAAGTCACTTCCGTGCGGGAATCGCACATAACTGGAGGACTCGTGCTCATGGCAGCCTCCGGTGGTCGAATTATAACTTCAACTCGACACACACCAGCGGGGATTTTTACCTTGTAACCAGGGAAACCAATTCGCTAACGTGAGCAGGGAATTCGCGATTGGCGGCTAAACTTATAGATTCACTTACCGTTGGACGTGATATTCCTCAAGTCGGTATCACGGCCAGGCTTGCGTCACGCATTGGCCAATCTTTCGCGCTTATGAATTTCCGGCAGTACTCCGCGCATCGGCGTCATGGTTCTTCTCAGACGGCCTGCAATTGAGTAAGCGAAATCCGGCGAAGAATCGTGAAGTTCTTCCTTATGAGGAATCGTGAAATTCTTCCCTATTTCAATGTGATCGAAATCGCCAATCCGTTTCACGCTTCACGCGGCCAGACGGGCACGGTGAACCGGATAGGTCAAATATGGAAAGCTGGGGAATTGACAACGGAACCGGGCCTTCATCAGAACCTGACGCAAAACCGCTCCCGCCTCCTCAGCGCGTCTCCTCCACCTTGACCACGAAATAGGTGACTGTCGCCCCATCCTCCAGGATCATCTGGTGGGGCATCCCGGCCGGGATGTGCACCACGTCGCCTGGGTTCAGCGCCTGCTTCGACCCGCCCCTCACCGATGCGCCCAGCGTTTCCCCCGGCCCCGTCGTCTTTGGATCCAGCACCTCGCCGCCCGTGACCAGGGTGGTGTGCCCGTCCACGATAAAGAAAACGTCGGCAAAGTTCTGGTGCACTTCAGCTCCGCCGGTGCGGTTGCGAAACGCCAGCATGGTGTGGTGATGCGGGTATTCCTCAAGCGTCTCGCTGGCGGAACCTTTCCCGGCCGCCAGCTCCTGCAGGTGCTTTGCCCGGGCCAGCAAGTCCGCCCCTGACCAATGGTCCGATTTCATGGATTGCGGCATCGCTCCTTTCATCAACCCGAAGGACAGCAGCAGGCCTCCTGCCACTGACCAAACGTTACGTGTAAGCCTTTTCATGCTCTTTACCTCTCTTTGTCGCTTGCGGCGCGGGACTGGTTCCGTGCCCCGACCCGGCGATTTTGTTTTGTCGCAAGGGCGGGATACCGCCAACTTTATTTGCCAACTCCCGCGCCCGCTTGAACACCGCCAGAAACATCGCCCGGGTCAGCTTGCCGGTATTGGTGTTCTGCAGAGAAGGATGATAACTGGTAATCACCGCCAGCCCATTCGGCAGAGTGTACTCGGCGCCATGACGAAACGCATATCCCGACCGCGACACGATCACTCCCGTCCGCTGCGCCCACCCCAGCAGTCCGTCAAAAGCGATCCTTCCCAGGCACACCACGACGCGCAGGTTCCTCAGCAGGCCCATCTCCGCATCCAGCCATGGCGTGCAGTTGCGCAATTCCTCCGGCGTTGGTTTGTTCCCCGGAGGGGCACAGCGCGCCACAGACGTGATCCACAGATCGGTGAGCTTCATCCCATCCTCGCGCGATACTCCCCGCGGTTGCGATGCGAATCCCGCCTCGTGCAGCACCGGATAAAGGAAATCGCCCGAGCCATCGCCGGTAAACGGTCTTCCCGTGCGATTCGATCCGTGCGCGCCAGGCGCCAGTCCCAGGGCCAGCACCCGCGCCTCCGGGTCGCCAAACGAAGGCACCGGCCGGCCCCAGTATTCCCAGTCGGCGTAGGCGCGTCGGCGCACCGCGGCGATGTTCACGCAATGCTCGCGCAGCCTCGGGCACCGTTCGCACTTCACGATGCGCGCATTCAGCTCGTCCAGGCTCTGGGGGGGTGAAGCCATCGGCTCGATTGTATTCGAGCGCGGTTTCATCCCGCGCTCTGGGACACTTGGAGCCCGCTTCGGCTGGCGGAGACCCCGCATAGCATGCCAAAATTCTTCTACTGGAGGTGAATGGGATGAAACCTGCAAAGCTGTTGTTGCTCGCCGGCGACTTCGTTGAAGACTACGAGATCATGGTTCCTTTCCAGGCTCTGCAGATGGTCGGCCACACCGTCGACGCCGTTTGCCCCGGAAAAAAGAAGGGCGAACAAGTGCGCACCGCCATTCACGACTTCGAAGGCGATCAAACCTACTCGGAAAAACGCGGCCACAACTTCACCCTGAACGCCACCTTCGATGCCATCCGCGCCGAAGACTACGACGGGCTGGTGATTCCCGGCGGCCGCGCCCCCGAATATCTCCGCCTCAACGACAAGGTGCTCGACATCGTGCGCCACTTCGACCAGGCCGGCAAGCCCATCGCGGCGCTCTGCCACGGACCGCAAATCCTTGCCGCCGCCGGAGTTGTCCGGGGCCGCCGGGTGAACTGTTATCCCGCGTGCTCGCCGGAAGTTGCGCTCGCGGGCGGAACTTATGTTCCCGTCGAGATTACCGGCGCGGTGGTGGACGGGAATCTCGTTACCGGTCCCGCATGGCCCGCGCATCCTGCATGGCTGGCGAAGTTCCTTGAAGTGATCGAGGCGCACATGACTGCGCCCGCCATGGCCTGAATTGGAGTGCCCCCGGTCCCTGATTTCCGGGGACCCGAGACTGCGACCCACTTGGATTGCTCGCATCAAAATTGCTCTCTGTGCCTGAGTTCCAATATGTGAACTGTTTCTATCAGGATATTTTTGGCAGCACGTTCGCCATTCTCAGCCCGCACGAAGCTTCTTTCTTTGCCTTTTTCGCCGATTCCCACCGAAGGCCAAGAAAAGGCTTACCGGCCCAGAAAACCGTTTCGCAGCGGGGAGCGCTCATACATCCCCAGGGAGGTCATCGTGGCAGACTCATCCGACCTGCGCTTCACTCATTCGCGACCGCCAACCCGATTGGAATCGCGGGACGAGCCGGCGCCCGACCAGCAGACGCTGGATCTTGAACCGCTTGAGCCCGGGCACTCCAAGGGCGGCTTCAGCCGGCGGTCGTTTCTTTCCGGCTTGTCGGGGTTGGGAGCCGCGGGCCTGCTTGGGGGCGGCGCGGCCCTCGCGGAAGGCGAGCCGAATATCGAGTCCGCGCCGGGCGATGGCGACGGCGCGAATGGCGCTCTGACGCTGCGCGTCAACGGCAAGGAGTACAACCTCCGCGATCTCGATCCCCGCGCCACCTTGCTCGACACGCTCCGCGAACGACTCCACCTCACGGGAACGAAAAAGGGCTGCGACCATGGCCAGTGCGGTGCGTGCACGGTGCACGTGAACGGGCGCCGCGTGAACAGCTGCCTGTCATTCGCCGTGATGCACGAAGGCGACGAGATCACCACCATCGAAGGCGTCGGGCAGCCCGGCAATCTGCACCCCATGCAGGCGGCCTTCGTAGAGCACGACGGCTACCAGTGCGGCTACTGCACCAGCGGGCAGATCATGAGCGCGGTGGCGCTGCTGAAAGAGCCCATAGGACCCGCGGACGAGGACATCAAGAACGCCATGGCCGGCAACATCTGCCGCTGCGGCGCTTACACCAATATTGTTGCCGCGGTGCGCCAGGTGCGCCGCATGCGGAGCTAGCCGATTGACCGAGGAGATCGATTTATGCAGACCTTTCACTACGTCAAGGCCGCCAGCATCGAAAAAGCGCTGGCCGCGGCCGATGGCGCCAACCAACCCGGTGACGAAGACCTGTCGCTGGGGACCCGGGCCAGGTTTATCGCCGGCGGCACAACGCTTGTGGACCTTATGAAGCTGAATGTCGAACGGCCCAGGGCGCTCGTCGACATCAACCTGCTGCCGCTGGACAAAGTTGAACGGCTGCCCCACGGCGGTCTCCGCATCGGAGCCATGGTGCGCAATTCCGACCTGGCCTGGAATGCCGACGTGCAGAAGGATTACGCCGTCCTCTCGCAGGCGCTTTTGTCAGGGGCATCGCCGCAGTTGCGCAACATGGCCACCACGGGCGGCAACCTGTTGCAGCGGACGCGGTGCGTGTATTTCCGCGAGCCGAATGCCGGCACCCCCGGCGGGTACACATGCAACAAGCGCACGCCGGGATCGGGATGCGCGGCGATGGAGGGCTTCCACCGCGGGCACGCCATCCTGGGCACCAGCGACCATTGCATTGCCACTCATCCCTCGGACATGTGCGTGGCTATGGCGGCCCTGGAAGCGACCATCCTGGTCGAAGGACCAAAAGGCAAGCGCACCATTCCGTTCGCCGAGTTCCACAAGCTGCCGGGCGATACGCCGCAAATCGAAAACGCGCTCCAGCCCGGCGAGCTGGTGACTTATGTCGACTTGCCTAAAGTGGTCGAGGGCGCGAAGAGCGTGTATCTGAAGCTGCGCGACCGCGCCAGTTACGAGTTCGCGCTGGCATCGGCGGCGGTGGTGGCCAAGGTGGAAGCGGGCCATATCCGTTACGTCCGCGTGGCGATGGGCGGGGTCGGAACCAGGCCCTGGCGCTCGCACGAAGCCGAAGCGGTATTGCTGGGCAAAGCGGTGGACGTGGCCCACTTCCGTGCCGCGGCTGAAGCAGCACTGAGGAATGCCAGGCCGCGCACCGACAATGCATTCAAAGTGGAACTAGCCAAGCGTTGCGTCGTTCGCACGTTGAAAATGGCGACCGCCTAAACGAATCTGGGTGCCCGTGGTCCCCGGTTTTTGGGACGTGGGAATCGATACTGAAGGAGTCATCCATGGCAACCGCCAATCTTCCCCAAGGAGCGGACATCATCGGCGCAGTGGTTCCGCGCATCGACGGCGGGTTGAAGACGACCGGCACTGCGCTCTATGCGGTCGATCATGATTTCCCCAACCTGGCTTACGCGATCGCGGTGCAGAGCACCATCGGCAAGGGGCGCATTCGCTCCATTGATGCCTCGGCCGCGGAGAAAATGCGCGGAGTGCTTCTCGTCCTGCATCACGGCAACATGCAGGGCGCCTATCGCTTCTTCCCCCACCAGGAGGACGGCACCATCAGCGAATCGCGGCCTCCGTTTGAAGACGACAGGGTCTACTACTGGGGCCAGTACGTTGCGGTCGTGGTGGCGGAGACCCTGGAGCAGGCGAAGGCCGGAGCTCAGGCGGTCAAGGTCGAGTACGACGCCGAAACGCCCGATGTGCGCGGTGATCTCGGCGCAGGTTTCGCCGGCAAGCGGGAGAGCAGCTCGCGCCGCGGCGATCCGGACAAGGCGCTCTCCGAAGCGCCGGTAGTTGTCGACCAGACCTATGTCACCCCCGTCGAAACCCACAACCCGATGGAGATGCACGGCTCCGTCGCGGTGTGGGACGGAGACAACGTCACGCTGTACGAGTGCACGCAGGGGGTGGTGAATCATCGCACCGTAATGGCGGAAGTTCTGGGCGTGCCGCGCGAGAATGTGCGCGTCATTTCGCGGTTCATCGGTTCGGGGTTCGGCGGAAAGCTGTTCCCGTGGCCTCATTCCGCCCTCGCGGCGGTGGCCGCGCGCAAGCTGAACCGGCCGGTCAAGATCAGCCTCGACCGGCGGATGATGTTCTCCAACTCGGGCCACCGTCCGCGCACCCAGCAGCGCATCCGGCTGGGCGCGACACAGGATGGCAAGCTGACTGCCATCCGCCACGACTTCTATACGGAAACTTCCGAGCTCGACGATTTCGTCGAGCACTGCGGCGAGCAGACGCCGTTTCTCTACAGCTGCCCCAACCTCGAGGTCACCACCGCGATGGTGCGGCGGAATGTTGGCGCGCCGGCGCCGATGCGCGGACCGGGCGCCGTTCCGGGACTGTTTGCCCTGGAGTCGGCCATCAACGAGCTGGCCGAGAGGCTGAAGATGGATCCGGTCGAACTTCGGCTCAAGAACGATGCGGATCGGGACGAAGGAAAGAATCTCCCCTTCTCGTCGCGCCACCTGAAGGAGTGCTACCAGACCGGCGCGGAGAAGATCGGCTGGAAGAACCGCACCGCGCAGGTCGGCTCGATGAAGCGCAATGGCAAGGTCATCGGATGGGGCCTTGGCGGAGCATCGTGGGCGGCGGCGCGCATTCCCTGTACCGCCAGCGTGGAGCTTTGCCAGAACGGGCGTGTATGCGTCCGCTGCGCCACCCAGGACATCGGGACCGGCACGTACACCATCTTCGCGCAGGTGATCCATGCCAAGACCGGCGTGCCCCTGGACAAGATCGACGTGTTCCTCGGCGACACGGCGCTGCCCGACGGGCCGACATCCGGTGGGTCGATGGCCACCAGCGCGATCATGCCGGCAACCACCGCAGCGGTAAACCAGGCCGTTCAGCGGCTGATCAACATCGCCACCATCCTGCCCAATTCGCCTTTTCACGGCGCGCATCCCGATTCGCTGACCGTTGCGCAGGGCCGCATCCTGCCAAAACAGGGCGCGGAGCAGGCAAGGATCATCGGCGCGACCTATCACGGCGGCGCCGACGTGGATGCGAAAGGCCTTCCCTTCGAAGAGGTCCTGCGCCTGGCGAACCTGAGCGGCGTGACGGCCGAGGGAAAGACCTTCCCCTCGATGGAAGACCCCAAGGCCCGGCAGTATTCGCTGCACTCCTTCGGCTGCCACTTTGCCGAAGTGGAGTGGGAGCCGGACATTGCGCGCCTGCGCGTCAGCCGCATCTTCTCCATCTTCGACTGCGGGCGCATCATCAACAAGGGCGCGGGCACCAACCAGATCCTGGGCGCGGCGATCATGGGCGTGGGAATGAGCCTGTTCGAGGAGACCATTCACGACCCGCGCACCGGCCAGCCCATCAACAACAACTTTGCCGACTACATTGTGCCCACATGCGCCGATCTGCCCGATCTGGATGTCACGTTCCTCGATTATCCCGACCTGATCGTGAACGAATACGGCGCGCGGGGGATCGGCGAAATCGGGATGGCCGGCGTGGCGCCGGCGATTACCGAGGCTGTCTATCACGCTACCGGTGTGCGGGTGCGCGAGTTGCCCGTGCGCATTGAGGACCTGCTGAAGTCGACGGTACTGGAAGCGTGAACGACCGAGGGACCTGGGGACCAGGGACGTGAGGACTGGACCGGGTGCACAAATGCTGTTTTGAAAGGGCACGGATTTATCCGTGCCGCAAATGCCCGGCAAAATCGCGAATTTTTCCCTTGAGGGAAGTTTCTTACGTGCCCCAGCACATTTATGCAACCGGCTCTGGGGACTAGAATCGAGGTCGAGTGCAAGCCAATGAAGACGATACGAAGCGACGAACGCAGCAGCCGCAAAGGCTCCGCGGAGTGGTTCACAGGCGATGTGTGGGTGGATGAGATCGTGGTCGGCGCGGCGCCGCAGCAGATCCGCGCTTATCGCGTAAGCTTCTCCCCTGGCGCGCGCACCGCATGGCATTCCCATCCCGTCGGACAGACACTGCACGTGCTCTCCGGCATCGGCCGGGTGCAGCTCGCAGGGGGGCCAGTCGAGGAGATTCATCCCGGCGATACCGTGATGATTGCGCCCGGCGAGCGGCACTGGCATGGCGCTGCGCCCAACAACACCATGGTGCACCTGGCCATGCAGGAAGCCGACGCGCAGGGCGTGGAAGTGCTGTGGATGGAGCTCGTAACCGACCGGGAGTATGCCGGGTGAGCCCAGCCGCGGTCTAAGATGGTGAAAGCCGGCGAGAGAATGACCGATCTCGAACACATCCTGCCGCTGTGGAACGAATTGGAAGGCGCGAAAGCAGACTACGTGCTGGCCACGGTAGTGGCCGTGGAGGGCTCGAGTTACCGTCGCCCCGGTGCGCGCATGCTCCTGGCGCAGGACGGCCGCCGCGCCGGGACCGTCAGCGGCGGATGCCTGGAGGGCGAAGTCGCGAAGCGCGCCTGGTGGCTCACCTCCAAGGGTCCGGTCGTCGAGCGCTATTCGACTCTCGAAGATGATGGCGATCTTCCCTATGGCTCGGGCTGCGGCGGCGTGGTCTATATTCTGCTGGAGCGCCGCAGCACGGCGAGCCGGCTGCTGCATGCATTGAAGGCCGCGTGGGACGTCCGTGGGCCGCTCGCCATCGCCACCGTGCTGGACGGTCCGCACATGGGGCAGCGCGCGTTTGCCGGCACTCCGATGCCCCAGGCGAACGGAACCGCCCCAGTGGAAGTTCCGCTTCAGGAATTGGCGGAAGAGGCCTTCGCACTCCGCGCCTCCCTAGATCGGCGAATCGAAATCGCCGGGACCGGGACTCGGGTGTGGGCGGATTATCGCGCCGCGCGCCCGGGCCTGTGGATCTTCGGCGCCGGCGACGATGCCCGTCCGCTGCTGAAACTCGCCCGCGAACTGGGCTGGTTTGTGGCCATTGCCGACGGCCGTTCCCACCTGGTCACGGCGGCGCGATTCCCAGCCGCGGACCAGATCCGGGTGCTCAAGATAGGGGATCTGCCCGGCGCCGAACGGCCTCCCCTGCTGCCCACCGACGCGGCCGTGCTGATGACCCACAGCTTTGAGCAGGATTCGCACATCCTGGCGGCTCTGATGAGTGACGCGCACGAGTTTCCGTACGCCTACCTGGGAGTCCTGGGTCCGCAGCGGCGCACGCGCGAGGCGCTGGCCGAGGCGGCGCGCCTGAAGGGGAGGAAAGTGGAGGGCGGCGACATCGAGACATGGTTGGCGAAACTGCATGCGCCTACCGGCATCGACCTGGGCGCGGATACTTCTCCCTCTATCGCGCTTTCCATCCTGGCAGAGATTCAGCAGGCGCTGAACGTCGCAACCGGCTTGCCGCTCCGCCAGGTGCGGGCCACTGGGCCCGCCGTGGCATCGCTCTCCTGACCGCGCGCTCTCAGCTGGCGGCCGCTAGCGGTTCGCGCCCGGTCTCCGTCTCGCTCAGCGCAGGGTTGGCCACCCTCGTCCGTTCCTCGATCTTGCAATAGTTCTCAATCTTGTGAGTCAGCAGCGCGTGGGCCCGCTCGAGGGCGCCAATCTGGATGGCAATCGTCGCCTGGTGCTCCTCGAGGAGCCGGCGCCGCTGTTCGATCGTCGCCTCGCCCATTGCCCGCAACGCCGCATAGCGCTGCATCTCGCGGATCGGCATATTCGTGGCGCGCATACAGTGCAGGAAGTTCAGCCAGGCGGCGTCCGCCTCGCTGTAACGGCGGTGCCCGTTGGTCGCGCGCCCCACCGGTTGAATCAGTCCCACACGCTCGTAGTAGCGCAGCGTGTGCGCGGTCATCCCGCTTCGATCGGCCATGGTGCGAATGGTGTATCCGGTACTTTGCATAATTCCACCGTACCCCTCGGAGTGCGCTCAAAGTCAACGTGCATTGCAGTAGCACACGTATATTACAAATGGCGTAACAAGCAGCACCCCAAGGAGTTAACAAAAGTGGAGCGCACGTCCTGTATGCTCCCCCTCAAGGAGAGCTACGTGAACGATCTCTACCAGAAGATGCTCGCCATCGCCATCGAAGAAGCGCGCCAGGGCGTCGCCGAGGGCGGCATCCCCATCGGCGCCGCCATGTTCCGGAGCACGGGCGAACTCGTCAGCCGCGGCCACAATCGCCGGGTGCAGCAGCGCGACCCCAGCATCCACGGCGAGACCGACGCCTTCCGCCGCGCCGGCCGCCAGCGCAGCTACCGCGACATGGTCATGGTCACCACGCTTGCCCCCTGCTGGTATTGCAGCGGACTCATCCGCCAGTTCCGCATCGGAACGGTGGTCGTCGGTGAGAGCCGCACCTTCTCCGGCGGCCTCGACTGGCTGCGCGGCAACGGGGTGAAGGTCATCGACCTCGACAACCAGGAGTGCCGCGAACTTCTCGAGTCGTTCATCGCCCGCCATCCCGAAATCTGGAACGAAGACATCGGCGAAGAGTAGAACAACCCGTCTAATTTATGCTTTCTCCGTGTTCGACACGAAGTCCTGATCCCTGACCCTGATCCCTGACCACTCCGGAGGACCCATGCACCGCCGCCGCTTCCTGGCTACTTCGCTCGCCACTTCCGCCGCCGCCCTTACCGCCAACGCCCAGGCCGCGGCCTCCCCCGCCCGCGAGTTCTACCAGCTCCGCCGCTACTCTCTCTATTCCGGCTCGCAGTCGGGTCTCACGGAAGGCTTCGTTTCCGGCGCGCTTATCCCCGCACTCACCCGCCGCGGCATGGGCCCGATCGGCGCTTTCCGCCTCGACTTCGGCCCCGAGACCCCGCAGGTTTACGTGCTCATCCCCGGTCCCTCCGCCGACGCTCTGGCCACCCTCGATCTCGACCTCGCCAAGGATGCCGATTTCCTGAAGGCCGCCGAGCCACTATGGACTGCGCCAGCCACGGCACCGGCGTTCCTGCGCGCCGAGTACTCGCTGCTGGCCGCCTTCGAAGGCTGGCCGCGCATCACGCCGCCGCCTGCCGCCGCCAGCAAGGGCAAGCGCATCTTCCAGCTCCGCACCTACGAGAGCCCCAGTTACCGCGACCACGTTCGCAAGGTGGAGATGTTCAACAACGGCGAATTCGAAATCTTCAAGGCGGCCGGCTTCAACCTGGTCTTTTTCGGCGACACCATCGTCGGCCCCCGGATGCCGTCCCTGACCTACATGCTGAGCATGCCCGACGCTGCCACCATGGATAAGAACTGGGACGCCTTTCGCAATAATCCTGACTGGAAGAAGCTCTCCTCCGACCCGAAGTACGCCTTCGAGCCCATCGTCAGCAACATCACCAACCTGGTCCTGAGCCCGCTGCCGTCGTCGCAGATTTAGCTTTTCCGACAACAGCAGTCATGAAACATTTGCGCAGCGCTCCCCATCGGCTTTACCTCCAGCACCGCCTGCGCGCGCCTGGCCACAGCGATGAAGGAAGATTTCGCGTGCGGGCCGCAGTGCTGTGCGAAGTTGATTCCGCCGCTGCCCATCCTTCATCCCGGACGCGATCCACGGTGCGAAAATAGAAACAGATGAAACGGCTCGGTTTTGCGCGGTCGATTCTATTTTCTTTCCTGCTGGCGACGGCGGCAACCATCGGATGGGGAGCTTCGGCGCACACCAACCCCCTCAATCTCGATCCGGTCGTCAAAGACGCGTTTTCCCGTTTCTACCTTCTCGATTTTCCGGGCGCAATCGAGCGCCTGGACCAGTTCCACGCAGCCCATCCGGGCGACCCGCAGGCCTCCGCGTTGTTGCTCGATGCCATGGTGTTCCAGGAACTCTATCGCCTGGACCTGCTGGACACTACGTTCTACGCCAACGATGGATTCCTGACCGGCCGGCACGCCGTCCAGGAAGATCCGCACATGCGCGACCGCATCTTTGCGATGGCCGACGAAGCCGTGCGCGAGGCGGACGGGCGCATCAGCAAAAACTCGGGCGATACCGACGCCCTGTTCGCGCGTGGCTGGGCGCGCAGTCTCAAGTGCGCCTACGTCGCCATGGTGGAGCGGGGATTCGGCGCCGGATTCCGGCTGGCCACCAAGGCCAAAGACGATGCGGCCCGCGTCCTCCAGCTTGATCCCGAGTATGCCGACGCCAAACTGGTCACGGGCGTGTATGAGTACGTGGTCGGAGCTCTGCCGCTTCCCTTCAAGTTTCTGATCGGCTTCGCCGGCATCACCGGCACCAAAACCAAGGGGATGGAGATGCTGCACGACGCCGGCAATCGCGCGGTTTTGACCTCGGTGGATGCGCGCACCGTGATCGCGCTGTTTCTGCGCCGCGAGGCCAAATATCGCGAAGCGATCGACGTGGTCCGGTCCCTGAAGGACCAGTATCCGCGCGACTACCTGTTCTGCCTGGAAGAGGCCAACCTTCGCAAGGATGCGGGCGAAGGCATGAAGGCGGTGGATGCCTATCGCGCGGTCATCGCCGACGCGGCCCGGCCCGGCTACTTCGCATCCGCCCGGCTGGAACTGGCCTGGTTCGGGCTGGGCGATGCGCTGCGGGGGCAGCGCCACTTTCCCGATGCCGCCGAGGCCTATGAACAGGCAGCCTCCACGGCCAACGTGGGCCCGGAGCTGAAGATTCGCTCGCTCCTCGCCGCAGGCCAGTGCCGCGATCTGAACGCCGAGCGTCCGCTGGCGATCAGGGATTACCACGGCGCGATCGACGCCGGTCCGAACACCTCGCGTGCCGACACTGCGCGAAAATACCTGAAAACCCCATACCGCGGCAACTGAGCTACACGTTTAAATAAAAGAAACTAAATGTGATAGAGAAATTTTCCATATATGAGTATAAAGCACGCATATTTTATGTATCTTTTATGCTATAGTTTCCATCAGATCAAGTGAGCGTTGGGAGATGCCTCCTGACCCACCAAAATTCTGATTCGTATCTGGAGGAAATTTAGTCATGGCAATCACTCGTTGGGACCCCTTCCGTGAGGTCGTTGCAATGCAGAACCGGATGAACCACCTGTTCCGGGACATGAGCGAAGGAGAAAGCCCGTTGACGACTGCCAGCTTTGTGCCCGCGGTCGACATCTACGAGGACTCGAAGAAGGTCGTCCTGAAGCTCGAGGTTCCGGGCATCGAGGAGAAGGACCTGGACGTGCGGGTGGAAAACAACACCCTCACCGTCAAGGGCGAGCGCAAGTTCGAGAAGGAAGAGAAGGAAGAGAACTTCCATCGGATCGAGCGCCGCTACGGAACGTTCTTCCGTTCCTTCACGCTGCCTTCGACCGTCGACACCGAGCACATCAACGCCAGCTATACCAACGGCGTCCTGAATCTGGAGCTGAGCAAGAAGCCCGAAGCCCAGCCCAAGCAGATCAAGGTCAACGCGGGCGGCTCGCAGAAGAAGGAAGAGCCCGAGCTGGTGGGCGCGCGGTAAGCCAAAAACCAGTGGTCAGTGATCAGTGGTCAGCCTGTGAGCCCGGCGCAAAAAACATCCGTGCTCCTGGTCTGGCAACTGACCATTGTTTTTCTGGTTTCCAATCTTTCGGTTCATCAATTCTGACCACGCAGCCGACAATTGAACGAAACTATCTTTGAACGGAACTATCATTGCCCCAAAGCGTTTCGGGGCCGAACTGATCACTGACCACTGATTACTGGAGTTTTATGGCTATTCGCTGGGACAAACTGACCGTCAAATCGCAACAGGCGATGCAGCAGGCGCAGGAGCGTGCGGCGGAGCTGGGCAATCCCGAGATTCTCCCCGTGCACCTGCTGCTGGCGCTGGTCGAGGACCGGGAAGGCGTGATACCGGCCGTCCTGGGAAAGATCGGTGTTCCCACCGAGCGGCTCGAAGCCAGCCTGCACGCCATCGAGCAGAAATTGCCGAGCGTGGCGGGCGCTTCGGCGCAGCCGGGCATCAGCCAGGCGCTGAACAAGGTGGTCGAGCAGGCTTTCAAGGAAGCGGCCGATTTCAAGGACGAGTACGTCTCTACGGAGCACCTGCTGCTGGGGGCTGCCCGCCAGAAGAGCGATCCGGTGTACAACGCGCTGGCTGCCGTCGGGGCCACCCATGAAGTTATTCTGCAGGCCCTGACGGCGGTGCGCGGCTCGCAGCGCGTCACCGACCAGAACCCCGAGGCGAAGTTCCAGGCCCTGGAAAAATACGCCAAGGACCTGACTGAGTTGGCCCGGCGCGGCAAGCTGGACCCGGTGATCGGGCGCGACGAGGAGATCCGCCGCGTCATCCAGGTGCTCAGCCGCCGGACCAAGAACAATCCCGTGCTGATCGGCGAGCCGGGCGTGGGCAAGACCGCGATCGTCGAAGGCCTGGCGCGGCGCATCGCGTCGGGCGACGTGCCCGAAGTGCTCAAGAACAAGCGCGTGATCTCGCTCGATCTCGGTTCCATGCTCGCGGGGGCCAAGTACCGCGGCGAGTTTGAAGACCGCCTCAAGGCGGTGCTCAAGGAGATCGAAGAGTCGAACGGACAGGTCGTCCTGTTCATCGATGAGCTCCACACGCTGGTCGGTGCGGGCGCGGCGGAGGGAGCCATCGACGCCAGCAACATGCTCAAGCCGGCGCTGGCCCGCGGCGAACTGCGCGCGATCGGCGCGACCACTCTGAACGAGTACCGGAAATACATCGAGAAAGATGCCGCCCTGGAACGGCGTTTCCAGATCGTCTACGTGGGCGAGCCCAACGTGGAAGACACCATCGCCATCCTGCGCGGCCTGAAGGACCGCTACGAGCAGCATCACAAGGTGCGCATCAAGGACTCGGCCATCGTGGCTGCGGCCACCCTTTCGCATCGCTACATCAGCGACCGGTTCCTGCCGGACAAGGCCATTGACCTGGTGGACGAGGCGGCCGCTTCGCTGGCCATCCAGATTGGAAGCGTTCCCACCGAGATCGATCAACTGGAACGCGAAGCCACGTCGCTCGAAATTGAGCGCGCCGCCCTCAAGCGCGAAACCGACGCCAACAGCCGGGAGCGCATGGCGGAGGTGGAGAGAAGCCTTTCCGAGATCAAGGAACGAGCCACCGCGCTGCGCGCCCGCTGGACTCAGGAGCGCGAAGCCATCACCCATATCAGCGACCTGAAAAAACGAATCGAGGCGCTGCGCTTCGAAGCTGAGGAGCAGACCCGCAAGGGCCAGCTCGAGCGCGCGGCGCAGATCCAATACGGGGAGCTGCCCCGGCTCGAAGCCGAGCTCAAGAAGCTGAACGCCGCCCAGGACGGCGCCACCGCCGGCAATGGCGTGGCCCGCATGCTGAAGGAAGAGGTGGACGAAGAGGACATCGCCAAAATCGTCAGCAAGTGGACCGGCATTCCTGTCACGCGCATGCTCGAGGGCGAGGTGAAGAAGCTCGTCCACATGGAAGACCGTTTGCGCGAGCGCGTCGTGGGGCAGGACCAGGCGCTCACCGTTGTGGCCAGCGCCATCCGCCGCTCCCGCGCCGGCTTGAGCGATCCCAAGCGTCCCATCGGTTCTTTTATTTTTCTCGGACCCACCGGAGTGGGTAAGACAGAGACCGCCCGCGCGCTGGCCGAGTTCCTGTTTGACGATGAGCATTCCCTGGTGCGCATCGACATGAGCGAGTACATGGAAAAGCATGCGGTGTCGCGTCTGATCGGGGCGCCTCCCGGCTACATCGGATACGACGAAGGCGGGCAGTTGACGGAAGCGGTGCGGCGCCGCCCCTACTCTGTGATCCTGTTCGACGAGATCGAGAAGGCGCACCCGGACGTGTTCAACGTGCTGCTGCAGATCATGGACGACGGCCGCCTGACGGACTCCAAGGGACGCACTGTGGATTTCAAAAACACGGTGCTTATCATGACGTCGAACCTGGGCGCGGCTTTTCTAAGCGCGGATGCTCTGAAGACCGAGCACGATTTCGACATTTCTCGCGAGAGCGCGATGCGCCTTTTGCGCGAGCATTTCCGGCCGGAGTTTTTGAACCGCGTGGACGACATCGTGATCTTCCGCCCGCTGACCAACTCGCAGTTGAGCGCGATTCTGGACATGCGGCTCCGCGACATCCAGAAGCTGCTCGAGGACCGGCAGATCTCGCTGGAGCTGACCACGCCGGCCAAGCAGCTGGTGCTGGCGGCCGGGTCGGATCCGGCGTACGGAGCGCGTCCGCTGAAGCGCGCGTTGCAGCGCATGGTCCAGGACCCGCTGGCGATGAAGATCCTCGACGGCGAAATCCTTCACGGCTCGCACGTCCGCATCGACGCCGACCGCAACTCCAACCAGTTGCGCTTCGAGCCGATGGGAAGGGAAGCGATGGCGTAAGCGCCCCCTTGGGCGACTGCGTTTCGCGCGGGCATGGGGTTCCCAGGTCTCAGAAACGAGACCTGGGGCACCCGGACGGGCCGTCGTAAAACAGTGTCGTGGGAGCTTCCATTGCCGTTAGCGGCGGCCAGGCTCTACACTTCTGCGCATGCACGCGATCCTTTTTCGATCCGCAAGGTTTTCCGCCCTCCTGCTGCTGGCAGCAGCAACCAGCATTCTTTACGCCCAGGACTGGGCCAAATCGCGGCTTGAAGCTTCGCCCCGCCACCGCGAATACGTCCAGCTCAAGCGCGACAACCGCACCATCCAGGCGTTCGTGGTTTATCCCGAGAGCAAAAGCAGGGCGCCCGTGGTGGTCCTCATCCACGAAATCTTTGGCCTGGTGGACTGGCCGAAGGAAATGGCCGACGAGCTGGCGGCGCAGGGGTTCATCGTGATCGCTCCCGATTTGCTCAGCGGGTTCGCGACCGGCGGAGGCGGATCGAGCGAGTTCCCCGACGTGGATGCGCGTGTCAAGGCAGTCTCGGGCCTCGATCCCGACGGCGTCTTAGCGGACCTCGACGCGGCTGCCGATTACGGCAAGAAGCTTCCCGCCGCCAATGGCAAAATCGCCGTCGCCGGCTTCTGCTGGGGCGGAATGACTTCGTTCCGGTTTGCGACTCACCGCAAAGACCTGTCTGCGGCATTCGTGTTTTACGGGACGGGCCCGAAGGACGTGTCCACTATCAGCGCTCCCGTGTACGGCTTCTATGGCGGCAACGACGCGCGCGTGGACGCGACCATTCCCGACTCCACGGCGGCCATGAAAGCGGCCGGAAAGACTTATGAGCCGGTGACCTACGACGGCGCCGGCCACGGCTTCATGCGCGCCGGCGAGGATCCCGGAGACACCAATCCGGGCAACAAGAAAGCGCGCGACGAAGGCTTCGCGCGCCTGGTGAAGCTGCTGAAAACCATGCAATAATGTCCTCGCAGATTTCAAAGTCACATCCCAGATTGCGGCTGGAGAACTTCCTGGAGCCGGTCGGCCTCTAAAAGCCCGTCCCGGGAGAAGTGTGGAACCACTCCGCGGAAATTCAAAATTGAAAAGGACCAGGATGACAACTTCCCCCGCTTCTCCCGATCACATTCTTCAGACCGGCCTCGCTTTCTGGGCGTCGAAGACGCTTCTGAGCGCGGTTGAAATGGAGGTCTTCACCGAATTGGCCCGGCACCCGGAGACCCTGGAAAGCCTCACCGGGCGCCTCGGACTGCATCCGCGATCGTCACGCGACTTTCTCGACGCGCTGGTCGCCCTGGGCTTCCTCGAAAGGGAAAACGGCCATTACCGTAACACGCCCTCGACCGACGCCTTCCTCGACAAGCGCAAACCTTCCTACATCGGGGGCATTCTGGAGATGGCCAACAAGCGGCTGTACCCACACTGGAGCCGTTTGACCATTGCCCTGAGGACAGGAGAAAGGCAGGGAGAAGAGCCGGGCGAGGCGGACGTGTTTGCGGCGCTGTATGCCGACCCAACGCGCCTGAAAGGCTTTCTGCGCGCTATGACGGGCATCAGCCGTGGGGCGAACCTGGCAATTGCATCCCGGTTTCCCTGGTCGGGGTACAAGACGGTCGCGGATTGCGGTACCGCCCAAGGGGATCTTGTGGTGCAGGTGGCGCTGAAGAATTCGCATCTCGAGGCGATCGGGTTCGATCTAGCCGAGGTCGCGCCGATCTTCGAGGAATACGTGGAAGACAATGGACTCACGGCGCGGGTTCGCTTTCAGCCCGGCAATTTTTTCAAGGATGCATTTCCCAGGGTGGATGTCATCATGATGGGGCATATTTTGCATGACTGGAATCTCGAAGAGAAGAGGATGCTCATCCGCAAGGCCTATGAAGCCGTGCCGGCGGGTGGTGGGTGCATCGTCTATGACTCCATCATCGACGATGACCGCCGCAAGAACGCTTTCGGACTGCTGATGAGCCTCAACATGCTCATCGAGACGCCGGGCGGATTCGACTACACCGGCGCGGACTGCATGGGATGGATGAAGGAAGCGGGATTCCGCGAAACGCGCGTGGAACATCTGGTCGGCCCGGACTCCATGGTGATCGGAATCAAGTAATCCGGGCCAAATGTCGCCTGTTGTTACTTGCCCAGCGCCGATTCAATCGCCGACTGCACTTCGGGCGAGTCAGGCTTGACGGGCGGCTCAAAACGCGCCACGGGGTTGCCGTTGCGGTCGAATAGAAACTTGGTGAAGTTCCACTTGATGTCGCCGCTGTATTGCGGATTTGACGACTTGTCGGTGAGGAACCGGTAGAGCGGGGTCTGGTCCTCGCCAAGCACTGAAACCTTGGCCATCATGGGGAAGGTCACGTTGTACTTGCGGGTGCAGAACGCCTTGATCTCATCGTTCGTTCCGGGTTCCTGCTGCATGAAGTTGTTGGCCGGCACGCCGACGATGACGAAGCCGCGATCTTTGTACTTCTCGTAGAGCGCTTCGAGGGCGGTGTATTGCGGGGTGAAGCCGCACTTGCTGGCCACATTCACCAGCATCACTACCTTGCCGCTGTAGTTCTTCAAGCTGACTGGCTGGCCGTCAATGGAATTCATGGTGAATTCATAAATGCTGTGCGGCTGGGCGAAGGCGATGGCGGCGGCAACGCACAGCGAGAGCATCAGAAGAGATTTGCGCACGGGGAAGTCCTCCGATTTCCTGATTGCAGACGATCATACTTGGACGGACCGCATCTCTTGTCAGAAAATTGTCACGAGTCGGCGGGAGAGATCGTCGATCCGGCCGCGGCCTATTGTCTTAATTCCACCAGCGTCGCCCCCTGCCCCCCCTCATTCTGCGGTGCCTCCGCAATGGTGGCTACATGGGGATGGCTCTTCAGAAAATCGCGCACCCCGCGGCGAAGAATGCCTGCTCCATGACCGTGAATCACGCGCACGCGCGGCAGGCCGGCCAGGAAGGCCCGGTCGAGGTATTTCTCCAGTTCCCCCGTGGCTTCATCGACAGTGCGGCCAATCAAGTTGATTTCCATGCGCAGATCGTCGGTGCTCGCCGGGGTGATGGATATCTGTACTCCTTTTTGCCGGCGGGCGGCCGCCAGCGGATCGACGCGCTCCGCGGTTTGCGACACGCCGGACTTCACCACCTCGGCAATATCATCGCGCTTCACCCGCATTTTGATGGGCCCCAGCGCCACTTCAAACACGTCCTTCTCCACCTCGCGCTGTACCACGGCGATCTTGCCCATCGACTTGAGCCGCACCTGGTCGCCTGATCCTACATGGCGCACGAGATGCGGCTGTGCATTCGCGTCGCCTTGGTCTGAGCCCGTGCGGTGGGCGACCACCGCCTGGTTGAAGCTCTCCTGGAATTCGCGCCGCAGGCGAAGGATGCGCCGTTCAGCTTCCTTCGAGAGCTTCTGCTGCGCGGCGCGGTCCTCGATGGCGCGCACATTCTCGCGCATCTGGAATTCGAATTCCTTCATCAGCGAAGCCAGCTTCTGTTCCAGCTCCCGCGTGCGGTTGCGAAGCTCCACGTCGCCTTCGCGGGCCAGCCTGGTGCGTTCCTGGTTCAGAGCGTACTGTTCTATCCGCGCTTTCTTGCGGTCTTCGTCAAGCTGGGTCAGTTCCTGGTGCAGGCGATCGAGGAAGCGCGCGATATCCGCCTGCTGCGAACCCAGGCGTTGACGAGCCCCCGCGATGATGCTCTTGTTCAACCCCAGCCGCTCCGCGGTCAGAATGCCTGCCGAGGCGCCGGGCGCGCCGAGCCGAAGTTGGTAATTGGGCGCCAGGGTCACCTCGTCCACGGCGGCGGCTGCGTTCAGCACGCCCGGCGTGTTGGCCGCGTACACCTTAAGTGATGTGTGGTGCGTGGAGATCAGCGTCCAGGCGCCGGCCTCGAGGAAGTAGCTGGCCACCGCGACCGCCAGCGCGGCGCCTTCCTCCGGATCCGTAGACGAGCCCAGTTCATCCAGCAGTACCAGCGACTCGCGGTCCCGCAAGCCGTGAGAGCCGGTCGAGGTTGGTGATGTGCGCCGAAAAAGTGGAGAGCGCCGCCTCGATTGACTGCGCGTCGCCGATATCGGCAAGAAACGCGGAGAACACGGGAAAGCCGGCCCCCGCCGCCGGTACGGGCAGGCCGGCCTGCGCCATCATCGCCAACAGCCCTACGGTCTTGAGCGTCACGGTCTTGCCGCCGGTATTGGGTCCGCTGATGATGATCTGGCGTTGCGTGCTCGTAAGCTCCAGCGTGAGCGGAACCACGGCCGTATTACGCGGAGCTCCGGTGGATCGAAGGCGTTTTTCGAGCAAGGGATGGCGCGCGTTTTCCAGGCGCAACAGATCGGCCGCCATCGCCGGAGCCACGCAATCGTAGTCGCGCGCAAAACGGGCGCGTGCCAGCAGGCTGTCGACCAATGCCAAAACCCGCGCTCCCTCGACCAGCGATCCGGCCTGCATCGCGACCTGGCGGGTGAGGGCGACAAAAATCCGATGAATCTCGGCCTGTTCCTCCTCGAACAGGCGAACCAGCTCATTGTTCTGCTCGATGGTTTCGAGCGGCTCGACGTAGACCGTCTGGCCGGACGAGCTTACCCCATGTACCACGCCGCCCACCCGCCGCTTGAGCTCGCTGCGCACCGGAATCACGAAGCGGTCGCCGCGAATGGTAATGACATCGTCCTGGGTGGAGCCTTCCGCGGAGAGCTTGCGCAATGCGGCGCGCAACGATTCCTCGATGACCCGGCGCTGCCGGTCCTGTTCGCGGCGAATGCGGCCCAGCTCCGGCGAGGCGTCATCGGCCAGCGAGCCGTCCGGCAGGATCTTTCTCTCGATCGTCTCCGCCAACGGCCGCAAACTGCCCGAAAGCGAAACCGAGAGTTGGGATAATCCGGGCAGCCGCCCCACCACGCGCACCGGCGGCTCCCGCAAGAGCGACTGCCACGAAGCGATGTCGTGCGCCAGGCGGGCGACGGCCTGCAATTCGGAGGCTTCCAGCGCCACGTCGGGGATGCGCGCCTTGTCTGCCAGCTCCGTGGGATCGAACAGCCCGCCGAGGGCGATGGAGATCTGTTCTTCGATCAGCAGCCGCACTTCGCCCGTCAGCTGATGCTGCCGATCGATCCATTGCGGGTCCGTCGAAGGCTGGAAGCCGAGAATGGCTGCGCGGCCAACGGGCGAAGCGGCAAAGCCGGCCACCAGCGCCAGCAGCGGCTCCCATTCGAGAGCGGCAAAGTCGGCGTTCTCGACGGGCGAAGGGATGGGATCGAGCAACGGCATATCTGTTCTCTATCTTAGGCGTTCCGCAGGTGCCTTCCTTAATCCCGAAGTCCTGGTTGCTGCATTTGCCCTTCCCAACGTCCCACCACCACTGCGGCCAGGCAATTGCCGATCACATTCATCGCCGTGCGGCCCATGTCCATGAGGGTGTCGACGCCCAGGATGATCAGGACGGCAGCCGCGGGCAGGTGCAGCGCGGCGGCCGACGCCATCAGCACCACCAGCGAAGCGCGGGGAACGCCCGCCACACCTTTGCTGGTGAGCATCAGCATTGCCACCATGACGAATTGCGCGCCCAAAGACAAACGAATCCCCGCCGCCTGCGCGGCAAAAAGCGCCGCCATGGACAGGTACACGCTGCCCCCGGTCATGTTGAAGCTGTAGCCCATGGGGATCACGAAGGAGACGATCCAGCGCGGCACTCCCAGTGCTTCCATCCGCTCCATGGCAAGCGGCAGGGCGACCTCGGAACTGGTGGTGGCAAAGCCCAGCGCCGCCGGCTCTGCCACGGCGGAAGTGAAGCGGTGTAGCGAAACCCGCGCCCACATGAGGCTTGGGACGACGGCAAGCACGACGAAAGCCGCAAGCGCCGCGTAGTACGTCAAGACCAGCTTCAGGAGCGGCAAAAGCGTTGCCAGCCCCATGCTGCCCACCGTGAACGCCATGGCCGCCCCAGCCGCCAGCGGCGCGATGTACATCACGATCCGCGTCAGCTTGAACATCGCCTCCGTGAGCGATTGCAGGACGCTTACCAGGGGCGCCCGTTTCGCCTCCGGCATCATTGTCAGCGCAATCCCGAACAGCAGCGCAAATACCGTCACCTGCAGAATCTGATTCTGGGCCACGGCCTGGGCGATGTTCTCGGGGAAGATGTTGATGATGAGCTGCTGCCATCCTTCATGCGTCGCGGCGGCGGGCGCCGAAGGCTGAATGCTCGCCGGAAGCGCGATGCCCACCCCAGCCTGCGAGACGTTCATCGCGATGAGCCCGATGATCAGGCCCAGCGTCGTCACGATTTCGAAGTAGACGATCGACTTGACGGCCACACGGCCCACGGCGCGCAACTCGCTATGGCCGGCGATGCCGGTGACGATGCCGCCGAAGATGAGCGGCGCCACAACCATGCGGACCAGCCGCAGAAAAATGTCGGCGATGAATCGCGTCTGCGCGGCAAAGTGCGGCGCATCGAAGCCGAGTTCCGCGCCAGCCACCATTGCGAAAAACGTCCACAGCAGCAGCGAGCGGCGACGGAGAGCGACAGGAAGAAACAAAGCCAGCGCGACCCAGCGATCCGAAGTCGCGAAAGCTGCGCGCGCGTGGAGAATTGCCGCCACCACCCCTGCCGCGAACAGCAGGACGGAGGCGCTTCCCAACACGCGCTGCATGGTATCCCCGGTTTTCACGCGACTGCCGACCGCATGGGTGGTCATGGTATGAGGCTTTTCGCCGAATGCCTCCATTATCCTATCGCCATGCCCGCCATCGCTTTTCTGGAGTGCTCCCGCTGCCATCTTCACCACGATCCCGCGACGCCGCAGACAGTATGCACAGCCTGCAGCGGGACCCTTTATGTTCGCTACGATCTGTCGTCCGCGGCCGGCCCCGCACGCCGGGACGCGATCGGCGCAAACCCGCAGGACAAGCGCTGGAGCGGGATGTGGCGCTACCGCGAGGTGTTGCCGTCGGTCGATCCGGTCACGCTCGGGGAAGGATGGACTCCCATGCTGCCCAGCCGCCGGCACGCGAACGTCTGGCTCAAGGAGGAGGGCGCCAATCCCACCGGCACGTTCAAGGCCCGCGGCCTGGCCATGGCGGTGACCATGGCGCGCCAATACGGCCTGAAAAAACTCGCCGCGCCGACAGCGGGCAACGCCGGAGGGGCACTGGCGGCGTACGCCGCGGCGGCCGGCATCGAGGCGCATATCTTCATGCCCCGCGACACGCCCATGGCCAACCAGGTGGAGTGCCGCGCGTACGGTTCCCATGTCACGCTCGTGGACGGCCTCATTTCCGACTGCGGGCGCATGGTCGCAGAAGGCAAGGCCGAGCAAGGCTGGTTCGACATCTCCACCCTGAAGGAACCGTTTCGCGTCGAAGGCAAAAAGACCATGGGCTACGAACTGGTCGAGCAACTGGGATGGGAGTATCCGGACGCCGTCTTCTATCCCACCGGCGGCGGCGTGGGCATGATCGGCATGTGGAAGGCGTTCGAAGAGATGGAACAACTAGGCTGGGTCACGGGCAAACGGCCGAAAATGATCGCGGTGCAGGCTTCGGGCTGTGCGCCGGTGGTGCGCGCCTTCGAGCGCGGCGACTCCGTGAGCCAGATGTGGCAGGACGCGCATACGTTCGCCTCGGGCTTGCGCGTGCCCAAGCCTTACGGCGATTCCATCATCCTGGAAATTGTGGGCGCTTCGGGCGGGACGGCCGTGGCACTGAGCGACGATGCCATCTTTGCCTCGCTGCGGGATTGGGCTGCGCATGAAGGCCTGCTGCTCTCGCCGGAAGGCGCGGCAGCCACCGCGGCTTACGATCATCTGCTCGCGACGGGATTCCTGACCCGCGAAGATCGCGTGGTGCTCTTCAACACCGGTTCCGGGAACAAATACACCGACGTGATCGGAGAGCGCCTCAACGCGGATCAGCGCCAATCACGCGCGCTACGTCGTTGTTGAACTGGAGGAAGAAGGAGACTTTGCAGGGGTTTCGGTGGCGGCAGGCTTGGTCTCCGCCGCAGGTTTCGCCTCGGATGCAGGCTTGGCGTCCGCGCCCGCATCGCCGGCAGGCTTTTCAGCCGAGCCGGCCGTCGCCTTCGGCGCATAGTCATTCACGTACCAGCCTGTGCCTTTGAACTGCAGCGCGGGCGCAGTCAGCGGGCGTTCCAGTTCGCCTCCGCATTTGGGGCACGCCCCTTCGGGCTCTGCGTTGAACTTCTGAATCTTCTCGTATCGGTAGCCGCACTTTTTGCAGCGGTATTCGTAAAGGGGCAATTGAACTCGCTCCGGTAAGGAAACTTCGACGGCCGTCTCTTTCTATTTTATCGACAATCCCATGGGTGTATGGGCGAAAGGTGCGGGGTGCCCCACCCTGGCTCCGCCGGGGTGGGTAAACCCGGATCTCTCACTTTGCCGACACCGGCACGGACGCCGAGTGGTCTTCCCACGACAGCGTGATTTTGCCGCCTTCGATCATCCAGGCCAGGTTCTCCACCATCGAGGACGGTTTGGACATCTGCATCTTCACTTTGCCCAGGTCCGCGCTGCCATCATAGGCAAGACCCCATTCCCCGGTCTTCTTGTTCACGATCAGCACCCACTGATCGGGGTCGGCGATATCCACGAACAGCGTGTAGGTTCCCTTGGGCACTGCCAGGTTGCCGATCTGCAGATCGCCGTCCGTCTCCAGTGTGGTGGCGCCGTTGGCGCCCGCGCGCCACACCGGGTAATGGGGATTGTGGCTGATCAGACCGTCCTTCGTGAAGATGTGCCCTTCACGGCCCTTTACCCGCGGCGACGAATAGGTGATGGTGACAGTTTTCGCGCCGAACTGCCCCGTGACCTTTTCCGGTGGACTGGGGGGATTGCCCTGGGCGAATAGCATGGTTGATGCGGCCACAAGGCCCGCGCAAATCAGAAGAGGCTTCATAGCATGATTCTCCTTAGCAACTGCTGCAACGCGATTGATTGTCGCACCGCACGCCGGGTTAGGGGAAATCGTCGCGCGCCGGCGGTTCGCATCCGGCTTCCGTCCTGCCTGTTATGATGCGGCGCAGGAAACCGCATGTCTGACCATCAGGATCATCTATCTCCCGGATCACGGTTTCGCGCGGCCCTGGCCGACGAAAAGCCACTGCAGATCGTGGGCGCCATCAACGCCTATACGGCGCGCCTGGCAGAGGCCACGGGCTTTCGCGCGCTCTACCTTTCCGGCGGCGGAGTCGCTGCCAACTCGCTCGGGATGCCGGACCTGGGCATTAGCACCATGGAGGATGTGCTCACCGATGTGCGCCGCATTACGGACGCGACGTCGCTGCCGCTGCTGGTGGACATCGACACCGGCTGGGGAAGCGCATTCAACATTGCCCGCACCATCCGTTCCATGGTCAAGGCAGGCGCCGCGGCCGTGCATATCGAAGACCAGGTAAGCGCCAAGCGTTGCGGCCACCGGCCGGGCAAGGAACTCGTGCCGGCGGCGGAGATGGCCGATCGCATCAAGGCCGCGGTGGATGCGCGCAGCGATGATCCGTTCGTGATCATGGCGCGCACCGATGCGCTGGCCAACGAGGGCCTCCAGTCGGCCATCGAACGCGCCCAGGCCTACGTGGCTGCGGGCGCAGACATGATCTTCGCCGAAGCCGTTACCGACCTCGAGATGTACACCCTGTTCCGGCAGTCCGTTGGCGTGCCGATTCTGGCCAACATCACGGAATTCGGCAAGACCCCCTTGTTCACGCGCGACGAACTGGCCGCCGCCGGCGTCGACATCATCCTGTACTGCTGCGCCGCCTACCGCGCCATGAACGCCGCCGCCCTCAAGGTGTACGAGACCATCCGCGTCGAAGGCACCCAGCGCGACGTCGTTTCCCTGATGCAGTCGCGCGCCGATCTTTATCGCTACCTCGACTATCACTCCTACGAAAGCAAACTCGATGAACTGTTCATGAAGAGCAAAAGCTGACTTCTTGACTGGACACTCCGCATTTGCATCTATTAGGGTTGAGAAGCTTGCAGGCGATGTTGGGAGCGTGTCGATGAGCAAGATGGAACTGGCGTCCTCTCCGGCGGTGTTCAAACCCAAAAAATCGGTAGCCCTTTCGGGCACTCCGGCCGGCAATACCGCGCTCTGTACGGTGGGCTACAGCGGCAACGACCTGCATTATCGCGGCTACGACATCCACGATCTGGCGTCGCACTGCGAATATGAGGAAGTCGCCTACCTCCTGGTTCATGGCAAGCTTCCCAATAACATCGAACTGACGGCTTACAAGACCAGCCTGGCGCAGTTGCGCAGCCTTCCCGCCGCGGTCAAGCAGGTGCTCGAATTGCTGCCGCCCTCGACTCACCCCATGGACGTGCTTCGTACGGGTGTTTCGGTTCTGGGCTGCGTTCGCCCCGAAAGCCCCGACCACAATGAGGCCGGCGCGCGCTCCATTGCCGATGCCCTGCTGGCTTCGCTCGGCTCGATGCTGCTCTACTGGCACCACTACGCGCGCAACGGCCGTCGCATCGATGTCGAGCCGGGCGGCGACTCCATCGCGGAACATTTTCTCTACCTGCTGCATGGCGATCCGCCGTCTCCGGAATGGGTGGCGGCTATGCAAGCCTCCCTCATTCTTTATGCGGAGCACGAGTTCAATGCGTCCACGTTTACCGCGCGTGTGATTGCGGGCACGGGCTCGGATCTGTATTCGTGCATTTCCGGAGCCATCGGCGCGCTCAAAGGCCCCAAGCATGGCGGAGCCAACGAAGTCGCCCTCGAAATTCAGAACCGTTACTCCTCGCCGGCGCATGCGGAAGCCGACATCCGCCGCCGCCTGGAAGAACGCGAAGTCATCATCGGGTTCGGGCATCCTGTTTACACCATCAGCGATCCGCGCAGCGACATCATCAAGGAAGTATCGCGCGGCCTGGCCGAAAGCGCCGGCGGCAGCCTGCATTACGCCGTGGCCGAGCGCATCGAACAGGTGATGATGGACTCCAAGCGCATGTTCCCCAACCTTGACTGGTATAGCGCCGTGGCCTATCACCAGATGGGCATTCCTATCGACTTGTTTACCCCGTTGTTCGTGATGGCGCGAACCGCCGGATGGTGCGCTCACGTTCTGGAACAGCGCAGCGACGGCAAGATTATCCGCCCCTCGGCCAACTACATCGGCCCCGAGCCGCTCCCGTTCGTGCCCATCGAGCAGCGGGGATAAGTTGGGGTCACTTCGGCCGCCGACATCCCATGGCATGACGAACCACCGTGTTCAGGGGCTTGCAATCTCAACGGTCCTATGTGATATATTATCACATAGATGGTTCCGCGCCTGAGCAAGTCCGATGCGCTGAAACTGCTCCGTCAGTGCTTTCGTTCAGGCATTGTCGAGTACCATCCACACTTTGAAAAGCGCTGTCGCGAACGGGGCATTGATCCAATGGATGCCCAGCATGTGTTGCGTAAGGGCATCATCTACGACGAACCGGAGCTCGATGTCCGGTTTCAGGAATGGCGCTACAAGGTCGTGGGGCGCCCTCCCGACAGGGAAGCGCTGAAGGTTGTGATCTCTTTCCTTGAGAAGGACGAGGTTCTTGTTCTGACGGTCATGGGGGGATGAAAGGAAAGGCACGATGAAAGGCAAGCAGCGAGCATGTCGAGAATGTGGAGCCGACGCCAGAGTGGTCCGCAAGGACTATCGATTTCTGGAGAGCGGTCTCGACAACGTGATCCTGAAAGACATCGAAGTTCGGGTCTGTGGGAAATGCAAGAGTGAAGCCCCACGGATTCCGGACCATGACGATCTGATGGAAACCATTGCGGTCGCCTTGATCGACAAGCCATCGGAACTGACTGGCCCTGAGATTCGTTTTTTGCGGAAACATCTTGATGCCGGAAGCGAGCAGTTTGCTCGGATGCTGGGTGTGGACCGTTCTCATCTCTCGCGGATCGAGAATGGTGCACTGGCCGTCAGCAGGCAAACGGATCGTTTGGTGAGAACCCTGGCACTGGTGCACGACACTGGCCTGATTGCCAAGATGAAGCATTTGGGAAAAGATCGAGCCATCATTTCGCGATTGAGCGAAATCCAGTCTGAGCAGCATCGGATACAGGTTCACGTTGGCCGTCAAGGGTCGGGGTACACTTACAACCTGGATGCAGCTGCATAGGAGGCTCGTCTGACATCCCACATCAGTAACGAACGCCCCGCGCCTGACCAGGTTCTCGCCGACATCGCCGACTACGCACTGAACTATGCAATCAACAGCAATCTCGCCTACTCCACTGCTCGCGCCTGCCTGATCGACACGCTGGGCTGCGGGCTGGAAGCGCTCGAGTATCCCGCCTGCACCAAGCTGCTCGGCCCCGTAGTTCCGGGTACCATCGTGCCGCACGGTGCGCGCGTTCCCGGCACGCCTCACCAACTCGATCCTGTACAGGCCGCCTTCAACATCGGCGCCATGATTCGTTGGCTCGACTTCAACGACACCTGGCTGGCTGCCGAATGGGGTCACCCGTCGGATAATCTCGGCGCCATCCTGGCCACGGCGGACTGGCTCTCCCGCACCGCTCTAGCCGAGCACAAAACACCGCTGCCCATGCGCCGCGTGCTCACCGCCATGATCAAGGCGCACGAGATCCAGGGCTGCATCGCGCTGGAGAACTCCTTCAATAAAGTCGGTCTCGATCATGTCGTCCTGGTGAAGGCGGCGTCCACAGCGGTGGTCTGCGAACTGCTCGGTCTTAGCCGCGACCAGACCATCAACGCGCTCTCGCTGGCCTGGGTCGATGGCCAAAGCCTGCGCACCTACCGCCATGCGCCCAACACCGGCTCGCGCAAAAGCTGGGCCGCCGGCGACGCCACAAGCCGCGCCGTACGCCTGGCTCTGATGGCACGCGTTGGCGAGATGGGCTATCCGTCGGCTCTCTCCGCCCCCACCTGGGGCTTTTACGACGTGTCGTTCCGCAGCCGTCCGTTCCGGTTCCAGCGCCCCTACGGCTCCTACGTCATGGAGAACGTGCTGTTCAAGATCAGCTACCCCGCCGAATTCCATGCCCAGACCGCTGTCGAAGCCGCGATGTCGCTCCGCCGAAGCATGGACCGGCAGGGGCTCTCGTCCGAAGCAATCCAAAGCATCACCATCCGCACCCACGAAGCCTGCCTGCGCATTATCGACAAGAAGGGGCCGCTTGCGAACCCCGCCGATCGCGATCATTGCGTGCAGTACATGATTGCGATCCCGCTGATTTTCGGCCGGCTCACCGCGGCGGACTACGAGGATCACGTCGCCGCGGACCCGCGTATCGACGACCTGCGCGCCAAGGTCACATGCGAGGAAAACCCGCAGTTCACGCTCGATTACCACGATCCGGAGAAGCGCTCGATCGCCAATTCCCTCCGTATCGAGCTGAGGGACGGCACGGTGCTGGAGGAGACCGTCGAGTATCCCATCGGACACCGGCGGCGCCGCGACGAGGGCCTGCCCCTGCTGATCGAAAAATTCAAAACCAACCTGCGCCGGCGCTTTCCTGAAGCGCAGCAGCAGCGCATTCTCGACGTTTCGCTCGATCCCGCCCGCCTCGATGCCATGCCGGTGAACAGCTACGTCGATCTTTATCTCCCCTAAAGGACTCCGGGCGGGACGTTTACCGCATCCCCGGGGACCGAAAAGATAATTCCCGCGCCAAACCCAGGCAGGGCGATAATAAAGACAGCCTTCTTTACTTTTCAGGAGTTTCCGGTGCAGCTGCCCGTTCGTGCGACAGTGCTCTCCGTCTTTGCCTTGCTTGGTGCTTGTCCCGTATTACTGACCGCCCAGCGTCCGGCCAACAGCAACGCCTATTACCAGAATCTGCGCGCCCTGCTACCCGGCGGCGAAGTGATCGCCGTGAACAACTTCGAGCTGCATCGCGATGCCGCCACGCTGACTTTCACTCGCGGCGATTTTGCCTTTTACGGAGAAGTGAAGGGCAAGGTAACCGGCGCGGTGTTTCGGGGCCAGGGACATTTGCATATCAAGCCCCCGGTAGCCGCCGAGCGTCACAACCTCTCCGTCCTCAATCACAGTGAGGAATGGGATGAGGACTTTGACCAGGCGGTGTTGCGCTTTACCGACGATACGGCCGCCGAACTGCGCAAGGCCTCGGCAGGCAAAGGGGAGCCGGACATGGTCTACGGCCGTGCCGGCCAGGATCTGCAAGGTTTCGCTCGCCATCATCTGAAACAGAATCTGGATCTGCGCCTGCTCCAGGATGTGCTCAGCCCCGCGCAGGGCGGATATTTCCTGGCCGCGATCCGCGGCCGCAAGAACTCGCATCTGTTCCTTGTCGTCGATCCGCACGGCGTTCCTGAATTGGCGCCGGAGGAGGTGGCGCTCCTTAATTGGGACGAACAGAGTGTCACCTATCCGCTGGCCTTTCATCGCGCGTCGGAGTATGCCGCCGGCACGCCCAGCGGCAACGAACGCAACGGCGCCTACCGCATCACCAGCGAAAACCTCGATGTCACCATAGAGAAGAACGGGTTCCTCACCAGCATGGCCACCGTCGAGGTCACCGCCGAGCAGGATGGAGTGGCCGTGATCCCGCTGGATCTCTATCCCACTCTGCGCGTCAGCAAGGTGGAGAGCGGCAAGGGTGACACGCTCGACTACATCCAGGAGAAAAAGGAAGACGACCCGGACTTCGGCGTGGTCCTCGCCGAGCCTTTGAAGAAGGGCGAGTCCACCACGCTGAAGGTCACCTACGGCGGCAAAGACGTGGTCCTTAACGAAGGCGGCGGTAACTACTATCCGGTCGCGCGCGAAAACTGGTATCCCAACTCCGGCCAGGGCCTTGGCGACTACGCCACCTACCGCATGCTGTTTCACATTCCCAAGGGCCTCCAGGTCATCGGCACCGGGACCAAGGTGAATGAAACCACCGAAGGCAAGTGGATCACCAGCGAATGGAAGACCGAGGTACCGCTGCCTGTCGTGGGCTTCAGCTTGGGCGATTTCGAGACGAAGGAAATCAAAATCGGCTCGCCATTGAACCAATTGACCATCGACGCATTCGCCAACAAGGGAAAACCGGACTTCGTTTCCGGGATCTTGAATGCCTCAGAAGGACAGAGCAGCCCGGGTGGCTCATCCCTTGAGGGCGGCGGGTCCGCTCTCGGGCAACTTGCCACAACCCCGATGCTGAACAACGAGCTTGGCCAGGGCGAAATGGCCGGGAAGATTTACACAAGCTTCTTCGGCGCCCTCCCGTTCGCGCACATTTCGCTTACCCAGCAGACCGCATGCACCTACGGGCAGAGCTGGCCCATGCTGGTCTACCTGCCCATCTGCAGCTTCTTCGACGACACCCAGCGGCATTTCCTCGGACTGGGCGGAGAGAACCTCGGAAGGCACATGTATTGGAAGGTCGTCACCCCGCACGAGGTGGCGCATCAGTGGTGGGGCCAGACGGTTGGCTTCCGCAGCTATCGCGACCAGTGGATGAGCGAAGGTTTCGCTGACGCGTCGGCATCCATCTACTTGCAGTCTACGCGGCCCAAGGCGGATGAATTTCGCGAGTTCTGGAAAGAGGAGCGCGAGATGATCACCCAGAAGAACCAGTTCGGGTTCCGGCCCATCGATGTCGGTCCGGTGACCATGGGCATCCGCCTCAGCTCTCCCAAGACCGGCTGGAACATCTATGACGAGCTCGTCTATCCCAAGGGCGCGTACATCCTGCACATGATCCGCATGATGATGTACACCGCCAAGGACGGCGACCAGATCTTCCGCGAGACCATGCAGGATTTCGTCAGCAAGTACCGCCTGCAGCCCGCGACCACCGAGGACTTCAAGGCCGTGGTCGAGAAGCACATGACGCCGGTGATGGATCTCGACGGCAACCACCGCATGGACTGGTTCTTCAACGAGTTTGTCTACGGTACGGATCTGCCGGTCTATCACTTCGAGAGCCAGATCACCGGCAGTGGCGATGCGCAAAGCGTCCACTTTAAGCTGGTACAGTCCGGCGTCAGCGACAAATTCAAGATGATGGTGCCGCTGTGGTTCGAACTCGCCGACGGCAAATTCCTGCGCGCCGGATCGATCGCCATCATCGGGCCGTCGACCGTGGAAAAGACGTTTTCGCTTCCCAAGCTTTCCTCGCCTCTGAAAAAGGTGTACATCAACTACTACTACGACGTTTTGTGCGCTGAGAACTGACCCCGCGGCGGCGTACTGGACCGATGCGGTATACTCCGTGACGCAGCAGGAAAATCAATGGAGGCTTAAAGCTATGCGTTGGCACGGAATAGGTACGTTTGCGGCGGCAGCCGTGATGTCGTTGGCAGTGTTGGCAGCGCCGGCGGGAGCGGCGGCCCAGGGCGATACCGTGCTCAAGGCGGCCGATGTCCAAAAACTCCTGCCCGATTCCGTGTGGTACAAGGGCCAGTCGGCCCCCGCGCAGAAGCGCAACTCCGGCGGCGTGAAGACGGCCGACGGTTATTTTGTCCTGGCTACGCTCGTGGATAACAGCGGGTATGCGAGCGACGTTGCGGCCAAGTACCAGGCGTATTTTGTGGCCGAGTTTCCCATCAAGATTGGCGGCCAAAGCCTGCCTGCGGGTGTCTATGGCATCGGCTTCATCGCCGACAACAAGTTTGTCGTGACCGATATCGGCGCGCATGATGTATTCACGGTCAGTTCGTCCACCGATGACGCCATGAAGCGCCCTATGCCCATGCAGGTAACGATGGGTCCCAACGGCGGCTTCCGGCTGTACGCGGGGCGCCGCTACGTTACCTTCACCAAGTAAAATTCGGCTCGTCGGCTCCCGAGCCGCGGCGCGCCGCGGGCCCGTCGAAGTCCTCTATGATTTCTGGAATCCGACTGAGGTCGGCTCGGGCTCCGCTTTCGCGCCCGCGGGCATCTGTGCAGGATGAGATTCCGCCAGCACCTCGCGCAGAACGTCCTCGATGGCGTCAACCGCATTCCTCACCGACTCGGTCGCCTGCGGGTCGGCCGCGTATGTGATGCATTCGATCGCTTGCAGCGAGTTGCGGATCCGGTCATTCATCCACTTGATCGATTCGAAGCGGCGCAGCATTTCCACCTTGCGCGAGCGACCCGCCAACTGCCATCGGAAGACGATAACAAATGTGAGAACGGCCGCCAGAATGCTCCCCACGATGCGCAGCGGCCCCTTATCGTGCAGCCAGTCGTCGTAGATGAGCCACTGCAGGGATACGGCAATACCGAACACAGCGGCGGCGCAGAACACCGACAGGAGCCATATCCTGACGTCGGAAGCGATTTGCCGGTACAGGGAAGCATCGGCCGCGGGCTTCATCAAACTGCTCTTGCCTCAGCCATTTGAGGTTCTCTGATTCACGTTAGCACATCGACCGAGCCCGCGGGACTCGACCGGACATTTCAGCGCACCAAAAAACGCTATCGCCCTTCTTGCCTTTCCCGTAAAATAGGACCAGATTCCCGCACGTCCACAGTTCATAGATAAAGAAGGATAGATGATGCCCAGGACATTCCTATCGAGTCGCAGGGCCGGTGTCTCGGCGCTTGCTGTAGTGTTGTTGGCGGTAACAGGGTGCGCTTCGAAAGAGCAGAAAGCGCTGGAGCAGGCGAAGAAGCAGGCCGTCGCGACGAGCGAGCCGCAGCAGGTCGTTTCGGTGGACAAGAACGGGGTCACCACCACCACCATAGTGCAGCCTCCCGCGCAGGGACAGAAAGATCCGACGGTGGTGACCACCACCGCTCCTCCGCCCGCGGGCGGGGCCAAGCCGTCGCCCTCCGGGCCAGTGGTCTCATCCTTATCGGAGGCGTCGCCCGCGCCTTCCACATCCGCAGGTGCCGCTGCGCCCGCCACCGTGAGCATTCCCGCCGGGACCTCGCTGGCTGTACGTGTTGACCAGCGCATCAGCGTCAAGACCAGCCAACCCGGCGAGACCTTCACCGGTGAGATCGTCGTTCCTGTCACTGCCAGCGACGGCAATTTGCTGGTGCCCAAGGGTTCGCGAGTCAAAGGGGTGATCGATGCCGCGCACAAGCGCGGGCACTTCAAGGGAGCTTCCATGCTGGAACTGCGGCTCACGGCGATTACTCTCAATGGGACCGAGTACCCGCTGCGCTCCCGCGATCTGACCGAGCGCAAGAAGGGCAAAGGGAAGCGTAGCGCGGCGTTGATCGGCGGCGGCTCGGGGCTGGGTATGCTTGTGGGCGGATTGGCCGGTGGAGGCGCAGGCCTGGTGATTGGCGGCCTGGCCGGCGGAGGGGCAGGCACCGCGGCCGCGGGACTCACGGGGAATCGCGACCTCGATATTCCCGCGGAGACGGTCGTGCATTTCAAACTCGCGGGCGACCTCGTGGTGCAGGAAGGCCAGTAAGTCTCCGGCCTGGGCCTCGATCGTGACAATCGGCTGACATGCGGTAGACAACTGCGCAGCGCACTCATCCTAGTGTGGATGTGCGATGTCATCTGCAGCGATCCATACATCGAGCGAACCCGGTGCGGCAAAGGTGTCTCCGCCCGCCGGGCGCTTTCCCGGCGGGGGCCTGGCCTGGTTCTTCGCCGTCCTCGGCGTAAGCTTCGCCTTCCTGTGCACCTCTCTTTTCAGTCTCACCGGCGCCGCACACCTGCGCAGCGGGGACCAGGCTTTCTTCTGGACCTATGCCGCCCGCCTGCTCGCCGGCCAGGTGTTTCTCAAGGATTTCCATCAGTTCACCCCGCCGGGAACCGACCTGGTGTACGCCGCCGTCTTTCACGGGTTCGGCGCCACCATCCGAAGCATCGACGGGACCATCCTCTGCCTTGGTTGCTTGCTGTCGCTGGCGTGCTTCGCCGTGGCGCGGCGGATCATGCGCCCCCGCGTCGCCGCCCTCGCCGGCGTGGCGTGCGTGGTAGTTCTCTATGGCGACCGGATGGATGCCACGCACCACTGGTTCAGCTCGCTGGCCAACCTGCTGGCGGTGCTGATGCTCATGCGTGGCAGCTCGCGCATGCGCGTTGCGCCCGCGGCGGTTCTGGTGGCCATCGCGGCATTTTTTACGCAGACCGCCGGGATTACAGGCCTCCTGGCGTGCTGTGCAGGCTTGTGGTGGGAGAAGCGCGCCGGGCGCATCTCGTCGCGCGAGTACGCCGCGCGAGCCGCGGGCCTGGCCGGCGTCACGATCGCCACATGGTTGCTGCTGAGCGTGCGGTTCCTCGTACAGGCAGGAGTCGCAAGATACTGGGCCGAGCAGGTGGCGGCTCTGCCCAGGTACACTCGCTTTCCCTCTGGATTCCTCATTCCGCATTTCAGCGCATCGCTGCACGTCCGCTCGTTGATTTCCCTGGCCGATCACGTCTGCGTTTATCTGCTGCTTCTCGTGGTGTGCCCGTGGGTGGCGAGCGTGTGCTGGCGCCGGCGCGCCGATCCGCGCTGCGTCTCCCTGCCGCTGGTTCTGCTCGCGGCGCTCGGCATCTTGCAGACGCTCGAAGTCATCACCGCGCTCAACTGGAATCGCATGGCTGCTGTCGCCATGCCCGCCGTGATCCTGGGTGTGTGGCTGCTGACGCGGATGGGCTCAGCAGGACGGCGTTTGATTGCGGCCGGCTGGTGCATTGTCGGCGGGATGATCCTGGTGCAATCGGGTGCGACTCAGGCTCGCCGATTCCCGCAGCTGCAACTGCCCGCCGGCAACGCCTTGCTGGAGCTCGACGACGTCGACGAACTGACATGGCTCGCCGCGCACACCCGTCCCGGCGATTGTTTCTTCGAGATTGTCAATACGCGCCTGTATGTCCCGCTAGCGCTGCGCAACCCGACGCCTGTCGATTTGCTTTCGTCGGGGGCCGCGACGCCTTCCCTGTGGGTGGATGAATCTATCGCGGGACTGAAACAGTGTGCTACCCGCTACATCCTGTGGGAGCCTTACCCCGGCATGAGCGCGGTGGAACAGCGCAATCCATCGAAGAGCGATCGTCTCGATGCGCTGCGCGCCTACATCCGGGATCAATACACACTCCGCGCGGTATTCGCCAACGGCGACGAGATTTGGGAACGGCGGTATTAGGCGATCCTCAACTGGCATCCGTTCCTGAAAAATCGAGTGTCATCCAGAGCAGCTGCTCAGATTGACCAACCAAGATGAAAAGGCGGACCTTGCGGTCCGCCTTCGGTGTTATCGATTGATCTGCGCCTTACGCCTTCGCGGGCACCAGGTTCCCCAGCTTCTCCTGAACCATCTCGTGGGCATTGGCGAAGAATTCTTCCTTCGAAATCTTGCCTGCGTCCACGTCCGCGAGGATTGCCTTCTGCACCTCGTAGTCGCGGTTCTTGATCCCGGCCTTGGACTGCAGCATGCGCCATGCCTTGCGGCGTTCTACGCAGAACATCACCAGTTGCCGCGACAGCGCGCGATGCTCGGTCTTGCCGTTCTCCTCAAACGTGATGTACACGCCGAAGTCCGGAATGAAGGAGCGGTGCGTCGGATCGAGATAACGCCGGTAGACCACATCCTGCTGCGTGATGCGCACCAGCATGTTGTCGAGGTGAATGAGTTTGGCGGCCGCTTCGGGCTTGACCTTCTTCAGGTGGTTGCGGAAGCGGTTTTCCGTTGTGCACCAGTGGGCCACGGTGTAGCGTCGGACTTCGCCGGTCACCTTGTCCTTGGTTTCGTACCAGTCGAGATCCTTGCTCGGATTGCCGGTAACGTCCAGCGCTTCCTGGTAGCTCTCGCCCTTGCGCGGATCGAACACGAACTCCGGCACGCCGCGCGAGTCGCGCACGCGCTGCGCCTGGTGGAGCGCCATGTCGTCGGGCACGCCGTGTTCCGGCTGGCAGGTGGTGAAGGCCTGCAGGAACATCGTGCCGCGATATTCGAGCCCGTCGAGGATCGCGCGGTAAAGCTTGGGCGCGTTGGCCATCGATACCTGGGCGACGAACGGGGAGCCGTGTCCGCCGAGGAAGGTCTCGGCCACGGTCTTCTTCTCCGTGTTCTTTCCCTGCGTGGCGGAGCCAAACGAATTCATGTCGTTGCCGCCCAGCATGGGGGTTGAGTCGGAGTTCTGGCCGCCGGTGTTGGAGTACACCTGCGTGTCCAGCATGACCGCCTTCACGTTGGGCCGGTTCTGCAGGATCACCTTCGACATGTTCTGGTAGCCGATGTCGCCCATGCCGCCGTCGCCGCCCACCACCCACACCTTGGGCAGTTCAACGATCTCCTGGTCCGTCATCAGCGCGTCGGTGAAGTGCGTGAACTCGTAGTACTCGCGATCCGAGAGACCCTTCTCGCCGAGGATGATGTCGGTGAGCCGCTCAGGCAGCACCGAGCGCCGCGCGTGGTCGACGATGAAGCTCTCGCCCATCAGCCAGCCCACCGTGATGCCGTCCTGGAACAGCGAGTTCATCCATGGATAGGGGTGCGGATTATTGGGCGAGGTCGACCCGTACACCGTGTTGCACCCGGTGTGCGCGGCCATCGCCATCACGCTCATGCCGTTCGCCAGGCGGCCATCGATCGGCTGCAGGCTCTTGTGATTGAACGCCTCGGTCAGCAGCACCGCCGCCAGCGCTTCCACTAACTGCGCATCGGTGATGGGGCCGTTCTTCTCTTCGTGGGCCGCGATGCGCGCGCGGGTATCAGCATCGTCCTCGCCGCCGAGTGCGAGAATCATGTGCGCGACGCCCTGGCGCAACAGCTCATAGGCCTTCGGGTCGGCCGCCTTGAGCGCTTCCAGTTTTGCCGCGCCGTTCTTCTCGAGTTCACCGGCCTTGGCCACAAAGCGATCCGCCTTGGCGTGGAACACCGGCCGCATGTACGCCTCGGTGACCGCCGCGATGGAGCGCAGCACGCTCTTTTCGCCGCAGCCTGCGCAGGCGCCGTCGCCGGCCACCAGCGCGTCGTAGTTGCGCCGGACCATCAGCATGTTGCGCAGCGTCGCGGTCTTCGAGTCCGCCGGATTGGCCCCGTTGAACAGCCCCAGGTACTTCTGCGACGTGTCAGGCAGCAGGTTCAGGAAGGCCGTGCCGCTCTCGTGCTCGGCGTTCACAAATTCGGTTTCCTTCACCATCTTCAGCGCGTTGTGGTCGCCGCACGCGGTCACGCAGGCCGCGCAACCCTTGCACAAATCGGAAACAAAGATCGAGAAGATGCCCCCCGAGCCGGGCGTTTTGCGTTCCGGCGAGGAGAAGATCGCATTCGTCTTCTGGTACGCCATCGGCACCTTGTCGATGATGGAGTAGAACTGCGTCTTGGCCTCGGACGAGAAGCCGTCCACGCTCTCCGTCACTTCGCGGATGATCTGCGGCAGCGGCGTGCCCTGCTTCATCTCGGCGAGCATGCGCTGGCGGGCCTGCTTCTCAATCTCCGGCAGCTTTCCGATCATCTTGCGGCGCTCGACCGGATCGGAGACATAGCGCGTCACCGCGGTGCCGAGAATCGTGCTCAGATCCTGCGAGCAGTTGGGCAGCGCCGTATCCGGGCACACCGAGATGCACTCCATGCATTGCGTGCAGTTCTCGGGGATGTAGAGCGGCGTCTCGCGGCGCGCCACGTACTTCGAAGCCGTGTCGCCCGTGGCCGAGGCGATCACGCCCATGGCCATCAGCGGCGTAGCCGGCTGGTTGTAGCCGAAGCTGGAGCGGAACTCCGCGTCAAACGCGGCAATCGAAGCGATCGGCGCGCGCTCTGCCTGCCCCGCGGGAATCGGAGTGGAGCGGCAGCCGCCCACGCTGCAGGATTCTTCCGCCACGGTGGCCGAAGCCAGAACCGGGAGCAGTGCCTGCCCGCGCAGGGTCGAGCGATCCGCGGCAGCCAGTGCCCCCACCGCGATCTCGCTCACGCGCGCGAAGCCCTGCAGCATGACTTCCATATTGGAGTTCACGACTGCTTCTCCGAGCTTGCCGAACTTCTTCACGTACTGCTTGCGGACCACTTCCTGAAACTGCTCTTGCGTGATGCCGAAAACATCCAGCAGCCCGCTGACCGCAAAGAATGCCCCCAGGAAGGCGTTGCCCTGCATGCGAAGCTGAAGGTCGCCGCGGTCCGTCGCCTTGTTGGCGATGTCGAAGCCGGGCAGCGTGAATACGCGAATGTTTTTGTCGATGATCTGCTTGCGCGCCCAGATCGGCAGGTTCTCCCACGCGCGCTCGCCTTCCGCGTCCGATTCCCAAACGAGGCTGCCGCCTTCCTGCATCCCGTCCAGCGGGTTGGTGTGCGTAAACGCTTTTGGGTCGCAGCACAGAACCGTGGTCACGTGGCGCAGGTCGCAGTTGACGCGGATGCGATCCTTCGCCGCCACCATGAAGTAGCTGGTGGGCGCGCCCTTCTTCTCCGAGCCGTACTTGGGATTCGCGCTGACGTGGATGATCTCCTTCGGGTTGCCGTATTCGTCGGTCAGGCCGTCGCGCTCGTACAGCAGGTCGTTCAGGTCGCCCAAAATGGCGCCCAGGTTCTTTCCGGTGGTGATGGCGCCCCATCCGCCCACGGAGTGAAAGCGGACAGCGACGGCGCCCTCGGGCAGCAGCGACGGAGACTCGTCGCCGATGACCGCATAGGGGTGATCGATGCCCAGCACGATGAAGTTGGCGCCGTCGGCCGCGGTCTTGCCGTCTTTGCGGGTGCGGCCCGCCGTGGCGTATTCAAACGCGCCGATGATGTGCTCCGGCCGGAAGTCGCGCGAGCCCAGGCCGTAGGTGCCGTTGATGATGCGCGGAACTTCGTCGAGCGAGATCTCGGGGACCCCGGCGGTCTTCTGCACGGCCTTGGAAAGCGCGGTGCGAATGTCGCGGCCCAGCGGGTTGTCGCCGCTCAGGGCTTCATCGGTCCGCTCCAGGATGATGACGTTCTTCTTTCCGCGCAGCGCTTCCACGACGGCTGCCTCGGGGAACGGGCGAATCACGTTCACGTGAATCGAGCCCACGCTGGAGTTGCGCGTTGCGCGAAGGTAGTCCACCGCGGCATCGATGTTCTCTGCCGCCGACCCCAGCGAGACGAAAACGGTCTCTGCATCGTCGCACTTGTACTGGCTGATGAGCCCGTAGTAGCGCCCGGTCAGATCACCGAAATCCTTGTACGCCGCCTCCAGAAATTCGAGAATCGGCTCGGCAAAATTATTTCTCCGCGCGACTATGCCCTGCATGTAATGTTCCTGGTTCTGTACCGGCCCCAGCAGGACGGGGTTGGTCAGGTCCATCATCTTGGGCACCCGCCGCCGGGTCGGCCCAAACAGGACGCGCTGCGCCTCCGTGGGGCACTCGATCACGTCCCCCGGCGCTCCAAGGTACTCGCGGATCAGCTCGGACTCATGCTTGTAGAAGGTTCGCTCCAGGTGAGACGTCAGGAACCCGTCCATGATGTTCATGCCCGGGGTGAGGGAAAGTTCCGTTACGCGCCGGAGGATCAGCGACTGGTCGGCCGCCTGCTGGGCGTCCTTGCCGAACAGCATGATCCAGCCGGTGTCGAGCGCGCCGTAGATGTCGTCGTGGCCGCAGTGCACGTTCAGCGCATGCTTGGTCAGCGCGCGGGCGCCTACTTCCAGCACCATGGTGGAGCCCTTGCCGGGAGCATGATAGTACTGCTCGACTCCGTAGACCACTCCCTGGCCGGACGTGAAATTCACCACCCGTTTGCCGCACACCGAATGGGCGATGGCGCCGCCCTGGGCCGCATGCTCGCCTTCTGTCTCAATGGCCAGGGTATTGCCGCCAAAGACGTTAAGGTGGCCCTCCGCATAGGCCTGCTGGAAGAGTTCCCCGCCTTCGGTCGAAGGCGTAATGGGATAGAAAACACCGGCGTCCGCAATCCGGGTCTCGGTATGATACGAGACCAGTTGATTGCCGTTGGCGGTAACGCGGATCCCGGGGTAACGAGCTGATTTCTTCATGACTCCTCCAGTGCCTGGGGCTTTCTCGTGCATACTTTTCAACTTTGTTGGGCGAGCGGGGGAACCCATCCATTCTACAAACCGGCTGCGACCTCAGGCAACGGACAAGCAGGGGGCCGGCGCTCAACCGGGGTCAGTATCAAAAGACCTCTAAATCCGTCCTGTTCAGTCGACCTCGCCAAAGGTGGGGAAGAGGAACTTCCGTTGAACGCCGCCCGTCCTGTGCGAACGCGACCAGGTGCTTCTACCTGGCATGTTTCTTGCATTCAGTCTAGAAGCGGCAAGGTTCCGGGGGAACTCCCAGGGGGAGCGTCCATCCCGCATTGCAACCCTTTCCTAAGTATCCATCCTGCTCATGAGACAAAATACCGCATTGTGGTAAACTGACCCAAAAATCGATTTAGCGTTGCAATTTTTGCCCGCTCCACCCCGCCGCTTCAGGTGGCCGGTCGTGGCTCCGCTTGGGCGGCGTCCGATGTTCGTTCCCCATGGAATCTTCCCATTCCCAGCCGCCCCGGGGTCGGGTTGTATAGTGGTGCCTCACAAGGATTTGAAGCGGGGTCCCGGATGGAACAGGACAACTACGCTCGTTACCCGAGCCTCACAGACCGGGTGGTGCTGGTGACCGGCGGAGCCACCGGGATCGGCGAATCCCTGGTGCGTAATTTTGCCCACCAGGGGTCGCGGGTAGCGTTTCTTGATGTTCAGGATGAGCCCGGCAGGGCGCTCACCGAGGCGCTGGCGGCCGAGGGGTGTCCCAGGCCCGAGTACATCCCCTGCGATCTGACTGACGTGCCGGCCGTGCAAGGCGCTGTCGCGCGAGTCCTGGCCACACAAGGGACTGTGGACGTGCTGGTGAACAATGCGGCCAACGATCACCGCCACAAAACCGAGGAGGTTACGCCGGAGTACTGGGACCAATGCCTCGCGGTGAACCTGCGCCCCCACTTCTTCATGATCCAGGCGGTATTGCCGGCCATGCGGGCCGCCGGCCGCGGCTCCATCATCAACATGAGTTCGATTTCTTGGCTCATCCCGTCCACGGGTCTGCCGGTTTACGTCGCGGCCAAGTCCGCCATTTGCGGCCTGACGCGCACCCTGGCCCACGAACTGGGGCCGGACGGCATCCGCGTGAATGCGGTGCTGCCGGGGGCAATCGTGACCGAGAAGCAGAAGCGGCTGGTTTACACCGCGGAATACAAGGCGAAGATCCTGGCCAGCCAGGCAATCAAACGAGAAATCATGCCCGACGATGTGGCGCGCCTGGTGCTGTTTTTGGCTAGCGACGACTCGAGCGCCATCACCAACCAGAGCTACGTTATCGACGGCGGGTGGGTGTAGCGCGCCGGAGGCGCGGAGAGACCAGGGATCAGGGATCAGGAAAGGCGTGAGGTGCGAGCGGTGTGCCGTTTGCGGAGTGCTGTCGTCGGGTTGGCTGTTGCCGTCGCGGGATCGCTGGGTGGTGCGCAGGTCATGTCGCATGTGGCGCCGGGGCCGCGTGGGCCGGGGCCGCGTTCGGAGCAATACGAGCAGGTGCAGCAGCGGCTGGCCCGCGGCTGGAACACCTGGGACGTGCACAGCGTGGCGACGCAGGTCCTGCTGCCGGCGGGGCTGGCGATCCACGTCGGGCTGAAGCACAACACCACCGTCTCCGGCGATGCGTTCCTCGGGGATGCGCTGATCGGGCGGCTCGAAAAAGGTTCGGAAATCGTTACACCCGGCCCGCATGCATGGGATGGCAGCTACACGAGCGCCGACTTCGAGTGGAAGGGGCACAAGTGGCGCGTGGAGAGTGCCCATGAGGGCGATGAACTTGTACTTCTCGTGACCCCATTGGCACCCGCGAGCGCTTCCGCACTGCCTTCAACGCTGGTCTTCTCGGTCAATTACCTCTGGAATCATTCTCAACGGGGCAATGAAATTATGGGAACAACCAACTCCCAGAGTCCCTCAGAGATCATCTACTACACCAAGGCCGTACCGTACGAGACGCACATCGTCAACATCCCTGCCGCTGGCTCCTACTTTGCTGCCGACCTTGTTCAACCTGTTGGCCTCAGCACCGGCAAGCGCCGCTCCCTCGATGAAATCCGCGCGGCCATCAACAAGCAGAAAGCCGCCTACGAACAATCCATCGCCGCCGCCGGCCCCAACGCCCCCATCCTCGGCGCCATAGAAACCACCATCGGCTGGGATACCATCTACGATCCCGAAAAACAGCGCGTCATCTCGCCCATCACCCGCGTCTGGAGCGTCGAATGGGGCGGCTACGTGCTGGCCGACTGGGACAACTTCTTCGCCGCGACGCTCGCCTCAGTCGGCAGCCGCGACCTCGCGTATGCCAACGCCATGGAACTGCTGCGCGAAGAAACGGCCGCCGGTTTTGTTCCCAATTACGCCAGGGCAGGGAACTGGAAGAGTTCCGACCGCTCCGAGCCGCCCGTGGGCGCCATCACCGTCCTCGGGCTCTACGAAAAATTCCACGACCGATGGTTCCTCGAAGACGCCTTCGAGCCGCTGATGAAATGGAACCGCTGGTGGGCGGAGCATCGCGACATCCAGGGTTACCTGGCCTGGGGCAGCGACGGCCACAACGAGCCTGAGAACCTTGACGACGATTCGCGAGGAACCTGGCAGGGAGCCATCTTCGAATCGGGCCTCGACAACAGCCCCATGTACGACGGCACCTTCTACAATCCGCAAAGCCATCTCGTTGAGTACGCCGACGTTGGCCTGATGAGCCTCTACATTGCCGACTGCGACGCGCTGGCAAAGATCGCCGCCGGCCTCGGCAAGACCCCCGAAGAAAAAGAACTCAAAGACCGCGCCGCCCGCTATCGTGCCAGGCTGGCAACCATGTGGGATGAGCAGGCCGGCATCTTCCTCAATCGCGATCTGCACACCGGCCAGGCAAATGCGAGACTCTCTCCCACCAACTTCTATCCCCTGCTGGCGAAGGCCGCCACGCCCGAACAGGCGAAGACCATGATCGACAAGCACCTGCTCAACGAGGATGAGTTCTGGGGCGAGTATGTGATTCCCTCGATCATGCGCAATGATCCCGCTTTCAAGGATCAGAACTACTGGCGCGGCCGCATCTGGGGACCCATGAATTACCTTGTCTACCTCGGCCTCATGAACTACGCCGACTCCGCCGTCCGCAAGGATTTCGCGCAGAAGTCCTACGACCTGTTCCTCAAGGAGTGGACCGAAAACGGCCACGTCCACGAGAACTACAACGCCATCACCGGCTCCGGCGACGACGTCAATTCAAGCGACCGCTTCTATCACTGGGGCGCCCTGCTGGGCTATATCGAGTACCTGGAGCAGGGAACTGGAAAATAGTTCTTAAACCCTTCACGCGTCATCCTGAGCGCAGCGAAGGATCTGCGGTTGCCTTGGCAGCGCCCGCCTTTGCGCCCGAATTGGAATCGTTACCATTCCCCCACCCTGATGCCGTAATATGGCCTGCGGAAAGGAATCCCGATGCCGACCATGAATCAGCCGAGCCGGAAACCAATCTTCTGTCTTTTGCCTGCCATCCTTGTTGTTTTTGGCGCCACATCGTTGATCGGCAGCGCCGTCGCGCAGGACGCCGACCAGATCCGTCCCATGGTCGAAAAGCTGCCCCAGCCGTCCCGCGACGTAATTGACCGGCTCACGCAATTGCGCGAACTGCCCGATGCGCAATGGAAGATGCATGCCGGCGACCTGGCCCATGGCGAGGCCGTGGACCTCGACGAGTCCGGATGGCAGACCATCGCGCCCCGAAGCGATGCCTCCAATGATGCCGTCTGGTTCCGGCAAACCTTCGAGATCCCGCAAACGCTTCATGGCTACGATCTGACAAATTCGCGCATCTGGTTCCAGTTCCACGCCGACGCCAACGGGCCCATGCCCGAAATCGTGTATTTCAACGGGCGCCGTGCGGCCATGGGCGACGACCTCGAGCCCATCGTGCTGTTCGACAGCGCCCGGCCTGGCGAAAAGGTCGTCGTCGCCGTCAAACTGCTGCACACGGTCGATAAGAAGCGCTTCAACGGCGCCACCCTGAAGATCGACTTCCCCGAGAGCCGCCCCAACCCTGAAGACCTGCGCGAGGAATTCCTATCGGGCGCTCTGCTGGTACCCGCGCTGGCGCCCAACGATGCATCCCAGATGAGCACGCTTACCGGCGCCATTGAAGCAGTTGACCTGAAAGCCCTCGACGCGTCCGATCAGAACAAATTCGATGCCAGCCTCCGCGAATCGCACGGCAAACTCGAAGCCCTGATGCCGCTGATGAACCAGGCGCACTACCACCTCACCGGCAACTCCCACATCGACGCCGCCTGGCTGTGGCCCTGGACCGAAACCGTCGACGTGGTCAAGCGCACTTTCGGCACCGCGCTGCAGCTCATGTATGAGTATCCGCATTACACCTACACCCAGAGCGCCGCGGCCTACAACGAGTGGATGGCCCAGAAGTATCCCGACATGAATGCCGAGATCAAGCAGCGCATCCAGCAAGGGCGCTGGGAAATCGTCGGCGGCATGTGGGTCGAGCCCGACCTCAACATGCCCGACGGCGAGTCGCTGGTTCGGCAACTGCTCGTCGGCAAGCGCTGGTTCAAGCACGAATACGGGGTCGATGTGCACATCGGCTGGAACCCCGACTCCTTCGGCTACACATGGCAGCTTCCGCAGATCTACAAAAAGTCCGGCGTCGATTACTTCGTCACCCAGAAGATGGCGTGGAACGATACCAATCAACTCCCGTTCAAGTATTTCTACTGGGAGTCGCCCGACGGATCGAAAGTGCTGGCCTACTTCCCGCACGACTACGCGAACGACAATCTGAATCCGGTCCGCCTGGCACGCGACTTCACCATCGCGCACCACTACGCGCCAGGGCTTACGGTGATGATGGATCTCTATGGCATCGGCGATCACGGCGGCGGGCCGACGCGGGCCATTCTCGACGAGGGCATGCACTGGATGACGACTTCGCACGTGACGCCGACGTTCGAGTTCGGTCTTGCTCAACCCTATTTCGACGAACTGACCAAGCAGATCGCACCCAACAGCCCGGAGTGGGATTACCGGTCCATCGCCAAGGGCTATACTCCTCCGTCCCCGGTGCCAGGCAAAGTCTCCATCCCGACATGGAAGAGCGAAATGTATTTCGAATATCACCGCGGCGTGATGACGACCCAGGCCAACCACAAGCGCAACATGCGCGAGTCAGAAGAAGAAGTCCTCAACGCCGAGAAGTGGGCCTCGCTGGCCTGGCTTTACGGCTGCAATTATCCGGGCAACGAGATTACCGAGGATTGGAAGAAGGTCCTGTTCAACCAGTTCCACGACCTGGCCGCGGGATCGGGCATTGGAGTCATCTACAAGGACGCCCAGAAGGACTACGACGTGGTCCGCTACTCGACCAACGAGATTTCTTCCGGGTCGCTCCGAACTGTGGATGAGCGCGTAAACACGGCCGGCGCCGGTGTGCCCGTGGTTGTCTACAACCCGCTGGGATGGGAGCGCTCGGGCGAAGTGTCCGCCCATGTGCAGGGCGCAAAAGGGGCCATGACCGCATCCGGCGCGCAGGTGGTCGAAGCCAAATCGGACGACAAGACCGGTGTCTCCGAGGTACGCCTGCACGTGCTCCACGTTCCCGCGTTGGGATACAAAGTGGTGTGGATCGGCGGCAAGGGCGCCAAGGAGCCGGCAGAAAACGAAGTGTCCGCCAAGGAATCCGGTAATTCCATCACGCTCGAGAACGCCAGGCTGCGCGTCAGCGTCGACAAGCAATCGGGCTGTGTCACCAGCCTGTTCGACAAGAAGTCCAACTTCGAAACGCTCGCCTCCGGCGCCTGTGGCAACCAGCTTCAATTCTTCAAGGACACGCCCAAGGATTACGACGCCTGGAACGTTGATCCTGGCACGCTGGACGTTCCGCCCACGACCATCGATCGCGCAGATTCGGTGGAACTGGTCAAAACCTCCGAGCCCGGCATCCGTGTCACGTTCCATCGGCCCGACTCGAAATTTGTCCAGACCCTTTCGCTGAACGCCGAGGGCGACATGGTCGATGTCGACAACCAGGTCGACTGGCACGAGTCGCATATCTTCGTGAAGGCGGCGTTCCCGCTCGCGGCCACAGGGCCGTTCGCCACCTACGAGATCCCCTATGGCTCCATCGAGCGCCCCACCACCCGCAACAATTCCTGGGAGAAGGCGCAGTTTGAAGTGCCCGCCATGCGCTGGGCCGATCTCGGCGACGGCAGCCACGGGCTGAGCGTGATCAACCAGACCAAGTATGGCTACGATGCGGTCGGCAACCTGCTGCGCCTGTCGCTGCTGCGTTCGCCGAAGTGGCCCGATGCCGACGCCGACATGGGCCATCACCATTTCCACTACGCGCTCTATCCGCATGCGGGCACATGGAAGGAAGCCATGACCGTGCGTCACGGCTATGAATACAACTACCCGCTCACCGCGGAGGTGACCGCGGCGCATGCGGGTGCGCTTCCGGCCGAGCACTCCTTCGCATCCGTGAGCCCGGAAACCGTCGTTCTGACGGCAGTCAAAAAAGCCGAAGATGCGAAGGGCCTGATCTTCCGCGTCTACGAGTGGGCAGGAAAGGACGCCACGGTGGAGTTCCACGTGCCGCCCGGCGCGTCGAGCGCCACGGTGACCAACCTTCAGGAAACCCCCGAAGGCGGGTCCCTCACGGTCAGCGGCGACGTCGTGAAGGCGCCGATTCATCCCTTCGAGATCCTGACGGTCCGCGTCGATTACCCCGACGGCGGCCCAAAGGAGTAAGACTCATCGACAGAAACGGCCCCGTCCAAGCTCTGCCTGGGCGGGGTTGGATCACGATGGCAATCCGTGGCTTTGATACTCTAGGGACATGAGCATCTCTTCCCCGTTCCTCGTCGTCCCGGTGATTGTTGCGACGTTCTTTGTCTGCATCCTGTGGGCTACCCGCGGCAACGCGGAGAGCGAACAGCCGCACGAAGCCGAGTCCGGCCACCCTCCCGTCGGGCACCAGCATTGATTTCCCTCTGAATTCAAGCGGGTGCCCCGGGTCTCGATTCGAGACCCGGGACCTGCGGTTAGGCTCTGGATGCCGCCAGTTCATTCGCGTGAGCGTGTTCTTTCTCCGCGTCGGCGAGCGCATCTTCCAGGATGTCGAGCGCGACCGTCGCTTCGCGCTCGCTTACCACCAGCGGCGGGCAAAGGCGCAACGTGGTCTCGCCGCAACCCAGGATCAGGAGGCCGCGCTCGAACGCCAGTGTCTCCACGCGGTTGCGCAGCGCCGTTGCCGGCTCGCGAGTCGCTTTGTTCTTCACCAGCTCAACGCCGATCATCAGGCCGCGACCCCGCACATCCCCCACCAGGGGATGCGTCTGCTTCCAGCCTTCCAGGCGCTCCAGCATTTGGCCGCCAACCTTTGCCGCATTGGCGATCAGTTCGCGATCGAGCAGATCCATGGTGGCCAGCGCCGCCGCGATGGAAACCGGGTTGCCGCCAAAGGTGGAAGCATGCGAGCCGGGCACCCAGTTCATGATCTCCGCCCGCGTCATGCACACACCCAGCGGCATACCGCTGGCGATGCCCTTGGCCATACACGCGATGTCGGGCTCGACTCCGGAGTGCTCGATCGCCCACCACTTGCCGGTCCTGCCTGCTCCGCTCTGCACTTCGTCCGCCACCAGCAGGATCCCGTGCCGGTTGCAGATGGCGCGCAGTTCGCGCAGGAAGTTGTCCGGCGCCACCACGTATCCGCCTTCGCCCTGGATGGGTTCGACGAAGATCGCGGCCACTTCTTCGGGAGGCAGAATGGTCTTGAAGAGCTTCTCTTCGAGATAGCGCGCGCACCCAAGGGCCCACGCCTCCTGCTCCTGCGGGCTGCCGGAGCAGCCCCGGTATACGTAGGGATACGGGATATGCGTTACTCCCGGCATCAGCGGCGCGAACCGCCGCTTCTGCTGCGGCTTCGATGCGGTCAGCGACAGCGCCCCCATCGTGCGTCCATGAAAAGCTCCGAAAAACGCAACAATGTGCTGCCGGCCGGTGTGGTAGCGGGCGACCTTCAGCGCGCACTCGATCGCCTCGGCCCCCGAGTTGCCGTAAAAAACGCGATGCGGCCCGGGCATCGGCGCTACCGCCGACAGCCGCTCCGCCAGATCGGTCAACGGCTCGTTGTAGAAGTCGGTCCCCGATATGTGGATCAGTTCTGCCGCCTGGTTCTGGATCGCCGCCACCACTTGAGGATGGCAGTGGCCGGTGGATGTCACGGCAATGCCGGCGGCGAAGTCCAGGAACTCGTTGCCGTCCACGTCTTCCACGCGGATGCCTCTTCCGCGCTTCGCAACCAGGGGATACGAGCGCGTATAGCTGGGCGAAATCAGCCGGTCGTCTGCCGCCACCGCCGCTCGAGCCTTGGGACCGGGCAGGGATCCAACCAGCTTGGGTCCGAATTGGGCGTGCATCTCTTGCTTGGTCATTTTTATCTCTCCTCGACTTTGCGGCTCCGTAGATGGAGCGCTGCGCGGATCCCGTCGGATGGGATCGGTCTACTTTCGCGGAAGGGGCAGGGAAGTCTCCCGGGGTCCCCACGGACAGGCCTTCGTCTGGGGGTGATCTTCGGCCGGCAAGATACTCAATCGCCGCCGAAGAGGCTAGGTCGAGTGCGGGTGGGCAGCACGCGCAGATGGCGGCGCGGGCACATAAAACGGGCGCGCGACCACGACCAGCTCTTACAGGCCGGGATCGTCAACGCTCCGCCGAAAGCATGCTTGTGCATGGAAACCCACTTGGGCAGAGGATATCACGGAAATTGCAGCATTTTCCACGCTTCGGTCAGTGACGTTGGTGTCTCACACGGATCGAGTCAGGCCCGGCCGCCTGGGCTTTCTTCAACTCCTGTTCGGCCTCTCGCATCACCACGACCGGAGACCGGCCTTCACTGAAGGCGATGCCGAATCCGGCAGTGAGGCGAATCGAGGCTCCCCTCGCGCTGAACGGGGCCGAAAACACCTCTCCCCGTATGCGCTCGGAGAGCGAAACGGCATTGTTTACGCCGCACCCCGGAAGACCGAGAACGAATTCGCACTCGCCCGTCCGGCCAAAAAGGTCGTAGCTTCGCAGCAGCCGCCGCACCCGCTCGACCATCTGCCTCAGAACCTCGCCCCAGGGCGCGCCGGTGAGACGCACCTTCCACCCTTTGAAGTCGTCCATGCCGAACAGCATCACGGACAGCGGCGTCTTCATTCGTTGGACGCGATCGGTCTCCCGAAACAGCATGGAAAGCAGCGCCGCGCGGGTGTAGAGGCCGGTGAGCGGATCGGTCTGGGTGTCCAGGACCGATGAGTCCGGGGGTGGTGCCAACTCCGGCCCGTGGCCGAATGCGCGCACCACAGACCTGAGCCGCTCCGGCGCCAGTGGCTGCTGCAGCAGCACAATCGGAAACGTCCGGCCCTTCTTCTCTGCGCGCACCAAAGCCAGCAGTTGGCCGATGTCCATTCCCGGAAGATCCGCGTCGAGTAGCGCCAGACAGAGATCTTCCTGATGATGCAGCGCATCCACGACCTCCTGCCCTGAAGATGCAATATCCAGCTGTGCGCCGGAGATCGGCAGCGCCTGGAGGGAAGTGATGAGACCCGTCGACCGGGACGCAAGGAGAATTCGCGCATGGAGTTGAAAAGTCATCGGGAAGGTGCGGCTACCTCATGCATCGGCCAGGATTAGAAAAATCTGAGGATGCCGCGCTACCCGTCTGAGTCCGTTGTAATCACTCGTTGGTGGGAGATGGTGCGCAACGGTAACGGGTGCCGGAACACAGTGCGAATTCAGGCCCCGAATTTCTGGCCGTGGCGTTCGCCACCGAGCAGGACCATGACGCAGGCCAGGATGAAGACGCTGACGGCGACCAGAGCCATAGCGGTGGCGTAGCTGGTCTTCTGCGCATACGCAGCCTCGATATAGGGCGCGGAACTGGCGATGATCCCCGCACTCTGGTAGGCAAAACCGGGCAGGAGAGCGCGCACCGACCCGGGCGAGAGTTCGGCCAGGTGCGCGGGAATAACGCCCCAGGCGCCCTGCACCATGAACTGCATCAGGAACGCTCCGACCACCAGCAGGATGGTGTTCGGCGCGTAGGCCCACAAGGGAATCAGAAGGGTGGCGAGAACGAATGCCGTGACGATGGCCTTGCGCCTCCCCCACCTGTCCGACAGGTGCCCGAAGACCAGTCCGCCCACGATCGCGCCAATTCCCGAGATGGCCGTGATGGTCGCCCTGTCGGGTGGACCGAAATGCCACTGCCGCTGCAGAAACGTCGGATACATGTCCTGGGTGCCGTGCGATGCGAACATCATCATGGTCATGAAGGCCAGCAGGTAGAGAAACAGCTTCCAGTGAGAGAGAATTTCGCGGCGTTGTTCCGGCCACGGCTGGCGCGACTTGAATTCCTTTTGCCACACCGTCGATTCCTTGACGAAAAACTTGATGTACAGCACCAGGGCAATTGCCGGCAGGCTGCCCAGGTAAAAGATCGGCCTCCAGCCGAGCCGGCCGATGAGAAAGAAATAGGCGATGGCCGCAAGCACGTTTCCGGCGGCATAACCTTCCTGCAGCAATCCGGAGAGAAGGCCGCGTTTGCTGGCGGGGGAAGCCTCCATGGCCAGCGAGGCGCCCACGCCCCAGCATCCACCCATGACAATGCCGAACAGGGCGCGCACGACCAGCAGCGAGGTGTAGTTGGGAGCCAGCCCCGTCATGATGTCCGAAATCGCGAAGATCCCGGTGTTGATCATCAGCGGACCCCGCCGTCCGTAGCGGTCGGCCAGGAAGCCGAAGATCAGGCCTCCCACGGGACGAAACGCCATGGTCATGGTGATGATCAGCGCAATTTCCGCATCGGTCTTATGAAAATCGTGGGCCATCGCGGTGAGGCAGAAGGTCACGCGAAAGAAATCAAAGGCATCCAGCAACCATCCGGAGAAGCCGGCGATCACCGCGGGGGGGTGACTGGTTTCCGGCGCCACCGATGGGGACGAATGGCTGCCAGACTGCGATGGGTCGCTAGCCGACATGCGTGAACCTCAGGGAAACGCTCTCATCCAGAAGATGCGCAATCCATCCACCCTAGCAGATGCGGAAGCCGGGCTGAAAAATCAGCGCTCCTCTCCGGCTGCTTGCAATGGGGGCCGGAAGCCAACGCCAGACCACCTCGATCGGTACTTCGCCATCTAAGTCGATGGCCAGATGCGCCATCCATTGCGGATCGTCGCACGAAAAGCGGTCCGACGTATCCACGGTCCCATCACCGGTTCCCCGTCCTTTCTTTTACGCGAACGCGAGATTTTGCGCAGCGGGAGGACGGGCGCCGCTCTTCGTGTCTGCGGTGACTTTGCTGTTCGTTGTTTCGAGCTGAGCGACGCGTCACTGGGGCGCAACAATCGCCGGGCAACAACCTGGCGGGTGTGCGGTGAGGTACCGTTTCCGGTTCCTGCCGCGATCGTGGTGCAGCAGGAAGTTCTCCGGAGTTGCAGGCGTTCGAATGGGCGCGCTGGACAAGGAGAATACGACATGCGCTTCCCCCATTTTCAGGCCAGGACTACCGCTAAGATTCAATTCACAAGGGCGCTGCGGGCGCTCCTCTTACTGATAGCGCCGTTACTGATCAGTTCCGCGGCCTGGGCGCAATACCGCGGCTCCCTCCAGGGCACAGTGACGGATACGCAGGGCGGCGTGATTCCCGGCGCCAAGCTGACATTGACCAACCTGCAGACCAACGAGACCCAGGAACGCTCCAGCAACGACGTGGGCGTCTACAACTTCAACGCGCTGCCTCCCAGCACCTTCAAACTCGTCATCGAGAAGGACGGATTTCAGACCAAGGTGCTCGATAAACTGCAGATCATTCCCGAACAGCCGAATGCGGTCGACGTGAAGATGGAGGTCGGCCAGGTGGCGCAGACCGTGACGGTGGATGCGTCCGAGCAGCCGCTGCTCGACTCCGACACCGCCACCATCGGCGGCACAATCTCAGAGAATCAGATCCAGCACATGCCCTCGTTCGGCCGCGACGTTTTTCAACTGACCGCTCTGGCGCCGGGAACCACGGGCGATCAGTCGCAGGCAGCGGGAGGCGGTACCTATAGCTTGCCCGGCACCCAGGGGCCTGGAGGTCCGTCGAATAATGCCGGCATTTTCGCCACCGAGAACGGCCCGCAGACGCTGGCCAACGGCGGGCAGTATGAGAGCAACAGCATTTCGGTGGATGGCATCAGCACGGTGAGCGCGGTATGGGGCGGAACCTCGGTGGTGACGCCGACGGAAGAATCGGTCGACAGTGTGCGCGTAGTTTCCAATGGCTACGACGCGGAAAATGGCCGTTTCAGCGGCGCACAGATCGAGGTCACTTCCAAAAGCGGAACCAACCAGGTACACGGCAGCGCCTTTTTCCAGGCATGGCGGCCCGGGCTGAACGCGTATCAGCGTTACAACGGCACAGGCTTCTATAACTTTACGTGCACCAATCCCGATGGAAGCACGCGCCCGTGCACGGCCAGCGAACGCGGTCTTCAGAGAGACACTCAGCAATTCAACCAGCTTGGCGGCAGCCTCGGGGGACCGCTCTGGAAGAACAGGGTATTTGCGTTCTTCGCATATGAAACCGAGCGGAACAATTCGCAGGCCACGGGTACCGGCTGGTATGACACCTCAGCCTTTGACGGTTTGGGGCCGTCGGGCAGCATCGCATCGAAATATCTCACCTTTGCCGGCGGCGGCGTGCACTCCGCCGGCCTTGTATCTCAAACCTGCTCGGCTATCGGCCTGTCCGAGGGAGTGAATTGCGTGACGGTGCCCGGGCAGGGCCTGAACCTTGGTTCGCCTCTTAAAACGACGCTGGGTTCCCAGGATCCGGGCTGGACCGGTCCGTTCACTCCCGGAATCGGTGGCGGGCTCGATCCTTCCACGGCGGACATAGCTTCGATTCGGCTTCATCGCAAGGGCGAGGGCGCTACACTCCTTCTGCCTCTCTTCGTTGCAAGAAAGGGGCACCATGCTGGCTGCGACCACCGCCGCCCGGGCCATCGTCCTCTTGACTCTGCGCGCGAACACCTTGGCTGAACCCTGCTACGTGCCGTAAACGCCTGCCATCGACCGTGGCCACTCTACCGCAAGCCGACCCGCCGCGGGGCTCCGCTTGGCGGCCATCCTTGGACGGCCTACCGGCTCGCTCGAGCACCGAAGTCGGCCCCTGCCCAGGCACCTCGTCGACTACGTCGCACTGGATTCGTCCCGCGCCACTGCCCTCATTGGGGCGGCGTGGGCCTCCTCGTGGCCGGCTTCTTCGTTACCCGGCTGCTCCCTTGCGTCGACTACCCGCAACACCTCGCCCTCAGCGACATCGCCCGCCGTCTCGGGGACCCCTGCGCCCGAGCACCTCGCGTATCAGCTCAACCATTTCACCTACAACGGCCTCTTCCACTTCGCCGTCGCTCGCCTCGCGACGATCATGCCCATCCAGCTCGCGGGCCGATGCGTCGTGGCGACTTCGCTCGTCGCGATGGCCGGAGCGGTCGTCGCGCTGCTGCGGGTCCTGCGGAGGCCCGTCGAGCACGCAGCGCTCTTCACGCCCGTCCTCTTTTCGTTCTCCCTCGGATGGGGCTTCGTCAACTACCTGAGCACCGTGTCGCCAGTCTCGACCAGCGCGTGCAGCACTTCGAGGAGCTTGCGCACATCGTCGAAGTGCAGCCCGGTCGTCGGCTCGTCGAGGATGTAGAGGGGTGCGGCCGGTGGCGTGCCGCGACAATTCCTTCGGCGAGCTTGACGCGTTGCGCCTCGCCGCCGTACGCCCGTCGCCGGCTGGCCGATATGGATGTAGCCGAGCCCGACCCGCCGGACAGGGTCAAGAGCTTGTCGCGGATCATCGGCACGGCACGGAATAAATCCGCACCCTCGTCGACCGTCATGCCGAGCACGTCGGCGATGGTCTCGCCGTGGAACAGCACTTCGAGCTACTCGCGGTCGAAGCGTCCGCCGTTGCAGACATCGCATTGGACATAGATGTCCGGCAAAAAATGCATCTCGATCTCGACGACGCCGTCGCCCTGGCAGGCCTCGCAGCGCCCGCCTTTACGTTGAACGAGAGCAGCCCGGCAAGTAGCCGCGCGACTTCGCCTCGGGCAGCCCGGCAAACCAGTCGCGGATCGGCGTGAAGCAGCCGGTATAGGTCGCCGGGTTCGAGCCTGAGTAAGAGTGTTCCTCCATCAAGAATGAACGGGCCGGTGACACTTAAATGACCCTCTGGAGTTTGGCTGTCATCCGCGAGATTCATCATCAAGAGACCTTCTTGTCGTTGTGCAAACGTCCCTATAATGTGCAATGTTCCAAAAAAGTCTTCCAAAAGAATTGCCGAAGTGATGACGCGACTCGCATTGGTCACACGATTAGCATTAATCGTTCCACTTCCCTTCAAAGTCGAGGGTCCTCTAAATAACAGAAGACCCACGTTGAAATGCGACCTTTTGGTGATGAGCAGGGTGCCCGCAGCTGGTGTAAGATTTTGAGTTGTACAAATCCCTTTAATTGCAAGGGTTCCATTTCTCGATTTTGTTACGCTTGCTCTTTCCCCGACAAGGTCGATATTATTAAAGGCCATGTCGTAAAGTGGATTCCGATTTTTAGGGGCTGGGACCATAACCCTTATCGGCCCAGCAGACCGGGGTTATTATCAAACTCGCGACAAGAGAGTGCCATGCGACGGGTATCTGAGCCAATTTCCGCTGGGTCGGCGCCACCTAGATTAGGATTATAACTTAGGCTTGAGCTTCTACGAAAATTCAATCGACCTACTTGAACGTTTCCCCCTTTCATGATGGCTGCTGATTATTGAAACCCAGTACTGAACTATCACTGCCGACGACTGTTCCATCTAATATGATCGTCATTGATCCAATGGTTGTATTTGTATTTCCTAAGTCGAGGACGCCTCGGGTTATTTCTAATGGTTGCATCATCAAAGAATTGGGGTCCGTTGAACGTTTCAACCCTCCCTCCCTCAATATTGAGACGACGCAATGCAGGGCCATTTACCGATTCTAATCTTAATATACGATTTAGCAAATTGACTGTTCCTTGATAGCCGGGATTCGTATTTCTAATGGCTACTTGAACCGTAGTAGGTGTGTAGATATTAATGTCTTGGCTTCCTACAAATTGGCCGTTGATATTCAGACCAGCCCGATTGATAGGAGTCTCCAGAGGAGAGACTATGTTGAGGGGGCTTGCCACATTAAAAATTGCCCCTGTTACACTGCCGCCTAAATTTAAAACGCCTCCTACTAACTGAAAAACGGCTGGACTACTTTGAGGATTTGAAAGAAAGGTGAGTCCAGCGTTAAAGTTAAAATCCGTAAAGATGATTTGATTCGGACGCCGTATATCATAAAGAATCAATCCCAAAGTGACCAGTTCATTGGCATTGAGTATGAATCCACTAGAACCTCGATTAAAATAAGCAAATTGGCCACCGCTTTCTGCTTGTGTCCCCATACCAGGGGCAGTTGCAGGGCGGCCTCCCAATAAAACTACTTCTCCGTCACGATTGATAGTTGCCGCATCCCAATTGTTCGGCAGGTCCCAATTTTGGACGTCGAAAGCCCCGCCTTGGTAGCAGCGCTGTCTGCCCATAACGAGGTACATAGGATAGAAGTCAAACATAATAGAGAGCTAATTGCTAAGTGAATTTTGTTCTGGGGTATCATACATAATGCTCGTTTTTTTTTGAGTAGAACGTTTTAGTTTTTATTTGTCAAGAATGCCGTCTCAATTTGGGTTTAACAGGTATAAGCAGGATGGGAGGGGGGATTTTCCCTTCTTTTTATATCTTCTTAGTAATAAATGATTTAGATCAAATACCGATTTGCTACCAAAATCTACCATATTGGTAGTTCCCTAGCTAGCATTATTCAGCAGCTTAAAAAAATAGGGGTTTACTGTATCATGGTCTCTATGAATAAAGTGGTTCTTAAGGAAGGGCGGAGAAATCGCTCATTCAAAAACATCCTTGGATTTTCTCGGGGGCAATCGCATCGTTTCCAGCAATAGAGGCCGGGACAATCTTGCCTGTTTATAGCGCTTGCGGACGTTTTTTGGCAAAGGCCTATTTCCATCCTGTGAATTCATTGGCTGGCCGCGTCCTTACGTTTAAAGATGAATGCGCTTTGTTAGCTATCGAGACAAAGCTAAAACAAGCGATTGCTCAGAGGGAAATGTTTTTTGATCGGAGGGTGATCAACGCTTATCGCCTAATCAATGCCGAAGGCGATGGCCTTCCCGGTCTCATTGTAGATTGCTATGGGGGTGTTTTAGTTGTTCAAGTGACGACCTGTGGGATGGAGATGTTGAGGAAGTTTATCGTCGATTGTTTGATTGAGTTGATTAGACCTCAGGCCATTTATGAAAAGTCCCTTTCCTTTGCCCGCAAACAAGAAGGGTTGCAGGATCGTGAAGGGTGGATTTATGGGACCCCCATTCCTGAGCTAGAAGTCGTGGAAAATGGGATGAAGTTTCATGTGTCTTTTGAGAAGGGGCAAAAAACCGGTTTATTTTTAGATCAGCGCGAGCGGAGAGCTGAAGTAGAGAGATTGGCCAAAAATCGGCGGGTGCTCAACTGTTTTGCCTATACCGGGGGATTCTCGCCATTTGCACTCAGAGGCGGTGCCACATGCGTCCATAGCGTCGACAGCTGTAGCGATGCGATGAGCGCTGCTGAGTACAATGCCAAGATCAATGGATTTACCGCACATGAAGCCTTTGCCGAAGATGCCTTTGCGTTTTGAAACGTTCCGCGATAGACTACGGCTTAGTCATTCTCGATCCTCCCGCGTTTGCAAAAAAGCGGAGCGACATTACCTCGGCTTGTATGGGTTATAAAGCGATTAATCGCCTTGTCATGGAGAAAGCAAGACCCGGTACTCTTCTCTTGAGCTGTTCGTGTTCGTATTACATCGAGACAAAACTTTTTCAGTCCTTGCTTTTTCAGTCGGCGCAAGAGGTAGGGCGCAACGTCAAAATTCTCAATGCCCACATTCAAGCTTTTGACCATCCTGTGTCCCTTTTTCATCCGGAAGGGGATTACTTGAAGAGTTATTTACTTTATATCGAATGATGAGGTACAAGTGATTTATGACACTTGCAGATATTCAAAAGATTTTAGGAAATGACTCTCAAGATTTGCTCACTCATGTGTGCAATACCGTGACTAAAGAGAAATTACATCAACCTGGATCGGATTGGGTGGATCGTATTTTTCTTCTTCCGATCGCAACTTGCGCGTGCTGCGCAGTTTACAAACTCTCTTTACGCATGGGCGCCTCGCTAATACGGGCTATCTTTCTATATTGCCTGTAGATCAGGGGGTAGAGCACAGTGCTGGAGCCTCCTTTGCAGCCAACCCCAGCTACTTTGACCCTGAACATTTGGTCAAATTAGCAATCGAAGGGGAATGCAACGCCATTGCTTCAACTCTAGGTATATTGGGTCTAGTTGCCCGAAAATACGCTCATAAAATTCCCTTTTTGCTGAAACTGAACCACAATGAGTTTTTGAGCTATCCCAATTCCTACGACCAAATCTTATTTGCCACTGTCAAGCAGGCTTACGATATGGGATGTGTCGCGGTCGGGGCAACGATTTACTTTGGCTCAGAAGAAAGCAAGCGCCAAATCGTAGAAGTGAGTCGAGCTTTTGCTTTAGCTCCACGAAATGGGCATGGCGACGGTTCTTTGGTGTTATCTGCGTAATCCTGAATTTAAAACAGGCGATGTCGATTATCATTTTGCTGCTGACTTAACCGGTCAAGCTAATTATTTGGGTGCTATCCATACCAGGCCGACATCGTCAAGCAAAAATTGCCCGTTTGCAATGGTGGATTTAAAGCTTTACAATTCGGCAAGCAGACCGAGAAGATGTACACGGAGCTTTGCACCGACCATCCGATCGACCTCTGTCGCTACCAGGTAATCAATGGTTTCATGGGCGGGATAGGTCTCATTAATTCCGGAGGAGCCTCTGGCAAGAACGATCTCTCAGACGCCGTCAGAACAGCGGTAATCAATAAGCGGGCTGGAGGAGTGGGATTAATTACAGGACGAAAGGCCTTTCAGAAGCCATTGAAAGAAGGGGTTGCGCTCCTGCACGCCGTTCAGGACGTCTATCTTTGTTCACAAATTACACTTGCATAGGTGCAATAGGTCTATTTTCTTTGCTGAGTAGGATGTGAAGGTGTTTTTTTAAGGAGAATGAATAAACCTATAGAAATGATAGCTCCTGCACCACACCAAACTGATATAAAAGCAAAGTTATACGAAAATAAATCCGCGACTATGAAAGCAATAATATTTGCGATGCCTAAAATCCACATTTTGGGAATGCCTGATAGCAAGAAAGGACTTAATGTAGCAACACAATATAACAGCCTATAAGGTAAAGGAAATGCTATATAATGTATGCTGTATTGAATAATTGTAGCTTTCACATCTATATACTGACTAAAATTATACCCAATATTAAATAAAAAAAATAAACCAATAAGCATCAAAACTCTCATTACAATTTGACGCCATAATACCTTTTCTATTATTCCGAACGTAAAATGGCATCCAAAAAGGCCAAAACATTTCCGCAAAAAACAAAAAGATTGTCTGTGCAACATGGCTATATACATTAGGATAAGTTCCGTTTTGCAAAGTCATCCATAACGTACCTTCAGCAACTTGCTGAACACCAAAGAAAAAGAGGAACCATAGCAAGAATATTTCTCTGTTCTTGTGAAATTTTTTTACAAGAACAGCACCCGCTCGAATTAAAATAACTCCTGATAAGAAACTCGTTTCCGCTGAAAAAGCACATTCATATTCTATTCCTTTATGGAGAATGCGTGCATAACTAACGCAAGATTTTTAGGAGTTGTTTGACGGGTTTGTCCTTGAAGTCGTGGCGGGCTTTGTGCTTGGTTTTTGGCTTGGTGGATTCTGCTACTTCCCAAGGGAAGGGCTTTTTGGCCGGCGGAGCGGGGGTGTTAAAGTCCGGTAGAGGGCAAACGCGACTAATTACTTCCCCAAAGATTGCGCCAATGCCTGAGCCGCGCAGTATTCCCTTAACGGCTTGGCTTTTCCAAAGCATGAGGGTGGTAATTTTAGCTGTGGCAGCTGCTTTGTTGATGCCGACGTTATTCAAGGGACCTCTTAGCGGGATCTGCATCATATAGCCCTCTGGGAGATTGCGAATGCCAAAGGCCAATTGGAGAGCATCTGCCGATAGGCCGAGCACCATATTGACATCATCCCCAGGGAGATCAATGGTTCCCCAAAGGGCGAGATCGAAGGTTTCGCCGACGAGAAATTCTGTCCGTTCGATGGTTAGAATCCCTTTTTGTAGGTGAAGATCCATCTGGCGGCGCAAACCAAATTAACAGTTCATTTTCGGACGTGAGTCGGTCGGATTTGAGGAGTCCCAATGTGAAGTTCAAGGTTCCATCATTAGTACAGCGAATTTTTCCTAGCTCAATCCGGGTTTTCCCGAGACTCATCTGATCTAATTGGAAAGGAAAGAGGGGAATGGCAAAGCCCTGCGGGTCGACTTGTAAGGTAAGAGGGTTGTCAGAGGAAATTTGCGTAATCGAAAGAGGATTGGCCGAGCCGAGGATATATTTACTGACGCTAGGGGTTAAGTTCACTTGAGTGTAGATCGGTTCGAGGAGGTAAAGGGTTCCATTTTTTAATTGACCATTGAGAGAAGCACAGGTATTGGGCGCTTGAAGGGTTAAACTCACCGGACCGCTTAATTGTTGGATTTGTGTGTTGAGATTGAGGTTAAAAGTGGATCCTAACAACCGAGACATTTTGGATTCTTGATTGAATAGATCAATCATGAGAGTTGGGACGTTGTTGAAATCCCCTTGAATGTTCACCACCATGCTTTGCTTATCGAACTGCCCTGCAGGATCAAAAAGGTGGTTAAGTTGCGCATCTAGAGAGACAGTCCCTTCTTTAGAAGGGGTAGAGCTCATCCGCGCTTGAGAAGAAATGCGACCATCTAGGTGGAGTTGAATGGGTTCTTTAGCCGAGGCTTTATCTACTGTGAAGGTGAGGTATTTGAGATAAGCATGATTTCCAGAGCGCACTTCGGATAGGGAAAGGGAATCAATAGCAACTTTTGCTTGAAGGCGAATGTCTGCAAAATTGCCTTGAATGGTTGGGAATCTTTCGATCAGGGTCCTTGGCTGAGTGTTTAAAATGACAGGAATTTTAACTTGTGTCAGGATGCCGCTAATGTCCGCAGGTTTGTCCAATCGAATAAATTTGCTTTTGTTGAAAAGTTCAGCGAGGATCGAATATCCTTCTTTTGTCAAAGTTAAATCAATTTTAGCGGGTTGGCTGGTTTGTAAATTCAGCATACCGTCTTGGACAGCAAGTGCCATTTGTGCTTTTAAAAATTTGCTGGCAACTCGAATGCTCAAGTTCTGATTCTCAGGAGAACTGAAGGCTTTGATCTGCAAATCAAGATAAGGGCCTAAAGTTCCTTTGAGGGGATGATGGGTTTTTGTCCAGGATTATAATAAAAGGGTGGGAAACTGCTGGAGGTTGAGATTTAAATTGAGGGTCGCTTGTGACGTGTCAAGGGTCTTACCAAAAATTAGATGTTCTAAGGAGAAGCGGAGATCGGCGAGCCTTGAAGAAATCTCACAAAGGGCCATTTCAGTGTGAGCATCCAGCTGCGTTTTGATTAGCATGCGACCGAAAGCGATTTCTTTTTTTTTCTCCCTGATCGGAGAGGACTAGGTTTTCAATGGTTCCATCTGCTTTGAATTTGAGTTGAGGAAGGAGGGGCTCACTGAAATTAAGTGCTAAGGGTTGAATCCGCAATTGGAAGGGCGTGGGGTAAATGACGATAGGGAAGTTACGATCCGTCATTAAGAGTTCGTTAGAAAAGGTTCCCGCAACTTGGATCGGTTTTGCGAAGGTTAATATGGGATGGGCACAGGCAACCGAGGTGATGATAGTGAAATTTTTTCTTTCAGCTCGAGATCAATTTTGTCCCACGTATTGACGTCAAGAGTTAAATCTAAATTGCAAAAGCGACCCCACTCTGGCGTAGTAGCTTTTAAATGCACGACCATCTTTTTTAAGTCTTCTAAAGAGAGGTTGGCTGTTTCAAGGAGAATATCGACAGGGGTCTGACTATTGGGGAGTAAGTAGCAATACGGTAACTGAACCAGTAGAGAGCATAAC
>CAVPNO010000138.1:0-51445 GCA_963706455.1 uncultured Acidobacteriota bacterium | reverse complement strand
AGAAAGTGACAATTATTGCCCCAAGTGCTCAATGAGTGGTATATAGAGATCCCATGAACGCTGATCCTCTCGCTGGTGAATCGTGAGTCGCCAGAGGAGCGCCTTCACCGTAAAAATTTGTTCCTTCTCTGTCTGCTGTCGTTTAATAGAGTAGGGAAGAAGCCCTACTATTAGCCAGAACCAGTTGATCTGCATCGTCATCACTCCTGTGAGAACGATGATGCGCACCATCTTTGCCAATTCCTCTTGATCGATCAAGAGGAGTATAGGGCGAGCATGGGCCGTTCGGGTGTGCAGCAATTGTGCATGTGCTGTGCATGCAGCTGAGAGGATAAAAGAGTATGAAAGAGTATGGAGAAGACTTTGCTGAACAGCTTGGTCGCTATCTGGTACGCGCAGGGTTCACGCAGCAAGAGCTCGCGAACAAGATTGGGATGCATCGGAACACTATTGTCAATTGGATAAATCGTACCTCGCCGCCTACATCGTTAGGACAGGTACTGCGGATCGCTGATGAGCTCTTGCTCTCGAAAGAGGAACAGAAAGCGTTTATCCAAGCTGCCGGGTTTTCTCTAGAGCGATGGCCGACAGAGGTGTGGACTGTCCCCTTACATCACAATAAGTATTTTACTGGCCGTGCCACGGTGCTTGAGTCCCTCCGGCGTCAGCTTGTTCCAGGCAATGATACACAAGTCATCAGTGGGCTAGGAGGCGTTGGCAAAACGCATACGGCGAGCGAGTACGCCCATTGCTTCTCACAGTATTATGAAGCCGTGCTCTGGCTACAAGCGGACTCGTGGGAGATTCTGACCTCAGAGTGTCTAAAACTGGCCGCTGAGTTAGGATTGGCAAAGCAGGAAGCAGCGGAAGATGTTGTTCTAGAGGTGAAGAGATGGTTGCAGAAGCACCACAATTGGTTGCTCATCCTCGATAATGTTGAGAACCCGCAGGAAATTCTTCCCAAGTTTGTACCAACACGTCACCGGGGCAGTGTATTGATCACGACACGAGTGCAGGAGGTGGAGCCTCTGGCCTCAACGCAGCTGCTTTCCCCTCTGTCTGAACAAGAAGGAACGCTCTTCCTCTTGCGCCGTACAGGAGCCATCGCTGCCCAGGCCGGATTAGAGCAGGCGCATTCTACACAACGTGAGGACGCCAAACAGATCTGGCAGCTCATGGATGGGCTTCCACTGGCTCTTGATCAGGCAGGGGCCTATATTCTGGAGACGGGGTGTTCGTTTCGCGCGTATCAAGAACAGTATGGCCGCCAGCGTGCGGAACTCTTGCAGCGGAGGGGAAAGCGGTTCGTTGGCCATGAGATGTCAGTTGCCGCCACGTTTTCATTAGCATTAGAGCGTGTGGAGAAGATCAACCCGATGACCGCTGACATCCTGCGAGCCTGCTCAGTGCTGCATGGAGAGGCTATTCCCGAGGAGCTATTTCTGGAGGGAGCAGTACATCTTGGGGAGCGTCTCGCAGCCAACCTCAATAGTTGGGATGAGGCAGTGGGATTACTACGAGATTACTCGCTAGTGCAACGTAATAGCGAGAAGCGCATGCTTACGATCCATCGTCTGGTGCAGGTGGTGCTGATAGATACGATGGAGCCAGTGGTACAGCGTCAGTGGGCCGAACATGTGGTTCGAGCAATGGATGCAATGTTTCCGAGTAATCCTAAGGAGGTAGATACTTGGCCGCAATGTCTTCGGTATATAGAGCAAGCACAAGCGTGTAACGCTTTGATAAAACAGTACGCACTTGGGTTGGTTGAGGCTATGGCTCTCCTGAATCGGGCGGGGACCTATCTGTGCTCACAAGCGTTGTACACCATAGCTGAAACCCTCTATCAGCAGGCTTTGGCAATCAGCGAACAAATATTAGGATCAGAACATCTTGGCACAGCCTCTATTCTCAATAACTTAGCAGTCCTCTATTATAAACAAGGGAAGTATGGAGAAACAGTAAGATTATCCATGCGATCCCTGGCTATTTACGGACAACTCTGTCTAGTCGATCATCCAGAAACAGCGACTGCCCTCGACAATTTAGGGACGGCCTGTGAGGGACAAGGGTACTATACTGACGCGGAAGAGCTATGCGGGTATGCCCTGGCTATCCGTCGGAAACGTCTGGGTTCCTCACATCGTGCCACAGATGTCAGTCGTAACAATTTGGCAGCAATTTACGTGAGTCAAGGGAAATATGAGCAGGCGGAGATTCTCTACCAAGAGTGCGTACATCTTTGTGAACAGCATTCGAGTTCGAAACCCCTTGATCTGGCCACCAGCCTCAACAATTTGGGAGAACTCTACCATGAGCAGGGCAAGTATGCGCAAGCTGAGCCGCTATATCGACGTGCCTTACAGATCCGGGAACAGTATCTAGGTTCAGACCATCCCGATGTAGCCTTCGTGCTCACTGGCTTGGCGATCCTCCACTCCCATCAAGGCAAGTACGCGGAGGCAGAGCCGCTGTATCGACGTGCCTTGGGGATCTTCGAGCAGCGGTTGGGGCCGGAGCATCTCTACTTAGCCTATCCGCTCATCTGGCTGGCAGCCCTCTACAAAGCGCAGAACAATGACAGGCAGGCGGAGTTATTCTCTCAGCGGGCACTACACATTCTCAAACAAGCTTCTCATTTCACCTATCTCGACTTTGCCGATACCCTTCACGATCTTGCTGCATTGCAGCAAATACAGGGCCACGACCACGAGGCCCGATTCCTTTACAAACATGCCCTGGCGATTCGGAGGCAGATGTTGGGGGATGACGTACCAAATTTTGTGTAATGATACATAGCAGAAAAGCTCGGAAGCGAGATCTGGACGGGCTTTAACGCCTTCTCGATGCACGCCGTTACAATGTCACAATGCCACCCAACTCTGGCATGAATTACGCGAGCAAGGATTTAACGGCCAATCGCCTATTGTCAGGCGTTGGGTTCGTAGCCACTATGGCTCACGACGCCACCGCACGCGGCAGCAAACTCCGTCCTCCTCGCCGCAGCCGTCGTCCCCACGGCAAACAGCCTGGAGTCTCCTGAAGGAGCCAGAAGATGCCCGCAACTACATCGCGGAACTATGTCGCCGGTCGCCTGAGATCGCAGCCTGTGCAGATCTGGCGCGGCAGTTCGTCCGAATGATTCGACAACGGGACGCAGCTGCGTGGCCCAATTGGAAAAACAGCGCAAAAAGCAGCTTGCTGGCAAGCTTCGCAAAACACCTCTGCCACGATGAAGCCGCGCTGCTTGCCGCCCTTCAACAACCCTGGAGCAACGGCCCAGTCGAAGGACATGTTCACCGCTTGAAGTTGATCAAGCGCTCCATGTACGGCCGCGCCAAATTCGATCTGCTCCGACTGCGCGTAGTGAATGCCGACTGAAATCCAATCCCCTCAAGTCCTCACGAAACATCGCAGTCCTTCACCAAATGTGACGAAGAACCTCTCTATGGCCGGTTTTGAAGTGACCACATATGGCCGGTTTTGCTGTGACCACCGAGGCTCAAGTGTTCGAGATCCGGTATACCAAGCTTGGTCTTTGGTCGGCTCTTCTTGCCCCTTGTATTATTCGCTGTGGTTTTTCCTCATGATTCCCGCCCTCCATTGCAGCGGATTATGAGGCTAATTCGTCAGCGAAACCTGTGTCTTCTATACCAATTCTCAACTGCCTGATAGCCGGTTTTACGGCCACTGGCCGAGAAAGCTGATCGACTTGAGCCCAAAGAGCGGTTTAACCTGAACGCAACAGCAGGCAGCCCAGACGTCAACAGATGACGATCTTCGGCGCTGCTCCAACGATTCAAACCGGGCACGCAGCAATTTGCCTAGGCAGGCGCGGGCGAGAGATCAGAAAACTGCATTGCTGCTGGCTCTACGGCCAGGCGCGTTACGGTAAGCACGGTAATGTCGTCATCTTGTCCGAAGTCGATAGCGGTCTTCGCCGGCCTCGAATCCTGCTCAGCCAGAGTGCGCATCGCGCCGACGATCAGCGAAACCGCCATCTCCGGCGAGCGGAATGACCTGAGAGAAATCTCCACCCACCTCGCTGGCCTCGGCATAGCCGGGCGCGCCGCGCTCCTCGGCCACCACCAGACGGTGATACCCTCAACGACAATATTCTTCGCTATCTAACGTGGCCTTATCGCAACGCACCAGGAGGTCATTGACCATGGGAGCCAGTGCCGCCCAGAACGCGAGTCAGGTAGTAGCGGAAGCGGAACGCTGCCGCTGTGAAGCCAGAGCCAAGGTCGAGAGCAATTCGCTTCTCTATTCCGAGTTGCTCTCTCAACCGTCTGGTTGGTGCGTTGTGACAGAAGCGTACACTTGGTTGCGGCGGTACCATACGATGAATCGACGAAGACCGGCTATGCGAAAGAATCCGACGCGGTCACAAAGTCGTCCTCACGGTGGGTTTGGTAGCTAATCCAAACGTCCCTCTTACTCCATCCAACCACATAGCGGTCATTTCTCTTGCGGAACCAAGAAAGCACAACTCAGAAGCCCTGGCGAATATTGGTGTTCGTTCAAAGCGGTATGCCGCGACGGCGTTATATCGGTCGTAAAGAGAGCATGGCCACAGACTCGGGGAGCTCGCAGAAATGCCCCAGGACGCGCCGCCGGCCCGGCGGTTAGCTCATTGGCTCGGCCCTTGACTTCTCCAGGTTGTACTGGAGGGCGTCCCATTCCTCAACGCTGGCCGAGTGATTCTGGACCAGGTTGAGCTGAATGAGATTCCCGATCATCCCCCTTGTCGCCTCGAGGGGGGAAAGGAGACTTCGTATCGCGTTATCGTTCTCGGCCCGGCCTCGGTGAACGTCAGCGAGAAACCGCGCAATGAAACGCCTGCCGTTATCCTAACCCTGCCGATCACCAACCTGAGCACGACTCCCCTGGAACCCCAGGGCTCTCAACTTTTCGTCCCGTCCCTCGAACGATGTCATGGCAAATCTCGCGGAGCGGCGCGACGCCTTAGGATGCCCCGATTGGGACCCTGGCGAAGCTACAATTGGCCATGGGCCCCGTGTCGATCAGGTGCGGCGAATGCAATTCTCGAAACGTTCGCCGCTCGACAGTCAGGGTCGCTGATATCCTACCCCTGCTTTTGATGCGATACCCTATCCGCTGTCGCAGCTGTCGTGCGCGCACCTACCTAGGGATTCTTCGGGCTCTTAAGCTCGAGCGTAGTCCCCGCCGGCGCTGATGATCCGTACCTGCTGGCCACGGAGGTTCCCCATAATCATCCCTGCCGATCGCGCTTTCTGGATCCTCGATTTCTATCGAACAAAGGAGACGCGCCTGGCTTTTGGCGGCAAGATTCTCGGCGAGGAGGCCGCGTGCGCGGCCACGGTACAGCATGTATGGCCCGAAACGGGATCAGTGGGGCTCAAATTATGGTCCGATGACAATTCGAAGACGTGGGACCGCTTGATTCCGTTGAAACGCGCTACCTTTGCTCTTGCTCAGACTGGCGATCCCGATTTCGAAGACATCGAGGAGACGGGGTTTCACTCGATCCTCACCATCAGTTTCCCTGACGGAACGGCGATGTTTCTCGCGGAAAGCGCCGCGGCTATATAGTCGTGAACTTTAGTCCCCGATACTTTCGTGCTGCATCGACAATCCGGAACAAGGCGTAGGCTCGTTTGCAACCTCCTATCTATCCCCCGATTGTCGGAGGTGAGGCTCCTGCCGCGCATGGCCGGAAGTGTAGCCGGACCAAACCGGGCGCCCCAGCCCGTCTTGGCTTTAAGGGAGGCTCCCCGCGGATCCCCGTCTTCGGGGAGTTCCTCTCATTGCGGCGAGCGAGTGAATCCGCGTCAGCCTTCCACGCAGATTAAGCGGCAGCCGACTTTGACGACACCGGTTTGCTGGGCGCAGCTTTCAATGCGGCAAATTCGGCCAGGAGACGCATTGCGAACTGACGAACCCATTGTGCTTCGTCCGCGCTGAGACCGGGGTCCCTACACAGCTTGAGTAAGGCCGCGGCGAGGGAACTTTGAAGCTTCGCTGAAGGTTGCACCACGGGACACTCTCCATCATTTGCCCCAGATGCAGGTCATTTACCGGAGTGTTGTTCCGGGCCCAGAAACCTTCGTAATAGGCACTATGCAATTAACTCATTTTGCTGGCGGACGGAATCCGAAGATTAGCGTACCGGAACTAGATTGCCAGACGGGCTTTGAGGGGTTTCTGAGACCCCAATTGGCGCATCCCCTTACCCCGCCGGAGGGGTCTTGTTCGCTGAACTCCTGGATTCGCAAATAGGAGCTTCGTTTTGCCCCATCGCTGGTGGGGCTTCGGTAATGAGCAACCGTATTTCGGTCTTGTCGTCGCTCAGCGTGTTGAGGCTGGAGAATTCGAAAGCCTGGCCGCAGTCGCGGCAGGGGATCGACATCACAACGCGAGCCCGGTCTCGGGCGTGTAGTACTTCACGCCATTCTTGCCATTACGTTTCACCGCATACATCGCGCTATCCGCCTGTTGAATCAGACCGGCAGCATCGCAAGCGCTTTCGGGATACAAACCGACACCGATGCTGGCGGTAATCGCAATTGAATGACCTTCGATTGCGAACGGTTCGCGTAGAGCGCGAAGCACCTCATCTGCCAACGTTGTTGCCTGGTCTGCACTGGAAAGGTGTGCAACCAGCCAGGTAAATTCATCGCCGCCCATCCTGGCAAGCGTGTCGGATTTTCGTGTGCGCGAAAGCATGCGATGGGCGACTTGCTTCAGCAGGATGTCTCCAATCCCGTGCCCCAACCGATCATTGACCGGCTTGAAGCCATCGAGATCGAGGTAAAAGAGCGCGACCGTATGTCCCTCGCGTTCGGCAATGGCAAGCACCTGGGAGAGCCGCTCAGCGAAGAGCCGGCGATTCGGCAAGCCTGTCAGTTCGTCGTACAGAGCTTGCTGCTGTAGTTCTTCTTTGCTTTCCTGCAACGCGGTCAGGTATTTCTCCTGGATGTCCTGCATGATGGCAGACCGCACTGCAAATGAAAACAGAACGACGCTGACCGCGATCAGTCCGACAACGCGCGCTGAACTAACCAGGCCTAGCCCTAGCACAGCGCTGCCCAGAACCATCGTTGCCAGGGTCAGGTTGAAACACAACAGTGCCGTACGCCTGCTGATCCGTTGCTTGTGGGGCTTTTCATCGCCCACCGCCGGACGCCACGTAACTGCAAGGGCCGCAATGGAGAGAGAGAGCACGATCCAGATCAGGTCTACTGACGCATCGATACTCGGCAAATAGGCATCGACATAGCTAGTGATGGACGAAATCGCCAGATAGATTGATACATAGATCGCTACCCGTGCAAAAAGGCCGCGCAGACTGCCGGTCGCTGCGTAACGATATCGAACGAGCGCAGCCGCCACGAGGACGGCGTTGACCGTCGTGCCGATTGTTATCAATTGCCAGATATTGGGATCGTGCGCGTCCAGTTCCGCCATCTGCAACTGATAGGTGGTCACGCCGACCAGTCCTACCACCATGCAACTATCGAGAAACGACTCCAGTCTGGACCTGCGTGCGTCGTCCGACAGGAACATAGCGATAGCTATCGGCGCGGCCTCGAGGCGGTAAAGCAAAGAGGGAAACAAGGCCGAACTGGGTACTGCAACGTGGAAGTAGCGATAGTAGGCCCAACCCGCATCCCCAATTAGCTCCAGGATCGAAACAGCGGCGAAGAGAAGCCAGAAAATCCGCGTCGCTCCGCGCCCCCTGGAAGAAGCCACGACGCAACACCCAAATGCCAGGGAGTTCGCTAGGAGTTTAGTGGCGTCGATAAACTGTGATCCGGTTGGACCCGTGCCCAGAATCTCAAAGCCCACGCGTTGGACGACGAAAAGGAACAGGATGAAGACGAGCACAACGACATCCATGCGAGAAAGCCTGAATCGAGACCCAGCAAAGCTTCCCATCGGAAGCCTTAACCGCTTTTCATCCATGTCAGCCATATAACCGCAATAATCGAGACCACGTACTTCTGTAATCGGCGAGATCGCCAGCAGCCCAGATTGGGGCTCTCCTCAACCAAGGGACTCGTCCTGCTTCAAACGTGAAGCGCCATTGCCGGAGTGGGGAGACATAAACGGAAAGGCGCAATCGCGCTCCCAGAATTCCTTTCTCTGGTCGCGTGCTACCAGTTTAGCGAGTGAAAAAGAAATCCCGTATACCCCACTTGGGTCACATTGAAGGCTATGCTCTTCCGGCGACGGCGGCCTGAGCGCATCGCGCCGACGCCACCGTTTCATGGAAGGCCCGTTAAATCAATTTAATGACTGCTTTTTCTCAACCGGCATCATGATTCATCGATGTACGATCCGGTGATAGGGAGATCGCGGTCACATTCGACCGCGCCCCCACCCAAGGCCGCGTGTTCCGGGGGAGGGCGCGCCGCTTCGGAAGGATGAGAAGCAGCCCCAAGGAGCGGGCATTTGGACAGAAAGTACGATCTATCGCCGATTGTCTGTAACCGGTGCCGATCTTCCGACTTGCGCCGATCAAGTTGGAGAATTGCCGATCTCTTACAATTGCTCGGGCTGAGGTATCCGGTCCGTTGTCGCGCATGCCGTACGCGCGAATTCATCAACATCGCGCGGGCACTTCGCCTTGGTGGTTGCAAAGCCAAATTCCGTCGTTGAAGGACCGGGCGCGCACGGGCATGCGCGATAGGTCTGTCAAAAATCTCGGGAGACTTAAGTCCCCCCCGCACCGGCGGCAACTCGGAGTGCCCAGATTGGGCACCGCCAGATTATGAGTGAAGCGATGACGCTGCGCGCAGTTTGGCACGCACAGCGATATCCGCGAGCTTGTCTTCCGAATGCTTCCGAGGTTCGGCAATTGCAACGACGGAGGCGTACTTGCATGCATGCAGGGGAACGCCGGGATGGCTGACCAGTCCCACGGTTAATATCACTCGGTGCCCCTGTTCGATGCATTCGCTGAGACGGTCCTTCTCCAACGCCGTGTGGAAAGCGCGAGACCAGAATCCCTTCTCAGTGACCACGCACCAAGCTGAGGGCTTGCCGATCAATTCCGAATAACGTTCGTGCTTCTCAACAAGTGAAATAGCTTCGCGACGGCAGCGCTCCGCTTCGGCGAAAACATCATTAGCAACCTGGACGTCTAGAACCGATGTCATGACAGACTCCTATAGCTAAGTTGTCAAGGCAACGATGAGTGGGAAGATTGCAACTGGTCGGGATTGCAGGAACGGCTCTGCCCAAATTTGAACTCGCTGCGATCCCGTTCGGGAGTTGACCATGCTTTTAGGTTCTTTCCGAAATATTATCACGGAACCTCGCGAATCAGCCACGGCTTTAATCGCAAACCCTAGACGCCAGGCCGGAGGAGTTGTATTTGACCATATCCCGCACAATTGTCTCCGGTCTCGTACGTTCCGGCGTACTATGGCTCAGGCAAGCTATCTACCCTTCTGGCAATCCAATATGGGAGCCCTGGATGAAACGCAGAATAATGAGGGGCTTGGCACTTCAAGTGTCAACCACGAATCCGAGCAATTAGAGTTGATTCCCGCATGGACGAGAAGCTTCGAGGAAGTGATGAACGAAGGTTCCGGGCGGTGGCCGATGCGGACATGACTCCAAGGTGATGTCCGCAATCGCGGTCACTCGACCGTCATGCGGAAATTGATGCCCTGTGACATGCTTTGATCGTTCGGCGAATCTTTTGAGAGCTATAACTGGTCCGAGAAGGTGTTCTTTTTCGGCCAATGAAGTAAACACTTTTCAGTACCCTGGCCGACGCCCAGAGCCTCGTATTTCGGTCTGCGAAGCCTAACTCGCTGAGACCGTTGCGGGCACTCAAGATAGAAGTCATTTTCAGAACGTTGCGATCGGCGAAATGGGCGTACACTAGGCTCTGTTTTTTGAAGTCAAAAAAGGAGTGTCGAGTGCGGACACTCGTCGCTCGGTTGGCCACGCCAATACTCACGGTCGTTGCTGTCGGACTGACGCTTGGCGCCGGACAAAGTGCGAATCGTGTCGCCGCAATCCACCAGCAGGTGGTGTTCGTGGACATGCACGCGCATCCGAGCCGATTCCATCGCGCTAACGTTCCGCGCATCGAGCCCGACGAGCTCGCACGCTATCGCCGGGGGCTCATGGACGTCGTGGTCTGCAACATCAGCACTGACGCTGCATTCAGCGGCGACTACGTGAAGCGCGACGGCACGGAGGTGAAACGCGGCGAGCTTCCGCGGCCAAAACCGGGCGAGCCGTTCGCGTTCACACTTGACCGGTTCGCCCGCATCACCAGAACGATCGACGACGGCGACGCCGTGCTCGCGGCGAGCCCGGAAGCGGTGCTCGATGCGAAACGGCAAGGCAAGCTGGCGCTTTTGGCAGCGCTCGAGGGCGGCGATGGCCTTGAGGCTCGGATAGAGAACCTGCGAGACCTCTATCGTCGCGGTCTGCGCTTGCTGCAGCTCGTGCACTTCCGCGCGAATGAGCTGGGACACGTCCAGACGTATCCCTATTCACCGGGGGGCCTAACGCCATTCGGGCGCGAAGCGGTGCATGAAGCCAATCGACTCGGCATCGTCATTGATCTGGCGCATGCCAATACTGAGACGATCATGGATGCGCTCAAGGAGTCGTCACAGCCCGTGCTCTTCAGCCACACGGGTGTGAAGGCGCTGCACGACGGCGATCGATACCTGAGCGACGTTGAGATTGTGGCCATCGCTTCGAAGGGCGGCGTCATCGGCATCTGGCCGAACGGCGATTCCAATCCCACTATGGACGACCTGGTCCGAAACATCGACTACGTCAAGAAGCTTGTTGGGATCGATCACGTCGGCATCGGCAGCGATCTGCGCGGAATGGCTAGCTACACCTCAGGGTTCGGGGAGGACGCGAACTTCCAGGCGATTGCAGAGGCGTTACTCGCGCACGGCTTCAGCGATGGGGAGACCGGCAAGGTGATGGGCGGCAACTTCTTCAGGGTCTGGCAGCAAATCAGCGCCGCAGCGCAGCACTAACGAGAGATCGCAGACGCAGCGTCAGAAATCCTCGAATCTGTCTGAAAGGACTCCGGGAGTAGACGTATCTCGCACTGGCGGTGGGGTCTCGAAAAGGCGTGAAGGGAGAGCTATGAAATTGTGTGCCGCGATCCTTGTACCAATTCTGGTGAATCTGCTGAGTTCGCCAGGCTCCGCCGAAGCGACCTGCGAGCGGCTCGCCTCGCTTTCTTTGCCTGAAACCACGATCACGGTCGCTCAGACCATTGCCGCCGGAAAGCTGACTTTGTCGTCTCCCCTTCCGGCTCCTGGTCCGCGCGGCGGACTCACATACGTCTCGGTGCAGGATCTCCCCGAGTTTTGCCGCGTAGCCGCGGTCACAATGCCTTCGAAGGACTCCGAGATAAAGTTTGAAGTCTGGATGCCTGCCTCAAATTGGAACGGCAAGTTCATCGGCCTCGGCAACGGGGCCATGGCCGGATCTATCAGCTATGGAAGCATGGCGGCAGCTCTCTCCCGGGGCTACGCGGCCTCCTCAACTGACACCGGGCACGAGGGCTCGGGACAGGACGGAAGTTTCGCGCTCGGCCATCGGGAAAAAGTGATCGACTTCGGCTACCGCGCGGTGCACGAAATGACCGTAAAGGCAAAGCTCATTGTCGCGGCATACTACGGCCGGGCGCCAAAGTTCTCCTATTGGAATGGCTGCTCGACGGGAGGTAGGCAGGGGGTGGTGGAGGCCCAGCGGTTTCCGGGTGACTACAACGGAATTGTTGCTGGAGCGCCCGCAATCAACTTGACGCACATGCAGGCAGCAAGCGTATGGAAGGCTCAGGCGATCCGAAAAAACCCGGGCGGCCTGGTTCCCTCATCCAAGCTTCTACTGCTCCACAACGCTGTGCTGGCAGCTTGCGACGCTCGTGACGGCGTCAAGGACGGACTCCTGGAAGATCCGCGGTCTTGTGAATTCGACCCGAAGATCTTGGAGTGCAAGAAGGAGGACCACCCGGACTGCCTGACCGCGGCGCAAATAGTGGTTGTCCGGGCGTTCTACGGCCCTACTGTGAATCCCCGAACTGGAGAGCAGATCTTTCCGGGAATGGTTCTGGGTAGCGAGTTGGGCTGGAGTTCCGATGTGGGTCGGATGTATCCTGACCCACCGGACATTACGAAGACTCTGGCAACCGCGTACCTCAGATACGCCATGCTTCAGGATCCCACGTGGGACTACATGAAATTCGATTTCGATTCCGGGATGGCCTTGGCCGACCGCATCGATGACGGCCTGACCAGGGCGACCGATCCGAATCTCCGGGATTTCTTTCAACGTGGCGGAAAATTGTTGCAGTATCACGGCTGGAGTGACCCTTCAATATCGCCGCTCAACAGCATCAACTACTACAACAGCGTGCTGGAATTTATGGGAGGCCCAGCCAAGGTGCAGAAGTCCTACCGCCTCTTTATGGCTCCCGGGATGAACCATTGCGGCGGCGGCGATGGCCCGAACACTTTTGATTCGATCCGCGCAATAGAAGAATGGGTCGAGGCTGGAAAGGCGCCGGAAGCCATCATCGCCTCCCAACTAAAAGAAGGAAAGGTCATCCGGAATCGCCCTCTGTGCCCATTCCCGCAAATTGCCGCCTATAAGGGCACGGGAAGCATCGACGATGCGGCCAACTTTGTTTGTGCTTCCCCTTAAGTTTGTAAGTAAGCACCTCCAAATGCCCGACTTGGGAAGGATTGTGGACTATGGGGAATGTATGGTCCGTCGCCGTGCTGCAAGCGAAAAATGAAATGGCAGGTGGTCTGCGCAAATGTATCCGGCCTTTTGGTGAGCAAACGCTCTGGGCACATGATGGAATGCGCTGCGCTCTCGTCCTAACTAGTTTCACAGCCTCTAGGGCTTGTTCCCCATAACAGGTTTAGAGAGCGCCGGGTTCGACCGTTTTCGCCATCTCTTCATTCGCCAGCAGACCTGGCAGGTTCCTTGAAAGACCCTCTGGTGGTACAAATCACCGGACGATAGATTGCCGATGCCTGAGAAAACTCATGCGCCCAGCTGCGGCGCAGCCGCCTCCATATTGCTTGCCATCGACGGTGGCCGATATATCTCTCCTTTGGCCAATATCGCCCACGCGATGCGCGCTATCTTGTTGGCCAGGGCGATGGTGACGACGTTGGGATGCGCCCGTGATACCAGCTGCCCCAGCCAGGCCCTTAGGCCAGGGGATTGCTTGTCCCGGAACTGCAAGACGGCGCGTGCCCCGTGCACTAGGAGTTTGCGCAGATAGCCATTCCCGCGCTTGCTGATGGCGAGCAGCTTCTGCTTGCCTCCGGTGGAGTACTCTGCAGGCGTCAGGCCCAGCCAGGCGGAGAAGCCCCGGCCCTTGCGGAACTCTGCGCCGTTACCGATCGTCGACACAATGGCTGTGGCCGTGATCGGTCCGATGCCGGGGATTGTCATGAGCCGTTGGCAGGCTTCCTGATCGTCAGCCTTGCCGGCGATCATCGCATCGATCTCTGCAATCTGAACCTCCAGCTGCTTGAGTTCTGATGTCAACCGCCCCAGGAGCTGGCGCATCATGCCCGTCAGGTTGGCCTCTGCATTTTCCAGAATCGTCGGCAAAGCCTCTTCCGCATGCCGGCGGCCTTGTCTGATCGTGATCCCGCGTTCCAGCAACAGCCCACGGATCTGGTTCAGCAAGGCGGTCCGGTTCCGTACCCAGCGTTCCCGCGCACGGTGCATGGACTGCATATCCAACTGCTCATCACTTTTGATGGGCACAAAGCGCATCCGCGGACGACCCACCGCTTCGGCGATCGCTTCTGCGTCTATGTAGTCGTTCTTATTGGTCTTCACGTAAGGCTTGACGTACTGCGCGGGCATCAGACGCACCTCATGCCCCTGCTCGCGCAGTGCGCGGCCAAGAAAATGAGACCCTGCGCAGGCCTCCATTCCGATCAAGCCCACCTTTAGGTTGGCGGTAAAGCGCAATAGCTGGGCCCGCGAGAATCTCTTGCGAACCACCGTTTCGCCTGCTGTGTTGAGACCTACAAGATGGAATACCGTCTTGCCCAAATCAATGCCTACCGTCGCAATTTCCATGGACCGCCTCCTCGTTCACCTCTTATACCCTGCCGGGCTTGAGGCGACGGACCATACCATTAGTTTCAATTTTGCCCGAACCAGCCGCCAGCCCGGCTCCGCCGGAAAAGGCGAAGGGGTTTGCAAAGGAAAGCATTCGCGGTACCAGACACCGTTCTTTCCGATTTGTGGACGAAAACCGGTAAGTAGCTTCCAGGCCGGAAGAGTCATCTGGATCCGATGATCTTTCCCTTCCCCATAGCAAGCCCGCTAGGCCGGAGTTTGCGGTTAGCTTACTTACATTTTGGTAAAAGTAAAGGTGATTGGCTTGCTCAATTTCTGATATCGCCAACCATTCTGGGTGGGAGTCCCCGGGCATTGATCGGCGCGGCGACATAGGCGCTCAGCACCCCAAGATGGGAACCTCTCAACCCGGCAGTTGATGACCAAGTTCAGGGCACGCTTGCTCTTTGCTTCTATTCGGTCATTTGAGTGCGGACGAACTGATCTGAAACTATTCCGGCGGCCATTTAGGATGAATCATTCGCGGGAAATCACCCAAGACTGCCCCAACTTGGCTTCTCCAGAGGAAGAGGTGTCCGTTTTGCCGCTCCCATCCGCAGATTCGGTCTTTCGTCACTCATTACAGGCCACGCTTGTTCTGTTTCTTATGCTCCTCCCGTGCCGAGCGCAGCAGTCCGCGCAGACGTGGACCGGGACAGTGCGAAATGCAAATGGCGCGCCCGTCTCTGGCGCACGTATACAACTGGCTGCTGAAGGTGCCCACACCGAGCTCGTTCAGGCGACTTCCGGAGCCGATGGTAGTTTTCAAGTGGGTCCGGTGAGACCTGGGCAATACAGGCTCTCTCTGCAGTTGAGCAGTTCAACCGGCGAGGCGGTGCAGCTGGTTTTGGCGCCGCTGAAGGCAGTTTCCGTGTCTTTCGTGGTGCAGGCGGGTGGGGAATCGCTGACTGTAATGCCAGGGGTACGGCGAGCCGGCGCGCAGATTGCCAACTCCGGCGGCGAAGAGCTTTCGAGCCACGAGGTGAGCTCGTTGCCGCTGAATAAGCGCGACTTCAGCCAGCTGCTGTTGCTTGCCGCCGGCACGATGACCGACGCCAACGGCGCGACCAACTTTACGCAGCGATTTGCCATCAACGGCCAGCGCGGAGTGGAAGCGACGTTTGCGATGGATGGCGCGGATACCACCGATCCGGACCGCCAATGAGACAGACAAACATCAGTTCACAGGACCGTGATGATTGCGCGGCGCACTGGAAATGATGGTTCTGCGGTTCATCAGCGGCTCCAAGTTCTACGAACGCCATGGCCTCGGTTCTTCTCAGAACCAGCTTTCCATCTTTTGTATTGCGTTGTTGGGAAGGGGAAGCATCATTGCAGTAGGGGAGCACGCGAGCAGCGGCGCTCCTCGCCTCTGTTGTACCCTGACGGTTTGAAAAGCAGGTCTGCAGCAGCGAGACTCCCGATCAAAAATTCAACTGGACAGGTCTGAGAACCGGACGTATGCTTAGCGACCGGGTATCTCCAGAAGACTTTTCGCGCGCGCACGGCGTTCTCCTGCTCAACAGTGCCGCAGCTGAAGGCCATAGCTGTTTCCCCTCATTCAATACTGCGAGTTGAATCGTGTCTCGGTGTGCAATCCAGAGCCAACATGCAGCTGCAGGCGAGAGCAGCGTTGAGAGGCCGCGTGCTGGTTTCCGACGGAGGTCTTCAAATGAAGCCGAGGAGAATCGCGCAGGCCGCTGCACTGGCTGCCTGCACTGCTGGAATCATCGTATTCGCCGGTCTGCAGCTTGTCTCGATGCGAGTGCACGCCGACGACGAATCTGAATCAGACGCTACGTTGGCCGCCATCGGCCTACGGATCGCTCCACCGTTCATCAACATGCAGGGAAAAGATCCCACCCTGGTGGGATTGGGAAGTTTCATCGTCAATGCGCAGGCAGACTGCAATGGCTGTCATGGGTCCGATCCGGCCAATGAGTTCCTGGTTCCGGGCAACCCCTATTTTCTTCCCCCTCTCAACCGCCCCATTCAATTCAACCAGGCCACGTACCTGAACGGCGGCCAGAACTTCGGCCCGGTTGGACCTGGAATCGTCAAGGACACGAACAGTCCCTTGTATGCCGGCCCTGGGCTCGGACCGAACATCATCACGCGGAATCTGACACCCGACAACACCGGCAATCCTGAAGGAGGGAACAACCTGGCGACGTTTATCAGAATCATTCGGACCGGTCATGATTTCGATAAGCTGCATCTCAGTTGCAGCACGACCGTCACCGATAACTGCTACCTGCCGCCCGTAAACGGGGCCGTGCTCCAGGTCATGCCCTGGCCCAAGTATCAGCACATGACCGATCATCAGCTCACAGCCATCTGGACGTACCTGAGCACCGTACCTTGCAACGCCCACAGCGATGCGCTCGGGGACGCATATCCGTGGCTGAAGAACAACTGCCCATAGGCGGGAGCTCTGCGAACCAGAAGCGCTGCAGCAGATTACCTGCCTACAGCAGCCCTTCTGACCTAAAAGATCTGAAATCGGTGGTGTGGAGTTCACACTTAACCGCTGTATTCTGTGTAGCCTGACAGAAGATGGCTCCCAACAGGGAAAGTGATGCGGCAGACAGCCTACTGCGGAGTTATGTCCCGCCGCGAATTCCCCCGCATGAGAGAGGCTGTCAGAACGTGACGAATCTGCATCCGAACTCCTCCTGTCCCGCGGATCGACGGCCAAACGGAATGGCCGTATTCTGACCGGCGCAGTTTCCATAGGACCTACCAGGAATCACTGCCGTATATCCTAGCCGATGCCTTCCCCCTAAGGAGTGCGCTCTTTGACAAACAGCGAAGGAGTCAGGATGTAATCGGTAGTACTCTGGAGGAACATGACGATCTTGTCATCTTCTTCCGGTGGGCCAACTGTCTATTCATTGCTGCCCGAGAACCTTTCTGCCCTGTCTGTGCCTGTCCTTTACATCCTGCTCGCAGCCGCCAGCACCGGCTGGGCCCAGGATGCGCACGCCCCGGACAACCCCTACTTCGTCACCTATTCGCATGACATGACCGAGCCGGGAACGCTAGAACTCGAAACCAAGACCGCCGCGGCGCGTCCCCACGGCGGTAGCCCCTACGGCGCATTGGCCGAGGAAATGGAATACGGCGTGACGCCATGGTGGACCGCCGAACTCTACCTCGACGGACAGGCCACCGATGACCAGTCGGCCCTGTTTACCGGATACCGCTTCGAGAACCGATTCCGGCCCCTGCGGCACGAATACGTCATCAACCCGGTACTCTACATTGAATACGAAAGCATCAGCGGCGCCGACAAGAGCATTCTTGAATTCGTCGGCCACGATGGCCAGAGCGACCTTAGCGATCCCAACAGAACGGCCAAACTCGACCGGGAGCACGAGGCGGAGTTCAAACTGATCCTTTCGTCGAACTTCAAGAGTTGGAACCTCTCCGAGAACTTCATCGCAGAAAAAGACTTGTCGCACGCGCCCTGGGAGTTTGGGTATGCCGTGGCCGCGGCACGTCCCTTGCATAGTCCGACGGGCCGGGTATGCACCTTTTGTGCTGAGAAGTTCATCGCCGGCGCAGAAGCCTACGGGGGTGTCGGAGACACCTGGTCGCTAACGCTCCGCGACACGTCGCACTAACTCGCGCCCGTGCTCGGCTGGCAGCTTCCCAGGGACATGCGGGTCAGCCTCTCGCCAGGGTTCGGCGTCACCCGTTCGAGCCTGGATTGCGCGCTCCGCATCGGCTTCGCCGTCGAGTTCGACCATCTGATCGAACGATTGCGTGCCAGCGGGCACGGCCGCCTCGTCTATTGACGGAGATCTTCAGGAAACGGCGCCCATGACTCTGTACACCCTGCCCCGAGTTCGCCGCGAACAGGCCGAGTGCCCTAGAAACCACCCGGCGGAACCTCCTACAAGATTTCTCCCATCCGGGACGCAAAGAGTGCAAGCGCTCGGGTTGCATTGGCGACAGCGATACGATCCATGATGCCGCACAGTGTCCGCCCTGAACGCTACGACCCTCAAATCGGATGGGACCATTCGCCCAACGAACCCCGTGGCAACCCGCTCCCGCCGAATGGCCGAATTTTCTACGCAAACAGTGCGCGACTGTCTTTGACAAGGCGCAAGGATCCTGGCCCGTTGCATTGCAAACTATTGCGCATGCATGGCCAGCCTCTATCGAGGGGGAATCCACTATGACTATGATCCTGAGGGGTAGAAAACTAACGGAGGCCTTGCTGCTTGTTGCCGAGAGTCAACTCAGCAATTTTCAGATTGCAAAGCGTCTGGAGGTCGGCGTTCGCGCTGTTGAAGCGACGAGGGAACTGCCATTTTTCGAGAAGAGGGTTGCTGAAATCCAGCAAAGAGCTGCAACAAATCGCGCGGCACCGAAAGTGACCGGCTACGAGATGAGCGACGGGCGCCCTAGAATTTGACCATGGGCCGCAAATCAATCACGTGTTATCGACTGCAATTCGGCCGATATTCGGCGGTCGGCCTTGCGGATCGCCGCTTTTACGAAGCTTCATTTCCTTTTGTTATCCAGTTCGCTACCGCCGATGCAAAGTCCGTCAACTCGTCCCTCTATTTCGTGCATTGCGTCTTGGGCGTCCATCCCGAGGGCGCTGGAGTTGAACCGTTTCTTCCATTTGGACGCGATTTCGCGCTATGTGCGCGGACAGAGCGGCAGCCTTGACAATGCCTTTCGCACGGCGTGAACATCTGCGACTGGATTTTGCTACAGAACCGTGGATTCAGCCTGTTTCTGATACTGGCTGCATTTTGTTTACTTGTGGCGCTGTGGACTGCAGCGCACCTCTCCAACGGCGCGGGCGAGCACCAATTGGAGACTCAGCGCAGAGGTCGACGCCGCCGGCCATGGAGATTCAGGTAAGCAGCCTGCAAGCCGAGGCTGAGGTATTCTTCGGGCTTGCCTGAAAACCATTGGACTTCCCTGGAGATCGCCGCCTGGTCGTCCTCGACATAACAAAGTTCCAGAATGCGCTGGTGGATTCTCGCTCCGCCGAGTTCCCGCTCCCGCAGTTTGTCCGCCACCTGCTTGGCCTCGGAAAGCCGATCCAGGCAGATGTAGGCGTCCAGTTGGCGGCGGTAAGGCGGTTAGACGTCGGGCTCCAATTCGGCCGCCTCCAGACCTTCCCGCAACCCCTCCTCGTACTGCCCTAGGTAGATGCGGTTCTCGCTCAAGTTGTTAGGGAATCCCCAGTAGCGGGGATAGTTGCGGATACCCGATCGGTAAAAATCAATCGCCTTGTCTGACTCGCCGGTGTTTGCGTAGTAGATGGCCGCGATGTGATTGCGCTCCCACCCGGAGACACGGTCGATAAGTGCGAAGGCCTTTTTTGCGTATTCTCGCGTCTTGGCCGAATCCCCCGCCGGGCCGTACGCGAACGGTTCGATCAGCAGCACGGGCTTCGTTGGGTAGTCTGGTGAACTTTGCAGAATCAGAGCCACCGAAGAAACAATCCCCAATTCTCACTGCGCCGGAAATCTAAGCTCGCGTGCCAAGCGCCTAAATTCCGGGTGATCTCGAATAGGTTCGTAAGCCGGGAACACCATCAGTGATCCCAAGAATGGGTCCCGTTCAGGCAAAGCAGTCTCCAACCAGTGCAGGGCCTCGACTGTTTTACCTAAGCCGAGATAAGTCCAGACAATGGGCAACGCAGGCGCATAGCCCGTCTCTCGACCAGCCTTCAACTTCTTGACTATTTCGTGGGCTTCTACCTTGTGTCCGAGCACTGCAGCAAGGTAGCCGAAATAGCCCTCCCCAAGCGGCATGCCGCCGGCAAGCTTTCTGCCCATGCTTGCCATTTCCCAAGCTTCTTCTTTCGAGCCCAATATCGCCAGGGATAAGGCCAGATAGAAGTAGGTGTAGGGCGAATCCGGGGTCAGCTCGATGGCGATCCGCCCAGCGCGCACCGCCTCGTCATAGCGGCGCGCATAACAATTAGCCTGCACGAGGCGAAAGTTGGCCATCAAGTCCAACGGATCGAGTTCCACAGCTTTGGAGGCATGGAGCACAGCTTCGTCATGCCGGCCCAGGAAGCTACAAAGAATGGGATAACACCCGTGCGGAAATGCGTTCTCAGGCTCCAGGCTGATCGCCTGCCGGTGCGCCTTTTCCGACTCGGCCCATCGCCACTGAAACATTCGCAGCATTCCCAATGTGCTGTGGAGATTCGCTGAATTCTCGTCGAGTGCCAGCCCTTTCGAGATCAAGTTTTCCGCTTCGGGTAGGCCAGTACCGGGAGGCATCTCTCCGTAAATTGTCCTCACGATGTAAGCCATGGCCGCGTTGTAATAGGGTTCAGCCCAATCGGGCTCCAGCCGGATCGCCTCCTGCTGGTACTCGAAAGCGCGCCGGATGGCGTCGGGCCGGCGCCTCTTAAGAAGATAGACTCCCTTCAGGTATTGCATATAGGCTGTGGCACTGCTTGGGTGCGCTTTCGGGAGCTGCGAGGCCAAGCGGATGTTCATTGTTTCAGCTACCGCCGAGCAAACCTCATCCTGGATAGTGAACACGTCGTCTAGATTGCTGTCGAAGCGCTGTGCCCAGAGATTGAAGCCATCCTTTACGCCGACGAGGTTAACGCTGATGCGGATGCGGTCTCCGGTCCTCCATACCGACCCCTCCAGCACAGCTTCAACCCCCAGTTCCTTGCCGATTTGCCTTGCATCGCAACGCTGGCCTTTATAGCGGAATACAACGCTGCCCGCCGTGACCCGCAGGCCTTGGACACGCGAGAGTCCGCGAATCAATTCGTCCGTCAATCCATCACTGAAATATTCATCCTTGGCGTCATCAGTTTTGTTCACGAAGGGCATCACCGCCACGGCAGGGCGTTTGTGGATCGGTACAACAAAGCGATAGCCCCGCTTGGGAATCGTCTCAATGAAGCTGGGAGAATTGGCCGAGTCGCCCAGAGCATCGCGCAACCGGCTAACGGCGGAATTTAGGGCAACTTCGAAATCGACGAACGTGTCGGACGACCAGAGCCGCCTGCGCAGCTCTTCGCGGGTGACGATCTCGCCGGGACGTTCCATGAGAGCAGTGAGCACCTGAAACGACTGCTCTCGAAGCGTAATGGCTTTCCCGCCTTTCAGCAGCCGCCTGCCCTCGAGGTCGATTTCGAATGATCCGAAGCGCGGATTCATCACCGTTCAATCATTCTGAGATTCACCGATTCTGGCTGTCAACATTTTGGTCAGATGCACGCCATTGTTCTGTCTGAGCCCACAGCTAACCTGACATTAGCGGGCAAGCCACGACGGGCGGAAGGTGCTCTGAACCGCTTCCTTCATTTGGGGGTGAACATTGTGGCGAAGATGGACTTAAGTTTTCTGTGGGAGGGCTTCGCACTCGCATCGGACGTTCCTCCGTCCATGTGGCGCATGCCCCCCTGATCAGGAGGTTGCGATAGGCCAGTCCGATCAGAAACGGCTTCCCTATCGAGAAGTCCGACGGGCCAAGGTCTTGCCTCGCAAGTTCATCAGCAAGAGGAGCGCAGGTGATACGGATCTGCCAGTCAGGCGGCTTCGGAAAGGTCTTTTGACAGCTTTGGAAGCACTGCGATAAGCCACAAGAACGACGCACAATTCAGGGAACTGGTGGTGAAAGACGTATTCTCGGGAAGGAAATCATGACGAGCGATGCCAGCATGACCACCAACTTGATGGAGGGGGCGACGATCCGCAAGGTCAGGATCAGGCTGCTGCCGTTATTGTTTGTGCTTTTTGTACTCGCCTTCATCGACAGAATCAACCTGGGATTCGCAGCGCTGACGATGAATGGCGAACTGGCCATCACCAGCCAGCAGTTCGGGTTTGCAGCCGGAATTTTCTTCTGGGGCTACTTCCTGTTTGAAATCCCAAGCAATCTCATGCTTCACAAGATTGGCGCGCGTGTCTGGATTGCCCGCATCCTGATCACATGGGGGGCGATCGCGACCGTAACGGGATTTGTTCATTCGGCTCATCAACTCTATATGGCTCGCTTTGCGCTGGGCCTCGCGGAGGCAGGATATTTTCCTGGCATTTGCCTATACCTCGGCTACTGGTTTCGGCAAAGAGAAAAAGCCCAGGCGATTGCGTGGATCATGATCGGCATACCGCTGGCCATCGTGCTGGGTGGCCCCATCTCAGGTTTCATTCTGGACCACACGCATTGGTTCGGCCTCAGCAGTTGGAGATGGCTGCTGATTCTGGAAGGTCTGCCTGCCGCATTCTTCGCATTCCTGACGCCCGTCCTTTTGCCGAGCAGACCCGCGGAGGCCGGGTTTCTAACCCCGGAAGAGAAGGCGTGGATCGCCCGTCAACTGGAGCGAGAAGACCGGCTGAAGCTGGGCGGGAAGAAGCAATCCATGTCGGTGACGCGGACTCTCCTTCATCCGAGGGTCTGGCTTATCGCCTGTATCGGCTTTGCTCACGGCTTTGCCAGCTACACCTTTAGCTTCTGGCTGCCACAGGTCATGAAATCGGTCCTTGGCGGGCAGTCTAACACCGTGGTTGGCTTAGCTGTGATGATCCCCAGTTTCGCTGGTCTGATCGCGATGATCCTCGTATCTCGCCACTCCGACCGCACCCTGGAGCGCCGATATCACATTGCAGCTTTGGAGGCTTGCGCCGGGATTGCCTTGCTGCTGCTCGGAGCGCCTCACTCCATTCTAGTTTCTCTTGTTCTTTTTTCGGCCGTCGCTGTTGGAGTCTACAGCTCTTTGCCTGTGTTTTTCTCGCTGCCAGGGGAATTCCTGACCGGCTTTTCAGCCGCCGCGGGCATTGCGTTAGTGACATCCGTCACGAACTTAGGCGGCTTCGCCGGACCTTTCACAGTAGGCCTCATCCGCCAAAAGACGGGCAGCTTTTACGCCGGCCTGATCTGTGCCGGACTTTTTTCGCTTATATCGGCAAGCTTGGCTTTGCTCCTGCCGAAGCGTGCTCTATCTGCTGCCGGCGAACCGCTAGTGGCAGATGATGTGGAAACAAATCCAAAAGCACTACTGGAGGAATCATGAAAATCAACCCAAAGCCTATTCGCATCGAACCGGCATTCGAAGAGCGCGAACAAATTCGCGAAATGTTGGAGCGGTATGCTCCGTATCGGGCGCTCGCGGCCTACGCTCCTGATGGGGTTAAAGATGAAACGCACGAAGAAGCCAAGAGGCCAGTTCTACCGTGGTTCCGGGGAGACTGGGCGTTGGGCGGGGAGCCACTTGTCGACGGCGCCGATCGCATTCTGCACAATAAGAGATTCATTGAGGCCGCGAGAACGGCCTTCGGAACCTCACGCGTGTATCCCAAATTCGTTGCCGTAAACATTAATGGACCTATGCCTGCTGGCGCAACGCACCTGGACAACCCAACCTTTTTCGGAGCAACGCGCGCAGATTATCCGTTGCCGTTACTCAGAGTCATGGGCTTCTCCGGACTATTCGAAGCATGGCGCGTGGTCCAGGCCGGAGCGATCTCCTGGTTTTATGAAGGCAAAGGCGGCAGCTTCGACTATTGGCCGGAAGGGCTGGACGGTCCCATGTTGAGCGAGCGGCCGCCCTTTGGTAACGTCGCTCTCATCTCAGACAATGACCAGTTGTATCATCGCATCGGAGCAATCGGAGATCCCGACGCGAATTTGCCGCGAATTTCGGCCTTAGCGAAGATCCAGCCGGATGGCGAGGGGAATTGGACAATTCTTGAGAATGGAGAAGTCCGTGCCACCTTCCCGAGCCCTGCTGTTCGATTTTCCGTACTCTGGAAGGCCGAAGTTCGGGATGGAGGGCCGAGACCCGACGATCTGACTCTTGATCGAACCATGGCGATTTTCACAGCGGACCTGCGTCAGCGAGGCGTCGAGTTCCAAATACCTTCCGATCCGTTTTCCGACACGGCGTGGGTTCTTCTGTTGCAGCGGATTTATGCCCATCCAACGGCGGCACTCGCCAAGTGACGGCTAGTGGATCGATCCCCCCGTCAATGGTTGAATTCGGGACAATGAGCTCATTCAACTCGGCCGAAGATCTATCCGCGAATTAATCCTGTGAAACAGGCATGCGGCCAGGAGATTTGTGTCTGATGCCAAACGCATATAATGACAATCGAACGCGAGCCACATGGCCATAAAGTCGCTAGCCTTGATCGGAACCGCCTCGAGCAGTAACTCGAGTGAAGGTTGATGATGATTCGAGGCGGTTTCGATAAGGAGACTTGAAGGAAGACGCAGGCGTTTTAAGCGGAGGCGGTGAGTCTATGGATTTTGAATCAGAGCCTGCTGATAATAAATGAGTTGGGACTTTACAACGCAAAGCCGAGGTTGCGCACTATCCGGCCCATACAGCCTCAGTATGGCACCATTCAGCGTCCTCGGCGCCTGCGGCTTCGTTCTAGTCGCTATTCGGACATATGTGGGGCGGACGCGAGCAGCGTTTCCGAGAAGCCGGCCTGGTGAGGCATTCATTTCTGTCGAATCACGTAACTTTCCTCTCGTTCGTGGATACCAATTACGAGAGCTTGCGTTCCCGGGAGGAATCGAGCATTTCTGTTCTCGCTCCGGATTCGTTTGGGCTGTTTGAGAGGCATTATGGCAACGATCGCTGCTAGGGATAAGGTAGCGCATTTTACCGCAACCGAGAGCAGAGATGAACGTGTCTTCCCGCGAAGCTTTCTTCGGGGGGGGATTAATCATGAGACTGAGCGGAATCGAGATCGAAGTCGGTGGCCTACCTGAGCAATTACCCACATGCAGGCATCTGAGCTACCTCATGTCGTTTATGAATGAGGCAGGCAAGGAGTTTCACCGGCGGCATGAAACCCTGGTGAAAGGGTGGGCGCTCGATGACACGCTCGGCATCGCGCGGATTGTCTCCGAGGTTGTGCGCGGCCTGCTGATGAGGGATACCGATCCGGACTGATACGGAAGCCTTTGACGGCTCTATCCGCCCACCTGCTTCTTTCCCCTGGCCGCATGCCCTTTCTGGCCTTGCTTACCGCTGGACAAGCGTCAACGCCGAGTTTCTCCCAAATCCGGGGAAAAGTTGTTCACCCTGCCCACGAATCTGGGCGGCGGGATCGCTTCATCAGGTGAGGTTGAACCATGGAATTCACCGACAGGATCCTAAAATGCGTGAATTGCGGAGAGGATTTCGTCTTCAGTGCTGGCGAACAGGTCTTCTTCAGGGAAAAGCAATTTCAGCATGTGCCCAGGCACTACAAGAAATGCAGTGCAAAGTATAGAAACGCGCGGGGGCGCGTTGAAACCAGCGTACCTGCTCAGAGTGCGCGCTTCCACCACGGCTCCCTTCCTGCCGCAGCTGGGCCAGCCGGTCTTGTGCCGTTCCTGCTTTTCAGTGGCGGCGCCCCGATGTTCCCCTCCCTCCCGGGGTGAAAAAGCCAGACGTCTGAAGGCCCGAATGCCACATCCGGGTAATGAGAGGGAGGAGAAAAATGGCGGATGACTCGCCACCCGGGACCCCGCCCGCGGTTGATGTTGGCGAATTTCAGCTTAAGCCCGTCCGCACTCTCGGATGGCTCGACCTCCAATAACCCAGGTACTGCATCGAAGACACAAGGTAGAATGACTCTGCGATCCGTGCCCGAGACCATAAAATCGCTCCGCGCCACTCTCAAACAGTTGGAGCAGACCACGGATACTGCACGCAATTCAATGGATTTTGCCCGGCTTAAACGCATCTTCCTGAAGCGCATCGCCGGACTCGAAAGTGAACGGGCCCGCGCCACTGGGGACAAGTCCGGCTACAAGATCGCAACCTGAGTGCCCGTGTCAACGAAAATTCCGCATACCTCGGGACGAGCGCGGCCCGCTATAGTCGAACGTGATGGCTACAAGGTGGACATTGGACCAGGTCGTTATTTACCGGTGCGGTCGTTCCTGACCGAACTCCGAAAGAAGTTTCACCAGCACCTTGCGCAGAGCGGCTGGGCCTTCCCACTTTGACACATAGCCGTTGATATTAAACAACGCGCATACCTCGTAATTATCGTGTCCCAGTTGAGTCCAAATAACGACCGGAATCCTCGCCAGGTCAGGACTGTCATAACGGATGCGCAATATCTCATACCCGCTTTCCTGACCGAGGTCCAGGTCAAGCAGAATCAGGTCGGGAAGCGATCCCTCGGCGCCGAGCGCCCTTTCAAGATAACTCTTGGCGGAACGGATATCCGCTCTCGCCTCAATGTCGGAAAAGCCAGCTGATCGCGCGGTTTGCTCCGCGACGCTGACGTCCTTCATATGGTCCTCGACGATCAGAATTCGGGCCACATTGCTCCTAGTTGAAACGGAACGTTCATTCTAGCCCAACGTACGGTTCGCCTTAATGACGTTGCGGATCTGCTGGCGGGCCCATAGTCGAATCTGTTCTTCACGAATTATATCGAGCGATCCTGAAGCCGGTCCGAAGCATGTCGCGGGCGGGCTCGAACAAAAACGGCGCACGCAATCACTTCAGACGTTCTTAACATCCATCAAAAGAAGATAAACTTCTTCCGTGCCCACAAAACCCTTTACTTATAAACAGGGTCAGTATCTTGCCTTCATTTACTACTACGGCAAGGTCAATGGCCGCCCTCCCGCTGAGGCCGATATGCAGAGATATTTTCAAGTGAGCCCGCCCTCTATTCATCAGATGGTTCTTGCAATGGAGGTGAACGGCTTTATTGAGCGGGTTCCGGGGCAGGGACGATCCATTCGGCTTCTGATTTCTCGCGAAGCACTTCCGGATCTGGAATAGCTGCGCAAACTCAGCGCAGATACAGCAACCGCCGCAGTTGCATCCTGACGGACGGTTTCGTTGAGGCGACATAACCGGCCAGCTCGTATTCATTGAATGTCCGCCAGATCGCCGCCAGAAACCTGGGAAGCCCCTTCGCAAACTCCGGATGTGCTCCGCCGCCTCGGCAAAGCGAATCACTTTTTCGCCAATCAGGTAGTCGAGGGCGCTCTTCGCACCGAACTGTCGACGGATCCCCCGCGTGGCTCTGCATTGCTCAACCCAGATCTTTTCGAATCGCATCCCCATCAGCCTATTCGCAATTCCGGCCTAGCTGCAACACCAAAACTGAACAGCGTGGGAGTGAAAAGCCGTTGCAAGTTTTTGTGCTTGTTGTAGTTAGCAATCTGAACACGGCGAAAACCGCGTAAAACACTTTTGAGTGCTTGCGCCGGCCGTCTAATTCCAGCCAGAACGGGAACGCCTACCCCGAGGCCTCGCATCGAACGCATCGGGTTAGAATAACGCTGCGATCCGTGCCCGAGACGACGCTTGGGCTACGGCGACCGCCGCACCCCAGCTAGATGGCGACAGCATGAAAATTGAGCAGGGCCGATCGGGCGACTGGGCATCGCCCAGTGAGGAAATGTCATTAGGTGAGCAACAACTGCGAGAGGCCGGGCTTCGAACATTTGAGAAGAGGACGTCTATGAAAACCATGACATGCAAGGATCTGGGCGGCACCTGTGATCAGAAGCTTTCGGCGCAATCGTGGGATGAAATGGTCGGTCTGATGGTTAAGCACGTAACAGGAAATCACCCTGACGTCGCGAAGCGAATGGAACGGATGCACAACGAAGATCCGAAAAAGTGGGGTAGAGAGACCAAACCCAAGTGGGAAGCCACTCCCGAAAGCTAGTGGATTGGGAATCGCAGACGCCTGGCTCGGCTGCCCACGGGCTTGATACACCAGCCACGCTCGTCGATCACCGTCCTAGCTTCAAAATCGCCCTTAACTAGTCGAAATATTGCCATCTTTACAATCGTGGCATCGGCTCTCGCAGATCTGATTAGTTGGTCCGACCATGCTTGAGTGGTCGGCTTTGTCTTTCATCGGGTTGGCCTCCGCAGTTCGCAGTTCGGTGTGCTCTGCGACTGTGCTTCCGCCCCTCTATTCGTTTTGCCGCTTCTTCCCGCTTCGCTTGGACGGTTGCCGCTGGCTTATAATCCGTAAGCCGTTCCTTGGGTCGGCCCGTGTCCGGAAATCGCTGTCAGGTTTTCACCTTACGCCAATAGTCGAATTGGCTCACCTACGTGCGATGAGCGCTCGAAATTTCGAGTTCGGGGAGGATCGTGAACCACCCCTTCCCCACGCTTGCGATCCTCGATTCGAACCCAGCCGTGCTGGTGCGAATGGAAACCCTGCGCCGCGCAACACTGTACGCCCGGCAAGACCCGCCGTCTGCTAAAGAACTGCTGACCCGCCTGCGAGCCCGGGCCACAAAGGCTCCCGAAGTCGCTCGCGGCGCGCTGGCTCCTCGGGGATCAGCCAAAAGCGGCCTCTATGAGAAGGTCTAAAAAGTCAAGGCCGACGTGGCGGCCGTTCTAGTACCCTGGAAAACTCTCGACGGGCACGATCGCTGTATAGCATTCTGATGACAACCGGCGAAGCGGAGGCGGGCAATGCAGGAGTGCAACCCGTCAAGGAATAGCCGGCTGGAGACTCATCCGTACCGATGAGCGCCGGGGGTGGCCCGGAGCCGCTCCCGGCATTTAGTACACATCGGGTGGATAGATTTCCCATGCCTTGAAAAACTCATACAACAATGTGCCGCGCCGCTCCCTCCATCTTCTGCTTCGTTTGTCCTGCAGCAGAGGTTGTGTTGGCGCCATTCCACGTGCCGGGCTTCTATCCGCACTCTGAATGAGCCACTCTGGGCCCGGTGCATGTTGGGGTCCGACTTAACGTCCCAGGCCCGTCACCAATGACGGACATGGGTTGCTAGGGTGCTGCCATCTATAGGGCGATCTCTAACGGACCAGCCGCTTTTTCGCAGTCACCCGAACAAGGCCAGTGGATGTCGCTTTCAATCAACCTGGAGAAACATTACCCTGATTCGAGCGATCAACAACAGATTGCGTTCTTTGGGCATCATTCAGATGCCCTGTCGAGTTGGATACCTAAGCTGCGGCTGCTTGGGCTGTCCTCGCAGGCGAGACGTGGCCCAGAGGCTCGTAGACATCGCCGCTGGCCCACAACCGATGCAATAAGACGGCAAGCTTTCGTGCCACTGCTACTGCCGCTCGTTTCTTGGCGTTCTTCCCGCCACGTTCACACAGTCTCATTCCGAATCGTCGCAAGTCGGTATCCGGCCCAAACGGCCCCAAGATATAGTGCGCGCTTCCCACCAGCAGTTTGCGCAGCATCTGGTCGCCGGCCTTGCTGATGCCCAATTGCGGCTGGCTGTCTCCGGAGTCCTCCTGCTTGGGCACCAGTCCAAGATACGGACCAACATCGCGACTCCGGGCAAAGCGCTGTGGAGTTTCCAGGGTCAACACATAGGCCAGAGCGGTGATGGGCCCTACCCCCGTGACCTGCCGCAATAACTTCGTGTGACTATACTTCTTGCTCGCCAGCTGCTCGATCTTCTGGTCGTAGGACTTGATTTCGTCATTCAACGTCGCGATCAACCGCAATAACGGCTGCAGCGTTTCCCGTAGTTCGCTTGGGATCTCCGTTTCTGCTTTCTTCGCGAAAGCCTCGCTCGAACAGCTGGAGAGTCTCGCCCCCATGGTCTTCACCAGGGCACGCACAGTGTTGATCAATTCCGTCCGCGATGCAACCAACGCATCTCGAGCTCGTAGCACGAGCAAGTCTTCACGTACCTGGCTACTGCGGTGTCGTATCGGATACAACGATTTCGGATCTACACGACCCAACCGAGCCAGCTTGCCTGCGTCGATCCGGTCATTCTTGCGTCGGCGACGCTTCGAGCCTTCCATCATCCGCGCATTCGCCACCAGCACCTCATGTCCCAGACCGGCGATCACTTCCTGTACCCACGCCGAATGGGTTCCCACTTCAACCACCACGCGCGATATCGCCAAGCCTTGAAAAAACTCCGCTATCTCTTGCCGACTCATCGGAAACTGCCCTTCCGCCAGCGTCTCTCCAGCTAAACCCAGGATGCAGTAGTTGCTCCACTGGTCCCCAAGATCGACGCCCACTGTCAAGCGATCCAGGTTCGGACGTATTGCGCTTCGCCCTTCGTCTTGTAATTCGAAAACTGGTAAGCTACCCCCATCCAACTGCCTTGTTAGATGCGCGACCAGATCTGTCATGACTTCGCGTACATCCTGCACAACTGAGACTCGCGACTGCGCACGTTTCGCCGAGGGTTCACACTTCTTCGCAGAATTGCTATGCTTCTTCACGGGTCGACCTCCATCCTTCGGGATTGCACCTCTGAGTGCGTTGATCACCGCCCAGCTTAGCTGCTCGACGTGATCGGGGTCGACCTTCTCATCCCATCTATAGAGGTGACCACCGGCTTTTTACTGGAGAAAACGAGTTCGGCTCAGGATGCGGAGCGATCGTTCAGCGCCTGTGATCCCTACCGCGAACTGATCGAGCTGGAACTCGGACGTGGCCGCAACGCCATGGGTATCTGGCAGGACCTGGTCGATATGCACGGGTTCCGGGGCGGCTATCAGAGCGTGAAGCGCTATGTGCGCAAGCTGCGCGGCAACGGATCTGCCGAAGCGCGTGCCATCATCCAGACTCAGCCAGGTGAAGAGTGCCAGGTGGACTACGGGACTGGTCCGATGGTGCGCGATCCCGACAGCGGGCAAGTACCGCCGCACGCGGTTGTTCGTGCTGACACTCGGCTACAGCCGCAAATCGGTGCGGCTGCTGACGTTCCGTTCCAGTGCGCGGATCTGGGCCGAGCTGCATGAAAAGGCGTTCCGCCGCCTTGGCGGCACCACGAGGTTGGTGGTGCTGGATAATCTGCGCGAAGGCGTGGTTGCGCCCGATATCTACGATCCCCGTCTGAACCCTCTCTATCGCGATGTTCTGGCCCACTACGGCGTGACCGCGCTGCCGTGCAAAGTGCGGGATCCGGATCGAAAAGGGAAAATCGAATCCGCTGTGGGCCACACACAAAAGACGCCCCTGAAAGGCAAGCGGTTCGAGAGCCTGGAAGAGGCGCAGGCTTATCTGGACCACTGGGAAGAACACTGGGCCGATACGCGCATCCATGGCCGCACCAAACGTCAGGTAGCGGCGATGTTCGCCGAAGAGAAGCCATCCCTGCAGGTGCTTCCTCTCGAGCCGTTCCGCTATTACCAGTACGGAAAGCGAACTGTCCATATCGATGGTTGCGTTGAAGTCGACGCGGCGTACTATGGTGCTCCGCCGGGCTGGATCGGCCGACAGGTGGATGTGCAGTGGGACGCGATGTTCGTGCGCCTGCTCGATCCGCGCACCGGCATGCTGCTGCGCGAACATCTGGGACAGAAGCGCGGCGCCCACCGCATCCGCGACGAGGATCGTCCGCGGCGCACTCCGCTTCATACGCATCGCCTGCTGGCCCGCGCTCACAAGGCCGGGCCCAGCATCGGAACTCTGTGCGATGCCATCCATCATCGTCAGGCCGAGGCTGGAGTGCGCCGCATCATGGGTGTGCTCTCGCTGGCGAAGAAGTACGGTTGTTCGGCTGTCGATCAGGCCTGCGCCGCTGCGCTGGAGCTGGGTGTGAGCGAGTATCGCTTCGTGCGCCGGTATCTGGAGCGCAGCCCGCAGGCGCCGCTGACGCTGCGCCAGGTCGATCCGCTCATCCGTGAACTGATCCAGTATCGCGACCTGATTCAACAACGTCTCGACTTCGAGGAACCGAATCCATGAATCTGATCGAACTTGATCGCGCCCTGCGGCAGTTGCGCATGAGCGGCATGGCCGACACCCTGGAAACACGTCTCCTTCAGGCTCAGACCGATGCCATGGCACACATCGATCTGGTCTCCATGCTGGTATCGGATGAACTGGAATGCCGCAGCAAGCGGCTCTTGGAGCGCCGCCATAAGCAGGCTCAGTTCCGCGACCCGGACAAGCGCCTGGACAACTTCGACTTCCAGTTCAACCCCAAGATGAATCGCAACCTGATCTTCGATCTGGCCACCGCGGCATGGGTACGAACGACGCGAGGACTCGTTGTTTCGCGGTCCACCCGGAACCGGGAAGAGTCACTTGGCCCAGGCCATCGGACACGCCGTTATCCAACAAGGCTATCGCGTGCTCTATCGCGAAGCGCACATCCTTCTGGAAGAACTGGCCGACGCCACGCTCGACGGTCAACGCAAAGAGCACATGGAACTGCTATCGACGGTGCCGTTGCTCATCATCGATGACCTCGGCATGAGGAAGCTGCCGCTTACCGCCGCCGAGGAGTTGCTGGAAATCATCATGCGCCGTTACGAGCGAGCCAGCTCACTTATCACTTCGAACAGGCCCGTCGACGACTGGGGCAAGTTGCTGGGCGATAGCGCCGCGGTCTCGGCCATGCTGGACCGGCTGTTGCACCACGGGCATGTGCTCAAGTGCGGTCCGCGAAGCTGGCGGACTCACGTCAGCAGCCCGGGAGATCCGCAATGAAAAGAACAAAAGCAATAAGGATGCCGGGCAAAGAACGCCCGGCGGCGTCGCAATCTCGGATCCAGAGGCCTCCTACGACGGAGCTTCACCATAAGAATGCTGGCAAAAACACGAAACCCTCTGACAGCCAGCTCGCAAGCCAAACTGCAGAGGGTTTCGATCGCCGATTCTTCCGGAGCCAGCCCCGTGTCCTCGGCCCTGGATCACTCCGCAAGGCGCGACCCCGGCGGAGCGATTACCACGTTAACACGCAGCCCGGCAGTTGATCATCACTGCCCACCAAAAACGCCTTGCTCAAAAACACTGAGTCAAGGTAAAACAATCACGTCTTCGGCCAATCTCTATGGCCGGTTTTGAAGTGACCACATATGGCCGGTTTTAAGGTGACCACCGAGGGGCTTGGTTCGATTTCGGCTATCTGGCTGAATCTTACAAACAGTGGATCGGAAAGAATGAGCTGAATCCCGCGTCAGTAGTGGATGGCTACGCTTGGGTAAAAAGAGCCATTCAGCAGCGAGGCGATGATCCGGAAATGGAATTCGCCGCCGCGATCATCACTTTGAGATCGTCGAATGATGATCATCGCGACCACGTACAGAAGGCCATGGCGGGAGCGAAGACGGATGCGCTCCTCGCGCAGAACCTGGCCTCTCGCTTCGGCGGCGAAACCGTCTCCGCAATTCTCGCCGCTCAACCTTCGGAAAGATAAATCCGCTCCATTACCCATAATTCCCCAGGCCTAAGGCGAGTCTTAGGAAACTAAGATTGGTACAAAGCCGGGTAGTCAAAGGCTCAATGCGCTGTCGCCGAAATAAGACAAGAAGTCTGGGCGGGCTGAAAGATGGAGTTGACAGAGCCGTTATGATCGTCCTTGGATCGGGATCGTCGGTGTGTTGTGGCGATGCGAAAATTGCAACGTTGATAACAGCGCGTCGCCGCTCTTGCCTAATGTATAACTTCAGGGGTGCGTGGTAATGCGCCCGGAACTGCGTAGAAGGACCAAAAACATTCGTTAACTCTACGCTACGAAGCTCTCGTCATTGGTGAGATTGCGCTTTATCTGAAATCTGCTCACACTGTTTCACTGAAAGGTATCACTCCTGAGGCTGGGTTCGCTCGACGTTAGTTATTCTGATCGCAGACGGCAACGGCAACAGCCGGATTTCAATGGAAGACTATGCCGTCGCTGCGGTCGATGAGTTGGAGCGCCCTGAGCACCACGGGGAGCGGTTCACAATTGGGTATTAAGCAAATCCGAATGTGGTAGCGGGCCGATATAAAACCCGCCGTAGACCTTGGAAGTTGGGGCTCTGCTGAGCAGCGAGAAGGTTGAGGACTTGTGAATCTCACAGTGTGTTGAATCATCTCAACCGCAGCGGACATGAACCAGACTGATCGTTGTCATTCAAATTACTCGATGTCAGAGCTCGTGCAGGTTGCAAGATGAAAGCTCTGCGCTTGGTGATAGCGGAAGTCTGCGCGGACTTGACGATGTTCCTGCTCCTCTTTTTTCTTCGGATGCTTTTGAACGAACTCAGCGCACTGCCGCGGAAACAGCGCGCTCCAGGTTCTTAACAGAGGAGTTTCCAAGCACAGCGATGGGCCTATATTCTTTGAGTGCGTGGCCATGCGGTTCTTTTTCCCGGCGTAAGAAAACGAACCCTTGCCGGCGTCTTGCACCCACTCTATCGTTCCACATTGTCCCGCACGGTGTTTCCCATTCCTCCCGGGGCAATGGCTCTTCGTCCCGCGTGCGTGATTGTATTGCCTTCCACGCGCGCCTCCGTCGCTGCCTCGATGCTGATTCCATCCTCGGGAGCGTTGAGAACACGGTTGCCGGTGATTTGTGCCTGCAATCCTCGGTAGTCAATGCCGCTCCCGTGGCGCGCTCCGGAAAGGTCGATATCATTGCTCTCCAGCGTGTTCTCCGCCGAAGTCCGGCTCAGGACCAGAATGCCGGGTCCTTCGCCAGCCGGCGATTTGACGGCATTGTGGTGGATGATCGCGCCATGCAACTCCCCTTTGAAGAACATTCCCGCCGCACCGTGATCGCCACCCCAGCCGGCAAATGAGTTCTCGGAGATGGTCGGTCGAAGTAAGTCATTATCTGCGTAAAAACCACGCAGCCCGCCCGTGCACGTATTCCCGGAAACCGTCGCATCCGGTTCCGCGAAGCGGAGCTGGATGCAGGACGCATTGCCGCCGCGCGAGGTCCCGACATTTTGCAGGATGTTGTTCGTGATCGTGATCTGTTTGGAATTGGCGACGTCAATCCCGGAGCGCCACGTCGTGTCGATCTCGTTTATCGCGGATCATGACTCGCTCCGAGAAGCGCATGCCCGCATTGCCGGCATTCACCGCGATCGCACCGACCGGATGCGAGCCGCCGTCGGTTTGAATATCCGTATTTACCAGCTTGTTGTTGCTGACCACCGTATCGGAACTGCCCTGGAGCAGGACGCCTTGCCCGGCGCTGTTGGCAACCAGGTTGTGTTGCACGATGTTATGTTGGCAGGAGGTTTCCGGTGTGGCCAGGTTTGTCGTGTAAAAAAGAATGCCGTAGCCATCGTTATTCGAAGATAGCCGGTAGCCACCCCCCGGCGGATCGCCTGTCCGCTCCCGCCTGAGGATACGTGAAATGTTGAGCATCAACCACCTTGAGGGGAACAGGCGTCAAAGCACCATTGAAGCTCATTTCCTCCACGCCCGCCATATTCACGGTCGTATTCCAATCGCCACCCGCATAGATCGGTCGGGTATTGTCTGTTGTTACCGTCACGATGTTACCAGAACGACTGATGGCATTCACTGGCCCTGCGGGCTCGAAACGCTGGTTATTCTGGTCGATATTATTCCCGATTACCTCTGTATAACTCGTGTCGAAGAGAGAGATGGAGATATTCGTGTACGAATCGTGAATGCGATTCTTGATAATATGCAAATTCGTATTTCTGGAAGCACTGTATCCCGTCACGATTTCATAGCTGGTTCCCGCGCATGGGAAGTGGCCGTTCCGGGTAAACTCGTTGCCTGATATCCAGATATCGGAGACATCCGTCATATAGATGGCTCCGCGAGGCTTACCGAACAGATCAAGGTCGCCCAGCCGGGGAAGCCCGGAACGCCCGACATTTCTTGTGAGAATTGGGGATTGTTTCTTCGGTGGGTTGCAGCCCGGAGTCGTGTTTCACTGATTGCTGTGATCGCAAGGACGGGCGCGGGTTGGCAGCTTACCATCCGGAGATGCTGACGCGGTTGCTACTTTACGGCTACGCGAACATAAAACTCATTCAAATTACACATAAATACCAACTATTCGCCAATTTCCAGATTTGGAAAGCAGTGTATAAGGAAAAGTTTCCTTTACATCTGCTTTCCTCTCTGAGAAAATTGGCCTATGCAAGCCGCCGCCACAGCGACCGAAGCCTCCGTCGTCCAAGCACTCAAGGACCAGGTTCCCTTCGTGCAGCTGCCGGGAATACAGGTCTCCGATGTCGTTGAAAGCCGCCCGTTCGACATCCGCTTTGACCTTGAATCCGGAACGAACAAAGTTCGAGTCTACGCCGAGATCAAGCAGTCAATCAGTCCCCGGCAACTGGAAAGCATCGCTCCTTGGATCGCACGTCTCAAAGCAATTGAGAAAGACGCCGCTTTTGCCATCGTGTCTCCGACACTTTCCCAGCAAGCGCAGGCCTTCTGCATTGAAGCAGGTATTGATTTCCTTGACCTCACCGGCAACATCTCGATCAATGTTCCTGGCAAATTCGTCCTGCAGCGGACTGGTCAGCGAAGTAAAAGCGTCGTTGAATCGATAGAAGGCCCTCGCGAGGTCAATGTCTTCTCAGGACGCTTTTCGCGCGTCGTCCGAGTACTTCTCCAAAATCCTCGCAGCTGGACCTTGAGCGAGATTGCCCAGGAACTCTATAGGGAGTCCCGCGACAATTCAGTTCTCGCCGGGGTCGGTGAGGATGGAGTTTCTGTCCGCAGTTTCGTTGTCAGTCTGGGCACCATCTCGAAGGCCCTCCGCACGCTCGAAGACCAGCTTTGGATCCGTCGGCGCGGAACATCGGCGCTGGTGCCTGAGCCCAAACGCCTTCTGCTCGCTTGGGCCTCGAAGTACCGGGAACGCTATCGCTCGCGCTTGCGGAACAGCGTTACCTATCCCAATCCCTTCGGGCGGGATCTGACCGCGATCAGCAATGCTCTCGAATCTCTTAAGATCCCCAAGTTTGCCTTCACTGGCCCCGCGGCAGCGAACGTTCGCGCGCCCTTCATCGATCTCGACACGATAGACGTATATCTGTCTTCGCCTAACCAGGGTGAAAAGCTCCAGAATCTTGTGAACCGCAAGGCAGATGGTCCGCCGCTCCGATTTCTGGAACCATACGATCTCGGCGTATTCATGTATGGCAAACGCTGCGATCAGATTCCGACAGTCTCCGAAGTGCAGGCTTACCTGGATCTGATTGCGCGCGGGGGGCGCGATCAAAAACAGGCGGACTACCTGTTCGAAAAGGCGATTGAGCCAATGTGGAAGGCCGCATGATTCCCGAACCGCAGAAAACGTACCTCCTGGAGCTGCTTGCAGCGCTGGGACCCGCGGCGGGCGACTTCGTCCTGGTGGGTGGTCAGGCGCTGAAGTTTGTTCTTGCCGAGGCCAGAGCAACGAGGGATTTCGACTTTCTTCTCGATGCGATTTCACTTCGCGAGAAGCCGGCAAATATCGCAGAAAAGCTGGGGGCTCTGGGATACACAGTCGTGCCCGAATCGCGTAATTTCCAGTTCCAGAAGCCGATCCCGGGCACGAACGAAGTCATGCGCGTCGAATTCATGGCACCGCGCGAACTTAGCGAGTCAACGACTTCAGAGTCGACATCGAAAACGGCTTGCACGCTCGGGAATGTCTAGGTGGCACCATCGCACTCGATGAATCGGATATCCATGAGATACAGGGTGTGCTGCCCGATAGGACACCGGCGCGCGCCAGCCTTCGCGTTACGCGGCCTCACGCACTTGTGTTCCTCAAGCTGCTCGCCCTCGATGACCGATACAGGAATCTACGCGGGCCGGATCACGCAGAACACGATCGCAACGAAGCCAGGGTTCATGCATCGGATATCATCGCGATCCTGAATGCAGCCGTAGACATCGCGGCGTTTCGAAAGGCCTTCTACGGTCAACTCGCGAGCGATCCGACGCTCGGCATTCGTGTCGCTGATCACCTACGCACGTACTTTCGCGAAGACACCAGTCCCGGCATGCTCCTGTATGAGGAATCGCTGCGTTCCGGCGGCCCCGTTAGCCGCCAAACCAGGGCACAGTTGGCGGACGAGCTGCTCCGCGCATTCAGAATGATGACAGATATTCTGCCTTCCGAAGCTTTTACTGCACTGTGCTCCGCCGTAGACGATGTCTGCAATCTCGATCAGCGCCGAGGGCTCGCCGAGGACTTTCTCCGCGGCCTGGAGAATGCCGGAGCCAACGTTAGCTCCGAACAAGCGATTCGGTTCTTTCCCGGCGAAGTCTTCGGCGGAGCATATGCTAGAGGTCAGGTATTCCAGACCAGTGCGCATCAGGAATTCCAGAAGCTTAGGGAAGGCGAGAAAGTGCTTCTGGCAGGCTACTGGAAGCTGCGATCTGCCATACTGCTCGCCGATGAAGGATTCACATTGCAGTTTGGAAGGATCATGAAATAGGCCCCAACTATGCGCGCAGTTGACCTTCAACAAAACGTCACCGTATATGGTTCGCTATTTCCGGAACCCGTCCAGGTCATCGTTGCCATTCCCCTCGGCAACTCCGTAAAACTGGTCGGCAAAGGTCTCCGTTCTAATCGCGTCTACGAGCCAATCCTGAGTCCAGAGCAGATCGACCAGTTGCAAGCTTCACCGTCCCAGGAACCATTCGATGGTGATGCTGCTAAATTTCGGCTGGGTGTTGAGGCCATGCGCTTGGGCCTGGCATATGAATACGATCCCTATTTCGCTCTCTCAATCTGTGGATGAGGTGCAAAAGGGCATCACTCCAAATCTGCTGGTGCGCAATTGGCCGCCGGCGCTGCCCGAATGGAACACGCGCGCCGTTCGCGATGCCTTCTATGCGTCACCGCTCTTCCCAAGACTGCTCGATCCCGAGGCCATCCGCGAAACTATCGCGCGTGGTGTTTCAAACGGTCAGATTGCCTACGTGGGAAAAGCCGGGAGCGGGAAGTACTTGCCGTTCAACTTCGAGCGTACGATCAGGCCTTTGATGTTGAAATTTCCGAAGAGATGTACATCCTTACAAAGGAAACCTCCGAGGCCTATCGGCAGCAACTCTCGAAGCCGGAGCGCTCTGCAGAACCGGAACCTTTGCTGCCTGGTATCGAACAGAGTGGAGAATCCGGACCGCAGCTCGCTCCCTTGAAGCCGTCGCAGGGCCCTTCAATGCCGAAGGGCAGCCCCGCAGCAACACAACTCAAGCTGGAACTCACGTGGTCCGGCGAGGTGCCGTCCCAGAAGTGGATGAATTTCTATACGAAGTTCCTCACGAAGCTCGGGGTCGGTAACGACATCAACCTTAACGTAAATGTGAAGTGCAAGCCGCTGGGCGGCCTATCGCCTCAGAAGATTGAAGAAATCAAGAGTGCCCTCCGCGAACTGGGCTTGGACGACACTCTCAACGGTCTGTAGCCATCAGGCTCTAACAATCTCTATAGAACGCCCCCAATCGGCCGTGCACCTGCCTTGAGCCGGCGATGGGATTCCAGTTATATTGTTCTCAACCTGTTCGACCGGCCCAGCGAGGATTGCGATGCGCTTTTCCCCCAAACGCACCCAGTCCGTCGCCGTTATTGTTGCGTGTGCGGTCGCGATCATACTGCTCGTCGTATTCATCGGTTACCGTATTCGGCGGCGGGTTGCATCTGACAGTGCCGGCGCTCTTCTGCGCCGCGCCGACGAGTTGTCGTGGAATGGCAACTGGTTTTCTGCCGCGCCACTTTACCGGCAAGCCGAAGTCAAATTCGTGGCCCAAGGAAACAAATCCAAAGCGCTTTATGCGCGGGTCAGTCAGATTCCCGGAGGCGCCGAATCCACCAGTCTTGCCGACACGATTTACGCCCTCACACAGGACCTTACTAGGCCAGAAGCGGCCGACGCTGAGACGCGTCTTCGGATCCTTGTGGTCCGCGGGACGATCGAAAATAATTACGACGCCGGCATGGCCCGGCAGACGTGGAAACAGGTAGCTGATCTGGCTACCCGCCAGGGACATCTACTTCTTGCCTCGCGCGCCTTGGGAGAGCAGGGGATTGCAGCATTCCTGGCAGGCGATACATCCACAGCCAAACGCGAGGTCCTCACCGCCTGGGGCGTCTCCAGGGTCTTCCGCGACACTGCAGCCCATGTACGGTATGCGAGCCTCTATGGCGCCGGCCTCGTCGAACTCCACCGCTACGATGAAGCACTCATTGCTCTCAATGAGGCAATCAACACCGCGAAGTCCAACCCTGCGGTAGCGTTCCCCGCAGTCGCGGTCTCATCCAAAATTGATGCGCTTCGGGGCCTTCACCGCTACCCGGATGCGCTCAATCTTGCGAACCACGCGCTTGCGGAGATCCCGAGCCCCGCGCTCAAGGGGCACTATTACCAAATCCTCACATCGAGAGCCAGCGTCTATGAGGACCTAGGCCAGTGGAACAACGCGATCGCCGATTTCAGCCAGGCTCTTTCCGATGCGAAGCAGCTCGGCTACTGGCGCGGCATTACACAGGTCGGAGGTGAACTTGCTGAGGCATACGAACACCAGAACGAACTCCAGCAGGCTCTCTCGGCTGTCGATGAGGCGATCACCGCCAATAAACGCATTCCCGACGAGCTATATTTTGTTCCTCGCGATCTGGCGATCAAGGCTCGCATTCTCGGAAAGCTCGGTCAGCATGACCAGGCCGATGCGCTCTATCGGGAGAGTGCGACGATCATCGATTCGCTGCTTGAAAATGTTCCCACTCCCAACGTCGAACGCTTACTGCTTACGGAAATGGGCGAAGTCTACGCCGGGTACTTCGTTTCGATGTGCAATCGGCACAAATACGATGCGGCCTTACACGTTCTCGAAGAAGCCCGTGGGCGAATTGAGGCTCAGGCACTGGAGCACCACGCATACGCCCCTCCCCACGCGCCGACCCCCGCCGAGAAACATCTGACAGATCTGAACATCGCACTGCTCAACGCTCAGGACCAGGGGCAGCGGCAGGAACTTACCGATCAGGTCCACCGTACCGAGCTGACGCTTGAGCAGCATTCCCTTGCATCGGATGCAATCGAGCATCCGGTTCCACTGAAGCAACTCGAATCCCTGCTTGGCGACAAAGAATTGCTTGTCGAATACGTGCTCGCTGCTCCTCACTCCTATGCGCTCGCGGTGACACATAGCACTGCTCGAGCCTACGAACTCGCCAGCCGGGAGATGATCGAGGCCGAGGCAAACGCGTATCGGACATCTGTTCGCCAGCAACACGTCAACGTTGTTCTGGGTGATTCGTTGTTCAGGGAACTTTTCGGGCCGATCACGGAGCTGCAGAATCACTCAACCCTAATCCTGGTTCCTGACGGAGATCTGCATCTCCTGCCCTTTGGCGCGATACCAATGAACGGTGCTCCCGCGGTGGAAACCCAAACAATCGCGACGTGCCCGTCGTCCACGGTTTTCTCTATTCTGCGAAGCAAGCAGCAGAAAGAAGCCGATCCACCGCTCCCGTATCTTGGCGTGGCAGCGTGGGTAAAGGAAACAAAGGCCGAAGGGCCATTCCTCCGCGCTTCTTCCGGGCCCAGTGAAGCAAACCTCCGACCACTCCCGGAAAGCAAGAAAGAGGTTGAAACCATTGCTGGCGATCTGCCGCGGCCCAGCACGATCCTTCTGGGAGCCGATGCAACTAAAACTCGATTCACTGAGCTTCCCTTGCCTCAATACAATGTCGTGCACCTTGCCCTGCACGGCTACGTGGACATTGAGTACCCCGATCGCTCCGCGCTCATCTTTGCACCGGAAAAGAACGAACCCGACGACGGAATGTTGCAGGTCCGCGAGATCGAGAAGCTTCGCCTGAATGCCGGGCTGGTCACGCTGTCGGCATGCGACACCGGCGTCGGGCCTGTCGGTGAGGATGGTGTCGACAATATTGTGAACGCATTCATTGAAGCCGGCGCCGAGACGGTCGTGTCCACACTATGGGAACTTGAAGACCACTCCACGGAGCATCTCATGGCTGCGTTCTATTCACGTCTGAGTAAAGGCGAACCCAAGGGCCAGGCGCTTCGCGAAGCTCAAAGTCAATTGATCAAGGAAGGACTCCAACCCTACTACTGGGCCAGTTTCCAGCTGGTCGGCGACCCAAACGGAACGATCTGACCATCGAGAGGATGTCGCATGGCATTGACGCGATCGGAACGGGAGCAATTGCTTCAGCACATCGATGAATCTGTCCAACAGAAATTCTATGACCCGCACTTCAACGGCAGGAACTGGAAGGAAATCGTCGCGCAGCACCGGAAACAGATTCTCAATTCCGATTCGGATTCTGCATTTGAGGCTTCGGTAGCGGATATGCTCGACGAACTCGGATCGAGCGGGCTTGGCATCCTCGGTCCGCATACTGCTGTGACTCCACGCAGCAGCATCAACGCCAGCTTTCGTGCGGTTTACACCGACTCCGATGGGTTGCGTTGGGCGTTTCAGGATGTCTTGCCCGGAGGTGTCGCAGATCGTGCAGGCGTCAAACCGGCGGACCTTCTAATCGCCGTCGGCCCTCGGGAGGTGGAACCACCCGTCTCGCCTGCGTTTGAAATGGGGCAGAGAACGGAGATCGTGATTTCGCGTGCCGGCGACAAGCATTCCCTCCATATCGATTTGACTACCCAGAAACCGAAGTACAGATCGAATCCTTATTCGGAGCCGAGGAGCGTGGCAGCGTCCCTCCTCGACAAATCCATCGCCAATCTCAAGGTCAGCCTGTTTCCCGGTTACGTTGGGATCGAGTTTGCCAATGAGGTTTCTGCGGCGTTCGATGGGATGCTCCACGATGCGAGCCGTCTGCTGATCGATCTGCGCGGGAATCCGGGCGGCGGTATAGGCGGCCTTCGCATCATGAGCTATCTCACGCCCAGTAAAACCCCGATCGGTTTCAGCCTTGATCGTCCCATGGCCGAACATGGATACGATAAGGAAAAACTGCCGCGCTTTGGCCACATTCCCCGGTTCAAATTCCAGCTCCTGCCTTTGGCGCTGAAATTCGCCAACAAGAGATCGATTGCGCTTGTGACCGAGGGGTTTGGTAGGCGCCCCTTTCATGGGCGCGTCGCAATTCTGGTGAACGAGCACTCGACGGGCGCCGCTGAGATGCTGGCGCAGTTTGCGCAAGAGAACAGGTTGGCAACCATCGTCGGGTCCAAAACCGCGGGCCGGCTTGTGTCCCGTTCCGGAGTCAAAATTGGCAACGGATACACGCTGGTGCTTCCAGTAGCCGCCTACATGAGCTGGAACGGAGACCGGATCGAAGGCAAAGGAATCACGCCGGACGTTCCTGTCGACTGGTCGTATGAGGCGGCGCTTGAGGGTCGTGATCCTCAGTTCGAAACAGCGTTGGCAATGCTCAACGCAGCGTAGAGGATCAACGACCATATGCTGTGAGAGATTCCAAGATAATCGAAGATGGAGAATTCCAGAGATGCGAATGAGCAGGCGCCAGATTTCACTTGCTGAAGACCGCATTGAGGCGTGGATTACATTGCAGCATCAGCGGCGAGTCCTCGCCGGCGAAACGACACCAACGGGACCTTGCCCAGATGAGGTCTTCCTTCAGCATCTTGCCCGTAGGTCCAAGCGTATTGCCCTATCCGATCCGCGGATCGATCATGCGGCAAACTGTTCCAAATGCATGAGGCGGCTTCTTGAGCTCCGAAAGGCGCGCTGACGCCGACATACGTGAGCAACTTCGGACATTTGTCTGAAATCGAGAACCGTGCTCTGATCCTGTGAGCGAGGATACGTATGTCCCGCAAGTTGATTGCGGCCACTGAACTGGCGGAATTCGTCTATTGTGCCAAGGCCTGGGAGCTGAAATTCGTCCGGAGACTCGAGCCATCGAGCGAAACGAAGCAGTTGCAGGTTGAAGGCAATGCGTGGCATGCCTCAAAAGGTCGGCAGCTCGCACGAGGCGACAGTTTCCGCTGGGCCGCTTTTGCTGCTCTGACGCTCGCGGTGATCCTCTATCTCTTTCTATGGCTGGGGTGGGCGCGATGAATTTCCAAGTGATGGCCGCCACTCTGGTCGTTCTCGCCTTCCTCCTATTCTTGTTGGCGGCACGATTGAGGAAGATGACCGGCATTCCCGCCGGCGAAGTGTTCTACCAGGATCTCCCGGGCCAACCCTTCTTCGGCAAACCATTGCGTTCAAGCGCCTTGGGAATCTCCGGAAAGCCAGACTGCCTGGTAAGAACAGCGGATGGCACTGTACCCGTTGAACTCAAGTACTCAAGCAAGCCACCGGCTCGTGCAGGAGTTTACGCTAACCATATGATCCAGGCTCTGGCGTATTGCGCCCTGGTGGAAGATCAGATGCAAGTTCGTGTTCCATATGCTCTTGTCATCTATGCCGGACAGCAGGTCCGGAAAGTCGAGTTCACAGATGAGCGGCGTCAGTGGCTTCTCCAGACGATCTACCAAGTCGAAGTTGCGCGTGCGCGCTTGACTGCAAATCGAAATCACGAGCACCGCGGCCGCTGCGTAGGCTGCGGCGTTCGCTCATATTGCGATCAGGCGCTCCTCTGAGAGCGTCTCGGGTTCTCGAGGTATTCTCCCCGCTCGAAGGCCTCGGCCTCGCGCTTGGCCTCGCGCGAACGGAAGAGATGAGCATGCTTCGGGGCAAAGACACACTCCTCCAGGAAACGCATTCTATTAGGGGACGAGCGTCGCGTGATGATCAGGTCCTGGTGTTTCTTGCAGAATCTCCGCAACTCTTCAAAATCGACGAGGTAGATCACGCCCCCCGACCTGAATTCATGCCGGCGCGCTTTGAGCAGACCCCGGTCGACCCAGCCGCGGACCTGGGTGAATTTCATTCGCAGATGCACGGCTAGCTCACGAAGAGTCATCATGTCCTTGCTCATCTTCGTATGGTCGTGCCGGTACAGGAGGTTATAGAGGCTCTTTGCCTCATAGCCGAACCTCAGTGCGGCGGCTTGAACGCCGTGGTCCGAGATGTACTCGACGAGCTCTTCCGTTCTCTTGCGACCAAATCTTTGTCGCGAGACGGACCCCGGCCGCGAGATACCGTGCCTGGTCATGAAATCCCAGCAGGCGCGTTTGTCTCTCCCGGTCAAGGCGGCTAGCTCATCACAGATTGCAACCGGGTGTTTATCCTGCCGCAGGATCTCGATTGCTTCTGGCGGAAACCGCCGCCAGGTTCGGCGCTCCCGGCCGGGATCAATAGGGGAAGAAGGCATACTTCACCTCAGTCTCCATATACACACATATGGGGAAAAATGAAGAGAGAGATAGAACTTTTCTTCCGCGTTTTTTTAGGCGTTCTCTTTTGAACCGTCGTGCAGGCAGGAAGGATTCCAGTTGGGAGAGCGATGTGGAAAATTAGCCCTCTACTTTAATAAGGCATTCTGTTGACGCGTTTGGTGCATCTTGAAACGAAATTTTTGCAATTCTCTCGTTGACGTGATCGAACGGGCGAATTCCCGTTTGGCCGTCATAGGCGCCCCGCAGATTTGGTCCCCATGGCGGGCACCATCACCAAAGTGGGAAGAGGCGACGCCACTCCAGTTTTTTGAATGCCTGTAATCACGCTAGAATCAAAGCATCAGTGTTTGCGGCGTCAGCCCGTTCACGCGTCGCGCCCGGAACTGTTAGCCCGTGATGCAGAGCCCCCATGGACCCAAGGCCTCCCCTCTCTGCCCCCGACTACTGGTACCTGGGCTCGCCTGATCCGGCGATCGATTTGCTGTTTCGGCGCGCCTGCGCCTTCGCGTGGCCATATGCTGTTTATTGCGCGTCGCGCTATCACCACGACCTTCAGTTTGCATACGAGTTGATGGACGGTGCTGTCGAAAATGCCGAACGCTACTACCAGCGCTTCAACGGCCAGCGTTCTGCGATTCAGCTTTCATACCGCATTATCAGTGTCATCAAGCGAATATCAAGACAACGTGCCAACAGAAACGAAGTTCCGCTGGGTACGCTTTCCGAGCTTGATCTTTTCGCACAGGCTTTTCATGCCAAAACCGACGTCGAACAAGACATGATTATCGGTCAGATCCTTGACCGTATGACTGAGCGGACGCGTCAGATCGTTCGATGGCGGACGGCCGGTCACAGCTGGAGACAAATTGCGGACGAACTTGGCGCGGACCATATCACGGTGTGGCGCCAGGCAAGTAGAGAAATTCGTGGACTCTTGCAGCTGAAGTCTGATACCCATGATCCGAAAGAAAGAGGCGAAAGAGATTAAAGGGCACACCAATCCCGAACAGTGGTTTGTCGAACAGCTGCGCGCGTATACGCAACGGCAGCCGAAAGGCGACAAGACTCCCGAGTGTCCCGACGCCTCCTTCCTTCGTGCATATGCTGCCAAGCCCGGTTCATTCCACCTCTCGGATTCCCGTGTACATCACGTGACTTCCTGTGACTACTGCCTGCCGGCTCTGCTTGACTTTCGTTCGGACGCCACGACCCAGCGCCCTCTGCAGATGCGCGTTGCAGCCGTTGCGTCCCTGTGCGCCGCATGCCTGATCGCCGGCTTCCTCGGGGCAAGGTATTGGAGTCATCGGCAGTCCATTGCCATAGAGCCCCCTCCCTTGACTCAGCCGGGATCAACACCTGTAGAGCAGACGCTCGATCTCACCAATTACGGAACTTATCGTGGTGCAGAGGATCAACCACCGCGTCCGCCGATCAATCTGCCCGCGGCCCTACTGCATGTGAATCTCATCCTCCCGCGTTTCAGCGAGGCCGGGCCCTACACGATCATGGTCGTTGGTGATAAAGAGGGCAATGGCCGCATCGCTTATGCCACAGGGACCGCCACTATGGTCGGCAATCAAACAGAGCTGGTCGTGACGCTGGATTTGAGCCGAGTCCGCCCGGGTAATTATGTCCTCCTCACAGAATTGAACGGGCAAGATGACTGGTACTCCTATCCGCTCAGGATCCAGTGATCGGATATCACCCCTTTTTCAGCAGTCCGCGATCGCGCCGCATCAACAGATGGCTTGATGAATGCGAGCCTGATCCTCATGCGTCGGCGCGCCTGTCCTCGGACACCATAGCCTTATCAAACCTTTCGACCAGGTCGGCCCAGTATTCAAGCCGCCGCTGACAGCGCGAGCAGATTGCCAGATGTCGCGCGCGCCCCGTCAACAACAGCTTTCGAATATCGAATGCGAATACGCGGATTTCGTCTTCGGTGTAGCAAGCGAAATCCTTTTCCTCGAATGCCGGCCGCGTCGCCCGCCTCCGGCGGAGTTCAGTTTGTCTCTTCCGAAGCATGTCTTCGAATTCGATCTGGCGCGCCGGAGCTTTCACCCACAGGCTGTCATCCTGAGCCCAAAGATCTTCGAGGAGCGCACTTGCATTGAGAGCGAGGTAGCGGATCGCGTCCTGTCGGCCTTGAAAAGTCGTTCTCCGGTCCACCAGCGCGGCCTGCGCGATTCTGGCCATTCCAAGCACTTCCTCGTCCGCATAAGATTCGGCGAGTTCACACAACTCCCGGACCTCCTCCCGAGCGAGATCCGCAAATTCGGAGGTCCGATCCGCAGTCTTCGCCACTTCAGAGGTCAATGCCGGCATCTCAATCCTCGTTCCCGGCGGCGCATCCCAGGCAGGATGGTTCACCGTGTACATTTCCGGATCGAAGATTTCGAGCAGCGAGTCTTTTCGATCGTCCGGTCCACGAAAGCGGTTCAGCAAGTCGAGATACCAGTTCAGCTGCGAAGAAGTGAACTCCTTGGTGGCCGTCCGGAGGGTGTCCTCTCGGTACGCGTCAAAGCTCTCCATCAAGGAGCCCGGCAACTGGATCGCATTCAGCTCTTGAATCATTTGTTCGATGTCCGTGGTTGGGTTGTGCATTTCCTTGTCCGCCTCGACGGATGTTTTCCCACGGATCCCAATCTCTGTCAAACGGACTCTCAAGCGGTCGCGCCGGCTGGCCGAAAGTCCCTCAAAATCCGGCGTTTGCCGCGAAATTCGATCAGGCAGTCCCCGCGCATGCCCTCTTTCAAAGACAAATCCCAGCAAAGGGATTCCAGGCTAAACCTACCCTCAGCCGTCGTGGCAGGCCAGACCGGGCGTTTATTGGCCGAGCGCGAACGCCAGTGGCTCGAACATCTGACCACCGACCCGGCCAGCTTCGCCGCCGTGGAACTCGAGGTTCACGAGCAAGCGCGGCGGCAGGCGGATCTCTACGTCGCCGGGCTGTTGGCCAAGGCCAGTGAGCAAGCCGCGACTGCTCCCCACATCGACAAGGTGATCAATGCGGCTGAGGTCCCGCTCCGCCCGCTTGAAAAAAAGACGCCCGTTGGTGGTACGGCTTTTGGAAGGACTGGCGATCACGGTGATGACGCTGTACTGCTCACCTCGTGGGCGCACTGGCAAAGGACGAGGTCCCCAGGGGAGTGGGCTCTACCCCGAGCTGGCGGCTTATCGGATCAGTGAGGGTTGCAGCCCCAACGTACAAGCCGAGGTAGGCCGTCTGGTCGGTCTCTTGCCAATCGAACAGGCAGGCGCGGAGTTGGCTCGCAAGGGTCAGGAACAAGACGAGAAAGCGGTACGGCGAATCGCTGGTGAACTGCGGGCGCAGATGTTGGCCACCCACACCCGTGACCTGATGCGATTCCGAGCCGGCGAGTTGCCCGCGGGCAACGAGTTCGCGGGCAAGAGTGTCGCAGCCGAGATAGACGGCGGCCGGGTCCGAGTGAGAACCATCGTGAAGAAGGTTCGCGTCAGCGGCAAAACGAAGCGGAAAAAGTTCCGGGTCGAGTGGAGTGAGCCCAAGGTTGTCATCCTTCTCGAAGTGGACAAGAAGGGGCGCATGGTTCGGGGAAGCCGCCCAGTCATCGACGGCACGCTCCAAGGCCCCGATGCGTTGATCGAATTGGTTGCATTTCATTTGCACCGAATGGGTGCTTCCCAGGCCAATGTGGTGACCTTCGCGGCTGACGGCGCGCCGTGGATCTGGAAGCGGTTGGATTGGGTCATCGCCCAGGTCGGGTTGGATCCGTACCGGGTGGTCGAGGTGCTGGACTGGTGCCATGCCGTGCACCACGTCAGCGTGGCGTTGGCGAGTGTGCCTCTGGCCAAGGACCGGCGGAAGGAGCTATACAATCGGCTTCGGGGACTCCTCAAGGAGGGCAAAAGCCGACTCGTGCTCGCCGAATTGAAGGCGGCCGGCTGTGAACGAGCCCGGCGATTCACCCGTGTGGCGTGAGATCCGCTATTGGACGAAGCGGCTTCGCCGCGGGACGGGGGGAGCGGTCTGGCTGGGTTGTGCGGACTGGAGGAGGTCGACGTCGGAAGATTCTGGTCTGATACCCTTGGGTTTCCGGCCGTTGTGGCTGGAGTTTCTTAGCTCCCACGTATGAAAGGGTATCACGATGTCAGAACTCAGAAAACGCATGATCCGAGACATGCAGCTCGCCGGGTTGGTTGCAGGGACCCGACGCGAGTATCTGCGGGCTGTTCGCCAACTGGCCGCTTACTACATGATCTCGCCCGATCAGCTCAGCGAACGGAACGTCGAGGACTACATCCTTTACGTCCGCGATGAGTTGGGTGTGGCCAAGGGAACATTCGCGCCGATCTTCTTCGGGCTCAAGTTCTTCTACCTCAATACGCTCGGCTACGACTGGCCTCTGTTCACCAAAAAAAAGTCCGCAAGCCACGCCGCGAGCGGTTGCCCGATGTCCGCAGCGACGACGACTGCCGCCGCCTGATCGCCACACTGGAAAAGCCCGTCTATCGCGGCTGTTTCACGCTCATCTATGCCTATGGCTTGCGGATCACCGAGGCGGTCACGCTGCCCGTCTCCGCAGTCGACTCCAAGCAGATGGTTCTGCGCGTCATCGGCAAGCGAAACAAGGAGCGTGTTCTGCCGCTGACCGAATCCATCCTCCAAATGCTCCGCGAGGTCTGGAAGACCCACCGGAGCCGGCGGTGGCTCTTTCCCAGCCGGCGACTGGCCACCCACTTGCCCGATGCGACTGCACGGGCCGCGTTCACTCAGGCGCGGAACACCTGCGGATTCAACGCCAATTTCCGGCCGCACTCGCTGCGTCACAGCTTCGCCACGCACATGCTCCAGCGCGGGGTGGACATCCGGATCATCCAGATCTTGCTCGGGCATTCGAGCCTGCGTTCCACCGAGATCTACACCCACCTGACCGAGCCGTTGCGGGACCAGCTCCGCAAAGTGCTGTGCCAGACCACCGACGGCCTCTTCGAGGGAACGAGGCCCAGCCATGGTTGATCCCAGCGTTTCCCGGCCAAAGGTCCGCGTGGAGTTGGCGGACGTCGTCCGCCGGTTCGGCCCCCAATACACTTCCCAGTACGGCCACCGGATGATGCCCTCGCAGAAGAAGGCACTTTCAGACATCGCCGCCTGCTGCACTCGAGAGCTGGGGGGCCGCCTCTACCGCTGCGACGACTGCCATGACACGTTCTGGCGCTATCACTGCTGCCGTAATCGAGCGTGCCCCAAATGCCATGGAAGCCAGACCCAGCACTGGCTCGGAGAGCGTGAAGCCGAGCTCTTGCCCTGCGACTATTTTCACGCCGTCGTGACCCTGCCCTCGGAGTTGCGCCCGGTGTTCCGTCGCAATCAGAAGTTGCTGTACGGTCTGCTGATGCAAGTCTCGGCCACGGCGGTCAAGGACCTCTGTGCCCACAAACGGCACCTCGGGGCATTGCCGGGCATGCTGTCGGTGCTCCACACCTGGAACGGCCAGTTGGGCTATCATCCCCATGTCCACCTGCTGATTACCGGCGGTGGGATCACTGCCGATGGCCAGCACTGGGAGCCGGCTCGGGGAGAGTTCCTCGTACCGGTCGCAGCCCTTTCCCGCAAGATCGCCGCCCAGTTTCGCGCGGCCTTGGAGGCCACGGCGCCGGCCGTTTTCGCGGTGATCCCGGCGACCGTCTGGCGACGGGAGTGGGTCTCCTTCTGCAAGCACTACGGCCACGGTAACCACGCCGTGCTGACCTACCTGTCACGGTATGTCTTTCGCACGGCGATCAGCAATGCACGGATTCTCGGCATGGACGAGACCCATGTGACCTTCCGCTGGAAAGACCGCGGCGCTGACGGGTGGCGCACCGAGCGGCTGCCGGGCGTTGAGTTCCTCCGGCGCTTTCTCCAGCACGTCCTGCCGCAAGGCTTTCACAAGGTCTGATACTACGGGCTCTGGCACCCCTCGAAGCGAGATCACTCCAATCGTGCCTGGGTGCTCTTGATCCTGGCTACGCCGGCCGACACCGCGCAACCACCCACGATGGCTGGCCTCTCGGAGGCATTGAGCGAGCTGACCGAACTGACCGATCAACCCCTTGATCAGGTGGCGGAACACGACGCGGCCCAGCCGCGATGTCCCCATTGCGGCAGTTGCCGGACGAGGCTCCTCGGCGAGTATCCTCGTTACGGCGTGCCGTAAACCTGACGGGCAAGTAACCTGAAACGTCGCTTGCGACACCCTTGCGCCGCGTTTTCCGACCAAAGAGAGCGCGGCTTCTCAAATGCTGCGCATGGCGAGCGATTTCTCACTCATGCTGCCGCCCCAATCACGTCAACCGCCCTCGCCGCTCCCACTCTCGCCATGCGCACGCCGCCGCTCCCCCCGTCCCGCGGCGAAACGCCTCGTCCAAGAGGCTTTTATCATCGGCTTCGCGATGAGAAAAGCCTTG